>JADEXK010000040.1 GCA_015207155.1 Nostocales cyanobacterium LEGE 11386 | reverse complement strand
ACTCCCCAGTCCCCTAAATCAGTTAAATTAGCTATTGAGTAGACTGATGACAAAAATATCAACCGCACAGAAATCGCATCAGCCAATAGCTGCATAACCATAGAGGCAATATGCCAAGAACACAAAAAAACGATAACTTTATTGACAAATCCTTTACAGTGATGGCAGATATCATCCTGAAAATTCTGCCAGCTAACAAAAAAGCTAAAGAAGCATTTGTTTATTACCGAGATGGCATGTCAGCACAAGCAGAAGGAGAATATGCTGAAGCCTTAGACTACTACGAAGAAGCTCTCACATTAGAGGAAGACACGAACGATCGCAGCTACATTTTCTACAATATGGGGCTAATTTATGCCAGTAATGGTGATCATGATCAGGCTCTAGAAATGTATCACCAGGCGATCGAGTTAAACCCGCGTCTACCCCAAGCCTTGAACAACATCGCTGTCATTTACCATTACCAGGGCGAAAAAGCCAAAGAAGCTGGAGATAACGACGCTGGGGAAGCTTTGTTTGACCAAGCAGCAGACTATTGGATTAGAGCTATTCGCATGGCTCCCAATAACTACATTGAAGCCCAAAATTGGCTAAAAACTACTGGACGTATGCAAATTGACGTATTCTTTTAACCAGTAGTCAGTTATCAGTATTTACTGATAACTGACTACTGATAACTGATAACTAACAAACCATGATTGATCGTGAACAAGTTCGCAAAGTAGCCCTTCTTGCTCGTTTAGAATTGACACCAGAAGAGGAAGAGCAATTTACTACTCAACTGGGAAGCATTCTGGATTACATCGAACAGTTAAATGCAGTAGATGTTAGTGATGTGCCACCAACAACACGGGCAATTGATGTCAGCAATGTGACGCGAGAAGATAAATTGCAACCATATCCTGAGCGAGAAGCCATCCTCAATAGTGCGCCTGAACAAGAAAACGAATTTTTCAAAGTCCCCAAAATTCTCAACAGCCAGGAGTAGTAAACAGGACTTTTTAAATGTGTTGTTCTTGGTGTCTTAGTGTCTTAGTGGTTAAACAAATGACTTTTAAACCACAAAGCCACTAAGGCACTAAGGTGGAAAGCCTAAAATTACGTGAATTCGACAAATAACCTCCCCCCTGCCAGCAAAGAGGCTTTGAAACCTTCAACAAGAAGCAAGAGGATGATTCTCCTCTAGATTCACAGATAGCCGCAATTAAGAATTTTAATGTAAACTTGATAACCAAGATTGTGCAGCTGTGGGCGATCGCAGCTGCACAATTTTTAAATGGGCATATTCAGCTGCTTGAAATAACAATGGATATCTCCTGCGGTTTTTACTGTAAGTTTGCAGCGCCCATAACAAAATAGAATCGCTGCTAAAGAACGATTTTTGCCATGTCTCGCGGTTACCGTTGCAGACCTCTTGTTGTGTCACTACCCGCGAAAATGTGCGCCACAATATACGACTCATTACCACTGGCCAAGAATAATCTAGCCAAATAACCGTGTCAGCCCTTGCCCAAACGATATCACGCACGATGCTGTAATTACCATCTACTACCCAGCTATTGCCTGATAGCGCCTGAGAAACTCTATTTCGGAAAACTTCATCAGGTACTTCTACCCAATTAGGTTCCCAGTGCAGATAATCAAGTTCTAGATGAGGAATAGCGAGACATTGGGAAATTTGCCTCGCCAAAGTGGTTTTACCAGAACCACTAGTCCCAACTACAGATATTCGTTGCACCGATTTCCTCTCTGCTCTCTCTGCTCCTCTGTGGTTCGATACCCTTAAGTCGTGTACTCCGCGTTAATTTTCACGTAGTCATAACTTAGGTCGCAACCCCAAGCTTTACCAGAACCATTACCATTGCCAACCCTAACTGCAATGATGACTGGATTATCTACCCGTTGAGCTTTAATAGTGCTTCTATCAACAGACAAATCATTACTATTATTGGTAGCAATAAAATCTTTAGGTAGAGAGGAATCTGCTGCTACTTGCTGCAAATAAGCACTAGCAGCCGCACGGTCGTAAGGCTGGGGTTGACC
Source organism: Nostocales cyanobacterium LEGE 11386 (assembly GCA_015207155.1). Classification (GTDB taxonomy): domain Bacteria; phylum Cyanobacteriota; class Cyanobacteriia; order Cyanobacteriales; family Nostocaceae; genus LEGE-11386. The sequence continues at coordinate 55,095 of JADEXK010000040.1, read as the reverse complement.
ATTCTCCAACATTAAGAAATCCCCTAGCTTAATTTGCAGGTTGTCTTGTTCAAAGGGCACACCTGCACGTCCGGCAGCGGCGGCGATACGTCCCCAGTTGGGGTCACGTCCAAAGATAGCCGATTTAACTAAGGATGAACCGGCAATAGTTTTGGCTATTTGCCGGGCTGCAAGTTCATCATGGGCCCCAGTCACTTGCACTTCAATTAAGCAGGTTGCACCTTCGCCATCACGAGCGATCGCTTTTGCTAAATGCTGGCAAACTGCTGTTAACATTGCTTCTAATTTTTCGGCTTCTGCACCCATTTCTGTAATTGCTGGGGTGCGGGATTGACCGTTTGCTAGAGCAATTAAGCTGTCGTTGGTGCTGGTATCACCATCAACGGTAATGGAATTGAAACTTCTATCGGCTGCCCTTGATAGCATTTGTTGCCATAAGGTGGATGAAACTGCCGCATCACAGGTGACAAATGCCAGCATAGTGGCCATGTTGGGATGAATCATCCCGGAACCTTTGGCAATGCCGCCAATACGCACGGGGCGATCGCCTATATTTGTCTCTAAGGCAATGGATTTTGTTACTAGGTCTGTGGTGATAATTGCCCCGGCTGCGGCATCTGAGCCTGTGGGGGAGAGTGTTGCTACTAGCTTGGGAATGCCACTGCGTAAGGCATCCATTTTGATGCGTTGACCAATCACGCCAGTAGATGCCAAGAGAATCGTTTCTGGGGAAATATTTAACTCAGTAGCTAATAGTTGGGCGCTTTCTTCAGCATCACGTACACCCTGTTTGCCTGTAGCAGCGTTTGCTTGACCAGCATTACAGAGAATTGCTCGAGCGCTATGTTTGGCTTGCAAGCGTTGGCGACAATAATCTACACAGGCGGCTTTAACTTGGCTAGTGGTAAATACACCAGCTGCGATCGCTTCCACATCTGACCATATCAATGCTAAATCGGGCAATCCCGAAGGTTTCAAGCCGGCGGTGATTCCTGCCGCTTGATACCCTCTAGGAGCTGTAACACCACCTGTAATTTCCTGCCAGTCTGCCATTTTTCTTTTTCCACAACTATTAGCTGCTCGACTGGCGATTATACCAAGTCTTAACTCACCTGAAAAAGTGCTGAGTGCTGAGTGCTGAGTGCTGAGTAAGGAAAACACTATAAGTGTTTTATGAAAACTGGTTTTTCTTTCTACTCAGCTTGACTGAAAGCTCAATGCTAATCAAGAAATAAGGAGAGCTACTTGGGCAGCTCTCCAGATCATCAGGGTGCATCTACTTAGCACAGTATAGCATTTTTGCCATGAGGAGTAATACCCATTATTTATTTTCTTGTATAAACATTGTTAAGAAATTAGTTGGTGATTACTTAACTCAAAAAATTATAATTGAAAACTGTAATTTTGATTACTATGAATAAATATTCAATGTGATAGGTACGAATAAATAAGGAGAGCTACTTGGGCAGCTCTCCAGGTCATTAGGATGCATCTACTAAACACAGAATAGCTTTTTAGGTGTGAGGGGTGTCACCTATTTTGCTCTGTTGTTTGTAAATATCTGATGAAGAAATTACTGATAAAACTACAGACAAAGCTAAGAATTTAGTTTCTGTTCCACCAATTCATTAGTCAACTTCGGATCAGCACGTTTACTAGTCTTTTTCAAAACCTGCCCGACAAAGAAGCCTTTAAGGTTGGTGTTACCGTTGCGATACTTTTCTAGTTCTTTGGGGTTGGCGGCTATCACTTCATCAACAATCGGTGCCAGTACAGTAGGATCACTGATTAACTCCTGACCTGCAAAAGCTTTTTCAGGAGAAATACCTGAGAGTAAATCTGGCAGCTTTTGTTTAGCTTGGGCATTGCTGATCTTACCAGATTCAATGCGAGTGATCACCTCGGCTAAATTGGTGGGAGTTAGAGCAATTTCCGTAATACTGAGCTTTTGCTTGTTGAGGTATGCGGCGATATCTTGAGTAATCCAGTTAGCAGCAGCTTTGGGATTTGCTCCAGCCGCGATCGCCTCTTCAAAATAAGCGGCTACGGTACGGTCTTCTGTCAAGACTCGTGCATCGTAGACTGAAAGCCCCAACTCATTTTCGTAATGATGGCGTTTTTGGGCTGGGAGTTCTGGTAATTCGCTGCGCCATTGCTCTAATTGTGCATCTGACACCTCAATGGGTGCTAAATCTGGTTCGGGGAAGTAGCGGTAATCGCTAGAAGCTTCCTTAGTCCGCATACTAATGGTACGTTGAGCGCCTTCTTCCCACAGGCGAGTTTCTTGGATAATGCGATCGCCTGCTTCGATGGCGGCGATTTGCCGTTCAATTTCGTAATCAATCGCCCGTTGAATGGCGTTGAAGGAGTTCATGTTTTTAATTTCTACCTTGGTGCCAAATTCTTTCCGTCCCACTGGACGCACGGAAATATTCACATCACAACGGAGAGATCCTTCTTGCATATTGCCATCACTGACACCGAGATAACGCATAATCCGGCGCAATTCTTCGGCATATTCAGCAGCTTCTTCACCAGAACGCAAGTCAGGTTCCGAAACGATTTCTACCAACGGCACACCTGCGCGGTTGTAGTCTACTAAAGAATAGGCTGAACCCGATAGGCGATCACTCCCGGCGTGTACGAGTTTCCCAGCATCTTCCTCCATGTGCAGACGCGTGATCCCAATGCGTTTACGAATGGGGTTTCCCTCAGCATCTACCAACTCAATTTCTAACCAGCCATGTTCGGCAATGGGTAGGTCATATTGAGAAATTTGATAATTTTTCGGAAGATCCGGATAAAAATACTGTTTACGGTCAAATTTGCTATATTTAGCAATTTGGCAATTTAACGCCAAACCAGCTTTCACAGCATATTCTAAGACTTTTTGATTCAGTACGGGTAAAACTCCAGGTAACCCCATACACACAGGATCAATATTAGTATTAGGGTCAGCACCGAATGCTGTAGAGCTATTAGAGAAAATCTTCGTATTGGTACTCAGCTGACAATGAGTTTCTAGACCAATAATCGCTTCGTACTCAGTTTTTACGGTCGTAGCAGCAGTCATACTATTATCACTATTGGTGCATAATCTTTACTTTAGGGTACTATTTTAGCTTGTCTGAATCTTCGGCATTGCTGAATTAAAGTCTGAATCAAGCGATCGCGCCAGCGTTTTTGCCCTAGTTATTTCTCTTGAAAAGTCCAAACTCCCTCATCCCAATCAAACTCTGTGGGAGGTGATTGTAACCAATGCTGACACCGGAGAAGATGCAACATCGCCGCTTTATCCTGGTTATCAACGCCTAAGACTTTAGCAAACTCAGCTCTAGCAAGGGTAAACTGACGACTGAGATAATACTCACGTCCTTTGTGGTAATGCTCAATAACTTGCAATTTGTCGCTACTAACAGGATCAGAACGCAATCCCACCAATTCATAAATGGCTACTGGCTCGTTTCTGCCTTTGACGCGAATGTAATCTAGTTCTCTAGCCCAGATATGCTCTTGGCAAGGTTTAAAAGTATTCTCACTGAGAATAATATCGCAACCGTACTGTTTACTGACGCTTTCTAGCCGGGAACCGAGGTTAACGCCATCACCAATGGCTGTAAATTCCATTCGCTTACTAGAGCCGATGTTACCACTAATCACAGTATCAGAATTGATGCCAATGCCGATGTTAATTCTGGGCTTGCTTGCGGCGTAGCGACGTTGGTTAAATTCATACAACCGATGGCGCATTTCTACTGATGTTTGCACCGCCATCCAGGCGTGGTCTGCTAAAGGTAGAGGGGAACCAAACACAGCCATGATGGCATCACCGATATATTTATCTAGAGTACCTTTATGTTTAAAAACGGCTTCCACCATCGATTCAAAATATTCATTGAGCATACTCACCACTTCTTCCGCTTCCAAATTTTCCGTTAAAGTGGTGTAACCGCGAATATCAGAAAATAAAATCGAAACTTCTTTGCGATCGCCCCCTAGTTTAGCATCATCCAATTTCAGCAATTCTTCGGCTAATTCTTGCGTCATGTAGCGATACATCGTACTTTTGAGGCGCTTTTCATCGCTGATATCTTCCATGACAACCAGTGCGCCACGGACTTGCTGTTGGTCGCTAGCATCAGCAATGGTGTTAATCGATAAATTAATACTGTGTTGTTCTGTTCCAGTACTGAGAAGTGTGCGATCAGGGTAATATTGTTGACACTGTTTTAAATTATTAGCGTGTAAAGCATCCTGACACCACTTACTAAAGTCACCTTCTTTAATAGCGATCGCCTCAGTAATTAATTTACCTTCTAAACGGTCTTCGGCTTCCAGTCCTAACAAGCGCTTGGCACTTTCATTAGCCGCAATAATTGACCCTGCTTTATCTGTGGAAATTACACCATTAGAAAGACTACGCAAAATGTCCCGTTGCATTTGTTCTTGTTGCTTGACTGTGGCAAACAACTGGGCGTTTTGTAATGCTACTCCCGCTTGAATATTAAAAGCTTCCATAAATTCTTCATCGTTACGGTCAAAACTAGCTTGGAAGCATTCGGGAGCCTTGGGCCAAAAAGCCGGATTATATGGCGGTAAATCTCCTGATTTCTTTTTATTAACAAGCTGCGTTACTCCAATCAATTCCTGATCGGCATTAAATACTGGCATACATAATAAACTACAGGTACGATAGCCATTTTGCTGGTCAATTTGTTTAGCTGTTTCCGAATCAGGATGATCATACAAATCAAAAGGAATATTCAACTTTTGTCCAGATGCAGCGACGATACCAGCAAAGCCTTTACCTATAGGTACTCTTAACTCCCTAGTTGAACCATTATCTTGGGTAATTTTTGTCCATAATTCATGGCGATCGCGATCTATCAGCCAAAGGGTACTGCGATCGGCATTCATCAGTTCTTTAGCTTCATCCATGACCCGCTTTAAAGTATCTTCTAAATCAAGACTACTTTGACTGAGGGACTTGATTGCCTTCATTAGCGCCGCTACTGCTCGTTGTTTTTGAGTTGCCATATAAAAGGAGCGCGACGACTCTAAAATCAGTCGAATTGAAGGAGCAAATTCTTGAAATAACTGTTCATCAGCCGTGGTAAAACCTTGAGTATCAATGCGCTCTGAGATGGAAGCATCTGCCTGATTTAGAGATTTTAATTTATTGAGTAATTGCACCACTGCCACTAATTTTCCCTGTTCATTTAATAGTGGCAAAGCCAGCATTGTGTAGGTGCGATAGCCAGTTCTTTTTTCTTGTTCCTGAGCAAATACCGAACGCTGGTCTTGATAAAAATCAAAAGGAATATTAATTACTTGTTTAAAAGTGGCTACTTCACCAGCAATCCCTTTATCTGCGGGAATGCGAATTTCTAGAGAATGTTCCCCTTCGCCTTCAGCTAAAATTGACCAAAGTTCTTGTTTCTCTTCATCTAATAAAAATATAGTTGTCCGGTCTGCTCCTAGTAATTCTCCTGTTTTTAAGGTAATCGAATGCAACATTTCTTGGAGAATTGTTTCAAACCCATGAGAATCTAACATTGATAGGGTTTGATGCACAATTTGTAATTTTTGCTCGACTTCCGTAACAACTTGTTTAAAAGTATCCTGAGTTAGGGGAGCAAGAAACGTAGAAATAGTTCCCTTTTTTCTAGCAAGAGTACCCACAGGAGTTGAATTTGCTTGCAAGTAATAATTTTCTTGGTTGCTAACACCAATAATTAAACCAGCAGTCTCTCCAAAACTACGTTGATGCACTGACATAAATAATTTTTGATATAAATGAGATTGTAGAAATAATCAATATCTGAGACATTGCCTAAGTAATTAAGCATTATCTACTTGATTGAACAATACTTATAGAGGTACTGGATATAGAGTTCCCAAAAGTTAGCCTGAGTTAACACGAGGGAATGGGGACAAGGAGATAAGTATTTTTTACTCAGGACTCAGCACTCAGCACTTAGAAAAGCACTCAGAAAAGTGTGATACGCTATCTGCGTCAGGAGTGTAGAGGTACTAAAGATGAATAAGCTACGGGTGGGATTGCTATTTGGTGGGCGTTCTGGGGAACATGAAGTTTCCATTAGTTCAGCAAGAGCGATCGCTAAAGCCTTAAGTGCAGAGCAAAATGCTAGTAAGTACGAAATCCTACCTTTTTATATCCAACAAAATGGAAATTGGTTAGCAGGAGAAGTACCCCAAAAGGTTTTAGAATCTGGTATCCCGTACCTAGAAGCTCAAACTTCCACCCTTGGACTTTGGCAATCACCTCCTCAAGTCACCGCCGTAGATGTTTGGTTTCCCATTCTCCACGGCCCTAATGGTGAAGATGGTACTATTCAGGGATTGCTTACTTTGATGCAAGTCCCCTTTGTTGGTTCTGGGGTGTTAGGTTCAGCAATGGGTATGGATAAAATTGCCATGAAAACGGCATTTGAGCAAGCAGGATTACCCCAGGTGAAATATCAGGCGTTAACGAGAGCGCAAGTTTGGTCAAATCCTTGTGTGTTTCCTAAACTGTGTGACGAAATTGAGGCAAACTTGGGTTATCCCTGTTTTGTCAAACCTGCTAACTTAGGTTCATCAGTGGGTATCGCCAAAGTGCGATCGCGCCAAGAATTAGAAGCGGCTTTAGATAATGCTGCTAGTTATGACCGACGGTTAATTGTGGAAGCAGGCGTAGTTGCTAGGGAAGTAGAATGTGCCGTATTAGGTAATGAGCAAACTAAAGCCTCTATCGTAGGTGAGATTACCTTTGATAGCGATTTTTATGATTACGAAACCAAATATACCGCCGGGAGAGCAGATTTACTGATTCCTGCATCCATCCCCGATGCCATCAGCCGCCAAATTCAAGATATGGCATTGCAAGCCTTTACAGCTGTTGACGCTGCGGGGTTAGCAAGAGTAGACTTTTTCTACGTAGAAGCTACTGGAGAAGTATTGATTAATGAAATCAACACCTTACCAGGCTTTACTGCTACTAGTATGTACCCCCAACTCTGGGCTTACAGTGGAATACCCTTTTCAGAATTAGTGGATCGGTTAATTCAACTAGCTTTAGAACGGCATTCTGTTAACAACCCGAAATCATAGTTAAACTAACGATTCATTAAAAGCAGCAATTTTAGCAAAAATATCGGATTTAGTAGCCTACGCTCCCAAAAAAAAGCTACTAGATTCCGAAATCTGGCTACGGATACCTGATAGCTAACTCCTCAAGTACAATCGTGGGCTAGAGGGGTACAAATCTGAAAGTAATCATGGAACATAGTCAGAGCGTACAGTATGAGCCGACCCAAGTAACGGAACTGACAAATGATAAGTCAGGACTAATGGGTAGCTCAAACATTTTTATCTATCTGCTTACACGCCATCCGGGACTTTTGTTAGCTGGTTTGTTAACAATGCTTCTTGGATCTGCTGCTTTAGCTTTGTATAGCTTGGGTTACGCTGGCAGTGGGGACAATGCAGAACTAGAAGAAATTCCCGCAGTAGTTGAAAAACCAATCACAACGCCCTCTGAGAATAGTAATGCCACACCTTTATGGATGGTAGCGGCGATCGCCCTCAGTTGTGCAAGTGGTTGCTTCATCATTGTCCGGTTACTCAACCATCCCAACCAGCGTCAAAAAGTTCGCAAACCGATCAAACGCGATCGTCAGCCGATACCCTTGAAACCAAGCAGTCGCGAAAAATGGGAGCCAATGACTTTAAAGAGTCCGCCAGTTTTTGTGCCGATGCAACCACTGAAGCCCATTAACCAAATGCGAGCTAAATCAAGGACTCTAGTGACGGTTCTACCACCAGAACATAGGCATCCACTGGATCAAAGGAAAGAATCTTTGGCAGATTTGATGGATATTCGTAAACAGAGTTCTTTGTCTGCAATTTTACAGAAGTATTAATATAACTGTAAAACAAAAACCTTTGAAATCGAGCTTTTTAGTAAAAATGATACGTAATTTACGTATCATTTTTACTATTCAAATGTATTAATTAAGACTTCTTCACATCACTCGCTCAGATTTTCTGTGATTGCAGTTGTCAGTAAAATGTCATATGACCATAGTCACATAAGTTAAAACAGCACTCAGCACTTTAGATGTTTTCTTGTGCAACAGGCATTTTGCCTGTTATGGGCAGGCGAGGACGCCCACCCCACAAAATTATTTTTATGCCCCAAATTAGTCTTGCCACGCCACTAGTTACCGAAAAATATGAGAAATAGCTTTTAAAAGCTGATAAATAAACATGAGAACATCTAAAAATCTGCCAAAATGGCAACCAAGCTGAATTCAACTGAGTTAAATTATAAAAAATAAACAACTGCAAAGGTTTTGTTATCAGGCATAATCAACCAACCAAATTTATTGACAAAAAAGCTATATCTACCATTAATTTGTAGATTATTCTTTTTAGCAAATAAACATCAATAATCAGGCTTGGCATTTGTCGCACCAGGAATATTAGATGTGTATAGGCGTTGTCATTGACATACAGTTAGCCCCCTAAATAAAGGGCAGCGTCTCTACATATTCCTGAGCACTCTACAGTGGCAAATGCCAGAGTGAGAGACTAGAGGCGATTGGTATGCCTCCTCTCACTCTTTTTTTCATAAAAATATTTTGTCCTCCACTACTAACTCGAACAGACAGTGGGTTTCAATGTTGGACTTCGGGGTATTGCAGTCTTCGGCACCTCGGCAGCAAGAACTACATCTCCATTACTATCAAATAGCCAGACCTGAGCTTCAACAAGAGCATCACCAGGAGTAGCCATTTTTGTGACATTAGTTTCATTTTGGGCAACATTGTTGACATCATCAACTGTTACCCAATTTGTGATTACTGACTCGCTCTGAAGGACTTCGTATGGATGGGAAGGTATGCCACTCCGCCCAGTAATAATCAATTGATTTTGATTTTGTCTTTGTGCTATTGCTCCACCAGTACGACATTTTTGAGCAATTTGATTTGTCACATCACTAACATTTAATGGGAGTTGGGTTAAGCCTTGACTGGGGTCTACATCAGGGGTGGTGATTTGAACGCTACCACTTAACTCCGGACTAGCGCCTGTGGCTGTGATATCGCTTTTTGGGGTAAGTGCATTACGCAACTGTGTGCCAAAAATCCCTTGGGCCTTAATGTTGACTCGCCCACCACGAAAGTTAACGGAATTTGCACTAATATCGCTGTTATCTATGGCAGCTAAAAGATTCGTGTCGATATTAATGTTACCACCAATGACATTATTACCAGTGGCGTTGGTGCTGATGGTGCTGCCACGAAGTAACATCAACAAGTCTGAAGAACGCAAAGAGATAGTTGCTTGTGACTGATGAGAATCGCTATTGCTAGCACGAGTATCAGCACTAATAAAGGCTTGGTTGTTCAATAATATAGAGCGAGCATCTAGATTGAGGTTACCTGCACTTCCCTGGCCTCGACTCCTAACTGCTATTCCAGCTCCGTGCTGAATTTGCAAAATATTCGTATTAACCGTCAAGTCTCCAGCTCCCCCTGTGGCATCTTTAGTAGCAGTAGCAAACAAGCCACTGGGAAACGAACCATTGGCAGAGTTACCAATTAATTGCACCCTCTCTGTGGCATTCACTTTTAAATTCCCGCCCTGACCTTGAGCAAAGGTGCTAGCAGCGACTTGTGCCCCATCACGTACAAGTAAAGTACCAGTATTAATTGTTAATTCTCCTGCCTTCCCCGATGAGCCTGGAGCAGCTACAGCAAATAAGCCACTAGGAAATAAACCATTGGCAGAGTTACCAACTAATTGCACGCTCTCTGTGGCATTCACTTTTAAATTACCGCCTTCACCCGTACCAAAAGTACTAGCACTAACCTGTGCCCCATCCTTAACTATTAAGGCAGAGGTATTCAAATTCACATCTCCCGCATTTCCTGTAGCACCAGAATTAGCTTGAGCAAATAAGCCACTGGTAACATTGTTATTAGAAACACCAATTAGTTGTATCTCTTCGGTAGCATTTACAGTTAAATTTCCGCCTTTACCTACACCAAAAGTACTAGCACTAACCTGTGCCCCATCCCTTACTAGCAAATTATCAGTAAATATAGTTAAAGAGCCTGCTGCTCCTGTGGCCTCTGAATTTGTTCTTGTAAACAAGCCACTGGAAATACTACTGACAGAAGCTCCAATTAATTGCACTTGCTTGGTGGCATTTACAGTCAAATTCCCGCCTTCACCTTCAGCAAAAGTATCAGCACTGATTTGTGCCCCATCTTGCACTAATAAATCACGGGTGTTGATTGTCACATTTCCCGCATTTCCTCTATCAACAGTACTAGCGAACAAGCCACTGGGTAAAGTATCACTAGCTAATATACCTTTTATTAAAATTTGTGGTGTCAAACTGTCGAATATCGGCTGGTCTACTAGTGTATTAGCTCCTACATCATTGTTGGGAATCCTACCGTTGAGGGAAGTACCGATTAGCTGTATCCCCTTGATGGCATTTACAGTCAAGTTACCACTTTTTCCAATACCTACATTTCTGGTAATTACCTGTGCCCCATCTTGCACTAGCAGGATACCAGTGTTAATGGTTAAGTCTCCTGTATCCCCATTTTCAGAGGATCTGGTCAATAAACCACTAGGAAATATTTCATCGACAGAGCTACCTAGCAATTTCACTGACTCTGATGCATTAACAGTTAAATTACCTCCTTTGGTTGTACCAAAAGGGCTATCCTCAGAAATACGTGCGGCAGAACTAGTAGAAATTTGTGCTCCATCCTGGACTAACAAATTTCGAGTGTTAATTATTAAGTTGCCTGCTATACCCCCTAATTCTAATGGGGCTGTAGCAAATATTCTGCTAGACTGCGATGTATTATTCTGATTATTTAAAGTACGGTTACTAGCATCACCAATTAATTGCACTGTCTCTGAAACATTTACTGTTAAATTTCCTCGATCTACACCTATGTTAGACGCATCTTGGAGTAATAAAGTCCGAGCATTAATTGTGAGATTTGCTGGTGTGCTGACTGAACTTGCCGAATAAATAGAGCTATTACCAATTAGTTGTATTTTCTCTGTGGCATTGACCGTCAGATTGTTTGCTCCATTCAATATTCCATCAGTAAGGATGATATTTTTGCCTGTAATCTGCAAATCACCGACACTCTCAACAAAAGTATTTTGGAATGCAATGTTGCCAAAATTAGGTACTGCATCATAGTTAAACAGAAAGCCTTGCTTTGTAGATGTGATTCCCACTAAACTTTCTGCTGCAACACTACCTAATTCTATCCGGCTATCTGTTCCATAAGTAAAAGAGCGTGTATTTTCTAAAATTACATTGCCACCAATCAAAGCCAAAGTCTGGTTGGGTTGTACTTGCAATTCTGTGGGTTTGATCTGTGAATCTCCCTGTACATGAATTTTTCCAGGATTTACCCCGTATTGCAAGCCGATAGGAATTTTGACAGTGAGTAGGGGTGTACTTACTGAAGGGTTAGCACTAAAATTTACGCCATCTGTAAATTTGATGCTGTTAGCAGTGCTAGCAACAAACGAACCACTAATATCCAAACGGGCGTTGGGCCCAAAGATAATACCATTGGGATTTAGGATAAATAAATTAGCTCCACCATTGGCTGTAATGATACCATCAATATTTGAAACAAATCCACCCGTAATCCGGCTAAAAATATTTTGAATATGACGATCATTATTGAAGTAAGCGGTATAATCTTTAGGCAAGGAAAACTGTGTAAAACTATGAAATAAATTATTTTCTACTGGCGTTCCTCCTTCTATGAGGAAAGTATTCCTAGAGGGAGTAACGATGGAATTATTGGGTAAAGTATTATCTTCAATAATTTGAGCATAGGCACAGTTATTGATGCCAATGATTGCAACCATACCAAAGACAACGGAAATTGCTGTTGTTGTCTTATGATGGCTACGTTTAGATTGTGTTGGTAGATGGCAAATAAACACCTGGTTAACTTTGTCAGTTTAATTATTGTATTTAGCTAGTGACTAAATAATCACATATTTGATTAACTGAGGAGCAGCCAATCAAAAATAATGTAACAATTAGTTATTAGATTAAAAGAAATTAGTATCCTGCAAAAACTCCACAATACTTTTATTTAATACCTCTGAAGAACCTGTTGAGGCATCATGACAACAATTATCTAAGATTTGTAACCTGGAATTTGGGATATATTGATGTAACTTTTTTCCATGACTAACAGGAAACCAACTATCTTGGTCACCCCATAAAATCAGGGTGGGACAATTAATAGCATCCAGATTATTTTGAATTTGACTGAGCATATTTGGTTGATTGACTTGCCAATTTTCAATTTCCCGTGCTGCTATTTGTAACTCTTCTGCGACTTTTACAAGTGTTCCAGGAAGCTCAATAAATGGGTAAGTTAGCCAATACACATCTTCTTGTGTCAATATTGAGGGATCGAACAGTACCCCACGCCTTTCTATTGCCATTACTTCTCTCACTAAAGGTGCCAACAGGTATGCCAAGCGCAAGGTATCAATTGTTTGTATAATTTCTAAAGGTATTTGGGCAAGTAACAACATTGCCCAATGGGGTAAACGCTCAGTGAAAATAGGGGTATTGACAACTACTAACCGCGCTATTAATTGAGGATTCTTTTGAGCAAGCGCCAGAGCAACTAATCCTCCTAAAGATTCAGCTACAATCACGGCAGGTTCATCACATAATGCCTGAATAATGCGCTCAAATTCAATAATTTGATGCCCGTTTTGTTCTCGACGCAACCAAGGTTTTTCCGAAAAACCGTATCCCTTGGCATCAAAGCAAATTACTCGAAAATATTTAGATAGTGGGGCAATGCTGTGCCGCCAATTGTAGCTCCAGCTACCCATACCATGTAATAAAACTAACGGCTTACCTGTACCTTTTTCACCGTAAGCAATTTGTACAGGATATCCCTTTGCATCTGTAATAATTAGACTTTGCCTGCCTTGAGGAAAAGTAGCCTGCCACCAATCTTTCATTCTTTTGTCAAGAACTCTTTTAAACGCCAGTTAAAGCTTTTCGTAGCATTCTAATTAGTATCATGGGAATGCTATTAAGACAATGGCATTGGAAAACAAGTTAACTAAAACTACGTAAGACAAATAAAGCGTCTATACCCTTTTTCTATGGGGGAACTGTAAATGTTCTTCTAGTAGCTTGATATTATACTCATTTGCTGTCCAAGCAAAATCAAATAAGTCTCCGATGGCGGGTATTGTACCTACCAAGCTATCAATAATGATATTCAAAAGCATTCTACTTAAAGTAGTTTTAGGTACACCCAGTCTTGCTGCTTCTATAATGATGTAGCTAGAAAGTATGAATCCTAAAAAATCGCCACCAATAGGTATAAATCCTATAATTGGATCTAGACCAAGATGAATTGGTGTTCCAGGGATAGTAAAGATTTTATCGAGGATGCGGCTAATTTGACGCAACCGTTTCAATGTAAGTGCTTGAGTATCAGGATCAATATGGGATCGTGAAGAAGAATGAGGCATTAAGGCGATCGCTTATTTAAGGTAAATTTATAGATAGACACTATACTAATTTATTGAATTAATTTACTTACGTTATTTGCTCATTAAGCTGGTTTTTATCGGCTTTTGACCGGATTTCTTCACCAACAGTCACGTTTAATTGGTCACCTACCAGCAGAACCGCAGCACTCATCCACAGCCACAGCATCAAAACTATCACAGTCCCCACTGCTCCGTAAACTTTATTATAGTTGCCGAAATTCGCTACATAAGTCCGAAATAGGGCTGAGAGAATTGCCCAAGAAATAGCTGCTAAAATTGCCCCTGGCAGCATCGGTGTACCTGAATTCCACACACTGGGGCCATAGCGATAAACAAAACTAAACGCGGTGGCAATAATACCTAAAGCTAAAGGCCAGCGCAACAGTTGCCAAAGATGCAACAAAAAAATTAAAGAACCATTTTCATTTACCGCCATTCCTAACAGTAAGTCGCTGATAAACACTAAAAAAGAAGCCAAAACAAATAGTAAGATCGTACCGATGGTTAATCCTAGGGAGACAGCTTTGGCTTTCCAAAAAGGGCGCTTCTTGTCTGAAGAAATTTGATGAATTTGATCAAAAGCAGTCATCGCCGTACTGATTGCCCCAGAAGCCGTCCAAATAGCGATCGCAAAACTGAGAGAAAATAAACCACTGTTTCTGGATCTGGTAATTTCTGCGGCAGCAAAATCACGGATCAAAATTAAAGCTTCTTCCGGTGCAATTTGACTAAGTTGCGCCGCCAGCTGTTTAAAGGTTTCTTGTAAAGATTCTTCAAATAAGCCGATGGCAGTGAGAATAGCAATAATCGCCGGAAACAGCGACAGCATAGCATTAAAAGCAATTTCTGAGGCTAGTCCTAAAAGTCGCCTTTCGGTTGTCCTTGTAAAAGTTTTTTTCAGTGCGCGCCCATTCAGGTGGCGAAAGAATCTGAGAAAACGAGGCTTCGGCATAATCATAGTCGCAGTTTGTTAAAAGAACCAGCAAAATGCCCTAAGACTGAATAGGGCTACACAAACTAAGTCCGCACCAGCAAACTAATCCCAGTCTGTGCTTACTCTTGGCTTCCCAGAGGGTATACAGGCTGTGTTTATGTAGCCGCGTAAAGCCTTGACGGGCATAGCTGCGCTTACCGCGTATCGCTAGGAGCGATAGCTTCGCTAACGCGGAACGTGGCGTAAAGCCCTACGGGCATGGCTGCGCTTAAAGCCATAGCGTGCCTTGGGCTGCTATTCTGTTCGCCAGGTATTTGTGCTAACTATGTATCAAATTACCGTGATTCAGGCATAGTTGCCACTGGTGGATTGCGACGGGACTTGACTGTAAGTTGCAGTATGGCGCTAGGTTGAGACTCTGTACCGCTTTGCCAAGCTATTTGGTCACTGCCGATTTGCCACTTTGATTGTAAGTATTCTGTAAGAGCTTGCGATCGCTCTTGCACAATTTCTGCTGGCTCGTTTTCTTGCTGGTTAACGATCATCTCCAGCCTTAAATTAGGCTGTTGTCGTAAAATTTGAGCAGCACTATCTAATAGCTGCGTACCATCCGGCGTAATTACTGATTCCTCATTGTCAAAAGTAATATTTCCCAAAGAACTGGCTATTCTTTGCATACTGACTCTAGCAGACTGAAAATCTAGCCTAGTCCTAACGTTATCAGCGAGCAAAGTTTGGGCATCTCTATCAATGTCACGTTCACTCAAATAAACCAAACGGATGCTCAAGGGGACAACGGGACTAGTGATTAACTCATAATTAATCATCTGTGCTGGCTGGGGTAGTTGCAAATCACCCAAGACAGATTGAACTTCTTGCAGAAAACTTGATTGTAACTGCGCGATTGTCATCACTGGTTCAGGAGGTTTTTCATCAGGAACCGGGCGTAAAAGTTCACTGGACGCGGTGGGAATTTCGATCAGTTTCAGTGCTAATAATTCAGGCGGTCTTCTTAGACGAGAGGCTAATTGTTGAATGTAACTATTCTGTTCTTCTGGAGTGTATTGTCTACTTGTAAAAACTTGCAGTTGAACTGTCAGCTTATTATTTTGTTCTAAAGTCGAGATATTACTGATGTAAGAACGTGGTTCACCATCAGCAAAGGTAGCAAAATTTTTCTGCCATACATCTGTAGCTGAACTACGGATACGATTTTCTTGTTGCTGTAGGGAAATTTCCCGTCCGAGTTGGCTCAAAGAGCGATTGAGTGGGAAAATAATTGCGCCAATGGTAATAAAAATTAATAATAACCGACCAGGAAGCGAGCCAATTCTTCTGAGTTTGCCGTAAGCAGGTAGTTTCTCCAATACTTTCTGCATCCAGATACTTTCTTGATGTGTTGCTCGCCATTCCCTAACTTTTTCTTTCACCTGATAATTATCAATATGCAGACTAAGAAAAACCAACATGGCAGTGAATGTAATCGCCACCAAGTTGGTAAAAAAGAGTAAGCCACCACCACTAGCTACCTGTAATCCTTTCACAGAATTTAAGCTGATAGCTACCCCGATACCGTAGCCGACAACGCATAATGGCGGCATTAAAGCTACTGCGATCGCTACACCAGGAATTGAAGTTGCCACACCTTTGGGTTCTTTACAAATTGCTACTGAACCCACAGCACCAGAAAATAGAGCCACTACCAAATCCAGGATATTGGGTCGAGTCCGGGCTAAAATTTCACTGGTCATTTCCTTAAATGGCAGCAAAGACACAAGTATCACAGCAAAAGAAATGGCCACAAAGCAACTTAAAAAAAGATTAAGAAGTGCCCGCATCGCTAAGATCACATCACCCGCAGCCAGCGCCAATCCGTTGGCAAGAATTCCTCCCATCAAGGGAGAAATGAGCATCGCGCCAATAATCACAGCTGGACTATTTAAGACTAGTCCGAGGGTAGCAATACCAGCCGCAAACAAAACTTGAATCCAATAGCTAACATCGTCAAGGCTGAGTGAGCTGCATATCTCCAGATATACTTGTTCTTTACGAGCTTGACCAACTCCTAAGTTTTTAGCAAACCAGTGTCTAAACATATCAGTAATCGTGCAAAATAAATTGCCTGGTTAAAAGAGGGGACAGTGTTGAAAAATAGTTAAATGTTAAATATTTATGCTGAGGTACTTGCAAGTTCTAATACAAACTTAATTAATTAAATAATCATAAGTTACAGAATGTCATACACAATAAAATTTGAGAGCAGGTAAGTCAAAGTGAGACAAAAGAACTTTTTATGAGTCAAGACTTAACACAACAGTGGTTGGCAGAGATTCAGACACTCAAACAACAGCTGATAGAACAGCAGCGCGATCGCGATGCTGCTTGGGAAAGTGCCGAAAAATGGCGTAAACTCTATAATACAGAAGCAGAACAACGCCGTACAGATGCTCATTTAGCCCAGCAAGCGATCGCATCCCTCAAAGCCGAGATTTATCAACTCAAGGGACTGGAATCAGGTATACTCGTTGACGGCAAAGCCAAAACAGATGCCCAGCAAGAAATTAAACAAATCCAATCGATAGAAGACTTGCAAGCCAAATTAATTGCAATTATGAAAGAACGCGATCGCCTGTTGCAAGCATTAAAAACTGAGCAAGACAATCATGCCCAAACTCGACAAAGCTTAACTACAGCTTTGGGTGATGCTATTGATAGTTTGGCACGGGAACGAGCCGAGGCAGTGGGCAATGGGGAGTAGGGACAAGGGGATTTATAGAAGTTATTTCACCCCATGCCCCATTTCCCAACTACATTGTTAAAGATTGAGGATTGGTCTCAATCAATTTTGCTAAATCTTGTAAGAACGCCGCAGCATGGGCACCATAAATAATCCGGTGATCACAAGTAATATTTACCTGCATTTGCTGCCGCACGCCAAATAAACCGTCGCTGGTGGCTACAACTTGGGGGCGGGATGCACCAATTGCTAAAATTGAACCTTGCCCAGGTGGCAAAATAGCATCAAATTTGTCTACACCAAACATCCCCAAGTTCGACAAGGTAAAAGTACCACTGTTGTATTCTTCGGGTTGCAGTTGTTTGGCGCGCGCGCGTTCTACTAAAGATTTCCAAGTGCGGGATAGAGAATAAATATCTACCATGTCTGCATTCTGCAACACTGGTGTAATTAATCCTCCGTCATCCATAGCTACAGCTACAGCAACGTTGATGCCAGAATGATAGACGATTCCTTGCTCTGAATAACTGGCATTTAATAATTGATGTTTTTGTAACGTCACCGCTACGGCTTTCGCCAGTAGCGCTGTCATCGTCACTCCTTTAGATTTAATTTGTTTGTAAAGTTGATCTAATCCATCGGTGGTAATTGTGTAACCTACGCGGAAGACTGGTACAGATAGACTAGCTACCATATTCCGCACGACGGCACTTTGGAAGGTAGTTAGAGGCACTGTTTGACCAGGAACAGCTGTGATGACTGGTGCTGGTGTTTTTGTCGCAGGTGGTGGGGGTGTAACTGCGGTGGTAGTAGGTGCTGGTTTAGCTGCGGGTTGCTTGCCTTTACTGACCACAGCTTCTACATCTTCAGCCACGATACGACCATAGGGGCCACTACCTTTGAGAGTAGTTAAATCAACTTTGAGTTCTTTGGCTAACTTACGGGCGCGAGGTGAAACTACAAGTCTGCCTTCGCGGTGGTTAGAACCATTTTGAGTAGCCAAGGCAGGCATTCCCACTGAAGCTGTTGCTGCTACTGGTTCGGGAGCAGAGGTAGGAGTAGCCGCAGCACCACCGGAGTTAGCCAAAGACTTAGCGGTAGCGATTTCGTCTGCTGTTTCTGCTACGTAGGCGATCGCCGACCCTACAGGTGCTGTATCACCAGCTTCCACTATGATGTGGGCCAGATATCCTTCATAAAAGGATTCCACATCCATATCTGCCTTATCTGACTCGACAACCACCACGGTTTCGCCTTTCTCCACTTTGTCGCCTGGCGATTTCACCCAGGAGACGATTTTGCCTTCGGTCATGGTGGAACTAAGCGCCGGCATAAATACTTCGTGAATGCTCATATGGTGGTTTCAGAATCAATGGTTTATGGACTTTAACAGCTTTTGCCAGATCGAATTGTATCTCGGCTTAGGAGTTTTAGCGTTGAGATTTTCTATTTTAGGTCGGGAGGGATTAAGTGACAGCCAACCCCGCATCGTTGAACTGATGACCATAGGAACCTCAAGATGACCTAAAAGTCTATGATATATGACAACTGTCGATGGTTTGCCGATGTTGCATTATCAACAATGAAACTTAGGGAATAGGGGATAGGTTACAGGGTACAGGAGGTAGATCTGTAACCTGTAGCCTGTAGCCTGTAGCCTGTAACCCATAGCTTGTTTAATTTTATGATTTCGATCAAGTGGAAATTTTTTTTAATTTTGGTACTTAGTGTCTTTGCCACTGCTGGTGCTGGTTTTTACATCACCCAGCACCAAACATCTACAACAGTTTTAGACAATGGCAATGAGCAACCGCAGCAATTCTCGAATGTGCAACATGCTCAAGATATTGCAGCGTATCCAGAGCGTGATAAATATCAAACTATACCGTTAGAAAGTTTGAAATCGGCTCTTCAAGGTAGTGATCCTACTACCCTCGCCTTGAACGCCTTTGCTGATCAAGTATCAGTAGGAGAAAAGCCTAAAATAGAGGTAGTTTATCCTCAACAAAATCAAGCTTTAGTGAAAATTACGCACATCCCACCGGATGATGATGTAGTTGATGTAATTAAGTATCGAGTGGAGATGACAACCTTTGGGCGATCGCTTTTAGTTAGCTCACCTCTGGTGTGGCAAATTGTTTGGGCAGGCTCCCAGATACAATGTCGCACTGGGAGTCGCCCCCACAAAGAGTTAACTCAAAGCTGTCAGTAGGCGAGTTAAATTAAACGTCGCCGCGAATGTCTTCTACAACGCCATCACGCAGCACGATTTCGACTTGCATTTTGCTAATCAAGTTATCGCCCTTTTCGACTCGGAAAAAGCCTTCCATTTGGAATTGATTAACTTCTTGATCCAACTCAAGAAACTGTACTTGCTGGAGGTTTTGCAGCAATTGATTTTTTTGCTCTAGCAATTCACTTTTCTTTTGATTGACTTGGAGTTGGATATTATCAATTTGTTGCAGGGTCTGTGGGCCTGGTGGTTGTAGACTCTGCTTTTGAATAGCCGCGATCGCTCTTTGTCCTTCGACATCGAGCTGTTGCAGTTGCTGGTCACTTTGATTGATCTGCGCTTGCAGTTGCTGTTGCACTTCCTCTTTCCAGAGGGGAGTGACAATAACCTTGACATTAACGACACGCTTCAGAAGCAATTGAGGGTTGGAGACATCCATAAAAGTTTCACGTTCACTCTATAGTTGGCAGGTGGAATGCTTATCGGGCAAACATTCCGTCAATAATATCGCGATAGCGTTCCGCGACCACGTGCCGCCGGATTTTCAGCGTTTGTGTCATCAAGCCATTTTCTATGGAAAACGGCTCTAGAATTAGCCTGAAGGGCCCAATACGGTCATCCGGACGGTAACCTGGACGATTTTGCACTTCCCGATTCAATTCTTGCCGAAACAAGTCCTGGATCATTTTACTCTCCAGATCGATGGATTTGCTGGGGGCTGAGGGGCTTTCTGCTGATAGATGTAATTGCAGATTTTGACTTTCTGCCCATTTTTCTAGAGCTTCGAGATTGGGGACAATTAAAGCCCCAAGGCTACGCTGGTCTTGTCCGACGAGCATAATCTGGTCAATGTAAGGCGATCGCAAACAAGCATCTTCTATGGGCTGCGGCTCGATGTTTTCCCCATTTGTCAAGACAATCGTATCTTTTGCCCTGCCTGTGAGTACCAAATCATTTTGTGGTGTTACCCAACCCAAATCGCCGCTATTAAACCATCCTTCAGCATCAATTACTTTGGCTGTCGCTTCCGGATTTTGGTAATAGCCTTGCATAATTTGTGGCCCTTTTAATAGTACCAAGCCTCGTTTTCCAGGTGGTAAAGGCACTCTGGTTTCCGGGTCAACAATCTTTACTTCTGTGCCGGGAATTGGCTGACCAGATGAACCACGCAAATTATGCCAAGGACGGCGCGCATTAGTCACAGGAGAAGTCTCTGTTAAACCATAACCCTGTAAAATTTCTACACCAATAATTTCAAAAAAGTTATCTATGTGCCTTGGTAGCGCCCCACCACCGCTAATAACTTGCTTGATGCGTCCTCCTGTTGCTTCTCGTACCTTGGCGTAAACTAGGCGTTCTCCCAGTGCGTGGAAAGGAAATAAGCCGGATTCTAGGATTTTCGCGGTGAATCGCTCGATACCTGAAGCATGAAGGTGATCTAAACTCAACCCTTGGGCAATGCGTCGCGCTTTAATATATTTCTCACTAGTCCCCAGCAAAAAGTTAATCAGGCGTTGCTTTTTCGCTGGTTGTTCGCGAAACTGCTTTTGTACTCCTTCATAAATCGATTCCCACAGACGGGGTACAGCTATCATGTAATGGGGTTTAAATTGTCTCAAATCCTGTTTAACGGAACGCAAGTTAGTATAAATTTGCGTACAACCTTGAGAAAGCAAGAAATACTCACCACTGCGTTCGTAGCTATGCCAAGAAGGCAAGATGCTAAGGATAATGTCTCCTGGTTGTGGTTGCACTACTGTACCCAGGGTTTTGACTTGGTGCAACAAATTGCTATGAGAAAGCATTACACCCTTGGGTTTACCCGTAGTTCCAGATGTATAAATTAAAGTAGCCAAGGTATCGGCTTTTTGCTGCACCCGCATTAGAGTGTTATTGGCACCAATTTCTAGCAACTGCAGAAAATTCAGCATCTTGGGGGTGGCTTCTGGTGACGGGGTTTCATCTGAAAGTAAGATGATTAGTTGAATTGGGAGATCATGCAGACGCTCTTGGAGTTTGTTGAGTGTATTCAAATCTTGGACTACTAGCGCCGTGCTGCCACTATTGGCCATGATAAACAGCAATTCTTCTCGTTCGGCTTGGGCACTACGCACCGCATTGACAGCCCCAGAGGTCATAATGCCTTGATCGGCAATAAACCACCGGGGACTGTTGTCAGCAATTAAAGAAATGCGATCGCCTGCTTTTACTCCTAATGCTTGCAACCCAGCTGCAAATTGTTTAATTTGCTCCGCTAGCTGGGCATAAGTAATTACTACTTCTGGTGTCGCGTGGGGATTGTGAAGGGCAACAATATCACCAAATCGCTTTGCTGCCAATGGCCATATTTCTGGTAGAGCAACTACGTTGGTGTAATCTACCAAACGCTGTAATTCCTGGCTTTCTCGTTTTGTGATATTGGATAATAAAGAAGTCGCAGATTGGGTGTTTGTCATAACTTATTACCTAGGTGCAGTAAATTGCCTTTTTTACAGATTATTCTGTTTTTATGCTATGGTACTTCCTTCAATATCTAAGTAGCCTAATACGTAAGCCATTTCACAACTTCAACGGTTGTATTGATAAAAATTTATGTTAAAGTTAATTTATATAAAGTTAAGGCGATAGATTAATTCATAGTCTGTTGCTTTAGTTGTGTTTGTCGTCAACAACAGAGACCACCTATTTTCAACGGGGGTGATTACCTATAAATTTACTAGATGCCTTATTGCTGACCCTGCTCAATGCTGCTGCCTGTTTAGCATTGCCCAAATTGCTCTCTCTAATTCTGGCTCGTCAGCTTAAACCTACTCAACCGTTGCCAAAAGGTTTAACATCAGGAAAAGCCAGCATTGAAACTACTAGTTTCCCTTACTGTACAACTTACGTATTGACAGGCAGACAATTTTGTAAGTTCAGTCCTCAATTCTGTTCCCAGTGTTCTCCAAATTAATGGACTGTCTGAAGGTACTAATCTCTGCATAATCCACACTAATTTTCTACTTATCTATTCAGTCTGAATCAGTACAGAAATCAGCAGATGATATTGCTTCTTAGGTGCATTAAAATCTGTGCAGATATTCAACCATCAGTAGCTCAGTTCGTCTGCAAATAAACGATTAATGTCAATGTGCATTGGTAATAGGTAATAGGTGATCACCTATTGCTTATTTACCATTACTAGAGAAAACATTTACCACTTTAGTTAGATTACTAAAATAAATTGCATCCTAATGTTACATTATGTTTCATCCTTGAGTATGAGTAGCAATTGTAGACATATCAATATATTTATTTGTCTTATCTATTCTAAAAGTTAATTAAAATTATCTATGTAATTGATAATCCAATTATGCTGCAAACTAAAAGATAATAAATACCGATTTTCACAAAGGAGATACTGTATATGACCTTGATGGATTGTATATTGCTGACGCTGTTAAATACTGTTGTCTGCATCGCGCTACCCAAGTTACTCTCTATAATAACTGCCAAACCCAAAAGTACTGCGCCATCGCAGTCTGCAATCAACTCCCAAGAGTCTAATGCTGAAATTCGTGGTGTGATGGATGCAGCTTAATGACTTTAAAATTAAGTTATCTGATGCAGGGCGATCGCTTGTAGCAAGAATGGCCATAAATGTACACAAAAAACTCATTCTTAACAAAACTTAAATTAGGGAATCAAATTGAGGTAAATTTGTTCCCTAGGATAGACCTGTAATTGACGCGATCGCCAATCAACAATCGAATTTGTATCTTCATAAGTAGCACGGCGCAAATAAAGTTTGTAGTCAGGACTTTAGTCCTGATAAACCTGAAGCAGCAATGAATCGCTCACTACGAACTAAAATTTTATTGTATGTTTAATTATGCCTACCTAGTTAACTCTTTTTAGGTATTGTATAACTACCGAATATTCACTTCTTGCAGATGATTTTCTATCTGAAAATTCTCAATTCTAGTAGTTGAATTTGTCGGGACAAATGAATTAAGAGCAATATTTTGACTTTGGGATTTTAGACGCTGTTTTTGAGTATATTCATTCAGCTTTTCTTGAGCTTGAGCGTAAACAGAAGTATCTTGAGGAATTTTGCGGAGAAATTGCACAGCACCATTAAAGTCACCCATAGATGCTTTTTTATTAGCATTATGTAAAAAATAGGCTGCTCGAATCTGTCGCTTCTGATTGTACTCAGCTAACTTTTGTTGAACTAAAGCACCAGCAGAACTTCCTTGAGGAATTTGACGCAGATATTCTATAGCAGTAGAGAACTCTCTAGCTATGGCTTTTTCATAAGCTTTGGCTAATAAATCTTGCGTTTGTACTTCCAGATTAACTTGTGCTTGCTGCACTAGTTTGTCTACTTTTGATTGCCAATATAAAATATCTGGCACTTGAGGTGCAATACTCAATACATCTGACCATCTACCCTCATCTAAAGCTTGTTCAGCTATGAAGTATTGTTCCGCCGCAAATTGCCATTGGTGTTGCCATTCTTCGATTATGGCTTGAGCTTCTGGATAAATATTACTGTGATGAGGAATTGATTTAGCTAAAGCTAGTGCCTTTTGCAAATCTCCAGCTTGATATTTTTCTGTAGCTTTGTATAAAGTTTCTGTTTCTGAGTAGGCTGGAGAATTATTTACTAAAGAATAAACTCCCAATCCCATCAACAAAGAATTAGCCGCTAATCCTAGTTTCATGCTTGTCAATAATGGCGATGCTTTCCCAGACATCAAATGTTGCGAAGCATGATCACTTGCAACTCCTGCCTTTTGATACGCATCATACTGGGTTTTAGAGATTGGTGGTATCCGAGTTTCGCTGGCCATTTGCTTGAGTACACGCAGTACCTCAGTAGCAGATTGGAAGCGGTCTTGGAAATCATAGCGGATCATTTGGCTGAGAACCGCAGCGAGATAATCGTTAACTGGTGTGTCTTGAGAACGCCAGATAATCTCATTAGTATCAGTATCTACTTTTAATTGCAGTGGTTCTAGTCCTGTTAAAGCCTGAATAGCAATCATACCTAAAGCATAGATATCACTGTTGGGCTGTGTTTGACCGATAAATTGCTCTGGTGGGATGTACCCCAATGAAGTGACAGGAATGCGATAGATAGGTAATTCCCCATCTAAACCCAAATCAACTGACTGGATTGAACCAAAATCAATTAAAACTAACTTGCCATCAATAGTACGTCTGATCAAGTTTTCTGGTTTAACATCGCAATGAATAAAGCCTTGAGAGTGAATAAATTCTAAAATTCCCAAAATATCTTCTAGCAATTCCACAACTTCGCTTTCATTCCAAAGACATCCCCAATATTGATTGATGGGCAATTCCGCAGTCAATGAGTGTCCTTCCACAAACTCTTGCACTAAGTAGAACCGCTCATGCTCTTCAAAGCAGGTAATTAATTTAGGAATTTGCGGATGGCTTCCCAGTAGATGGAGAGTTGCTGTTTCAGTGAGAAAGCATAATCTTAAGGTGTCTAAGTAGCTGGGTTGGAAACTGTTACTCTTAAGCTGTTTAATTACACATTTGGGATTTTCGGGGTAATCTCTATCTACGGCGACATATGTCTGTCCAAATACCCCTGCACCCAGGCTTTGGACGATTTGGTAACGTGCTTGTAGTACTTTACCGATCATGTGCTGGTTCATGAGCTGGTTACTGAGTAAGTCTTTACTATAGGTTTCCTGATATCACTAGTATGTTCCGGAATACCTGAAAATAAATCAATGTGGCGTTAACTTCTGGAATATAAGCTAGTTTATTTCCGTATTTTTACTAAAAAGAATTCAACTGGTTGAATACTCCAATTATATAAAAACTTAAATTACCTATAGCAATCCTCAATGAGTCACGAACAAAAAGATCCCCGACTTCTCGTAGAAGTCGGGGATCTGATCCTCTGCGTAAAAGATTTACCACGGTGCTTTTTTGTTTCCTTTTTCCTCACCTGTTAATAGAGTTTAGTATCTTCAATAGCAACATGCGTTATTAGTATCAAGTTAATGAGTGGTTATAGTAATACTAGATTATGGGTTAGGTTGAACCTAGGGTAACACCAGAAAATAAATTACCCTGTCTTGTGGGATGGGCATCTTGCCCGTCCTTGGTGCTTGGCGGGAAAAATGCCCGCTTCACAAGAAATTTTTAGATATTTTTTTTCTGCTAATTTTGTAAATTTCAGGTTCACTCATGAATCGGGGACTTAGCTGTAATTGCTTGAGCAATCTTTTATCTTAACTATTGGCTTCTTCATCATATTCAACTAGTTCAGAGTTATTTGTTAAAGGCTTCACCACCCGTGCGATCGCTTCTTGCACAAAAGCCTTAATAAATTCATCCCGGCGATTCATCTTAAATTGCTGCTTGACTACCTCAGTCATACCACCATCACCCCAATCTTGGTCATGACGAAAATATTCAATAAAACTCTTACCAGCAATTCGGGTTAAATAAGCTGCTGTCACACCTTGAATTGCCCTACCCACAATAAAAGTGGCGACATGGAGTTGCAAAGCGGTGGATATTAATTGAATTGCACCTTTGACTATACCCAAACTAGCGATAGTTTTAGCTAAGGACAGGGCTAACTCTTTTCCTCGTTCCATGTTGAGTTCACAGCCGTATACCCTACCAATTTCTACGACCATTTGTGCATTAACGGCAGCTGTTGCTAGTAAATCTACCACTGGTAGAGGCGTGACTGATACCACTCCAGCACCAATCCATTGAAATCGTTCGACAATTTTGTCAGCTTGGCGGCGACGTTGAGCATCAATGAGATTGCGCGCTTCTTCTCCTAGGCGTAGCGATTGCAAGAGAATGTTATCTGCGACTAAATCTTCACCTTCAGCCCGTAAAATTGCCGCCATGCGCCGCAGCAAAGGTGTAATATCTGGTTCTGGCTGGAAGGTTTCGCCAGTTTCTAGTTGTGCAGATTGGGGATTAGCCGCGATCGCTACTACATCATTTGGGGCAATAAATCCCCGCACCCGTTGACGTAACCTAGCTAAGATCGATTCTTTATCTTCATCTGTATACAGGTCTGTTTTGTTGAGAATCAGGAGCGATCGCTTGCCAATTTCTGCTAAACTGCGTAGCGGTTCATATTCAGAGCGTCGCAAGTCATTATCTACGACAAACAACAGTAAATCGGCTGATGTTGCCAGTTCTCGCGCCAGTTGTTCTCTTTGGGTTCCCGCCACCCCTGCTTCTAAAATCCCTGGCGTATCGGTAATTAAAATCTTGCGTTCTAATCCCTTCAACCGTAGACAATAAGTTTCCCCGGCTTGGGTAGTTCCCATTGGTGCATCTACCTGACCCACCATGCGCCCCATAATGGCATTAACTAGGGAAGTTTTACCAGCACTCCCCGTGCCAAACACCACTACTTGAATTTCCCCCCGTGCTAAATTTACTTCAATTTCGCGGGATTTACTTAATAAAGCCTGCCTTGCTACTTCGTCTTGAATTTGTGCTACCTGTTGCCGTACAGCCTGGAGAGTTGTGGAAGCTGCATCAGATTTAGCCGCCGGAATTTCTGCCGGGGTAACTCGTCTTCGGCGGCGCGATCGCTTTTCTCCAGCTTGTAATACCAACACATAATAAACAAAAGCCGCAACCAAGCCCCCAATCAACACCACCAGCAACAACAACAGCAAATTGCCCAGCAGAGGAGAATAAGACAACTGCCAGTAAAGCCGAGAGAGGGAATCAATCAGCCAGAGGCTTAACCCCAAAATGAGGATTAAACCAACAATCAGCGTGACTATGCGCGACAGAGGCATGGATGGCAAGGTGAATTAGTAGATAATTTATAGGCTGATGCTTTTCATATTAACGTGAGTTTGACAGAACTCAACTGAAAATTAGATGATTGTGAATAAGAGGTTTCTGATAAAAGTTGACTTTGACAAGTTAATTCACAATTCCAGAGAGTTCTATGATGACTAATTTGAATAATGCTATTAACCAATATGCAGTAAAACTAAGTGAATTGAAATTAGAAAATACTCCCCAGTTTGACCAAGTTGTTCAAGTTTTACTTCTGCGTGATTATATTCAAGAATTTATAGATGAAAATGATGATATTGAAAACAAGCCAACAATTAAAGATATTACAGAAATATCAAGAATTGACACTGAACTTAAACAACAATTAGTTAGATTAAGAACAACTTGGACAGGAAAAGATAGAGAACAATATTTGGAGAAGAAAAATAAATTAGAAAAAGAAATTGATTTATATACTAAAAATCCTAACTCCTGGTGGTGGGCACGGTTTAGACATGATATTAGTAACTGGGATCGATTAGATATAATTGCTAATATTGCCACAGTTTTGGTGTCAATAGGTGCGACTACTATTTTTACTCAAACACTACAAATACTTTTATCAATTGGCGGATCAAGTTTTGTGGGAACATTTACTACATTAACTCAAGCTTCATTGGGAGTTTTCTTTGCTAGTGGCACGTTGACAGATACGGGTAAGAAGAAAGCTCACAAATTACTTGATAAAATTTCAATTCCTCGTCATTTCCATAGTAAAGTTATGTTGTTGGTAGCAATTATGTTATCTGGAGCTTTTTGGCAAATCAAAGAATTTGGAGTTTCTCAGTTAGAAAAAAATTATACTCAACAAGCACAAGCATATTTTCAGGAAAATGATTTTTACCAAAGTATCAATAGTTATAAACAATTACAAATTATTAACCCTAATTTTGAAATATCACCAATTTTAGGTTTAGCATACGAGTTAAATTTACAGTTAGAACCAGCAAAAGCAGAGTATATAAAAGGTATAGGTAAAAAAGACGCTCAATCATTGATTGGTCTATCAAGAGTAACTGTCTTACAAGAATTACTGCAATCAGAATCTGGTTTATTAGGAAATATTTTCCAGGGAGATATTACCATAGTTCAGCTTTATCTCAATGATGCCAGACTAAAAATACGGAATGATTTATTTTCAGACATACTACATATAATTAATTTTATTCCCCAAGACAAGATTTCTCCAAATGTGCAAAATTCTATAGATTTTATCAAGAATATTACACAAGATGAATCTTATATAAGAGACAGCAAATCTTTCCATGAAGTTATATTAGCTTTAGATAAAATCAATCTAGAAATTAAAGATAGTCGCATAAGTAATTTTTTGTCAAAACTTTATAGTCCAGAAAATCAAGCAACACAATTATTGATAGAAGCTAGGACTGTTGAGATTATATTAAACTGGGCTAAAGTAAATTTCCAGACGATAGATTTGAGAAATACAAAATTATCTGATTCTACCAATAATGGATATTTATCAGGTGAATTTATTGCCGCAGGATTTGAGGAGCAGACTCCTGAACCTCCATTTGTAGAGAATCCAGGACGTCCCAAGGAATACATAACAATATATCAGTTTAATAAAGAAGAAAGAGATAAAAGATATCAAGAAGTATTAATTGCAAAATACAAAAAATTACCAGCATGGAACAAGTTAAATTGTTATTTAAAAATAGATAAATACTTAAATACAGTTAATCAAAATGCAAATATAAATGCTGTTTCTGATGAAATAAGAGAACAAGTAAAAGATCAGTCCGACCAGGCTTTCCAATGTTTAAGAAAAAATTCTGGAGAAATTCAATTAAGTCGTTACGAAGTACAGTTGATGTTTGAAGTGTTTAATATTGCTGATTCACAAGCTCAAATTTCTGGTCTAATAACTCGCGATTAATTATTGGAGATGGGGGGATGGGGGATAGGGAGAAAGAGTTTGGTAGTATTCCCACGTTTTCTCCCTTTTGTCCCCTCGTCCCCAATCTCTACCTATCGACAGATCCCATAATCACGTCAACACTGCCGAGAATCACAACAATATCTGCAACCTTCATTCCCCGGAGTAATTCCGGGACAATTTGCAGGTTGTTGAAATCTGCCGGGCGAATTTTCCACCGCCAGGGGAAGGCATTATCATCGCCAACTAGATAAATTCCTAGTTCACCTTTACCGCTTTCCACACGGGAGTAGATTTCACCTTTGGGCATTTTAAAGGTAGGTGAAACTTTCTTACCAATGTATTGGTAATCAAAAGCATCCCACTCGGATTTTTTACCAGCCGCCATCCGTTTGGCTTCTAGGTTTTCGTAAGGGCCTCCAGGTAGTCCTTTGATTGCTTGGCGAATAATCTTCACAGATTCGCGCATTTCCCGCATCCGTACAACGTAACGGGCGAAGCAATCACCGGCGGTTTCCCACTGTACATCCCAATCAAAGTCGTCGTAGCACTCGTAGTGGTCAACTTTCCGTAGATCCCATTTCACTCCAGAAGCGCGTAACATGGGGCCAGATAATCCCCAGTTAATTGCTTGTTCACGGGTGATGGTGCCAATACCCTCAACACGACGGCGGAAAATGGGGTTATTAGTTACCAAACGCTCGTACTCATCAACTTTGGGTAATAAGTAGTCGCAGAAGTCTAAGCACTTATCTACCCAACCATAGGGTAAATCGGCTGCTACGCCACCAACACGGAAATAGTTGTTGTTCACCATCCGATATCCGGTGGCAGCTTCCCACAAATCATAAATCATCTCCCGTTCCCGGAACTGGTAGAAGAAGGGAGTTTGTGCGCCTACGTCAGCTAGAAAGGGGCCAAACCACAGCAAGTGATTGGCAATCCGATTTAGTTCTAGCATGATCACGCGAATGTAGCTGGCGCGTTTGGGAACAGCAACGCCTGCCAATTTTTCCGGGGCGTTGACAGTGACTGCTTC
This sequence comes from Nostocales cyanobacterium LEGE 11386, assembly GCA_015207155.1. Classification (GTDB taxonomy): domain Bacteria; phylum Cyanobacteriota; class Cyanobacteriia; order Cyanobacteriales; family Nostocaceae; genus LEGE-11386. The sequence goes on along the minus strand of JADEXK010000040.1, from coordinate 24,805 downwards.
GTTAAACATGCCGGCGGCGTAGTCCCAACGACTAACGTAGGGAACGTACATGACAGTAGTCCGGTTCTCGGCAATTTTTTCCATTCCCCGGTGCAGGTAGCCGATGACTGGTTCACAATCAACGACATCCTCGCCATCCAAAGTGACAATTAACCGCAGAACCCCGTGCATTGAGGGGTGGTGTGGCCCCATATTCAGCACCATAGGTTCGGTGCGGGTTTCTAGTCTTGCCATAAGTTCTGTGTTCTCCGATTATGAAAATTTCAACTTGAATCGCGTTGATGCCCACCAGACCCGAATGATCGTATCTGCCAAAATCAGGTGTGTAAGGGAAATATTTTGGATAAGTCACCCTGGGGGCGTCTACATCTCTTACCCATACAGGAGTATGTTGGAGAGGGGTGGCAGCGAGGGAATTTTACTTGATGTTTCATTTTTTTTCACTTCTTCAATTATTATATGGAGCTTGAGATTCAGGGAATTGTAGGCACGGAATTTCTTCATGTGCCCGTGCTAAGTCGGGAGGTAGTTGAGGGCTTGGCTATACGTCCCGGCGGGCATTATTTAGATGCGACGGTAGGCGGTGGCGGTCACAGTCGCCTGATTTTAGCAGCTGCACCGGATGTGCAGCTAACAGCGATTGACCAAGATGCAGATGCTTTATTGGCGGCGCAGCAGCAGTTGGCTGAGTATGGAGAACGAGTACAATTTATTCTCAGTAATTTTGCGTCTTATAAATATACTCCTCACACTTTTGATGGTATTCTCGCTGATTTGGGGGTGAGTTCTTATCATCTAGACCAGCCGGAACGGGGTTTTAGTTTTCGCCACACCGCAAATCTGGATATGCGAATGGATCAGCGTCAATCGCTAACCGCAGCCGATGTAATTAATGAATGGGGTGAAGCGGAATTAGCCGATATTTTCTTTAAATATGGTGAAGAACGATTATCACGGCGCATTGCTAGACGCATTGTGGAAAGACGACCATTTCAGACCACCACAGAATTAGCTGAGGCGATCGCTTATGCTGTTCCTCCTAAATATCGTTATGGTCGAATTCACCCGGCTACTCGGGTTTTTCAAGCTTTGCGAATTGTCGTCAACGATGAGTTAAAGTCTTTAGAAACTTTCTTGGAAAATGCACCCCATGCCCTTGTTCCTGGTGGCAGAATTGCCATTATTAGTTTTCACAGTCTAGAAGACCGCCCAGTCAAGCATGGTTTACGCAATTCACCTTTATTAAAGGTCTTGACTAAAAAGCCAATTACTGCACAGGAAGAAGAATTAGCAAATAACCCGCGATCGCGTTCTGCAAAGTTGAGAATAGCTGAGAGATTGGGGGAGTAGCCGATAAATCATAATTCCTGACTCAGCACTGATTATGAGGAGAGTAAGAAATCCTGGATGGCTGTAAATAAAATATCTGGGTATTCTTCATGCAATCCTAGGGAACCGGGAATGACAACACTTTGCACACCTGGTAAAGCTGCTACTGCGTCCATTTCTTGTCGTGATTTTGGCGGACTGGATTCGCCAATGACTACCATGAGGGGACTAGATAAAGATTCGACAAGTTCTAGGAAATCAGATTGCTGACGTACAGCGTCAAGATTACCAGTTACAAAAGCCGCAGATGCAAATCTAGCACCTGGTTTTTGTGTTGTTTGCCATTTCTTCTCGATGAAACTGGGTGTGAGTTTAGCCTCATCGGTAAACACATGACGACGGTACATCCAACTTAAAAAGGATGGTGTGGTGTTGAGTTTGTAGAGTGCTTGACCTACTATAGGCGATCGCACTAATCCTTTTACCATGTCAGCTATTTGATGATTTGCCCCCATTGTCGGTAAAGGGCCGCGCCAAGTGGGTGCTAACAAGGCAATCCGAGAAAAAATATCAGGTTGCTTTACAGCTAGTTGTAAAACGTAACTAGAAGCATGACCAGCCGCTACTACAGTAATGGGAGGATGAAAAACAGTATTGACAAAATCTGCCAGAAAGTGATGATATATTTCCGGTCGGTAATTTAAACTAGGACGAGAAGATTGTCCAAATCCAGGCCAGTCCACCACTGTAACCTGAAAATGACCAGCAAGTAAATTGGCAAGTTCGCCCATCTCCGCACGCATGGAAACGCTGCTAAAAGCTGGTAGCAGTAAGAGTGGTGAACCTGTACCGAGGGTTTCATAAATAATCCGTAATGGTTGGTTTTCCCAACTCCAGATATATTCTTGAACTACTCCACCGAATCCTACAGGATCATAAGTTGATACTAAATTAGTTGACATCGGGCTAAATTTTAATTGTTATGAATATTTTAAAATTAGGAGTTAAGACTTCCTAACTCCTAAATCTGGAAATTTATCAACGCTCATCTGTTTAGTTAGGTATATCCAACTTACATTCGAGTGCTTTTTTTTGCATGGTTTTAAAAATGTTGTAAAATCCATTGGCACGGGAAGGAGTCAGGCTGACATTTAAACCAGTTTCTTGAATAAAATCTGGAGTTAGTTGCACAATGTCGCTGGGAGTGAGTCCATTTAATCCTTCAACCAAAAGTCCTACCAAACCTTTGGTCAACTGAGAATCAGAATCACCCTGGTACACAACCTTATTGTCATCCAGTGCTGCGGTGATGTAAACCTGAGACACGCAACCAGGAACTTTGTTTTCTGGTACCTTGTCAGCTTCTGGGAAATCCTTGAGCTTCTGAGCATACCAGATTAGTTGTTCATAGCGTCGCTTCGGTTCAGTAGCACGTTGAAAGCGCTGGACGATTTTAGCGAGAGCAGGTGGCAAAGAATCTATAATTGAGGACATAACAGAAGCTGCAAATAAAATCGGTCTCACTTTGAGTGTAGATTATCTGGCGAGCGATCGCGCCTCCACTTCACCTGGGCGTCATCGGTATCGCTAACTCTATTTTAGCGATCGCGGCTGGCCCTTAGGCTCAGAAAGACTAAAATCACCGTTGCCATCAAGAAGCAGCAGAGTGCTAATTCTATTAAGGATTGAAAATAACTGTTAAATATTGATGCAAAATTAGGATTTTTCTTGAATTTACTTCGGAAATATTTAGATTATGTTTTCAACCATTAAAAATTTTCTGGAGCAAATCAGGTGTTTACTTCGACCTTACTCGCTGCTGTGACCACACCCCTGGAATGGAGTCCTACTGTTGGTGTAATTATGATTCTGGCTAATATCATTGCCATTGCCTTTGGCAAATTTACCATCAAGTATCCCAGCGCCGAACCAGCCTTACCTTCAGCTAATTTTTTTGGTGGATTTGGTTTACCTGCGGTACTGGCAACTGCTTCCTTTGGTCATGTTTTAGGAGCAGGTATAATCTTAGGACTGCATAACATCGGTAGAATCTAGTATTGTTGTACGAAATTTAGCAAGAGGTTTAGATCCCCGACTTTTTGAAAAAGTCGGGGATCTTTTTGTTCGTGATTCATTTAGGGGAGTCTCCAATAGCCTGTTGCTTAATGAGATGTTGCTGTTTCGGGAATATGACTAATAATTTCTGCCAAGGTTTTTAATAATTCTTGCTCGTTGTAAGGTTTAGAAAAATAAGCTCTTGCCCCTAATTGCATGGCTAATTGTCGATGTTTATTGCTGCTGCGAGAAGTCAGCATAGCAACTGGAATGTGTTTCATATCTATGTGGGAATTGATGCGATCTAAGAAGCCATAACCATCGAGGCGAGGCATTTCAATATCACAAATTACTGCTGCGACTTTCAAGCCACTTTCTAGTTTTTCTAGGGCATCTTGACCATCTTTTGCTTGTTCTACTTGATACCCTCCTTTTTCTAAAGTTAAAGCTAAGAAACGGCGGACATTAATTGAGTCATCAATGATTAAAATTGTGCCTTTTTGATTGATGGGGGTTACTGGTAATTTGTTGTTATCAAAGAATAGAAATGGTGTTTTTAATCTAACTGATGGTAATTGATTGTTTTTAGGAGTGCGTTGATTGCTAGCAATCCAATATAGCAATTCGTTAGTATTTACTAATGCTAAAACTCGACCATCACCTAGTATTGTGCAGTTACTAAAACCTGCGGGTAGAGGTATATTACCCTCGACTTGGCGAATAGCTACTTCTTGTTCTCCCCAGCAACGGTCTACTTGTATGGCTACTGGCTGATTATTACCTTTAACTATTAAGATGCTGCTAGCATTGATAGCTGGAGGCGTTTCTAGTTCTGGGTGATCGTAGCGTGGACAATTAAACTCAAAGTAGCGACCAAGGCGAATCAATGGCAACATAGTTCCTTGCCAGTTGAGAACTTCGCTACCTGCCATTGAAAAGACTCGCTCGTTTTGCAGTAAAAATATTTCGGAAACGACTTCTGTGGGAAATGCTAATAACATCTTATTACTTTCTACCAGCAGTACTCGTGCTACGGAAAGTGTAAATGGTACTGACAAAGTAAAGGTAGTACCAACTCCCACCTCGGTATTAACTGTAATCTCTCCTCGCACCGATTTTAGGTTATTGCGAACTACATCCATCCCGACACCACGACCAGATAAGGCGGTTACTTGGTCGGAGGTGCTAAACCCTGGTTCAAAAATCAGTGATAGTAGTTCTTCATCGCTAGCATTAGCTACTAGAGAAGCATCTAATCCCATTGCGGCGGCGCGGGAGCGAATTTTTTCTAAGGAAATGCCCCGACCATCATCACGCATTGTAATGATGGTGCGGTTACTGCGGTGAGTAGCTGTAATTTCAATTAATCCTTGTTCTGGTTTACCCAAAATGTGGCGGGTGGCTGAGTCTTCGATACCATGATCAAAGGCATTTCTTAATAAGTGCATGATCGGCTCATTCAAAGCCTCTAAAATGCTGCGTTCAATTAAGGTATTGCCACCTTCAACTTTTAATTGAACATTTTTTCCATACTCAATATTCAGGTCACGCAAGGCTCTAGGAAAACGCTCGACTAAATCGGATATGGGACGCATCCGAATGTGTGTAAGTTTTGTTTGTAACTGTTTCGATGTTTTATTTAGTTTGCGAGCAATATTATCTGTATCATCAACGCTTAATTGAATGTCATTTGTAACTTCCTGCACTTGGACAATGGTTTCCATAACTTCCTGCGATCGCAGGTTGATTTCGTTATAGCGATCCATTTCTAAGGCATCGAATTTTTCTATATTTTCTAGATGATTTCCTCCTAGCAATCGTCCCGCAAATTTCCTTACAGCTTGCGTAGCAATTTTGTCATAGGTTGTTCGCAATTCGTGATTTTCTCGGTCGAGAATTTGCACTCGCTGATTCAAATTACGCACGAGTTTCCGCAATTTTTCTAATTGAGAGTTTAACCCATTACGCTGGATAATTAGTTCCCCGAACAGGTCATTAATTTGCTCCAGTTGTTTACTAGGAACTCGGACGGTATTTTCCTGAATTTCCCGGTCTTTACCAACATTATTTGTTTCACTTGTGCGCTCAACAAATTTGTAATCTGCGGTGGTATTTGGTTCTGGAAAATTAACAGTAATTTCTTCATCTTGCAGCCAAGTTTCAGATTCCAGAAGTGCCGTGTCAGTTGGTGTAGCTTGTGGCTGGGATGGAATATGATTTACTGGGGCTACTACTGCACCAGGTTCGATTTTTGTTGGTAGACTATCTTTTTGATTTGTCAGCACCAAAGCTTGCGATCGCCGCCATGCTTGCAATGCTAATTGAGCAATTTCAGGAATGCGCTCAGGGTATGCTGTTCCCATGTGATGTGCTATTGATTCACAAAGACTGGTAAACGCTGGCAATTGCAGCATTTCCCCCAAACCGCCCAATTCGGCTGCCATGATCACAATTTCTTCTTGTAAACAAGGCTGCTCACTATCTGCTAAGACAGATTCTAAACGCTGCAAACATCCTTCTACTTCGGTTGCAAACAGCATGGGAATAATATCTTGCCCATCTTCTGGAGATAGCATAGTTGAGGCATCTTCAGGAGCAGGTTCACCCAAGCGATCGCGCAGTTCATCAAAGACTGGATCACAAAAGGTTGCTAACCACTGCTCTTCGATCACATTTCCTTGTGAGATTAATTCTACTATCTGCCGTAGCCAATCAACTCCAGATAGCAGTAAACTTTGTAACTGCGTATCAATCTCTAGCGAATTTTTGCGGGTTTTTAAAACTTTAAAAGAATCTTCTAGCCGATGAGCTAAATCACTCAGCGCCCGAAATCCCATCATCCCCGCACCACCTTTGATGGAATGAGCGGCTCGCAGTGCGCCATTAATTTTATCTAAATCAATACGGTTACTGGTGTTAATTTCCAGCAATACTGCTTCTAAAGTATTGATGTAATCTGTCGCTTCTTCCAGAAACTGCATCTGGATTTCTAGTTCTTTATCCTTTGACATAGTTTTTGTTATTTAGTCATTGGTCATTGGTCATTGGTTATTTCCCTCACTCCCTCACTCCCTCACTCCCTCATCTCCCCACTTCCTAACTCAATTAACCTTGAAAGTTTCGACAGTTTCTTGCAATTGCTGGGAAATCTCTACGGTTTGGTGCAGAGATGCGGAAACCAGACGTGAAGAATCTCTGGTACGTTGAGAAATGGCAGCGATATCTTGCATTAATTGACTTACAGATTGAGATGTTTGTAATTGAGATGCCGTTGCTGTAGAAATCGACTGTACTAAGGAATCTATTTGCCGCGATACATCCAAAATCTGACTCAGGCTTTGCTTTGCCTCTTCTACGATTTGAGTACCTTCTACTACTTGAGAAGTTCCGATTTCCATAGCCTGCACTACTTCGCTGGTTTCTCGTTGGATATTCTTGACAATTTGCTCAATTTCTTGGGTAGCTGCGGCACTGCGGACTGCTAATTCGCCGACTTCTTCAGCTACTACCGCAAAACCTTGACCTTCTTCACCCGCGCGCGCTGCTTCAATGCCGGCGTTAATAGCAAGTAAGTTGGTTTGGGTGGCGATTTGGTTAATTAAGGAGACCACACGAGAAATTTGTTGAGAAGATTCTCCCAGGCGCTTCACTTTCTTGGCAGTGTCACCAACGGTTTCTCGTAAACACAGAATGTTTTGCACTGTCAAGTCCATTGCTGTTCCACTCTTAGTGGCGGTGTTAGCAGCGTGGTTAGCAACAACAGCAGCTTGTTGGGCGTTTTCGGCTACGCTTTTCATAGAATAAGTCATTTGGTCAACTGCATCTAGGGTGCGGTTGATTTCGGCAGCTTGGGTGAGTGCGGCTTCTGCTAGTTCACGAATTGCGCCTTCGTTGTCACCAATTGCCCCATTTACTTGGGTAGCAGCTTGTTTAACTTGGGTGACAATATCCCGAAGACTTTCCACGATGGAGTTGAAAAAGTCGGCAACCGTACCAATTTCCCCAGCCGTCACGTCTGCACGTACTGTCAGGTCACCTCTAGCAGCACCTTCTACCTGATTGAGTAGTTCTAAAAGTTGTAGCTGTAATACTTGGTCAGAACTCTGTTCCCCAGTATTTTTTGCTTGTTGTGTGACTTCTTGTTCTTTGACCAATACCTGTAATTGAGCGGCTATTTGGTTAATATTGGCACTGATTACTCCTAACTCATCTTCTCTTGTTGTTTGCCAACGAGTATCAAGTTCACCTTGACTGAGCTTTGATAATGCCGCCGCCGCATTTAAAATTGGCTGTGTGGTACGCTTGGCTAACCAAACTGCGATCGCACTAGCAATTAATGCTATCAGTACTGTGGCAATTGCGATGATTTGCAGCAATTGACTTCGCGGCTCAAATGCCATTGCTGCATCTGTAGTCAAAAGGAAGCGCCAGTTTAAATCTGGTAAGCCGTTGAGTTTTCCAGATGGTACATAACTGACTAATTCTGGCTTTTGATTAATTGTTTGAACTGTGGTAAAACTATCTACCTTATTTGTTGCTATTAGATTAGCTAAGTCGGGATATTCTGCACCCAATAATGCTTTGTGAGGAGTTAGAAAAACTTTTCCTGAGTTATCCAGTAAATAATATTTACTTCCATTGGCTGCATAATTATTAATCACCTCGGCTAAAGATGTGACGGGTATACTTGCTTGTACCACAGCAATCTTTTTGCCTGTAATCGCATCTTTTACAGGTGCAGCAATATTAATCACTGATTTGTCTGGCTGACTAATAACAGGAACATCTGTTTGCAGAATCTGCTGAAAATAGTTACGGTCTTGGGAATTATCCAAAGTTTCGCGGGGAGACTGGACAATTAAATTACCTTTGATATCAAAAATCGCTAGACTATTGTATGCTTTGTCAGCTTCAACTATGCCATCTAGCGCTACTTGCTTTCTTTGAGTTGTAGTATTTTCATTAACTAACGATAGATTAGCCAGTGTTTGTATATCTTCGTACCGTCCCAACATCAAGCGGTTTAACTTGTCTGTTAGGTTAGTAGCTGCGGCTGCATGAGATTGACTAATTTGTTTAGTCATCGATTGATGGGCAATACTATAGGCGATCGCACCTATGCCCAAAGTTGGTAGAGAACCGATGGCGATCGCAAATATTGTCGCTTTTGTCTCTAAGCTGAGTCGGTGGAAATATCCCATTAACTGATTTTGGGAAAAATTATTAGTTGTTGCCAAATTCAGCTTACTCGGTAGTTCTAATTTACTATCAGTAACTTTGTGGGATGAAATCAAAGATGTCCGTTTTTGAGTATCACTACTCTTAGCCATGTCAGTTTTATTAAACATACTGTAATTCGCTGGAATAGGTAAATGAGAACACTAAAAAATCGGCTTTTATTAGCACCTAATCACTGCGGAGAATAGGAGAATGCACAATAGCTTGTGCGTCTAATACCAACAATATTTCTCCTTGTTGAACAACACATCCACGTAAGTAAGGAACCAAACTAGATGCTACTTGTCCCACAGGAGAATGAATATCATCAGGCATAAACTTAGTTGTACCTTTTATCTCTTGTACTACTAAGCCTAAGAGCAGTGATTCTACCTTGATAACGATGACATTATACTGCCGCAACCGATGATCAAGTGATTCTAAATTAAGCATTCTGGGTAAATCAATTGCCCAAATTATGTGACTCCGCCAATTCATTAAGCCTAGTATGCAGGGCAGCATATTAGGCATAGAAGTTACAGACTCAACAGGTAAAATAACTGCTTCTTGTGTGTATTTCATTGACAAAATTGCAGTAGTCTGTTGATTGAGTTGAAACTTAAGATAGCCGTCTCCTAACTTATTTTGGCTTGGTTGTTTAGCAAGTATAATTCTAGAGTTATTCATTGATTTAAATTACCACTGATTTAATCGCCCGCAGTAACTGTTCGCGTGTATATGGCTTAGTGATATAAACATCAGCACCTTGTTTCATCGCCCATAATCGGTCAATCTCCTGATTTTTAGAACTGCAAATAACTATTGGTACTTTTTGAGTTGCCGGATTTTTTTTGAGAGAACGGCATAACTCAAATCCACTCATTCCTGGCATGACTACATCAGTAATGATCACATCTGGCTTTTGTGACATAGCTTGTTCCAAAGCTTCTTTTGCGCCAGTAGCCTTAATGACATTGCAACCACTTTCTTTGAGATAATAACTCATGAGTTCCAATTCACTCGGTGAATCTTCTACAATCAAAATTGTGCCAACTACGGTAAGACTCATGTTCCCTTCTCCTAAAAAAAATAGATATTAATCAACATTGAATTGCTACATTTTGGCTTGATTCTTTTTTAATTAGCCTATGTATTTAAACACCATTTTTAGCAGTTCTGGTTGTGTAAAAGGTTTAGTCAAGTAGCCTGATGCTCTGACCATCTTTGCCTTCGCTCGGTCGATCAATCCTGTTCGACCAGTTACCATAATGATTGGGATATTTCTAAAGGCTGAATGTCTCCGTAATAAAGCACATAATTCATAGCCATCTAAATTAGGCATTTCCACATCTAATAAAATTAGGTCTGGTTTACTGCGGAGAATTTGCATCAAAGCCTTGACTGGATCGTTGATTGTCACTACTGAAAATGTGTTTTCATCCAAAAAAAGTTTGATGGAATTCAAAACTGTTTGACTATCATCAATACAGGCAATGGTATATAATTTGTTTCTCGCAAGTGGCTGGTTAGTTTTTTTATTCCTGTTTTCAGAAATGTCAAAATTATTTGATTCTGGCAATTGTTGATCATTTTGAAATAGGGAATGAGTTGGCGGCGGCTTTTTTGTAGATAAAACTTGAGAATCCTTACTGACGTTAACTGGCGACTGGATATTTTGCGGATGTCGTAACTGCTTTTGACAGTATTCGACTATTAACCGCAAATCTAAATGACAAAATTTTGGTAATTCATCCCAGGAACTCTCAGGCGAAAATTCATAACTCCCTTCCTTTAAAGCCAGAAATGACTCCAGCACTTCTTTCGCCAATTCCTCTATTAAGGTTGCTGCTTGTGTAGGGGTAAGGTATTCCTGATTTATCAGCCAGCAAATTGCTTGATAATCTGCATATGGTATGGACTGATTTTCACTTTTCGGTTCAAACATCAGCCGCAATTGTATACGAGTGGCGCTGTTGAGAGCAGGAATATTTTGACTTAAGCGCCGCAAATGACTATCAAGCCGCTCAAAAAGTCGATCTGAATAAGAGGCATAAGTAAGTTTACCTGCCTCTAGATTAATTGACCAAGCAGCTTTTTCAGTAAATACACGTAAGCAACCAGTAGCTTGGCGACTAGTGAGTTGTGCTAACAAAGATAAGGGATGTAGTTTCTGGAGTAACGAGTAGTTACCTATAGAAGTTGTGCTCATTTTGCTTTTACTTCAGCTAAATTTAATACGTATAAGCTAAATTTGTGCGGAAGCTTGCCACAATTCCCCATAAATATTAGTTAATAGCGTTTTGTAGTATCAAATACAAAAGTTTCAGTCCGGGATTTGTGGATAAACTCAACGGTAGTAGGCGTTATTGTCAGATGTTCAAATCTCCGTTACTTGCTTGTATTGAGATTTCTGGATATCTGGGGTTAATAAGTCAACTAAACGTAAAGATTGAGTAATGATCGTTGAAACAATACTGTTAAATTAACAAAATTCAACTTGGCTTTTGACAGTATTTACACTTAGATTCAATTGAGAATGCCAACCTCAGATGCCTAATTGAGTAAACTTACTTAGAAGTTATATAAATTAACCATGAAAAACCTCTCAACTTCTATTAGTGCAATTCTCTATATGATTCCCACTTCAGGCACTAATATTAATGTGAGTTCGACAAGTGGAAAAAACCCCTCTCCAAACCTCTCCCCTGCCAGGAGGAGCCACTGCGTTGCGCGGGTTCCCCGCGTTGTAGCACGTGGCGTTAGAGGCTTTGAAACCTTGATTTTTAGTTGAAAATCAGGGAGATTTTTGCCCCTCTCCGACACGGAGAGGGGTTGGGGAGAGGTTCATCGAATTCACGTTAATATTAATGTGGTTGGAGAGAATTCAACAGTTGATTTAGAGTGCTGCTTAATTTTGCTCAGAGTGCGATCGCAGTGGCAATGATCTTCTCATCGTCCAAACAGTCGTAGTACACCACCTGTGCGGCTCGTTGTACTGGTAGAATCAGCATTGGGAATAGTTGGGACGATGATCGGCTTTGGTTCTTTAACCGATATTTGACTTTGAGCTTGATTACGGGCTTTAATTGCCTCAGGGTAATTAGGCTTGTACTTTATTGCTTGCTCATAAGATGCGATCGCTTCTTGATATCGCTGTAAATTTAATAAAGCATTACCTCTGCTATACCAACTTTCGGCATGGTTTTGCTGATGACGCACTGCCTGATCATAAGATGCGATCGCGTCTGCGTATTTCTGTAAAATATATTGTGAATTGCCTAGGTTATACCAGATTTGATAATCATTTGCTTTAATTGCGGCGGCTTTCTTGTAAGATTCCACCGCTTCTTCATAGCGTTGGCTTTGATGTAGTGCCCACCCTCGACTAGATAATGCTTGATAGTCTTTAGCATTAATTTTCAGGACTTGATTAAATGATTCAATTGCTTCTGGATAGCGTTGTAAGGTAACGAGTACATTACTTCTAGAAAACCAAGCTGGGTAATAATTCTGCTGGTATTGTACCGCTTTATCATAAGCTGTAAAGGCATATTTGTAGCGGTTTAAATTTACTAGTGCATTACCTAGAGCATACCAAGCCTGTCCATAGTCTGATTTGAATTCAATAGCTTTTTCATAAGCAGTAATAGCATCATCATATTGTTTTAAGTTATGAAATGCTAGACCTTGTTTGTACCAAGCTTGATAATAATTTGACTGTAATTTTATTACTTTTTTATAAGATTGAATTGCATTATTATATTGCCGTAAATTACTAAAGATTTCTCCTTTGGCATACCAAACTTCTGGGTCTTTACTGTCTATTTGTAAGGCTTTGTCAAAAGAGGCGATCGCTTCTGGGTAACGCTGCAAATTTTGCAAGACAAAGCCTCTACCACTCCAAGCTTCTGCATAATCCGGCTGAAGTTGAATTGCTTGATCATAGGCTATCAGCGCATCTTCATATTTTTTTAATTCAAACAGTGCTTTTCCTTGACCATTCCAACCTTGAGCATAATCTGGTCTAATATTTACTGCTTCTTGATAGGCTGCTAGGGCATCTTGATAACGTTGTAGTTCAAAAAGTGTACTTCCTTGTTTAGATAATGCTGTAGCGTTATTAGCATTAATACTATTAATTACAAATATAGATGCTATGCCACTGATGCCTACTAAAAATGTTGCTAATGATAGTTTAATAAATATGCCTTTTTTGTGTTTATGAAATTTTGGATTATTTATTGACAAAGCCAAATTTGGTGGCAAAGCAGGACTCAAGGCAATAGTCCCTGATGATGGCTGCGTTAACTCCTTCAGGGTTTGTAAGGCAGCAGTTGCCGAAGAATAGCGTTGCCGGAAATCATAACACACCATTTTGTCGATAAATTGAGCCAATTCTGGTGATACAGTGGTTTGATTTTGCCAGATAATTTCATTAGTTTCAATATCAATTTTTAACTGGTCTGGAGATAATCCAGTTAAGGCTTGAATGGCAATTATCCCCACTGCATAAATATCACTGCTAAATTTTGGTGTACCTTGGGCTTGTTCTCCCGGTAAATATCCAGGAGTGCCTATAGCAACAGTACATTTAGTTTGACCTTCAGGGCTAATTACTTGGGTAGTGATTTGCTTAACTGCCCCAAAATCAATTAAAACTAACTTGTGATCTTGCTGGCGTCTGAGTAAATTTCGCGGGTTGACATCGCGGTGAATTACTTTTTGCTGGTGGACAAATTCTAAAATTTCCAAGATTTCTTGGATCAGGGGAATCACCTGGTCTTGACTCAGGATTGTTCCTGGAGTTAACTCTTGACTTAGGTCATGACCTGCGATGAATTCCTGTACTAAATAAAATTCTGCACTTTCCTCAAAGTAAGCTAAAAGCTGGGGTATGCGATCGTGAGTGCCTAATTTATACAGAACTTGCGCTTCTGTATCAAATAAACGCCTCGCTGTTTCCAAATTTACTGGATCAGTTGATTGGGGCTTGAGTCTCTTGACCACACACTGAGGTAATCCAGGCAAGTGAGTATCACAAGCGACAAAAGTTTCACCAAATCCCCCACCTCCCAAGTGGCTAATAATTTGGTATCTTCCAACAAGTGTGTTTCCCAGCATCTCGTTTGCCTAGTTGAGTGCATTGTGATCTGATTTCAATCTTGCCACAAATTATCTGGAACAGGGGAAAGAGAGATGGGGGGATGGGGAGAATATTTATCTAAAATTTAAAATTAAAATGATTCCTATTAGTGACAATATTCGCATCCAGAATAAACCAATTATTAATTATTGGCTAATTGGCATTAACATTGCTATCTTCTTATGGGAATTAAATCTGGAATTTCGGGGAGAGTTAGGTTATTTTATCAAAAATTTCGGTGTAATTCCTGCTCAGATTAGTGGGGCAATTACAAATGCAATTTATTTCAATCCAGCCGCTTGGGTAGTAGTTGTTTGGCGTTCAACCTCAGTGTTTTTTGGCATGTTTCTCCACGGTAGTTTTAGTCAAATTCTGGGGAACCTGCTATTTTTATGGGTTTTTGGCAAAACTGTAGAAAATATTCTCGGACATGGGCGTTATTTGCGATTGTATCTCAGTGCTGGTATCTTGACAGGAATAACACAAATCCTCATGGAACCGAATTTAACAATCCCATTAATTGGAGCAAATGGCGCGATCGCAGCTATTTTAGGGGCATACGTGATGAAGTTTCCTCAAGCTAAAATCGACACAGTTATGCCACTATTAATACTGTATATCCCTATCGAACTGCCAGCTTATTTCTATCTCTTTTGGTGGTTTATACAACAGTTATTTTATGGTATCGGCAGCTTAAATATTCCGCCATCTGGTGTCAACCCATCCAGTGCTGTTTACTGGGCGCAGTTTGTCGGATTAGTCGTTGGTGGAGCTTACATGAAACTAAAGAACTAATCTCATATCTGTGATGCACACACATAAAAGTTAATTTTTGTATATACCTTTTGGCTGAAATCCTTATGTACCGTAGGATAGATTGTGTTTTTTATCTAAAGAATTCATACTCAATCAAAGTTATGAGGTACATACTATTGAGATGAAGATTATTTTAGTGTGAGTTGTCTTGTAAATGCCAGAGGTTGATAGAAATTCCGGCGAATTCACTGATGAATTAGCATCTCTACGACGACGTGTAGCTGAGTTAGAGCAATCAGAGATCCAGTATCAGCAAAGGCAAGCAGCATTAGAACAGCAACTGAAAATATTAGCAGCGAAACTAGCAACAGCAGACAGGAATCCTCAGGTAGAGGTAGCTCTGCAAGAAAGCGAGGAACGCCTGAAGCTAGCACTAGATGCTGCCCAAATGGGTTTATGGGACTGGAATATTACGACTGGTCAACTGATCTGGTCGGAAAATCATCAACTGCTTTTTGGTTTAGTTCCAGGCAGTTTTGATAACACCTATGAGGCATTTCTTGAGTGTGTTCATCCAGAAGACCAGCAATCTGTCACCCAAGTTATTATCAATGCTTTAGCAAAAAAGATTGACTACACCGATGAATTTCGTGTTGTTTGGCCAGACCAAAGCATACATTGGATTTTCGGCAAGGGAAGATTTATCTATGATGAGCAAGGACAGGCGGTGCGAATGATTGGAGTTTGTACAGATGTGACTCATCGCCGACAATCAGAAGAAAGCACCCGCCAATTGACGCTCAAGGTTCAAGAACAGGCAAATGTTTTAAATGCGATCCTGGCCGCTTCTGTTGATCATATTTATATTTTTAATCGTTCAGGTTGCTATCAATATATTAGTGATGGTGCAGCCGCTATATTGGGCTTAAAGAGTCAGGAGATTCTTGGTAGGACTGTACGAGAATTGAATTTATCTACAGACCTGATGGAGAAAATAGAGCATCAACGCCAAATTGTGATGAAGACTGGGCATCCAATTAGAGATGAATGTGAATATATTGCCGCAGATGGGGTGCATTTTTATGAATATATCCTGACACCATTACGCAATAGCGATCGCACTGTTGAGGGTGTAATCACTGTCTCTCGTGATATTACAGCTCACAAACAGGTGGAACAGTCATTACGCAATAGCGAAGCGAGATTTCGGCGGTTATTTGAGTCCAACCTCATCGGGTTAGCTTTTTGGACTATCGATGGTTTCATCACTGAGGCCAACGATGCTTTTTTACAGCTGATTGGTTACACTCGCGAAGAATTTGCCACCTTAGGTAAAATTAATTGGCGAGAAATCACCCCTCCAGAGTACGAACATTCAGACGATCGCGCGATCGCCCAGGTGCAAGCGACTGGAGTTTCCCAAATTTACGAAAAAGAGTATATCCACCGCAATGGTAAGCGAGTACCAATTGTTCTAGGAGTGGCGCTGCTGAATGACTCCCAGCACGATGGAGTTGCGATGGTGTTGGATATTAGCGAACGCCAACTAGCAGAACAAGAACGCGATCGCCTACTCCAAAGGGAACGGTCAGCACGCCAAGAAGCAGAGGTCGCCAACCGCATCAAAGACCAGTTTTTAGCGATTCTCTCCCATGAACTACGCACCCCACTCAATCCCATTTTAGGATGGGCAAAATTACTCCGATGTCGCAAGTTTGATGAAAAAACCGCTAACCAAGCTCTAGAAACAATTGAACGCAATGCCAAATTACAAACTCAATTAATTGAAGATTTATTAGATGTTTCTCGCATTCTCCAAGGAAAATTGAGCTTAAACATCTATCCAGTAAATTTGGTCATGGTGCTAGAAGCCTCATTAGAAACATTACGCTTGGCAGTAGAAGCCAAGTCAATTCAAATTCAGACCATAATTGATCCTCTGATGGGACATGTTATGGGTGACCCCAATCGGCTGCAACAAGTTTTTTGGAATCTATTATCTAATGCGGTCAAGTTTACACCCGTAGGCGGACGGGTAGAAATTCGCCTAGGTGAAGTAGATTCCCAGGCTCAAATTCAGGTCAGCGATACAGGTCAGGGAATCACACCAGAATTCCTATCTTATGTCTTCGATTACTTTCGTCAGGCTGACAGCACAACTACGCGTAAATTTGGTGGACTAGGTTTAGGATTGGCGATTGTGCGTCAAGTTGTTGAACTGCATGGGGGAACGGTTCAAGCTGAAAGTCCTGGAGAAGGATTGGGTGCAACCTTTACCGTGAGGCTACCGCTTTTGGGAAGGAGCAAACAGGTGATGTATGAAGAAAATAACCTTGAACTTTTGATTTCTGATTCTCAGCTACTCTCAGGTACACAAGTTCTCGTGGTGGATGATGAACCGGATATCCGAGACTTAGTAACCTTTATTCTCCAAGAATATAATGTGAATGTAACTGCCGTGGCATCAGCACCAGAGGCGCTACAGTTCTTATCTCAATCATTACCAGATATTTTGATCAGTGATATTGGGATGCCACAGACAGATGGTTATATGCTGATGCGGGAACTAAGAAAGCGATCGCCAGAACAGGGAGGAAATCTACCAGCGATCGCTCTGACAGCTTACGCTGGGGAAATGAATCAGCAACAAGCATTATCAGCAGGATTTCAGTTGCATATCCCCAAACCAGTAGATCCTGAAGCCTTAGTGAAAGCGATCGTCAATTTAATTGGTCGAGGCTAATCTAATTCACGGTTTACAGCCACATTGTCAACAGCAACAACCGCAATCCCACGCACAAAAATATTCACACAGGTCTGAATATAATCCTCACAACTATAGTCATCTTGGTTGAACTTTGCAGTGCGGCACAGCATTCCAGCTAGTAACATTCCTGTAAACATATCGACTGTTGGTAACGGCTCAATATCAGGTCTGACAATGCCTCGTTTTTGACTAGCTTGTAAATAATCTACCAATTTTTCCCTTAAAGGCTTGGCAGCTTCTTGGATCATTTGTTTAGCTGCCTCAGGATGACGTTTAGCTTCCCCAATAAAAGTCCGAATCAAATCTTCGTGTGCTTCCAGCATAGCGTTGTAAAGCTGGGCATAATTCTTTAAGTCAACGTAAAGATTTTGTGTCCAGGCTTCTGGGTGCGCCAAAGCTTGAGTCTGGAGAGCAGAAGCATTTTCAATGACTGCTCCCAAAAGTTGCTCTTTACTAGCAAAATGCCGAAATAAAGTTACCTCATTCACACCAGCAACACGAGCTATTTCACGAGTAGTTGCACCTTGAACACCTAAACTAGCAAATACCTGTGATGCAGCATCTATCAAACGTGTACGAGTAAGAGCGGACGAACGGAGACTTTTATTCATTAATTGCTAGCAAGTACTTACTTACAAGTTATGTCATGTTGTAAAGGTTGTTGCATATTCAGCAAAATAAGTTTACACATTATTGCATATCTTTAAAAAACCGATAGCATAATCTGCAATCAATTTCATCATATGGTAGCGGGAGATAATATCTTACTCATTTTAGTAACTGGAACAACTATACTAGTTCCTAAATAATGAGGCGCTCTTTTGATAGCAGTAAATCCCAGACGCAAATAAAATCCTTCAGCGTAAAGGCTAGCAGTTGTCAGCACCTGATCCACACCTTGAGTAGCTGCTTCCTCACAAAAATGCTTAACTAAAGCGCGTCCTATACCTTTACCTTGATAATAAGGATGCACATATAACCCAATAAGTTCATTAACAATAAAACTAGCAAATCCTGTAACAATATCGTTTTCCAAAGCCACCCAAAAAGTCTCGACTTGCATATTCTTCAAAATATTTTTACCATCAGGCTTATTGCGGTAATTACGCCAAGCTAACAGCTGTTTTCGGGTATAGAAAGTAGTAGGCAGAGCTTTAATAGCAGCAATATGAATTGCACTCATCACCCACGCATCTGCTTCCTCAGCCAGTCGGAGAGATATTTCATTAGCATTCATAATTTAATGCTTTCTCGACTTTCTTGTACCAGGATATCAAGTTTGCGATCGCACCACGCCAAGTTTACTCTCTTACCTCCGCGTCTAGAGCGCCTCTGCGTGAGATTTTCATCCCTCTTCATTCTCACTTTTCCGCCAGCAAAATCTCCAAATTTTCAAGCACAGTCACCGCTTTTTTCGTTCACCCAATTTTTCCCAGACAGCGACGTTCTATTGCGAAGACAAAGCTTTCGGAATCGGATTTTACTAATACTTATGTACTATTAACTAGCACTCTGCTTGCAGCAGCGCTGGCGCTATCGCATTGTGCCAGTTGCGTAAGTCCTGACATTTATCAGTATTTTCATTTTTCTACGGCTGTATGAAACCACCCTGCTTTTTAAGGGGGAATTAGGGGGATCAGATGATTTGTGTGTACACCGTAGCCGTGTCGGAGAGGGGCAAAAATATCCCTGGTTTTAAACTAAAAATAAAGGTTTCAAAGCCTCTACTCCACTTGCTACAACACGGGGAACCCGCGCAACGCAGTGGCTCCTTCTGCAAGGGGAGAGGTTTGGAGAGGGGTGTTTTCCACTTGTCGAACTCACGTTAATTTTATTGGCTCAGTAAATAATTGGGTAATGATGAATTGAGTAAAGAGTCTAGTTCTTTAACTAGCCAATTGTGAAACATATTATTGAGAACTTCTAAATATTTTTCAGGTGTTAATTCAGCAGGAAGGAACTCTTCCACCATTAAAAGATGATAACCTTGCTCAGTTTTGAAGGGGCCTATCAAATGTTTAGGTGGTGTTCTAAATACGATCGCGGCTATATTTAGCTGGAGAGAAAAACGATAAATTCTTCCTTCATAACCGCATTTTTGCCTGCGTTGAGCATCAATATTATAAAGGTGAGCCGCCTCATAAAAACTGATTTCATTATCTTCGATTTGATAGTAAATTTCTTGAGCCAGTTTTTCAGAGTCAACAATGATTTGATAGAGAATTACCTGCTCAAACTCTAGGCGCTTGTGGATAAAAAACTGTTCTACTTCTTGAGCAAATAATGCTTGAGCTAATTTTTGTGACAACAGGCGATCGCGAATTTTCATTTCCCAGTCATTGGGAGTAACTAATTGATCCGTTAACCATGCTAGTGTGTCTGTAGCTTTCTCTAATCGCTGTTCCCGGCGCTGACGATTCGCTTCAGTCTCAATTTCGGCTGTCGTCACAGTTATCCCTCTTTCCTCAGCTACATGCCATATCACCTGATTAAATAGGATTTTTTGATATACTTCCTTCAAACTCATTTCTTTTTTGAGGAAGTTGATAATTTCTTCGGCTTCAATAACTATTTTAGAAAGGTCACTCATTGGTATTTAGGTTGTTAAATAACCAGTTAAACAAGGTTTTAGTTCATCGCTTTGAAAAATATAAAAAACTGGAAGCTAAAAAATTTGAGTAGCTTCCAGAAATTACTGTATAAATTGTAAACTTATAAAGCGGAAAGAATCCTATTTGGGAGAAAAAGGATTACGATATTTGCAAGAAAAGCGTAAGTTCTATCAGCCATAACAATGATGGAATCGTCACTTTTTCTTTTTTCGCTGCTGGTGAAGGTGTTAATCATCAGCTTTTGACTCAAACAACACCAACTTCAGTCAAGAAGCTCTATCCAGTTTCCCCACGTCTAGAGACTTGATAGAAGACATTCAAAGTTAGGATGGCGGGGAGACGCTAATCTAACCTTTCTTGGCTTAAACTTCTGCCGAAAAAAGAACCACCATTAGCAACGGTCACATCGTTATTCTTGATTGAGGAGTTATTTACTCCCTGAGATACTGACTGCTTCAGCAACTGCAATCAGTTATATGTTTTTCATAGTCAGATAATCATTGATTTTATGATTGTAAATGAATTTCTTTTTCATCACCTCTTGTTTAGTAGTTATTTATAATTTATAGGATCTTGTTAGTAAATATTTGCCATTTTGGCAATATTTTTTGCAGTTGGTAGGAAATACTTAAAATATAAACTTTTGAAAACCAAATTTTTTTAGCAGTTTATGCAACTGTAAAATAATATAAAAAGCTAGCCCTTTCAAGGTGACTCATAAAATTCCTTCTTTCTCTCCGCGTTCTCTGTGCCTCTGTGGTTTAAAAAGTAATTTATTTAACCACAGAGACGCAGAGGACACAGAGTAAAGATTTTAAAAACGAATGTTTTGACTATAATTTTTATCCACCTTGAAAGGGCTATATAAAAAGCCTACCATCCTCATGAAAAATCCAGAGTATGGCAGGCATTATCATCCCCAGTGACCTGGGAAGCAGGATCTATTGATGCAATAGATTGTTTAATTAAATTCACAGATTTTCAAAGATTTATCTTGAGATTTTTCAGGGTTTAATTCCAATGATATGGCTTGAGATTCGTGCATTTGCTTTGCCGATGAATTATTTAAACTACCACCACGAATTTCTCTGGTTTGATTTCCCACTACCTCAAGATAAGCCAAATCTTTAATTTTACTTAAGCAACCTGGTGAACTCTGCTTATCAGATCTTTTACTAGCCAAGGGTTTAGCAGCTTTCATACTTTCGTTATGCTGTTGGTGTGTTCTGCTAACTTGGGTGTTTTCTTTCAGCAATCGGTTATAAGTGCGGTAAGGAATGTAATGTAAAGGATTGTAACCAACTATGCGTAGCATTAAAACACATGCCCAGGAATATTTTCCGGCAAGAATCGCTTCTACTATTTGATCGAATTGTTGAGGATTCATTGCTTTATTGAAATTGCTACTAATTCCAGGAATATCTTGATTCATAGTGTTAGTTATCTTTGATGAAGCTAGAGCGGTTTCGTCAGTTATTGGTGTTGTAGTTGACTTGCAGTTACTGAGCTATTCCCTGAAATATATTGGCTGTGTGGCGAATTTTAATGGATGAGTTACTGAGGCGATCGCACTGGTAAAGCTTGATGCCTTTATAAGAATTAGATAGTAGTAAGAATAAAAATCATTGAGCTTCATTTCTAAACTTTCCCCTTGATTTGAGGTTTTTACTGCATTTGACTTGATAATTTTTTCCCTGAGTGGAAACAAGTCTGTATGTAGCTCGCGGTAGATGCAGTTTTGACCTCTTGTGAATGTCTGGTCTATAAACCTAAATTCCTGAACCTGATAATTTATTGTATATTTTTTTGCTCTATAATCAAGAGCAGTTTTGGATAAATTTCTTTGTTTTTACTTAAGTATTAAAACTTATTTATCCAATAAGACTAAGAACAGCTTTCGTATTTATACTATTCTATATCATTAATCTTATTCGTTATTATAGCATTGCTACAAGTCAAATTTACTGAACTTTTTTTCATGTCATTTATTTGTTGTGCAACTTTATTTTTTGTCACTTATATATTAAGAGGTGAGGGGTTTAACCCCCTATTTGTAGTAGATTTGAGACTTTGAATTTGATTAACTTACTAGAAAAATTTACCACCAAATAAGTTAATAAACAACTGCTTAGTGAAAGAAAATAAATTTCATGAAAAACTCAACCAAGATTCTTCGGCTGGAGTTGTTGAGAATAATTTTTACCTGATATTGATTATGTTTATGCTGTGAATAGCTGAAGATAAAAGCCTAATAGCTAGTTGGACTAGCAACTTCGCTGAATTTTGAATTAGTTATAGTTAAAAAAATAGAAATTAATCTTTTATGTTATAATCTATTGACTTGTTGAACATTGATGAATTATCAATAACAAAACATCTGTTGAGGATGTTTGCAAAAAAATATGTGGCATTTTTGCGACACATAGAAGTTGGGGAGCCAGTTTGCCCTGCGGCTTCACTGACTTGTAGGAACTGACACTTGATGAACGTAAAGGCGCAGGGCGCGGCTGATCGCAGTGAAACCCAATCTACGCATCTATCATATTCTTTTCGGGAATTAGTATTAGTGTGAACATCATGTCAGAGAGCGTTATTCAGTTTATCTAGAAACAAATTTGTCGGTAGATAGAGTTTTAACTACCTGATATAAGTGGGATTACAGTTGTAATTGCAATTGGGCTAAGTTGTAATAAAGACCAGCGATTTCCATTAATTCTTGATGCGTACCTTGTTCAACAAGAAAACCTCTGTCTAAGACGAGTATATAGTCAGCTTGACGCACACTAGAGAAACGGTGAGAGATGATAAAAGTAGTACGATCGCTACTCATCCTGGTTAAGTTCTGTTGCAAGCAGAGTTCCGATTCTGCATCTAGTCCGCTAGTCGCTTCATCCAAAATCAAAATACCTGGGTTTCTGATCAATGCGCGGGCGATCGCAATTTTTTGTTTTTGTCCACCAGAAAGCGTTACACCCCTCTCCCCTACCTCGGTGTTGTAACCGAAGGGTAATGCTTGAATAAAGGCGTGTGCTTCAGCTAACTTTGCAGCTGCGATCGCCTGCTCTAAGCTAAACTCCGAACTGTATAAGGTAATATTTTCTAAAATTGTTCCAGAAAACAAAAAACAATCCTGCGGCACAAAACCCAACTGACTCCGCAACGACTGGGGAGAAACCAGCGAAATATCTTGCCCATCAATGAAAATCCGTCCAGTGTGGGGACGATATAAACCAGCCAGCAAATTCGCTAAAGTACTTTTACCTGAACCACTCTGACCGATAATGCCAATAGTCTGCTGGGGTTGCACTTGAAAAGAGATATTTTGTAAAGTGTTGCCATCTTGGGAGTGATATCGGCAGCAAACATTTTCAAAATGCACTTCACCGCGAATCGGAGGCATTACTAGTAGAGGTGTTGGGGAATTTTCTTCTGGCTGGGAAGCAAAGACATCCTCCAACCTCTCCAGAGAAATCTGAATCTCTGGGAACTCATCCCACAACCCCACCAAAGCCAAAACGGCAATCGCAATATTACTAATAAGCAAATTAAAAGCGACAAACCTACCCAGCGTTATCTGTCCACTAATTACCAAATTTGCCCCAAACCACAAAATAACTGTGTTACCAACGTGATTAAGCAAACTTCTGGTGAGTTGCAAGTTACTCGCCAACTTTCGTCCCCGCAACCGCACCTTCAACATATTCTGAAAACGCTCTTGCCAATGCATCTGCACTGAGTATTCAGCTGCTGCGGTTTTGACTGTAGCAATACCAGTAATCATTTCGCTCATTGAGGTGTTATGTCCTGCCGATTCCTGTAAGATTTCCCGTGACGCTTTTTTGAGGAATGGACTTGCCCCGATAGTCAAAATCACAACTAGTAGCATCCAAACCATTGCCAGGAGAGTCAATTGCCAGTTGTAATAAGCCATTAACCCTAGGTATATCACCACCATGAAGGTGTCTATCGTGCCATTGACAGCTTGACGAGTCAGAAATAATTGGATTTTGCGGTTTTCTTGGACGCGGCTAATAATGTCTTCTACTTGACGCGAGGCAAAAAATTGCCACGGTAACTGCAACGTATAGTTAATGAAACGACCAATCAAGTTAATATCGATGCGATTGGCGACATACTCCAAGAGGTATTGACGCTGTGCTGTTAAAACAGTACGCCAAATACCTAAACCCAGGAAGCTGACAGCAAAAATATTCAGCGTATCAAAGTCTTTCAGGGGCATTACTTGGTCGATTACCACCTGAGTAAATAAGGGAGTCGCTAGCCCAAACACTTGCACCAACATGGAAGCGAGAATAATTTGACCGAGTAATTTACGGTAATGCCCCAATGTGTGCCAATAACGACCCAGAGAAATTTTTTCGTTCTTGAGATTATAAAAATCTGCGGTGGGGTTTAAAAGTAGGGCGTATCCTGTCCAACTAGCGACAAACTCCGGGCGTGAAAGCCAGCGCTTACCGATGGCTGGATCAGAAATCAATAGGCGATCGCTTTTGACTCGCCAGACAACAACATAGTGAATTCCTTGCCAATGAGCAATCCAAGGATTTGGATAAGCATCTAACTTATCTAAACTTGCCCGTACTGCTAGCACATCATATCCCACGGTTGCAGCTGCATCTGCTAAATTTTGGAGAGATGCACCCATGCGGTCTATCTGTGCTAAATTCCTCAAGGTGTAAAGGTTTAAGCGTTTACCCCAGTACTGACAAACCATTGCCAAACACGCCGCACCACAATCTGATGAACTTTGCTGTTGAATGCAGGGATAAGAACGCCAGAACTTATTTTTGGATTGAGGCTGGTTTCCCCCTTCAGGAAAGTTAATTTCTTCCACATTTGGCAGAAGTTCCGCTTCTCTTATTGATTCTGCTTGTTCCTGATCCCCATTACCCCTGATCCCCACAG
>JADEXK010000039.1 GCA_015207155.1 Nostocales cyanobacterium LEGE 11386 | reverse complement strand
CCCTTGTCCCCTTGTCCCCCACTCCCCCGTAAAGCTTTTGTGATAGAATCTTGAAGTTTTTCTCAAATTTTTAAAGATAGGCAGTTTCAGCCCTGACATTAAGTTAATTTTTATGACAAGCATTTGATCAAATTGTGTTGTTTAATTGAACTTTCCTCTTCCTTGCTCTGCGGTTCTCTTACACAAAACTGAATATAGTACACAACCAATCTAGGAAATTTGAAATATTAAGGCAATCAATTCAGCAAACTTATAGGGATACATCCCCTATATAAACTTCTCACAAAATTGCCCTACAGTCGCCAGTAAGCCTTTTGTGTTAGAATTTTGGTGTGTTTTGACTTTTTTGTTTTTGGGCGAGTTCAAACCCACGCATCAGGAGAATTTTCATGACGAGCAGTTACAGTGCCGATCAGATTCAAGTTCTGGAAGGTCTGGAAGCCGTCCGCAAACGACCAGGGATGTACATCGGTACTACCGGGCCGCGAGGACTCCACCATTTAGTTTACGAGGTGGTAGATAACTCTATTGATGAAGCTTTGGCGGGTCACTGTACCCATATAGAAGTGGAGATCAACGCTGATGGTTCCGTGACTGTAACAGATGATGGTCGGGGTATTCCTACCGATACCCACTCGCGAACGGGGAAATCGGCTTTAGAAACTGTGTTAACCGTACTGCACGCTGGAGGTAAGTTTGGCGGTGGTGGCTACAAGGTTTCTGGAGGATTGCACGGGGTTGGTATTTCTGTAGTTAACGCCCTGTCGGAAATGGTGGAAGTGACAGTTTGGCGAGATAAGAAGGTTCATGTCCAGCGTTATGAACGAGGTTTACCAGTTACCGAACTGCAAGTCAAGCCTGAAAAAGAGGGGAGAACCGGAACTTCTGTCAGGTTTAAGCCAGATACGCAAATCTTCACTAATAGCATTGAATTTGATTACATTACTTTATCGGGTCGCCTGCGGGAGTTGGCGTATCTGAATGCAGGTGTCAAAATTACCTTTAGCGACCATCGGTTGGAACTTCTTAAGAGCGATGTACCCAGGATAGAAACCTACGAGTATAAGGGTGGCATCAAAGAATATATTGCTTACATGAACCGCGAGAAGCAACCACTGCACGAAGAAATTATTTATGTACAAGGGGAACGCAACAACGTACAAGTAGAAGTTTCTTTGCAGTGGTGTACCGATGCTTACACAGATAATGTGCTGGGTTTTGCCAATAATATTCGTACCGTCGATGGTGGTACACACTTAGAAGGGTTGAAGGCGGTTCTGACTCGCACATTAAATGCGATCGCCCGTAAGCGCAATAAAATCAAAGAAAATGAATCTAACCTCAGTGGTGAACACGTCCGCGAAGGTTTAACAGCAGTCATTTCCGTTAAAGTCCCCGACCCAGAATTTGAAGGACAAACCAAAACCAAACTCGGTAACACCGAAGTCCGGGGTATTGTCGATTCTCTAGTGGGAGAAGTGCTGACTGAGTACTTAGAATTTCATCCTGGTATCGCCGACTCGATTTTAGATAAAGCCATCCAAGCTTTTAAAGCCGCAGAAGCCGCCCGTCATGCGCGGGAATTAGTACGCCGCAAATCTGTTTTAGAATCTTCGCCATTACCAGGTAAATTAGCAGATTGCAGTTCTCGTGACCCCAGCGAGTCGGAAATCTTCATCGTGGAAGGCGACTCAGCAGGTGGTAGCGCCAAACAAGGACGCGATCGCCGCACCCAAGCTATTCTGCCTCTACGTGGTAAAATCCTCAACATCGAAAAAACAGACGACGCCAAAATCTATAAAAATAACGAAGTCCAATCCTTAATTACAGCCTTGGGTTTGGGCGTGAAAGGTGACGAATTTGACGCTTCCCAACTGCGTTACCATCGCATCGTAATTATGACTGATGCTGACGTAGATGGCGCACATATCCGTACACTCTTGTTAACTTTCTTCTATCGGTATCAGCGATCGCTCATTGAACAAGGTTTCATTTATATTGCTTGTCCCCCATTATTTAAAGTAGAACGAGGACGCAATCATGAGTACTGCTATAGCGAACGTGAACTACAACAGTACCTAGGAACGCTTCCTAGTAACGCCAACTACACTATCCAACGCTTCAAAGGTTTGGGTGAAATGATGCCACAACAACTCTGGGATACCACAATGAACCCAGAAACCCGCAAAATGAAACAAGTGGAAATTGAGGATGCAGCCGAAGCCGATCGCATTTTCACAATTTTAATGGGCGATCGTGTGGCACCTAGACGCGAATTTATTGAAACCTATGGGTCTAAACTCAATTTCACAGATTTAGATATCTAATATCAAGCTAATATCAATTGCATATCATCATCTTAAATGTGCAATCAGCTTGCTAATTAATTTGTCATGGATAGTTGATGAAAATCAACTATCCATTAATTTTGATAATCTCACAGTGCGATCGCCTTAATCACATAAGTTAGGACAGTATTGCTCTATCAAGTAGGAAAGTTTTGGTACGACAGCTTATTTCTTTTGACTGATGCATCTCTAGGAGATGTTAGATATTTACACAACTTAAATTACCCATCAAAATCGACTCAAACGCTTATTCAGCCAAGAGCAGGTGTAAAATTCATTTTGTCTAGATATTTTATTGACCTTAAGTGCTAAAATTTACAACTCAATTTAGGTATTTTTAAACTACGTCGTTAGGCTGAGGGACGATATCCATAAAATTATTAACTATTGTCAGTAATTCTCTACTTAACTGGATGTTACCCAAAACCATGAAAGTGAGTCAAAGCATAGTAGAAAAAACATTATTCAATATTATTGGTGTAGGCAGCCTGGTTGCTCTATCTGCCTGTGCCCAGCCTGTTACACAAGCTCCACCTGCTGCCCCTCCCGTCACGGAAACTCCTACCACTACTGCCCCTCCCGTTGCCGATACTCGTACAGAAACAACTGCTGACCTCAATTTGGCAGAACTAGCACAAGCAGCAGCTAAAGAAGGACAGTTTCAAACACTCACACGGGCAGTGGAAGCCGCAGGTTTAAAGGATCAATTAGCAACGCCAGGGCCTTACACAGTATTTGCACCTACTGATGCCGCTTTTGCCGCATTGCCAAAAGATACTCTAGACAACCTCTTGAAACCAGAAAATAAAGACCAATTAACGCAGCTGATTGCCTACCACGTTGTACCTGGACAAATTACCTCTAGCCAACTGACATCTGGTGAAGTTAAAACAATTGAGGGTAATCCTGTCACGGTAAAAGCTGATGATCCTGGTGCAATCACCGTCAACGATGCTAAGGTGACTCAGGCAGATATCCCAGCTAGCAACGGCGTTGTTCATGTAGTTGACAGAGTTATTCTGCCACCAAATTTCCCAGCCACTGTGAACACAAGCCCAACACCACAGTAATTTAAGGATTTCCACATCAAAAAATATCCCCTTGCTGTGGATGTAAGTGAGGAAGGATTTCACAGTTGTATCAGATGTAACAATTGGATAATTGATTTTTTGGAGTTTCCTGAGAAAACGCAAAACTCCCCGGTTTGAGTTCAAGGTCAGCAAGAACAAAAACCGGGGAAATTTTTTTTGCTACTTTTTAGACAGTGAAAATTGTTTGATAGAATACATAAACACTAGATTAGCAAAACTATCAATTTTTTCAATATGTGTCAGTGCATAAAACTAACTTATTGTCAAGGATTTTCTCACACCGCTTGAGAATTATTTATAGACGCCAAGTGGGTCGGCACTTCAGTCAGAGACAAAAGTACAGAGTTATCACTTTTGGGTTGATTTCTCCCACAAGTTAGAAGAGCATTTGTTATCCTTGAATAGCAAAGCTCAGTCTTGTCTACCAAGCAAAATTAGCTGAATATCTTCAAGATTGAATATCACAAAATTACAATATTTCTCTTGAAATTCAAGTATTAAATTTAACCAGTTTATTACGGAAATCTAATTTGCAAGTAGCTTCTAAACCAACAATCCGATTTTTGTCTCTTCTAAACTTCTCACTACTAACAGCAGATCAAAGCTTGCTAACATCTTTCCGTCTTGCTGGCATCAAGACTGTTATTTTGTCTGTATCCGATAAAGTTTTGCCTTCAGTAAGCTAATATCTGTAATTTTCACTGTCAAATTTCTGCTGAATTGATTAAAATATCGGTGTATACAATAAGAACAGTTTGTCAAGTTTCATAGGGTTGAAATCTCAACAGTGCGCTAATGTGTGAATAAGACCAAATCAGTTAAATCCTAATTGTCGGCCGTCTTGCTGATCCTGCCACAACCTCAACTCCCTAGTTCAGGTATTTGGCATACACAAAGTTAAGTGTATTGAGACAAGCATCACCATTCTTGCTGTATCGACGCTGTGGAGAGTTCTGTAAATCTTTTAGAAATGAGTCATTTATGAAGGAAATGTAAAAATGGGTGCATTAATATTTCTCGCCTAAGTTAATATAAAAAACACTGTTTCTAGGTAATTAATGTTGTACATAATACCGGAAGTTGTGTAAGGGCGAGTGTAGTTTCCTTTGAATGTAAAGATGATGCCACTAGAAGTCCAAAAAGTTTTAGAAAAAATTTAAGGGTATCACTACCATTTCCAATATCTTTTTGATAATAGTGGCTTTACCTTGCTTAATGA
The DNA here is from genome assembly GCA_015207155.1 of Nostocales cyanobacterium LEGE 11386. Classification (GTDB taxonomy): domain Bacteria; phylum Cyanobacteriota; class Cyanobacteriia; order Cyanobacteriales; family Nostocaceae; genus LEGE-11386. The sequence continues at coordinate 53,903 of JADEXK010000039.1, read as the reverse complement.
CATCATGATTAATACACAAAAAGAGTGCAATTTTTGTGAAACAGGCTACAATCGGAACAGTCTTTATCGGAAAATATGCCAACAGTCATATTTCATTTATATGGAGTGGTAGATTTCTAGATCAAGACAAGTCTTTTAAGACGAACCAGTTAAAAGTGATGTGCCTTAGCAACACATATGACTTTTAACTAAGATGAGTAAGTCAGCAGTAACTGCGACTTTCCACACACAGTAAAAAATCCTCTAAAAGAGGAGCAAAACTTCCGAAAACATTTCAGGGAAATCAGCCTAAAACCCTATTTTCGGTTGTTAACTAGCTCATTTAAAAAGAGCAGTAAACACATGTTGAGTAATTGATTCTGCAAGGAGCATGAGGAACGCGGCATGAACCAGGCTAACAACGTACTCGAAAGCATTTATCAGCCTGACCTAGAAATAATGAATCAGCCTGAGCTCGAGTTAGAACTCTTAATCGACGAAGAAGAAGAAGAGGACTTGCTGATTAACGATGATGGCGAAGATGAATTTTTAGAGCCTCAGTCTGATGAGGACGACGCAAAGTCTGGAAAAGCCGCTAAATCGCGTCGTCGGACACAAAGCAAGAAAAAGCACTACACCGAAGACTCGATTCGCCTTTATTTACAAGAAATTGGTCGAATTCGTCTGTTACGGGCAGATGAAGAAATTGAATTAGCGCGCAAAATCGCCGATTTGTTGGAATTAGAAAGGGTACGGGAAAGGCTTTCCGAGCAGTTAGAACGCGATCCTCGAGACAGCGAATGGGCAGAAGCAGTACAACTACCTTTGCCAGCATTTCGTTATCGTCTGCACATTGGTCGCAGGGCAAAAGATAAGATGGTGCAGTCGAACCTGCGTCTTGTGGTGTCAATTGCTAAGAAATACATGAATCGTGGCTTGTCTTTCCAAGACTTAATTCAGGAAGGCAGTCTCGGTTTGATTCGCGCTGCGGAAAAGTTTGACCACGAAAAAGGTTATAAGTTTTCTACCTACGCTACATGGTGGATTCGTCAAGCAATTACCCGTGCGATCGCTGATCAATCCCGCACTATCCGCCTCCCGGTTCATCTCTATGAAACCATCTCGCGGATCAAGAAAACTACCAAGCTACTATCTCAAGAAATGGGTCGCAAACCCACAGAAGAAGAAATTGCTACTCGCATGGAAATGACCATCGAGAAGTTAAGGTTTATCGCTAAATCTGCCCAGTTGCCTATTTCATTAGAAACGCCCATCGGTAAAGAAGAAGATTCTCGATTGGGCGATTTTATTGAATCCGATGGTGAAACTCCAGAAGATCAAGTTTCCAAAAATCTTCTGCGTGAAGATTTAGAAAAAGTCCTTGATAGCCTGAGTCCTCGTGAACGTGATGTCCTCAGACTCCGTTATGGTTTAGATGACGGCCGCATGAAAACACTTGAGGAAATTGGGCAGATTTTCAACGTCACTCGCGAACGAATTCGTCAAATTGAGGCGAAAGCACTCCGCAAGTTGCGTCACCCAAATCGTAACAGTGTGCTTAAGGAATATATTCGGTAGTCATTGCTTATTAGTCATTAGCTGGTAACAACTGTCTAATGACTAAGAAAAAATGACAAGCAATTAAAAAACCTGGTAGTAGTAATTAACTACCAGGTTTTTATTTATTTTTTTATGTAGCTAATTCTGTGTAATTAAACTTACAGAATTCCCCAAAAATGAAGGAAGCCTTGACCAGAAAAGAACTCGACTAATGCAGCTGCTAAAAAGCCAATCATTGCCAAGCGACCGTTCCAAATTTCTGCTTGAGGAGTAAAGCCCCAACGCCAAGCGTTGCGATCTTCAGTTACTGGAGCAGTAACGTTTGTTGCGTTTGTCATGGTTGGTACTCCAAATTAGATTTACGAAGGATTATTGCTTTATGTAAACTAATATAACAAAGTTTTTGAGAAATGCAAGGTTAATTTATACTTTTATTGCTAAATATTGACTTATTCATAAATTACTCATTTATAAGAAAAGCATCTACCCCCAGATAGAGTTAATGAGGGTTAAAGAAGTTTTTTCAGAAAAATCTATTTATTGAGATAAATTATTAATTATTCTACCAGTTGACTAGAAAATTTTGGCTAAAAATCTAAGATAATCCGTATTTAGCATTGATTAAAGTTTTAGAAAAATTTAGCATTTACAGCCGTAATCGCATAGGTTAACGTGAATTCGATGAACCTCACCCCAACCCTCTCCGACTCGGCTTCTGTGTACACCGTAGCTCCTCGCAGGAGAGAGGTTTGGAGAGGGGTTTTTGATATTTGTCGAACTCACGTTAGGTTAGGACAATGTTGATTGTTCTGAGCCAGGACTTACGCAAAATACCTCTCAAACTCTTATTACTCTGTGTTACGCCATTTGCTACAACGCGGGGAACCCGCGCAACGCAATGGCTCCTCTGTGCCTCTGTGGTTCAATTTTTCATTGCCTGTGCGTAAGTCCTATGAGCAATGAAGCTGCGCTTTGCCACACTTCACCAAAAAACCTCACACGGCTTCTGGTCATGTGAGGTTCCCATAAATTCTAATTTTGTTTGTGCCAATTTATGATTGCACTTCTACAACCGTAATAATTTTTTCATCGCGGTGGAGTTGCAGGATACTTTCACCCTTACCATCTCTACTCAAGATAGGCACTGTGTCCATCGGTATCCGCATGACGCGCTCTTTATTTGTCACCAGTGCCACCTCACCAGAGGCGATCGCCTTAACCATACCAGCTAAATTATCCGTTTTACTAGCAAATTTCAGCGATTGTGTCCCTAAATCTCCCCGATTAGCTCGTTTTAAATTACTTGCAGGCAGACGTTTGGCATATCCTTCTTCAGTCACCAACAACAAGTTATCTTCTCCAGTCACAGTTACACAGCCAACCATTTGTTGATGTTTCAGCAGTCGAAAAGCTTGTAAACCCATCGCCGTCCGTCCCATAACGGGGAGTTGTTGATCATCTGCGGCGAACTTCAATAAGCGTCCGCCCGAACTGGCTAAAATTAAATTGTCTTTGGGAGTAGTGAACTGGGTAAATAACAATTCATCATCTTCTTTGAGCTTTAAAATCGTAATTCCTCGACGAGTCAAGTTAGTAAATTCTCCCAAAGACAGGCGCTTAATTCGTCCCTGTTTGGTGAGGAGAACTATCTGCCTAGTTTCGAGATTTTCCGGCAGAATTAAGCGGCTAACCACGGCTTCTTGGGCACCTTGCGCGGTACTAGTGAGCATTGTAATCAGTGGTGTTCCCCGTGGAGAACGTCCAGTGGTGGGGGGAATATCTCCCACATTCACAGGGTAGACTTTGCCACTACTAGTTAGTACCAGCAAATCTTTATGTGTATCAGTCAACTCGGTTTGGATCATGAAGTCATGGTCGTGTAGACCATTTTCAGCTTTCGACTTTTTCCCTGATGGCTGAGTTCGACGCACATATCCACGTTGGGTAAACTCCAAAATTACTTCTTCTGCGGGTTCAGAGGATGGTAAATTTTGCAGTTCTGCTGCGGCTGCTTTGCTTTTAAGTTTTTCCGCTCCTTTACTTTTGGGTAACTCCTCACTGATGTTCAGCAAAAGCTTAGTCCGCCGGGGATTGTTATACTTACGCTTGAGCGATCGCAAATCTTTTTTCAGTGTTTTCAGTAATTCTCGGCGATCGCTGAGTAATCGTTGCAATAAAGCGATTTGTTCGCTGAGTTGCTCAAATTCTTGCTGCAAGTTGCGCTGTTCTAAACTAGTGAGGCGGCGTAATGGCATGGCGAGAATTGCATCTCCTTGTTCTTCGCTCAAATCCAGGCGACTACAAAGAGCCATTTTTGCTGTACTACCATCAGCTGCTTGCCGTAAAATTTCAATTACCTGATCTAGTTGAGACAGTGCATTGAGCAAACCTGTGACAATATGCAGCCGACTTTCCGCCTTACCCAACTCATAGCTGTAGCGACGATTTAGGGTTTGCTCCCGGAATTTTAAAAACTCCTGTAACATCTGGCGTAAGCTTAACTGGCGGGGTTGTCCATCTACCAAGGCTAAGAGAATTGCCCCAAAGTTGCTTTGTAAAGCGGTTTGGTGATACAAGTGCTGGAGAACTTCTTGGGGATTAGTATCGCGTTTCAGTTCAATTACCACTCGCATCCCTTCGCGATCGCTCTCGTCCCGCAGATCGGAAATTCCTTGCAGGCGACCTTGATTTACTAAGTCTGCTACTTTTTCAATCCAGCCTGCTTTATTCACTTGATAAGGCAATTCGGTAATAATAATTGCCGTCCGGCGCTTGCTACCCCTAGTAGGTGCAATTTCCTCCATATTGGCGACTCCCCGCAGCAAAATTCCACCTTTACCAGTGGCGTATGCTTCGCGAATCCCTGAATTACCAACTATTTCTCCACCAGTAGGAAAGTCCGGGCCGGGAATTATGTCCCATAACTTCTCGTCTGACAAATCAGGCTGATCGATTAAGGCAATCAAGCCATCAACTAATTCTCCCAAGTTGTGCGGGGGAATATTTGTCGCCATCCCTACGGCAATACCAGCACAGCCATTAAGCAACAGAAAAGGTAACTGAGCAGGCAATACCGTAGGTTCTTGCTGGGAATTATCGAAGTTACCGATAAATTCCACCGTTTCCTCGCCAATTTCTGCCAACATGCCCTCATGGCTGATGGGTGCGAGACGCGTTTCGGTATAACGCATCGCTGCTGGTGGATCATTATCGACGCTACCAAAGTTGCCATGTCCTGCCAGTAAGGGATAGCGACTGGAAAATTCCTGTACTAGCCTCACTAAGGCATCGTAAACTGCTTGGTCACCGTGGGGATGGTATTTACCTAGCACATCCCCTACTACACGGGCGCACTTACGATAAGGTCTATCTGGTGTTAGGCCTAATTCATGCATGGCATATAAAATCCGCCGATGCACTGGCTTTAAGCCATCACGCACGTCTGGTAGTGCCCGCCCAACAATCACACTCATGGCATATTCTAGATAAGACCGTTGCATCTCCGTGTGCAGGGCTGTTGTGATGACCTGTCCCGATGAGAGAAGGTTTAACTGTTTTGCCATGAGTTTTTTCCCTGAAATTTAATTACACAAAGGTCGCTTGAATTGAACACCGCAGCAAACACAGCATAACGGATGAAATGAGATTCCTGACACAATCTTGATAACAAAAGGGTAAAAAGCAGTAGTATTATCCTTGATGACGGGGATGCCAATTGATGATTAAAAAGAAACTAGACAACTGTTTTGGTCAGGTTGTAATCTCCCTCACCTCTATAAATAAAATTCTCATGAAAACCGTTTTGATTGTTGAAGACGATCTGATTAATGCTCGCGTTTTTTCCAAAATTTTGACCAAGCGGGGTGGCTTGGATGTGAAACACACAGAAAATGTGGAAGAAGTAATTAAGATTGCCCAGTCAGGAGAAGCTGACCTAATTTTGATGGATGTTTCTTTGTCAAGAAGCGTATACCAAGGTCAGTCTGTTGATGGCATCAAAATTACACAAATGTTGAAATCTGACCCACAAACGGCAAACTTACCTGTTATTCTGGTAACGGCACATGCCATGGAAGGCGATCGCGAAAACTTCCTTCATCAAAGCGGTGCTGATGGCTACATCTCTAAGCCTGTTGTAGATCATCAACAGTTTGTTGAACAAATCATTGCACTTCTCCCCACAGATATCCACTAAGCACTGACGACCTTTGCCAGGAAGATTCGCCCAAAGTATTTTCTGGGCAAATATCCTTGCTTTGTTTAGTATATATGTACTATAAAATGACAGTGTTCGGCAAGTAGTTAAGTAGATGAGGCAAAAAGTAAAGATTTTTAAATTTTTGCCTCTTGGGTAGGTTGTCACTAAAATTCGTAGTTGTTAAATCACAAGGACAACACCTGTAATGACAAATTACGAACTACGCCTGCGGCATAGCTGTACTTAAAGCATTCATCCAGTGTGCGCCTTTGGCACTGAGCGTTTTGCAGGAAAAGAGGTATTACGAATTATGAAGTAGTAATTATCCCCTTACCTGGGAGCTGGTGAGTTTTCCTGTTGCTGTAGAGCAGCTTGAATGGGTGGCAATTCTAGGAATGTTTTTGCATCAGACAGTAGGCGTTTGCCCCAGAGGTTTTCCTTGAGGAAATCCAAATCGGCATAGCGCTGATCGATGCGGATAGCAGCTTCTCCCATTGTTAGGCCTTGTTGGCGATCGCCTTTAGTATACAGTGCTACTGCTAATGCTAATAAAGGCTCTGCGGCTTGCTTGTCAATGCTAACAGAGGTGCGCCATTGCTTAATCGCTCCTTCGACATCACCCTGTTCATAGTTGATTAAGCCAATGTTATTAATCGCCGGCCAGAATTTTTTATCTTGAGAGAAGGATTTATTATACTGGGCGATCGCCTCTGGCAATCGACCTAACATATAGTAAGCATTACCCAAATCAAACAACCCTTCTGCATTATCAGGTTTTAACTTCAAACCTTCTTTGTAATTATCTGCCGCAGCTTGGTACTTTTGCTGTTGGAAATTAGCCGAACCCAAAGCAAACAGAACGTCAGGATTTTTGGGATTGAGAGATTGTGCTTTTTTCAATGCGGCCGTGGCCCCATCAAAATCTTTAGTTTGCAAATGCAAACCACCTAACAGAAACCAAACTCTATCATTCTGGGGTGCCAGTTGACTAGCCAGTCGAGCGCGTGGCAAAGCCAACTCAAACTGCTGAAATTGACCGAGTTGAGCTGCCTCTTGTGCTAAACTCAACCCCTGCTTCTCCAATTTTGCTGCATCTAATTGCAGTGTATGGGGGATCAATGCCTGTGCCTGAGCTGCTCTGGGCAGACTCCACAAACTACAGACAACGAGAAAAGAAATCAAACTAACATGTTTGGGCACACTACCGCCTCTTAGCCACAAATCAAAGAATCTTCCAGCTAGCTTAAACGATCTCTGCTTTAGACGAAAGGTAAAGTTTCAAGTCGTTAGCACTGGCTGCATCAATCACCTTAACCTAATTTACCTGTTGACATCACCATTGACAGGAGAGAAGATTTTAATCCGTTACTAATTGAACAAAATTCGCTGCACTCCCCATCCTCGCGTTAGCAGGGTAGGGTGAGCTTCATAACCGCAAATTTGTATCACGTAGAGGCACAGATTCCCAGAGAGTAGCAGTTGAGAAGGGTTAATGTTTAAATTTCATATTCAAAATTTAGCACCGCCCAGCTTTTTATTCCCAGATCTAGAAAAATTTCCTCTAAAAACATTAACACTTAGTGAGGCTTGCTGGTATTTAACTAGTTAAGTGTTAGTCGTGGATTATCTTCTCAGAAAGATAGGAAGATTAATGACTTTAGTCATATTCTATTTCGGAGTTATTAGTGACTTTTGTCATGTATAAGTGGGTACTTTTTGGTAGATAATGACTCCAAGTCAATTGCCAATTTCCTGATAGGAAATTAAACACAATTGAAATTTTGTGCAAATAATGGAGTCGATTTTATGTTGAAACCAATTCGCCCCGCCATGCTTTTGGCTGTGGCTCTAATAGTTTCACCAATTTTCTTGTCCACACCTGCAAGTGCTAGACCAAGACACCATTATAGACCCAGCCGCGCTAGAGTTGTTACTCCCAGGAGAGTATTTACTCCTAGCAGAAAAGTTGTTACTCCCAACAGAAGAGGAAGAGTAATTAGACTTTCTAATGGTGATATCAGACTGCCTAACGGGCAAATTGTTTCTCGGAGGAGATTAGTCAGACTGCGTAATCAAGGTTACTGGAGATTACCCAACGGTGATTTTATTCTTCCCAGTCAGGAAATTGTTCCTGTGAGAAGCACAGTCAGACTTCGGAACGGCCGCATCAGGCTTCCTAATGGCGTGACTATACAAATATAGCAACTTCCTCTTGAGTATAATATCGCTCATCTCACCACATTATAAGGTCGTGTAATAATTTCCTTTAATATATACCCCTCCAATTTCGTCTTTGGAGGGTACTTTATTGAGAAAATAATCCAGGCGATCGCCAAGCTACATAACTAATGCTCTTTTGTGACTCTGATGAAAGAAACCCAACACAAAAAATATTTGGTAAGGAATACGTTGACTATGCTCTTGTAAATAGAGATGGCAAACCATTAGCTATTGTAGAGGCAAAAAGAAGCAGTCGCGATGCTTTAGCTGGTAAGCGGCAAGCTAGCGATTATGCTGACCGAACGCTGGATGATTTTAAGGTGTATAGTCGCCCCAATGCTACGCTCATAGATTTCCTGCGTCATATTCTAGGATTAGTGCAAATTACCAGCCAGGAAGAAGAAATTTCTACGGCGTTTGAGGAGTTTATTGCTGCCCATCCCGGTTTTTCAGCCCAGCAAATTTACTTTCTTAGAACTATGCGCTCGGCGATATTGCGGCGGGCAAGGTTAACGGTTCACGATTTGCAACAACCACCGTTTAGCCGAGTTGGAGCAGTGCATGGGTTGTTTGAAGAAGCAGAACTGGAAGAAATTCTGAACATGGTTGTTGTCGCACAAGAAAGAGTTAGAAGCTGTTAATCCTTAGAAGTAGACGACCAGCCAAACAACTTACGCAACCTCTGGGAGGGATTAAATTTGAAGACCCAACTTTCACATTCTACTCTTACATAGAAAGTGCCAAAGTTCCGCAGTGAGACACTATTCCCCTGTTTGAGAGATTCATAAATTTCTTCTAGGGTAGCGTCTATGATTTCTTCTACTGTACCAGTTCCTTTAATTACCCGGTCGGAAACACGGCGTACAAGTTCTTTCTTGTCGATAGACATCCTAATTTACAGGGAATTCAAGTAAAAATATGTGAAATGATAGAAGCGATCGCATTTGGACAAAGTTGAAATACAAGTAAAGGTGGCAAGATGGTGGAAGATGAAACCGAAACTTTTCCTAGCGTGCGATCGCATCTTTAATTAAATTATGACAAATGTCTGAAAGCAGAAAAAAACCCGCCACTTTGATGAAAGGCAAAAGTTTCAGGGGCGGGTATTTATCAAAAATTAAATCAAACAAAATCAATATTTATCCGGTGCTATTTCGGCTGAACTATGTCCTTCAGGAAATCCGCCAGGGGTAGCCTCTTTGAGGAATCCACTGTAGGCTTCCATGCCATGTTCGCCGATATCCAAACCTTCTAATTCTTCTTCCCGAGTAACTCGGATACCCAAAGAAGCCTTTAGTATCAGCCAGAAGATACTGCTGAGAAGAACTGTTATTCCACCTACAGCGAGAACGCCAACCAGTTGAATGAAGAATTGTCCTAAGCCACCACCAGCAAATAAACCCGCAGATGGGCCAGCACCGTCACCATACCAGGAATAAACACCAGGTCCAACAGACCATAGACCAACTGCTAGGGTTCCCCAAATACCACAAACTAGGTGAACTGAGGTCGCTCCTACTGGGTCATCAATGCGGATTTTGTCAAACAGTGTTACTGAAAAAACTACTATGACTCCAGCAATGAAGCCAATTATTAAGGAACCAGGAATATTGACGAAAGCACAAGGGGCTGTAATTCCTACCAAGCCAGCCAAAATGCCGTTGATAATCATTGACAAGTCTGGTTTACCTAAGTAAATCCAGGCTGTACCTGTAGCGGCAATTCCACCCGCCGCCGCGGCCATGTTAGTTGTGACAGCAATGTGGGCGATCGCCTCAGCATCAGCAGCCATTGTGGAACCAGGGTTAAAACCAAACCAACCCAACCACAGAATCAAACAGCCTAATGTGGCAATACTCATATTGTGACCGGGTAAAGCCACAACTTGCCGATCTTGATATTTACCAATACGTGGCCCTAGAAATGCTGCTCCCATTAAGGCTGCCCAACCACCGACTGAGTGGACAACGGTAGAACCGGCAAAATCCCAGAATCCAAATTCACTTAGCCAACCACCACCCCAAATCCAATGTCCGGTTATGGGGTAGGCAATACCTACAAGTAGGACGCTGAAGATTAAAAAGTCAACAAATTTAATTCGTTCGGCAACCGCACCGGAAACAATTGTGGCAGCTGTTCCAGCAAACGCCAATTGAAATAAAAACTTGGCAGCTAAAGGTACACCAGCCCAATTCAAGGCACTGAAGACACCTTTATAAGCGTCGCCTGTTGCTGGACTGTTATCTGCTCCTGTGAGGAAAAACCCAGAGGTTCCTAAGAAGTTATTACCATCGCCAAACATTAAGCCAAAACCAATTGCCCAAAAGGCAATGCTAGCCAGAGCAAATACAATCAAGTTTTTTGAGAGAACATTGACAGCGTTTTTCTGGCGACAAAAGCCGGTTTCTAACATGCCAAAACCAGCATTCATGAAGAATACTAAAAATGCCGCGATCGCCACCCACAGAGTATCAAGAGCAATTTTGAGTTCTGCTGTTGTTGGCCCCGCATCTGGTGTTTGGGCAACTGCTACATAACCCCAACCCAAAACAATCAAACAAGCTAAAGGTAAACAAGCCTGCCAACTAGGAGATAGTCTTTTAATTCCTAGATTAACTCCTTTGATTTTTGAGTTAAATTTACTGCTTTTAGCGTAGTTTCTTGCAGACAAACGCCTATTTTTGATTTTTGATTTTTGTGTGTGCATGGGTGTGAATGACATCCTCCAACCTTGAATAGAAAAACAAGTTCAGCCAAAAAACTAACGCCCAAATTCTAACCAATGGTTTTTGATATTAGTCATTTAGACCATTGGTTTACCAAGCTGAAATTTAAATAACCCAAATAGGAGTTTAGGAAACTATTGGTACATTTGTAAACATTTTGAGGATATTTTTAAGAAATCATTTTGTAGTTTCTGAAATAATCAAATCTCCTTTACTTCAACTTTAATTGGGAAATAATCATGCTTTGGGACGACAAATGCCCAAAATTGTCAATATTTACGTGAATCTCACACTATAGAGTTGCTAAAAATACTGCAACTTTACTACTATGAGCTACCAAAAACTAGCATCATGACGGTGATATCATCGACAAACCTTGGTAGAATCGCGCATAAATTTGACTGATTCTCTATTTACACAGGATGTAATTCTGTATTATTGGATACAATTTTATTTTTTTGACTGTTTTAGTAGGCTTAAAGTATTGACAGCAACTAACTGAATTCTTTACAGTGTCAGCATTTTCTGATTTCAGGATAGAAAAGTCAAGAAGTTTATTAAATTTATATAAAAAAGGTGAATTAATTGTTACTTCCAAGTCAATGTTTAATATTGACTTACTGCTAGCAAAAACGGCAAAAATCGCCAAATACAGTTTATCCTGACTGAAAAGTGCTTCTTGAGTGCTTCCTTCCTGAGTACTGAGTGAAAAGTCTCAAGGAAACACATTTTCGTCAGTTTTAGATGTACGGCTAGTTGGTTCTGATTAACATCCAGGAACTGTTATTTGATAGCTGAAAAAACTATCTACACCATTACCTTCCTTCTTATCTGTCACCTGTCACTGTTTGGACTTCGGCGTGAGCGCTCAGTCGAACGCTGACGCTCACGCTCACGGTGAAGCCTATCATCTGTCACCTTCTTGTTGTAAATATTTCTCATAGCCAAGTTGTTCTAGTTTTGCTTGCTTTGCGATTACCGATTTAGATAGACTTTGACGGTATTGTTGCACTTTTTCTAGTAATTCTGGTTGCTGAGTCGCCAGAATTTGCACCGCCAAAAGCCCAGCATTCTTGGCGTTACCGATTGCAACTGTGGCCACTGGGATACCTCCTGGCATCTGTACAATTGAATACAAAGAATCAATTCCTTGTAAGTTGCGGGTAGCTACGGGAACACCGATGACAGGAAGTGGAGTTAAAGATGCTACCATTCCGGGAAGATGTGCTGCACCACCCGCACCAGCGATAATCACTTTAATACCGCGTTGGTGAGCTTGTTGGGCATATTGCACCATACGTTCTGGAGTACGATGGGCAGAAACGATCGCTACTTCACTTTCTACGCCAAACTCTTGACAAACTGCGATCGCGTCTTTCATGGTGGGCAAGTCTGAATCGCTGCCCATGATAATACCGATAAGGGGAGCCATATTAATTTGGGATTTTAGATTTTGGGTGAATTGCCGTCAGATTTATAGCAAAGTGCTGAGTGCTGAGTGCTGAGTATAAAACTAGTTGCTTCATTACTCTAAGCAATTAACACTGTTCTCACCTATGTGACTACTAGTCTGTCAAAGTAATTTTGGTGGATAAATCAATTTTTGATTCTTGTTTTTTCCTCTTTCTTCTCTGCGAGACGCTGACGCGAACGCGCTCTTTGTGCCCTTTGTGGTTCGTTCCTTTATCCCTCCATGATTTATTGACAGACTACTACGGCTATACTTAATTTTCTAACTAATGTCATGATCAAAGCAACACAAAACCCCGTAGATATCATCAATGCGCGAGTACCTGGTTATCAAGATTTGCAGAGGCTCTCAGTTAACCATGAAGGTATAGTTGAGCAAATCTCGCCCATGACTATGCTATCCAAGGGTTATGCACCCCTTCTAGATGTAGCTGGTGGCTGGATTTCCTTGGGTGGAGTTGATTTGCAGATTAACGGAGCTTTAGGATTAGCATTCCCCGATTTGCAACCTGAAAATGCTCATCTACTGGCAAAAATATCGCAATTTTTATGGAATGTCGGAGTTGATGGCTTTTTACCAACTATTGTTACTACTTCAGTAGAAAATATCCAGCGATCGCTTGCCGTAATTGCTGATTTTCTAGCTAATCAAACAGCCGGTAGCAAAATCCTGGGAGTACATCTAGAAGGGCCATTTTTGAATTACCAAAAGCGCGGCGCTCACCCAGCCGAGTACTTATTACCCCTCACAATCGACAACGTAAACATAGTTTTGGGTGATTATGCCCAGATTATCAAAGTTATTACCTTAGCTCCAGAGTTAGACCCCACTGACAAAGTAATTCCATATTTGCGTTCTTTGGGCATTACCGTGAGTTTAGGGCATTCTCAGGCAACAACAGCGCAAGCACAACGTGCTTTTGAACTAGGTGCAACAATGGTAACTCATGCTTTTAACGCCATGCCCCCATTACATCACCGCGAACCAGGGCTATTAGGGGCAGCAATTACCCATCCTCATGTGATGTGTGGTTTGATTGCTGACGGGGAACACGTTGCGCCCACAATGCTACAAATTCTACTCCGCGTTAGCAATCAGACACAAGGGCTGTTTCTGGTGAGCGATGCCCTCGCACCCCTAGGGCTACCCGATGGGGTTTACCCTTGGGACAGTCGGCAAATTGAAGTTAAAAATGGCACCGCACGATTACCAGATGGCACCTTATCAGGTACGACTTTACCCTTATTGGTGGGAGTACAAAATTTAGTAAAGTGGGGAATTTGTGACGTAGAAAGTGCCATCACTTTAGCTACCAATGCACCTAGACAAGCGATTAATTTACCGGGAATTATTGCCAGTCAATGCACCAATTTATTACGCTGGCATTGGGATGAAGGTACAAAACAGTTAACTTGGCAGCGATTATTTGGCTAAATTCTGCGTCATCAATCCTGTAACAACCAATTCACCTCTGAAAATTTCACTTTTACCCAAAAGTTTGCCATTAAATGGTGCTGTCTACATCGAAAGTTTATTGGCACCATCACAGAAACCTATGGTAGTTCTTAATACTCAGCACTCAGGAAGGAAGCACTTTTAAAGATGAGCTTCTCCCAACAAGACAATAGAGCATGTTAACTCTGCAATTACCTGCGTTGTTACTTGGCTGACAGCTAATCCGCCTGTTGTGCGATAACGGACAGAACGTAACACTGCTAAATCAAATGCCTGAGCTTCCCGAATAATGACTTTAGCAACATCATCGTCTGTAATTATTTGGATATGTGGACTTACTTGTAAATGACTTTTAGAAACAATATCAGACAATTGATGAGTAAATTGCTCTACCAGATTAGCAGGAGTGTTGCGATCCGATACATGCAATAATACTACTTCTGCCTGATTAACATCAGCCAACATTTGGGCAAATCGCCAAGCGCTGATAGTTTGTGGTCTTAAATCTCCAATTGGTACAAGAATTCTTTTGATTGTGGTAGGACTACTTACCAGACGTGTTACTGCTACTGGACAATGAGAAGACCAAAAAACACTATCAATTACATTACCAAATAAACGGGCACGCAAGCCTGTTGTGCGCGACCAACCCATTACTACTAAACTGGCATTTTGTTCTCGGCTGGCGCGACTAATTGCCAAAGCTATATCATCATCAATCCGAATTGCCGTTGACACTTCTACATCAAATTCTTGACTTATTTCTTTTGCTAACTTTAATCTTTGTTGACTTTGCTCAAGTGCTGTTATTAATTGTGGATCGTCCATATGAATATGGGCTTTAGTAATAGCTAATGGCACAATTTTTCCAGATTCATGGTGAGCTATTAGTGCTGCTATTTCTATCAGATAGCGCTGGGTTTGCGGGTTATATATTGGTACTACTACAGTGAATGGATGGTGGATTTGCTCTAATGGCTGACCCTCAGAACTTTCCCACCAAGTTGAAAGATTTTCTGTTTCAAAATCTGTTTGGGGAAGCTGTAATAATGCAGCAAATCGGGCTGTAATTAATGGCCCCACAATTGAAGTCACTAACATGAGCACAATCACACTGTTTAAGACACCTTCATTGATTAGCCTTTCACCAGCAGAATTTACAGTTTGATAGGCGACCAATGATGCTGCTAGAGTGGCTGCTACTTGTGGTAGTGATAATGACCACATCGTCAGCATTTCCGCCATATTGTAGCGGTATAGGAGTTTTGCTAAAAATGCCGCGATAAATTTGCTGCTAATCAAAGCTACTACAATTACGACAGTTAGCCAAATTGAACTGAGGGTTTTGATAAATGCAGGAATATTAATTAACAGTCCCATGTCTACAAAAAAACAAGGGATAAATAAAACACTACCAATAAATTCAATTTTTTCTTTGACTGGACTACGCCCCAGAACATCGTTGACTGCCAAACCTGCTAAAAATGCTCCAACAATTTTTTCGACTCCAACTATCTGCGCTCCTACAGATGCTAAAAATAATGCTAATAATATGAATAAAAATTGGTTACTTTGTTCATCACCAGAACGTCGAAAAAATTCTTTACCTGCCCAGTCAAAGCCAAATAACACACCAACAGAGTAAATTGCTAATCCACCCAACAAAGTTACTAAACTCAGAGCAGAGAATTCCCCGGCATGAATACCCACACAAATTGCTAAGACTAACAAAGCACCTGTGTCAGTAAAAATTGTGGCACCAACCGTAACTGTTACAGCTTCGTTCATCACAACTCCCAGACGGCTGACAATAGGATATGCCAGGAGAGTATGTGAGGCTAGTAAAGAACCAATTAAAACGGAAGTATTCCAACCAAAATTAAATAACTGCCCGACAAGAATACCAGTAATTAAGGGAACTAAGAATGTTAAAGTACCGAACCCAATTGAGCGATTCTTAGTTTTACGGAACTGTCCTAGGTCAATTTCTAGACCTGCTACAAACATTAAATAAACTTTGCCAATATCTGAGAGTAGTCTGACAGTTTCAGAGTTAGAGTCTAAAAGCTTTAACCCATTTTGCCCAAGCACCACACCAGCTACCAGCAAACCGACTAATCCAGGTATTCGCAGCCGCTCAAATATAGGAGGTACAGTAAAGATTACTGTCAGGAGAATTGTAAATGCAATAATAGGACTGTCAGTTAGTAAGTTTGATGCCATTGTTGGTAAAGAAAGCTAAATGAACAAAGCAAGTATGTATTGTTATAATATATGTAATCTAGAATACAAAATTTTGCTAAATTCTTAGCAATTACCAAAGCTTAAACTTGAATATCTTTAAAGGCTATTGGTACATTTTATGATTCTATCTTAATCAGAAAGCGAAAAGGGCAAAACTAAAATTAAAGGAGCTTCAGGCTAGTCAGAAAGGTAAGTTAGAAATTTCGGTTTAGATATAAAGTAACCATGTATTACTCAGTAGTTTGCAGTGCAGTAATTAATTGAAATTAAAAACTTAAAAATCAAGAGTATCATCCTCTAAATAGCTAAAAAACAAGATAAATTAAGTATTCTCTATCATTAGTTTGTATAGCTTGAGCCAGCAAAAAATATCCGAAAAAAATCTGCCAGAGTATTCTTAATGGTTGCTATTAATGATAATTTTAAGCATTGGGAACCCTGAAAAATTTAACTTTATGAACGTAGCTGACGATAAAACGATTGTTCGCGAGTATTTTAATTCCATAGGTTTCGACCGATGGCAGCGAATTTATGGGGATGGCGAAGTTAACAAAGTCCAGCTAGATATCCGCAACGGACATCAACAAACTGTAGATACAGTTATTGGCTGGTTGAAAGATGATGCTAATTTAGCAGAACTCTCCATTTGTGATGCTGGTTGTGGTGTGGGTAGTCTCAGTATTCCCTTAGCCGCAGCAGCAGCCAAGGTCTATGCCAGCGATATTTCTGACAAAATGGTGGCAGAAGCCAAAGACATAGCTTTAGAAACTTTGGGAAATTCTGAAAATCCCACTTTTGCCGTGCAGGATTTGGAATCCTTAAGTGGTAGCCACCACACCGTGATTTGCTTGGATGTGCTGATTCATTATCCCCAGGAAAAAGCTGACGAGATGATTTCTCATTTATGTTCTTTGGCACAGTCACGGATAATTATCAGTTTTGCACCCAAGACCTGCGCTCTCAGTATACTCAAGAAAATTGGCAGTTTCTTTCCTGGGCCGAGTAAAGCTACTCGCGCCTATCTGCACCGTGAGGCTGATGTGGTGAAAATCCTAGAAAGCAATGGTTTTTCAGTGCAACGCCAGGCCATGACTAAGACTCG
Source organism: Nostocales cyanobacterium LEGE 11386 (assembly GCA_015207155.1). Classification (GTDB taxonomy): domain Bacteria; phylum Cyanobacteriota; class Cyanobacteriia; order Cyanobacteriales; family Nostocaceae; genus LEGE-11386. The sequence continues at coordinate 36,948 of JADEXK010000039.1, read as the reverse complement.
CTTTTATTTCTCCCGCATACTGGAAGCTACACGCAAATGAGGTTAAAATTGCGGCAAGGTACTTAAATATCCTCTGCCGCAATTATGAAAATCATGATAAAAGTTTGTGCTGGCTTCATGCTTTCTTTAGGATTTTTGTTTTTGATGGTTAGCCTCAGTACACTATCTGATTTAAACGCAGAAAACAACACTCCGGAACAAAAAAGCGCGCAAAGTGCTTTTTGGGGGGGAATAGCTTTAGGTATGCCATTAACAGCAGGCGGAGGATATATGTTTTGGGGATTGCGTCGCCGAAATCAAAAACAGTTAAACGATCGCCTGGATGCTATTTTTTATCAGATGCTCAGAGCTAATAATGGTAAAATTACTGTTTTACAGTTGGCAATGGAAGCAAAGCTAACGGGAAAACAAGCCAAACAATATCTGGATCAGAAATCCCAAGAATTTAACGCTTCTTTTGAACCTAGTGAGCAAGGTGATATTAGTTACCTATTTCATATTTAATTGAAGCTTTTGACAAGTAAGGTTAAAATCGCAAGCAAAGTTGAAAATCTGATGTGAAACTATGAAGACTGCTGAAAAATTGGCTGCGGGTTGGCTTTTAACACTGGGATTCATGTTTTTGACACTATCAGTCTCGGCAGCACTTGAGAAAAAATCTGCAACCAAGCCTATTGCGTTAGGAAATAATGAGTATTTAGCAAAAGAATATCTAAATAGAGACGCTCTTTATCTACTTGATACTACTGCTAGAAATGGTATAATTTTTGGCATTCCGACAATGGTGCTGGGCAGTTGGATGAGCTTAGGATTGTATCGTCAAAGCAAGTATGAGAAAAAAGCACTCCAGCAACAACTAAGCGATCGCCTACAATCTACTTTTTATCAAATGTTACATGAAAACCAAGGGCGCGTCACGGTTTTAGGTTTTGCTATGAATTCTCAATTACCAGCAGCCGATGCCAGACAATATTTAGATTTGAAAGCTAAAGAATTCAATGCGAATTTTCAGGTGACCGAAGAAGGGGCTGTATCATATCATTTTGATATCTAAGACCAATCTTAGTGAGAAATGGCGCAAATTTTTGTTAGTGTAGCTGCTGTTTTAGGCGGTTTGTCTGTTGCCGCAGGTGCTTTCGCTTCTCATGCCTTGCGGGAAAAAATCAGTGAGCGATCACTAGAAATTTTTGAAACTGGCGCTCGTTACCAAATGTACCATGCTTTAGCACTTTTGCTGGTAGCAATACTTATTAGTCGCAGCGAGTCTCCTCAACCCATACTAGTAGCCAGTGGCTGGCTATTTATCATTGGCATGGCTATTTTCTCAGGTAGCTTGTACGCCCTGAGTTTAACGGGTGTGAAATTATTGGGTGCAATTACACCACTAGGCGGTGTGGCTTTTCTTGCTGCTTGGGGTGCTTTAGCTTTTGCGGCCGGGAATTTAAAGTTGTAGCGTGGTGGAACGTGGGATTAATTAGGGTTCAATCCCTGATACAGCAGAGATTACATAATGTGGCAAACTAGTTGACACAGCATCAACTATTGCCAGAAATCAGTGACATCGTATCCCAACTCCTCTAGCATCTGCCGCAGCAGAGGTAAACTAAGTCCGATCACGTTGCTGTGACAACCAACAATTTTTTCCACAAATAGACTACCAAAACCTTCAAGAGCGAAAGCACCAGCACACTTGAGGGGTTCACCCGTAGCCACATAAGCTTGAATAGTGCGATCGCTCATTTGTGCAAAGTAAACTCTTGTCACCTGACACTTGACTAGAGTGCGGTTCTTTTCAAGGTCAATCAAGACATGACCTGTATACAAGTCACCAAAGTTACCTCGCATTAATTGCCAACGAGCGATCGCTTCAGCCGCGTCTGCTGGTTTACCATAAATCTCATGATTCACCGCCAAAACCGAATCACAACCCATAATCAAAGCCGATTCAAACTGTGGTACTACAGTTTCCGCCTTACATTGGGCCAGAGTTTGCACTAACTGTGCTGGATCACTGAGTTGAATTTGTGATTCATCAAAATCACTAGGTCTCACTATCGGTTCAATTCCCACAGTTTGCAGCAAGCGGCGGCGTGCTGGAGAAGCTGAAGCAAGTACAAATTGAGGTATATTCATGAAATTTGCTAATTGGGTACTGGGTATAGGGAAGACTTAATTTCTCATACACTTTTCACTCCCCATTCCCTATTCCCCACTCCCCTATTAATACACTGAGAAAGAATTTACAACATCTTCCATCATTCCTTGAACTCTCTGCCAACGTCTTTCGGGAATTGAAGCGTTAAAAGTAAACAACTTACCACGGCTGACAGCGACGCTGGCGACGTTGTGTCGGTCTTCCCGATTGGGAAGTTTCACCTCATACTCTAAAATGTAGTATGTTTTTCCCTGAGATTCTCGCTCTAGGGCGTTGACTAATTCGGCTGAACGACCGGAATTAGGGGGAGCAAGAGCGGCTTTTCCCAATTTATATCCAACTTCTGTGGGTGTCCCCAATTCGGTCAAACTTTTGTTATCTGGAACAGGACTAATCACCACAGAGACATTTTCAGATACTTCAATCAAATCGTGGAATACCACATCAGGACCATTGGCAACTTTAACTTGTAACCAACCGTTAGGATATAAAAACTCATAGCCATCAGTAGTGTCTACAAAGCTTTTGAATCCAGCCGCAGCCGCTACACCTGGATTACTCAGACTGATGCTCAATACCAATAGCAAAATAAATACAATTTTTTTCCACATTTTTAAATATTCCTTTGGGCTGGAAGCAAAACAAAACAAGTGTTATTTCTCGTTTTTATTGTCCCATCAACCGGGTCGCTTCGGATGACACATTCAGACGGGAAATGGGGATAAGTAGTTGGCCAAAATTAAATTTATTCGTGGAGACAGGGAACAGGTAACAGAAAAACAATGTGTGTAATTAATTTTGTTTAGGCATTTGAAAATTACTGAGTTAAAAGACCACCTGGTCTTTTAACTCAGCACTCAGCACTCAGCACTCAGCACTCAGCACTCAGCACTCAGCACTCAGCACTCAGCACTCAGCACTCAACACTCAGCACTCAATAAGAATCACCCTAATTAAACGACAATCTCCTCAAGCGGTTTAAAAGTCTTTTTACTAGCACCGCAGATGGGACATTGCCAATCATTGGGAATATCTGCAAAAGGTGTACCAGGGATAATTCCCGAATCGGGGTCACCAGCTATAGGATCGTAAATCATGCTGCATTGTTGGCAAATCCATTTTTGAGTTTTAGGATCTGCATTGGCAACTTTGGTGACGGCTTCGCCTCCGTTTAAGACTTGCAAAGCTTCAGCATAGCGGTCAGCATGGTAATGTTCCACAAACTTGAGCAACCCAAAACGGTGCGCCGCCTCCCGAAATATATCGGCATGATCAGTAGATTCTTTAGCTTGCTTGAGAAATTCTGCTACTGCTGCATCATCGCGATCGCGTTTAGCAGCTGCGGCGAATTCAGGATACATCGTAGTATATTCATAAGTCTCGCCTGCAATTGCCAAAGTTAAACAGCGAGAAATAATTTCCCGCTTTTGTGCTTCAGTTAAAATATTGACATCTTTGACAACAAGTTCTGGGTGTAGCAATACAAAATGTGCAAAGGCATGTTCAGTTTCTTGTTGTGCTGTTTCTTGAAATAGTTTTGCCAAGTCTTTAAACCCAAGTTTACGCGCTACCTCAGCAAAAAACAGATACTTGCGGTTTGCCATCGATTCACCACCGAAAGCTGCTTCTAAGTTTTGTAGGGTGGTAAAATTTGACATATCCATAATTTTGGGATGCCTGCAAAGTGATTTTTTCTTGAAGAAACGCAGATTCTAAAATCGGGTAAATGAGCCTAGTTTCGTATAATAAGAAACTGGTTATCCAAAGCTACTCAGCCCATATTTAATTTCCCGTTTTATTAGCTGCCCTGGGAAAATTATAAAACTGATAACTTTGCCAACAGAAAATTTTAGTCTTATATTCCAATACCTTCAGTTAAGGCTAAAATTCACCATCTATATTAGTGTCAGGAACAAAATCCCATATATGCGAGGCTTTATTGGGTAACACTTGCGCTCAACCCAACCTAAAATAATGATTAACTAAGCCGTATGCTCTTAATATTCCATCCAGTAGACTAAATTCAGTTGCTCCTTCAGGAAGTCAGTCTTGATTTCCCGCCGACTTCCTGTAAGATGGGGGACAAAATATGAATTTACCGTCGTAACATCAGAACTATTGCTAAAATCCAAATAATTTTACGTAAATATTCATACCTGACTCCTATGAGAGAAACTGTCCTAGAGGTTCGCAATCTACAAGTTGAGTTTTCCGGTGATGGTAGTATTACCAAAGCTGTGGATGATATATCTTTTCAGATTAATCGAGGTGAGACTCTAGGAATAGTAGGTGAGTCGGGTAGTGGCAAATCAGTTACAGCACTGGCTGTCATGGGTTTATTACAAAGTCCCGGTAAAATTAGCGGTGGTGAAATTTGGTTTCGTCCCCAGGCGAATGCTAAACCTGTAAATTTAGTAGAATTGCCTCCTGAGGAAATGCAGCTACACCGAGGCGGTGACATCGCCATGATTTTTCAAGAACCGATGAGTTCGCTCAATCCGGTTTATACGATTGGGTTTCAGCTAGCTGAAGCAATTATGCGACATCAAAAGGTTGCAGCAGATGAAGCGCGAAGAATTGCGATCGCCGGACTGCAAGAGGTGAAACTCCTGCCTAGTGATGAAATAATCAAACAGCAGTGTCTGGAAACTTGGCATCAAACTAACTCTAATTCGTCTCCACTAGATGAGCTAAGGTTGGCACGGTTAGTGAAGCAGCACAAAGAAGCTATCCTAGAACGCTACCCGCACCAACTTTCTGGAGGTCAGTTGCAACGGGTAATGATTGCAATGGCTATTTCCTGTAACCCATTGCTGCTGATTGCTGACGAACCAACTACAGCTTTAGATGTGACAGTACAAGCCACAATTATTGAATTGTTGGCAGAATTGCAGCAAAGCCGTGATATGGCAATGATTTTCATCACCCACGACTTGGGGCTAATTTCAGAAATTGCTGACCAAGTAGCGGTAATGTACAAAGGTAAAGTTGTCGAATACGGTGCAGCAGAACAAATTTTTAGCGATCCCCAACATCCATATACTAAGGGCTTAGTAGCTTGCCGTCCCACACTCAACCGCCGTCCTCACAAACTACTTACAGTTTCCGATTATATGAGTGTGGAAGAAACACCAACCGGAAATGCAGTAATTCAAGCGAAAGAACCTCTCCATCCCCCAGAAGTGACCATAGAGGAAATGTCTCAAAGATGGGCAAATCTGAACGATAAATCACCCCTATTACAAATTCGTGGACTTCAAGTGGGGTTTCCGATCCGGGGTGTATTTGGTGGGACAAAACGCTACCACATGGCAGTTAATGATGTTTCCTTTGATGTCAAACCAGGGGAAACATTGGGATTAGTGGGTGAATCTGGTTGTGGTAAAACTACCCTGGGTAGAAGCTTGCTGCGGTTAATTGAACCGATGAGTGGTCAAATTATCTTTGAAGGTCAAGATATTACTACCCTCAAAGGCGAAGCATTGCAGAAACTCCGGCGGGAAATGCAAATCGTTTTCCAAAATCCTTTTAGTTCCCTCGACCCCCGAATGAAGATTGGGGACGCGGTGATGGAACCATTGTTAATTCACTCTGTGGGAAAAACAAAACGCCAACGGCGAGAACGTGTCGCTGAACTTTTAGAACGGGTGGGTTTAAGTGCAGAGGCGATGAACCGCTATCCGCATCAGTTTTCTGGTGGTCAACGCCAACGGGTTTGTATTGCTCGTTCTTTGGCTTTAAATCCCAAATTCATTATCTGCGATGAATCGGTTTCGGCGTTGGATGTGTCTGTACAGGCGCAAGTATTGAATTTACTCAAAGAATTGCAGTCAGATTTTCAACTGACTTATATTTTCATTTCCCACGATTTAAGTGTGGTCAAATTTATGAGCGATCGCATTTTAGTCATGAATCGCGGTCAAATTGTCGAACAGGGGACAGCAGAAAGTATTTACCGCCAACCCAAGGAAGAATATACACAAAAATTAATTGCTGCGATTCCTACAGGTAGTGCTGAACGGGTACGTAGTCGCCAATTGCGGACGCTATGAATTCTCCACAAGAACCTCAAAAAAGTAAAAAATTTGCTTGGTTGGGACAGGCTTTAGCTTTCATCGAATATTTAGGGAATAAATTACCCGATCCACTGACACTGTTTTTTTTATTATCCTTGCTGGTAATTATAGTGAGTGCGATCGCAGCTGCTTTCAATCTCTCTGTCATCCACCCCGGAAACGGTAAAACCATCACGGCTGTATCTCTATTGACATCCGATGGTATTCGCCGTATTTTTACTTCCGCAGTTAAAAATTTTACTGATTTTCCGCCTCTAGGCACTGTGTTAGTTGCTATGTTGGGTGTAGGTGTGGCTGAAGCCACTGGTCTGCTTTCCGCATTACTACGTAAATTGGTGCTAATTGCCCCCAGTAAATTCATCTGTCCCGTCGTTGTATTTGCTGGTATCATGGCAAACATCGCTGCTGATGCTGGCTATGTAGTACTTATACCTTTAGGCGCAATTATATTTTTAGCATTTAGACGGCATCCTTTGGCTGGTTTAGCTGCGGCTTTTGCTGGTGTTGCTGGTGGTTTTAGCGCCAATTTGCTCATCAGTTCCCTTGACCCTTTACTTGCTGGATTAACCCAAAGTGCCGTGCAATTAATTAATCCTAATTATCAGGTAAATGCTACTGCTAATTACTATTTTATGGCAGTTTCTACTTTTTTAATTACTGCCATTGGTTGGTTTGTGACCGAAAAAATTGTGGAACCAAGATTAGGTAATTACGATGGAGAAATAAGTTTGCCAATGGCACAACTCAGTGTAGCCGAACACAAAGGTTTACGCTGGGCTGGATATTCTTTATTAGCATTTATCGGCTTTTTGCTAGTAATGGTGTTACCACCACAAGGAATTTTGCGAGATCCAGAAAAATTGACAATTATTCCTTCACCTTTTCTGGATAGCATCGTTTTTATTATTTCCCTGGCTTTCCTAATTCCCGGAATTTTCTATGGTAAAGCAGCAGGAACAATTCAAAATGACAAAGATGTTGCAAAAGCGTTGAGTAATTCCATGAGTGCGATGGGATATTACATTGTTTTAGCATTCATTGCCGCGCAATTTATTGCTTATTTTACCTGGAGTAATTTAGGAGTAATTATGGCAATCAATGGGGCTGAATTTCTCAAATCTACAGGAATTACAGGCGCACCGTTACTGATATTGTTTATTTTAATTAGTATGTTGCTTAATCTTTTTGTCGGTTCTGCTTCAGCAAAATGGGCAATTATGGCTCCTGTGTTTGTACCAATGTTTATGTTAATGGGTTATTCCCCAGAGTTAACCCAAGCAGCATATCGGATTGGTGATTCCACAACGAATATTATTACTCCATTAATGCCTTATTTCCCTTTGGTGGTGGCGTTCGGGCAAAAGTACGACAAAAATTTAGGCATTGGGACATTAATTACAATGATGTTACCTTATGCGATCGCCTTTTTGTTAGGTTGGTCTAGTCTATTGATTATTTGGTTTGTCTTGGGTTTACCCCTTGGCCCTGGGGCGTTGATGAAGATTTAAGCAACGTGAATTCGATGAACCTCACCCCAACCCCTCTCCGACACGGAGAGGGGCAAAATCTCCCTGATTTTCAACTAAAAATCAAGGTTTCAAAGCCTCTACGCCACTTGCTACAACGCGGGGAACCCGCGCAACGCAGTGGCTCCTCCTGGCAGGGGAGAGGTTTGGAGAGGGGTTTTTGATGGTTGTCGAACTCACGTTAAAGCAGGTAATCTCACCACTTTTCAAAGATGAAGTCATCAGCCAATATCTGCAAGCTAGGATTCTCTCAATATAAACTTTTCACAAAGCTTCCATGATATTACGTAAAAGCATCAGGCTGTTGTACAGTTAAGTATTAAGATTTATATAAATTACTCTAAAATTTTTCAGTTTAAAAAAGGGGTATTCACTGAGAAATGAAAAAAGAGCAGTTTAATCTGGCGACTTATGTTGAGCAAATGGCCTGCTTATTGGATTTGCAGCTAAGAGATGAAGATCGTGATGGGGTATTAGAAAATTTTGCCAGAATTCAAGCGATCGCTCAACTGGTAAATGAGTTTCCTTTACCAGAAGAAATAGAAATCTATCACCCTGGTTGTGAACATGTCTAAAAAATTTTGCTTTTGTACCTTAGCAGTAGGAAATCGCTATCGTACCCATGCACGGATGCTAGCAAGTGATATTCAAAAACATTCACCTGCAACTTCCTTGATAGTTCTTACAGATCAACCCCATGATTTTGAGGAATATCCGCATGTTATTGCTTGCAAACATCGACTGCAAAGCGTAAAAGGATATCATGATAAGCGTTTTGTACTGGAAAAGTCCCTCAAATTGTTTGACACCTGTATGTATTTGGATTCTGATGTACGCATCTTGGGTTCTGTACCAGAGGACATAGAGTGGCTACCTGGAATTACCGCCAGAACTGGCTGCAAGATTCTCAAACACAATGCAGGGATGAATCAGCGCCAAGCACTTCCAGTCATCAAAAAAGTGGCACAGAAACTAGATATTGACCTTGAGAAAACACAATGGTTTCATGAATTTATGTTTGCAGTTAAAAAACAAGATGGCGCAGAAGTTGAGTTTTTAAAGCTTTGGCAAACAATTTCTTACTTCTTTGAGATGCAAGGAATTTATGATGGAGAAGGTAACGTTATGGGATTAGCGGCTGTTTTAGCAGGGTTGACAGTTCAATTCGACTCTGGGGACAAATTCCCATTCTTCAAAGACAATATTGAGCAAGTGAGAATTAAAAAAGGGCAGTCACAACTGAAGGATAAACAGATTTACTTCGACATACATAAAAAGATTGAATATCCAGAATATCCCATTTGGAGAAAGGTAATTAATAAGTTGATAGGAAAAGCTGTGTTTCTTTATCGATTATTCAGGTTAAGAACTTTCGCCAGGCAGGATTTGGGCTTTTAGATTTTGGGATAAAAATTGTTTTGTCATAGAAATTGCAATAAAAACATGAAGCTTCTTTATTACCGAGAAAATAATTTTGGTGACAAACTTAATCCTTGGTTATGGGAAAAGTTAATCCCAGGCATCATTGATAATGACCAAACAACTACCTTTGTTGGCATAGGTACTCTGATAAATGATGGATTACCTATTAAAACAAAAAACTCTCGTTTGCGAGTAATATTTGGTACAGGCGTAGGGTATGGCAAAGGCATACCACAGATAAATGATTCTTATAAAATTTATTGTCTCCGTGGCCCGCTATCAGCCCAGGCATTAGGTGTTGCAGATAAGTTAGCAGTCACAGATGGAGCTGTACTGATTAGAAATTTATTTGATAGTTATAGCCATAAGAAAGTATACAAATTTTCTTATATGCCTCACTATGAACTAGCTGGAGAAGGTTGGAGTTTAGTTTGTGAAGGACTGGGATTTGGATATATTGATCCACGCTGGTCAATAGAAAAAGTTTTGTCATGTATTAGCGAAACAGAAGTCTTATTTGCAGAGGCTATGCATGGTGCTATTATTGCTGATGCACTGCGTGTACCATGGGTTCCCATAATTACTAACCCTACTATTCTGCAATTTAAATGGCAAGATTGGTGTCAATCCATAGGTGTAAAATATCAGCCATCATATATCAAACGCTTACATCATCCTAGTCAAAAACGAGATATTTTATCTCCACTGCGTTTAACTCGTGATTGGTTAAGACAAAAAGAATCTAAATCACAATTAATGCATATTGCCAAGACTGTACAACCTACTTTAAGTAGTGATGTAAGCATAGAAAATCTGACTCAGGAAATGAACGCCAGACTTGAGGAATTTAAACAGGATTTTGCACAAGGAATTTATGCTTAAATAACTAAATTTCCTGACTAAACCCGATTCATCAGATGAATATTAACTCAGCCGATGCCTTATCAATAGCTGCTGCTGTGCGTACAGGTGAAGTCAGCGCGGTGGAAGTTACCCAGGCGGCTTTAGCCAGAATTACTGCACGCAATCCACAACTCAACTGTTTTACGGCTATAACTGCAAAAACAGCTTTGACAGATGCGGCCAAAATTGACAGAGAAATTGCCCAAGGTCATCATCCTGGTTCGTTGGCTGGTGTCCCGTTTGCCGTAAAAAATCTTTTCGATATCGCTGGTTTAACAACTTTAGCGGGGTCAAAAATCAATGCCGAAAATCCCCCAGCTACCCAAGATGCAACCGCAGTAACCAAATTAAAACAAGCAGGTGCAGTGCTGGTTGGTGCTTTAAATATGGATGAGTACGCCTATGGGTTTGTCACAGAAAATGCCCATTACGGTGCTACCCACAACCCCCACGATTTACGACGGGTAGCTGGTGGTTCTTCTGGGGGTTCGGCGGCGGCTGTGGCGGCTGGGTTAGTACCACTAACATTAGGTTCGGATACTAATGGTTCTATTAGAGTACCGGCGGCTTTGTGTGGTGTGTTTGGTTTCAAACCAACTTATGGACGCTTGTCTCGTGCTGGGGTAGCTTTATTTTCTAGCAGTTTTGACCATATTGGCCCATTTGCGCGTTCGGTACAAGATATTGCGATCGCCTTTGATGTGCTTCAAGGGGAAGATCAGCGCGATCCTGTTTGTACAAAACGTCCGCCCCAATTATGTGTACCACAATTAAATCAAGATATCTCTGGTATCAGAATTGCGCTCGCAGGTGATTATTTTGTCAAAGGTGCAGCACCGGAAGCCTTAGCAGCCGTACAAAAAGTAGCAGATGCTTTAAATGTAACTGAATATGTAACCATACCAGAAGCCCACCGCGCCCGGGCAGCCGCCTTTGTAATTACCGCTAGCGAAGGGGCAAATCTGCATTTAGACCAATTAAAGTCACGTCCCCAGGATTTTGACCCCGCCACACGCGATCGCTTTTTGGCTGGGGCGTTAATCCCAAGTAGTTGGTATTTGCAAGCACAACGGTTTAGAAGATGGTACCGCGATCGCCTGCGGGAAGTATTTCAAAATGTAGATATCATTCTCGCCCCTACCACACCCATCTCTGCACCACTGATTGGTCAACAAACCATGATTTTAGATGGTGAAGAAATTCTCGTACGTCCTCATCTGGGGTTATTCACACAACCATTATCTTTCATTGGCTTACCCGTTTTATCAGTACCAATTCAGCGTGCCAATGCCTTACCTTTGGGTGTGCAGTTAATAGCTGCACCCGACAACGAAGCTTTGATTTTACGAGTAGCTGCTGTTTTAGAGTCCCAAGGTGTAATTTCTGCAAAAGTAGCTGTTAATCAAGTAACCAATTAAATAAATTTTCTACAGAAAGACTAAAATCTTGAGCAAAAGTTGGTACTGGTAACTGTGCTTTTGGTTCATCGTAAATAGCAGTAGGCTGATCTGGTAGATATATAAACACAGATTTTTCTTCTGGGTCAATCAGCCATCCCATCTGAGTCCCATACTGCAAGCAATACAAAATATTTTTGATGACTCTAGTCTGACTTTGGTTGGGTGAAAGTATTTCGATTATCCAATCTGGGGGAATGGAAAAAATATTGGCGATGACTCCATTTTCCAGGCGGGGAATCTTACTCCATGTAAATACAGAAATATCAGGTACAATCGAGCGAACACCAAAAGTACAGCGAAGTTCACAAAAAGCTCTGGCAATTTTTTTTGACTTCAAAATTGAGTTGATAGCAGGGGCTAACTCGGTTTGAATGACGCTGTGTTCTCCTTGTGGCATCGGTTTTTGGTAGATACGCCCGTCAATATATTCGCTGGCTGGTTTTGTTTCCGGTAACTGTAAAAATTCTGCCAGTGTGAGGGATTGAGACGCTGTTTGTACCATTTATGTGTTCCTTGTTAAGAATTGCTTTCCTTTATTTTTTCTCTCGCCTCCTTCCCAGAATCCAACAGAGTATGACTACAGCAATGTGGGGTAGCCTCTGGAACAGGATCGTAACCACCTGGATGAAAGGGATGACAACGCAAAATCCGCCGAGTAGCCATCCACCCACCGCGCCATACTCCAAATCGCTCAATTGCTTCGATAGCATACATAGAACAAGTTGGTTGAAAGCGACAAGTTGGGGGAAACAGTGGCGAAATAAACATTCTGTAACCTTTAATTAACCAAATGAATAATAGTTTCATCACAGTCACCTAAATCTTATAAATTAGTAATAAAGGTAAAAATTTTCTATCTTGTAGTTTCTTTGTTATCTTCAGTTATCGATTTAACCTCAATCTCACCTTTGTGGCTGCAAATTACCACAGTTGCAGTTTGGGTATTACTTATCCTCCTGATTGCATGGGTGGTAAAACGCTTTGCTAAAGGCGATCCAGAAATAGTTAGAAAAATAGTTCATATTGGCACTGGGAATGTAATTTTGCTGGCTTGGTGGCTAGATATTCCTGCGAGTGTAGGCATTACAGCTTCAATTTTAGCGAGTACCATCACCTTGTTATCATACAGATTTCCCATTCTTCCCGGTATTAATAGCGTGGGACGGCAAAGTTTGGGAACATTCTTTTATGCTGTCAGTGTTGGCATTTTAGTAGCCTGGTTCTGGCACATACAACAGCCCCAATACGCAGCTATAGGCATAATGGTGATGGCTTGGGGTGATGGGTTAGCAGCATTGATTGGACAACATTTTGGTAAACATAAGTATAAAGTCTTAGGAGCGCAAAAAAGTTGGGAAGGCTCCTTGACTATGGCTTTAGTTAGCTATCTTATCAGTAGTTTAATTTTACTGAGTGTTGAAGGAAACGTTTGGCAAACTTGGGTAGTATCCCTAGCGATCGCTTTAGCTGCTACAACTTTAGAAGCTATTTCATTTTTGGGTATTGATAATTTGACAGTGCCTTTAGGTAGTGCAGCCTTAGCATTTATGTTAATCGAGATATTATTATTTAAATAAATTTACTATTATTCGCGAAGGAGGAGGGAAGAAGAGACCTACATTTTAAAAAGTGGGATTGAAACTCCGACGCCGTTTTTTTAAAGTGCGGCTCTAAACCCACAACTAAAGTTTTTGTTATTCCTTCTTCCTTCTTCCTCCTAACTTCTTCCTTATTTTGTAATAAAATCCAAGTTTTGATAAGTATTTGTATCTCTAAAAACCTAAATTTTCATCAACTACGGATAAATTATACCTACGGTAAGCTACGCTAACGCCTAGGCAGATGAGAGAAAAGTTGATTATTTGATTACATATCTGCAAAAACATTGAATATTGACTATTTCTTCTCTAAAGGTATAAGTATATCTAGAAAAAATAGCAGATTTTATCTCTACTTTGAGGAGTAAATATACAAGATTGATTTCTACCTTGGGATTTATGAATTCCTGACAAACAGTGCCTATAGTTGAGGTCGTAGGTGGTCACAAACCTATATACGTAAGTGAGGCTAACAATCATGTCACATCAAATATTTGCATCTGACTTGTTTGTCACATTATCTGATGAACAACAAGAGCATTTAGCTGGCGGTGCCGACTTTGAACTTGCTGGCAGCAATTTCGCTAACAGAATCGCAAACTTACAGGGGACAAGCAACGCTGGCCCGGATGGCAGCACTGCCAACTCTACAGGTAATGTTACAGCTGTTAACACTGCGGCACAAGACTTGTTGGGATTGGGTGCAGCAAGCGTTCCTAGCGTTGACCCATTGGGTGCCGCACCAGTTCTCAACGGCGTTAGCAACGGCGGCAATGGCAATGGTAACAATGACTAATTGTAACCCAGCCAAACTGTTGAACCATTCCTACAGTTGACCCAGAAAGCTTATCTTTCACATCAAAGCGTTTCACTGATCTAAGTAGGGAATGGTGTGTGGGGGTTACAAAAATTCAACAGTATCATACTGTACCTCAAATCTGCAATTGTTATCCCACATAACTGATTATTGTAGAGGTCAACCTGGTTGGTTTCTCTGGTCAGTGTTGCAAAATCTAGGGTTATGGTGGCGTTGAGCTAGTCGAGCATTCCGGATTTTTTCTTTGGCGTGGGAGGTAGGCATGGATTCCAGAATTTTCTTGCCATCTTGATGTTTGCAGAAGCTAATTAGCTGGCTGAATATTAAGTCAGTTTCTGGAATCCTTTATTTGTATTTGAAAGTTACGTAAGTGAGGCTAACAATCATGGCGTATCAAGCTCTTGTATCAGAGTTGTTTATCGCATTATCCGATGAGCAACAAGAGCATCTAGCTGGCGGTGTTGACTTTGAACTGGCTGGCAGCAATTTCGCTAACAGAATTGCTAATTTACAGGGGTCGGTTAGTTCCGGCCCAGATGGCAGCACTGCTAACTCCACAGGTAGTGTTACAGCTGTTAACACTGCGGCACAAGACTTCTTAGGATTGGGTGCAGCAAGTGTTCCTACAGTTGAGGCATTAGGCACTGCACCAGTTCTGAATGGTATAGGAACAGTTACGAATGGCGAGTGACGTATTTGACACCAAAACCAGCCAAACTAGTGAAGTGTTCCCATAAATGAACTGGAAAACTCAGATGTCAAACTCCTAGAGAAATTTACCATCTGAAGAATTGATGATTGCAGAGGTCATACCAATTTCCCAAGAGAATGCGATAGATGCAAAGGTTAGCTAGAGCGGAGCAAAACCCAACATAGACAAGATTTTGAAGTGTTGGGTTGAGGCACAAAACTCAACCGAGATATGTAGCAATTATTTTTCCAATTGGTGCTACTAGTGCTCAAGTTAACTGGGTATTCTCAATTTTTGCAAGGACGGATTCCAGATATTTCCTGTGTTCTTACTACTTACACAACTCAATGATTTGGCTGAATGCCTCAGGAAAAGCTGAATTAGAAAGTCAGTTACTGGAATCCTTTATTTGACCTAACAATTATGCCAAATCGTCTTGGGTTGATTGACAATGAGGCTAACAATCATGTCACATCAAAAGATTACATCGGATTGGTTTATTGAGTTAGAATTATCTCATAAACAGCAACAATTATTAGTTGGTGGTGTTAAGTATAAACTGAGCGATAATAATTTTGCTCAAGGAATGGCAGCGACAACAAAGACAAATAATAGTAGTCCTGAAGGTAACTCTTCCGACTCCAATACTCAGATTTCCGATGTAAATGCTGGTGCAAAAAGTTTTTTGTCTACTGATGCTACAGAACTTCCTTTACTGTCCAGTCTTCAATAACTATAGTTGCATCAATTGCCTAACGCTGTAAGTAGCAAAACAGCATAATTGAGTAATCAATTTCACACTCAAGCGAAAGTTTAGAGATTAATTTTGATCATGCTAAAATTTCAGGCGTTTTTGCTACATTCATGGCAAAAACTAATGATGGGGCTAAACGCTATCATCAACGTTTTGCGTTTGCAGATGAAAAGGGGGTAGAGGAGATAATAATAACTCGCTCATCGTAAGTGAGGTCTTTGAGAGAGTTTGAGCGTTCTCCTCTATTGTTTCTACGCGTTATCCACGTTAGATACATGAGAAAGGTTATTGCCGTACAAAGCGTACTCCTTTCTCTTTCCCCATCACTAATTATAAGACATCATAAACCATGATGTTTGGTAACGTTAGCATCATATGTTACCGTTTAACTTTTTAATTTCATCCTGACCAATTGCTGATTACTTCTATTATCAGCTTTATTCTCAGCCGATGAGGTAAATACTCCTGATTACGGGAAATTTCTGAGAGCTTGAAGATAAGCGATCGCCTGATAAAAAAATCTGAGATTCATTAATTTGTTGCTGCAACGTCACCTAAGTTAACAGACAATTATCCACTTCAAATCCAAGGTGCATTACCGTGAACTCCTTTCCCCACCAAGACAACCATTTTTGGCAGAGGTTTAATGAACCTACTCCAGAGGAACTCAATCTAGTTGATGCTAACGAGTTTCTTCCCCGGATTAGTAAATGGACAAACATCGGTGCCGGAGTTCTACTAACTATTTTTATGGCGGGGATTGGTCTAACATCTGTGTTTAATTACAATGTCACAGTTAAAGTTCCTGCAAATATCCGACCACAAGGGGAACTGCGCGTTGTTCAGTCTGCCGTTGTCGGCACCGTGCAAAAAATTGACGCACGAGAAAATCAGATGGTGCAGAAAGGACAAGCCATTGCTTACGTTGATGATTCCCGCCTACAAAACCAAAAAAGCCAACTAGAAAACAGTATTGAGCAAACTCAATTACAACTGGGTCAAATTGATGCTCAACTCGGTGAAATTGTTACTCAGACTGCGGCTCAAAGAACCTTAATTAACCGCACGGTTATCGCTGCACAAGCAGAATTAAATGGTATTCAACGCGAATACGAAGACCAGCAAGTAAAAGCTACGGCTGAAATGACACAAGCAGAATTAGCCTTGAACTTAGCTAGAGTACAACGCGATCGCTTACAACAAAATAATTTATTAACTGCAACTGTACAAGAAGCTGAAGTGGCTTTAAATTTAGCCAAAGCGCAACGCGATCGCTTACAGTCAGTGATGGCATCAGGCGCAATTTCTCGCAATCTGTTTGAAGAAAAGGAACAGGCGGTAAAATCAGCCCAAGCCAAGCTAGAACAAGCAAAGGCTAACGCTAAAGACCTGATGGAAGAAAAAGAACAAGCTCTCCAGGTTGCCCAAATCAACCTAGACAAGGCTAAAACCAGTATTAATCCCAGTAATGCAGCTGTTACTGTGGCATCCGAAAGAATTAAGCAGGAACAAGCCAAAGGTGAGGCTAATTTAGCAGCTTTGAATAAAGAACAAGAAACTTTACTTCAGCAGCGTATAGAACTGCAAAAGCAACTTTCTCAAACTCGCAAAGAACTACAACAAGTAGAAACTGACTTAAATCAAAGTGTGATTCGAGCGCCAATTACAGGTACACTGCTGCAATTGAATCTGCGTAATCCGGGACAGGTAGTGCAACCAACGCAACCTATTGCTCAGATTGCCCCCCTCGATGCCCCAATGCTGATCAAAGCTTTTGTCCAAGCTCAAGATATTGACAAGGTAAAACCTGGTCAAAAAGTGCAGATGCAGGTTTCTGCTTGCCCCTATCCAGACTACGGTACTCTGCACGGGACAGTGAAAACCGTTGCCCCAGATGCCCTACCAGTAGGAAAAAACGGCGCAGAGCAAAGTTCTGGTACTACCCAAGTTGCCTATGAAGCAACTATAGAGCCAAAAACCGTATATGTGGGTAGAGGCGATCGCCAATGTCAACTCCAACCCGGTATGGAAGGTAGAGCTGATATTATTTCCCGTCAGGAAACGGTACTTAATTTCATTCTCCGCAAAGCCAGATTAATCACAGATTTATGAAGAGTGCTGAGTAAACATTTTTCGGGTCACTTTACCAAAGTTTAGGAATTTAATCTCCTGTATTTCCAGAAGTTTTGTCTCTAGATCTCAATCCCTGTGCCAAAACTCAATTACGAATTACGTATTACGAATTACAAATTAATTTATGTTTGGTCTAGTTAAACTTCAAAACAACTATCAATGCGTTTCACAGTTGAGCGAGGAAGACTGTGGAGCCGCTTGTCTAGCTTCAATTAGCAAACATTATGGACGGTTTTTAAGCATCAATCGCAGCCGAGAAGCGGTAGGAACTGGACAGCTAGGAACAACGCTGCTGGGTTTAAAGCGTGGATCTGAGAATCTGGGTTTTAATGCTAGGGCAGTTAAAGCCTCGCCAGCCATCATAGACAGAATCAAAGAAGTGCAACTGCCAGCCATTATCCATTGGCGAGGCTATCACTGGGTTGTTTTATATAATCAACGAGGGAAAAAATATGTAATTGCTGACCCGGCTGTAGGTATCCGTTATGTCACAAAAGAAGAGTTAACCGCCGCTTGGAACGGGGTGATGCTCTTACTAGAACCAGATCCAGAGCGCTTTTTTGAACAGCCTCAAGATAAACCAATCGGTGGCTTAGGACGTTTTATTAAGCGGATCTTGCCTTATCGCGGTCTGCTAACTCAGGTTTTAATGCTCAACATTGCCCTGGGTGTACTCGCTTTGGGTTCTCCCGTCCTCATCCAAATACTCACAGATGATGTTCTCATCCGTGGTGACACTCAGTTACTTACTGTTGTGGTATCAGCAGTTGTAGTCATGACCGTATTTAGTAGCACTCTGCAAGTATTGCAATCAACTATGATTGCTCACTTCGGTCAACGGCTGCAATTAGGTCTAGTTTTGGAGTTTGGGCGCAAGATGCTCCAGTTACCTTTGAATTACTACGAAGCCCGCCGTAGTGGTGAAATCACCAGCCGATTACGAGATATTAATGACATTAATCAGTTGGTGTCGCAGATTGTAGTGCTTTTACCTAGCCAGTTTTTCATTGCCGTGATTTCTTTTTGCTTAATGTTGTTTTATAGCTGGCAATTGACACTGGCAGTCATCGTCATCGGTTGTTTAATGACTTTATCCACCTTGCCTTTTTTACCGATCCTGCAACAAAAAACCCGCAGTCTTTTGGTTTTGGGTGCAGAAAATCAAGGTGTATTAGTAGAAACTTTTAAGGGCGCACAGGTAATCAAAACTACAAATGCTGCTCCTCAATTCTGGGAAGAATTTCAAAGTCGTTTTGGTCGTCTGGCTAATCTAACGTTTAGCACTGTGCAGATCGGCATTATTAACGGTACCATTGCTAGACTTTTTTCTACCATTGGCGGTGTAGCTTTATTGGGGCTAGGGAGTATTTTAGTGATTCGGGGACAATTAAGTATCGGGCAAATGCTCGCTTTTAATGCCTTACAGGTGAATGTTTTAAATTTAATTAATTCCTTAGTTGGCTTAGTCGATGACTATTATCGCTCACAAACAGCAATCTCTCGCCTCTTAGAAGTCATTGATGCTACACCGGAAGTAGTTGGAGGTAGTCAAAAGCCAGTTGCTCAAATCTCTGGCGATGCAGATATCCATTGTTCCCACATCACATTTCACCATCCTGGCAGAATTGACTTGTTAGAAGATTTTTCGATTAAGCTTCCTGGTGGACAGGCGATCGCTTTAATTGGTAAATCTGGCTGTGGTAAAAGTACTTTAGCAAAACTGATTGCAGGTTTATACCAACCAACTTCAGGTAATATCCGCATTGGCTTGTATAATCTCGATGACCTGGCCCTGGATTGTTTGCGACAACAAGTGGTGTATGTACCCCAAGAACCTCATTTTTGGAGTCGCTCGATTTTGGAAAATTTCCGCCTAGGAACGCCCTACATCTCCTTTGAGGAAATTGTCAAGGCTTGCCATATTGCTGATGCAGACAGCTTTATCAGTCAACTGCCCAATAAATACCAAACTGTGTTAGGTGAATTTGGAGCTAATCTCTCTGGTGGACAAAGACAACGATTAGCGATCGCCAGAGGAATTCTCACTAATCCACCTGTACTGATTTTAGATGAAGCAACGGCAGGACTAGACCCAGTTAGTGAAGCTAGCGTGTTAGATCAAATATTGGCATACCGCAAAGGCAAAACGACAATCCTCATTACCCATCGTCCCAGCGTAGTCAATCGCGCTGATTGGATTGTCATGTTAGAAAAAGGTCAAGTGCAACTACAAGGCACTCCAGATACATTTCTCTCGCTAAAAGGAGAGCATTTAAAGTTTTTAACGTTATGAAATATTACGCGGTGTGAGCAAGTAAAATCATGTCGGAAAATAACACATCCAATAACTCAAAAATTTTCCAGTATCTTTCTGAAGAAGAACAAGAAAGCCTAGTTGGTGGACAAAATTTCAATCCCCTAGGTGACAGTAAATTTTTCTTCCAAAAAACTGACATTCAAACAGAAGCAGAAAATAAATTAAATCTCGCCGATGCCGAATCTGGTTCACAAATCACCAAATATAATTTATCACAGGTTACTATGGCATCTTCCATCACATTTGGGTTACCAAACTTTAATTCTCATAGTAATAGTCTAAATAATTTAATAACTAAAATTTTAAGTGGATTGTTTTCCTGAAGTGCCGTTTGATTAATTGGTAATAGTTATAGAGACATGAATATTTATGTTTTTATAGCAGTCTTATTTGATTTTTAGGGAGCATCCCAATTTGGCAAAAATATAAGAGACTAGCTGAAAACCCCTTTTGAATCCTCTTAACTTTGTGTCCTTTGTACCCTTTGGGATGCTCCCGACTTTTAGACAGCGAGATGCTGAGATACCCGACTTCTTGTAGACACCCAGTAGGTGTTTTCCTAGAAGGTATAAATCGGGGAAATTTTTATTCAAAAATCATTTATAATCGCTAGATAAATGTATCTCTATAAGATTTAAAAATAGCAAATTATCTCTTGTTAAAAAAGCCAAGTTTTAATTGAAATTACATGAGCCTAAAGAAGTAGATTTATTTGATTAATTTACAACCTTAGAATAATTTAAATCGCAGGAGAATAATTAATAATAAAAACATAGGTGATTACACACCTAAGTAAGTAAGTGAGGTCAATAATTTATGTCAACCCAAATCATCACATCTGATTTGCTTGAAGAGTTATCCGCAGAACAACAACAACTTCTAGCAGGCGGACAAAGAGGATTTGACGACCAGCAATTTGATGACCAGCAATTTGATGGTCAGCAGTTTGATGGTCAGCAATTTGATGACCAACAATTTAACGGAAGAGGTAGACAAGATTTTAGCCCTTCTAGAGAGCGTCGTGTTAAACGTGTTCCCATCCGCTTGACTGGCGTCCTTGAAGTTATTAAATAAGGACTGAGTAGTACCATAGTCTCAACTTTGCAATTAGCGATACGAGAAGAAAACTAATATAACTCACTCAATTTAAATTAACTTTTGAGAGAGTTTTGGTAGTAAAATATGGTTTCTTATGGTTCAAGAGCCAAAAAACAACTGCCAAATAAAGCACCAAATTTTCTTCTCAACTATCACTGCAAATGCAAATAATTTTGACTATTTGGCGAACACACTTTTTACGGTAAAACGTAAAGCCTTAGCCGTAATTTTGCACCCATCTAAGAAGTTTTTTAGCATGGGTGTTACCTAACATTTATCTACGAGATTGAGGCAATTAACCATGTCAGAATCAATCATTCAATCTGAATTGTTTGTGGAGTTATCCGCAGAAGAACAACAAATTCTTGCTGGTGGTCAAATATTATTAGGTGGACAAACTAGACCTGATATTACCGTCACTGGTATTCTCACTGATTCTAGTGGTCAACGTATTCCCGTGCGGATTTTAGGGTTCATTGCTGGTGGGCCTACTGGTGGAGCTTTCGGTGGTTCTGGCGGCGGGCCTATTGGTGGTTTCTAATAGCTCAGGGAAAGAAGATTCTTAGACGATGTTTGGACAAATTTTACTAAACATTAAAGTCATCAAAATAAAAATCCCCTAACCCTTTCTGTAAAGAAGGGGGAGATTCAAAGCCTCTCTCCTCATAGAAGAAGAGAGGTTTATTTTTATATTTTGTAAATTTTTAAATATCCTTTTCTAACTTATTAAAGATAAATCATGTTTAGATAATTTTATAAGCGATCGCCAAAAATAACAGGAGCATAGGTAAAAACTATTAGACTTATTCAAATTTTAAAATAAATTTGTGAATAATATTTGTGTATCATTTTTACACTTGAATTAAAGCTAAATTTAGCATATATCAAAAGGTAGAATAACTGCTAGTTTATTTATCACTGTGGGATCATTTAATCACCAATAAACATGTTTAGAAATAAAAGTATTGGAAGTAAACACCTCTATTTCTTGGGAAATAGGTGTGTACTTCTAATTGATGAAGTTGAGGAAAAAATTATGTTAGTTCAAGACATCCAATCCGATTTGCTTGTGGATTTATCTACAGAGGAACAGCAGGTTGTAGCTGGAGGCTTCGGCTACGGGGGCTTTGGTCGTGGCTTCTACGGCCCTGGCTTTGGTCGTGGCTTTTACGGCCCTGGCTTTGGTCGTGGCTTTGGTCATGGCTTTGGTCGTGGCTTTGGTCGTGGCTTTGGTCATGGCTTTGGTCGTTTTTACTAAGTTGGCAAAATCCACAAACTGGATAATCCCATAGTTTAAACTTGGCGGAGCCAGGAGAAACTTGTATAACTCATTTAAAACCAATCTAGTTTTGAATGAGTTATACCAATTTAAACAATGTTTGTGCATGTAGGGCATTGCTGCGCTTACCGCGTAGCGTGCCGTAGACAAAACCCAACAATACCAATGTCTTTGGGTGTTAGGTTTTGTTCCTCAAACGCCAGTTGGTCTTGGGGGAAACCCCAATATCGGACTGGCTCCCCAACCTAATACCAATTTCCGAATATGCAGCTACTTCGACTCAATCCCTACTAGTTTTTCCCCTTTTAGCATTCGCACGGCGGCTTCAAGTAAAGCTTCTTCTAAATATGGCTTGGTAAAGTAGCCACTAGCACCGAGTTGAATTGCCATTTGTCTATGTTTATCTGCGCCCCGTGAGGTGAGCATCGCAATGGGTAGATGGTTGAGGCTAGAATCTTTCTGGATACGAGAAAGCAATTCCAGACCGTCGCAACGCGGCATTTCAATGTCACAAAATACGATATCGCAAGGTAGGCCAGAGCGGAGTTTATCCCAAGCTTCCTGCCCGTCACGCGCCTGTTCCACACGATAACCTGCTTTGTTAAAGGTCAGTGAGAGTAACTCCCTAACTGTAATTGAGTCATCGACAATCAGCACTGTCGGGTCAATTTTCTCCGCAGAAGTATCTGGCAGGTTGGGAATATCTTGTTGTTGCCAAGATGTACTACCACTGTGTTTAGAAATTCGTCCTTGGAAAATGTCAATAATCTCCAGTACGTCAGCAATTGGCATAATGCGACCATCACCAAGGACTGTAGCACCAGCGACACCGATGGGTTTGGGTGCAGGGCTTTCAAATTGCTTAATGACAATTTCTTGTTCACTCAGCACTTGGTCAATTTGTAGGGCAATCAAGGTATTTCCCGATCGCACCACCACAACTGACACCATATCATCATCTCGGTTACCGCCATAAACATTACCGCGACTCAGTTGACGATTAAAGGTTAAGAGTTCTTTCAAAGGTCGGAAAGGGAGTACTGTATCGCGCCAAGAAATATATGATTGTCCGTCAGCATTATGCTGGATATTTTTAACTGGTATATCGAGAGTATCTTCCACACCATCCATCGGGAAGGCAATCCGCGCTTTATCAGAGACACAACAAAGAGCTTTGCAAATACTCAAGGTTAATGGCAGACGAATAGTAAAGGTAGTTCCCTTGCCGATGGTAGAGTCTGTATTAACTATGCCGCGAATTTCGCTAATTTCAGAACGCACCACATCCATTCCCACACCACGGCCAGAAATCTCATCGGCTTTGTCTTTGATACTAAAACCTGGTTGGAATAGCAGGTCGTAAACTTCCATGCGTGAAATGGTTTTTGCTTGAGCTGCTGTAATCATTCCCATTTGCACCGCTTTGGCCTTAACCCGTTCAGGATCGATACCAGCACCATCATCACCTACGGAAATCACTGTTTGGTTACCTTGGTGAAACGCACGGATGGTAATGTATCCCACAGGTTGCTTACCGCCTGCTTGTCTGATTTCTGGGGTTTCGATACCATGAGCGATCGCATTATTCAGCATATGGGTTAATGGGTCGGTGAGATGATCTAAAATCATCTTGTCAATTAAGGTGTCTCCGCCTTCAATCACCAACTCTACTTGTTTGCCATACTTGATGGCATTGTCGCGCACTCCTCGCCGCAAGCGATCAATGGCTTGGGAAAAAGGCACCATTCTAGCTCGTGTAAGTCCTTCTTGTAACTGAGTCGTGACTTGACGAAATTGCCGCGCTACTCTTTCGGTTTCTTCAGTTACAAAGTCAATGTCACTCGCTGACTCACGCACCCGGACAATAAATTCAATCATTTCTTGGGATAGGGTGTGAAAAGGAGTAAAGCGATCCATTTCTAACTCACTAAAACCCCTGTCCGTATCTGATTCTTCAGAGTGAAAGCTAATTTCTGTAATTTCTTTGGTTTTGCGACTGGCTAGAAGTGAAGCTTCCAAAAGCGATCGCTCATATAATTCTTGCATCCTTGCGCCCACATCTGAAAGCTGTTGCACCTGAATTAGCAAGTTATCTAGTGACTGTCGCAGCCGTTCATGATCCTGTTCTAAGGTATTGCGATTTACCACCAACTCCCCAACCAAATTACTCATATCGTCCAGTTGCTTAACTGGCACCTTCATTGTTTCTTCAAATCTGGCAGTACGACGAGCAGATGAACGGGTAATTTTGCTTGTGTTTGGTTTTATTGGTGATGAGTGGGATATAGTTTGATCTGCTTCTGCCAGCAGTTTCTCCAAATCGCTAAATTCATCATCTACATCTGCTGATGAAATAATTTTACTGACAGTTTGGTTAGTATTTGGTGTAATTTGTGGTGTGTAGGATGACTGCTCATCATTATTGTCTGTACCCAACAAAGCTTCCAAATCTGCAAAGTCTTCTTCTGGTATGGCACTAGCAGAAGAACTTGCTGCTAATTCTGCATCTAGTAATGCTTCTAACTCAGCAAATTCATCTTGGATATATGTATTGGTATTACTTTGTTCAGTAGTTTCTGTTTCTGTAGCTGATATTATCTCTTCAGGTAAAACCAAATTAGCAGCTTCGCTCTCAGCTACTAATGCAGTTTCAGATGTTAAATATTCTGCTTCTAGGTTGAGTGCTAGCTGCTCGGTTTCTATTGCTACTAAATCAGTGATTTCCTCTATCGTTATTTCTGTAACATCATTAATTATGATGTCGTTGTCTACATGCTCAGTTGCTATTGCTAATGCATCAGTCTTTAAATCAAGTTCTGTGATTTCTTCTATTGTTGTTTCTGTTGAACTAGCGTTAACGTTAATATCTAAAAAGTCTAATTCGCTTTGGGACTGTTCTAAGTTTAAATCTTCTGTAAAACTTATATCTGAAAATAACGCTTCTTCATCCTTACCCGGATTTTCTACACTTTCTAATTGAATATAAGTTGAGTTATCTGTAGAGGCTGTGTCATTAAATAGAATTTGCGGATTCTCATCAAGAGAATCAAATAAATCAAGTTCCAAATCCGCCAACACTTGGGTAAATACGGACTGATTAGTAAATTCGGGTGTAAAATCTAAAGCTTCTGGCTCTTGGGAAAAGCCACCAATTTCCTGGAGAGATGGATCTTCATCATCAACAGTCAGAGATACTGATGTGATTTCTGCTAAGTCTGCAAATAAATCATTGTCATTAGCATTATCTGAAGAGACTATTAAATCTGGCTGATGGAAAGTAAGGTCAAAATCTTCTAGGTCAAAACTTGTTGTAGGGGAAGGTATGGACTCTTGGGAGTTACCAAAAATCTCACCAGAAGCCGCAGCCGCAAACAAACTTTCTTCTAAGGCTTTTGCTACATCCTGCTCAACTACAGAAGCACCTTCGTGTTTTTCTGTGGCAATCTCCTGGTTCCAAAAATCGTTAACATCATCTTCTGTTTGAAAGGATTCTCTGATAATTGCAGGTGATTCATCAAATAAATCACTAATTTCTGACTCATCAATAGACAGTAGTGTATTTTCTGCTAAATCGGTAAACAAACCATCTAAATTTAAAGTTTCTGGCTGAATGATGGTAGGCTTTGATTCTATGTGGTCATCAAAGGAAATCTCCTCCCAGAGATTTGCATTATCAGTTTCTAAGGATAAGTCATCAGCACTACTTTCTTGCTTAATGGATGTTTCAATATTGGCAATAGTTTCAGTTTCTGGTTGAATAACTTCACCTATGGACAGTAATTCATTTTCATCTAGTGCTAGTGCTAATAAATCACCGAATAAATCTTGACGCTCAGTCTCTTGTAATTCGCTAGATATTTCTGTGATTTCCTGTTCAGTTTCCACAGAATTTGTCGCGGATTTTTGTTGATTTTGTAGAACTGGATTTTCTTTTTCTTGGAAAGTGTCGCCAAATAATAGACTTAAGTCTTCTGTTGTAGCCAGGCTGATTTGCAGATCATCATTGCCTGTATCTTCATCAAAGGACAGAAAATCAGCTAAATCGCTATCACTATCTTCAATATCGCTGTCACTGATATCTATTCCCAATTCATTGACGGCGGTAATATCTAGAATTTCCTCTTCTTGCCAGGTTTCATCTAGTTCTGGGGTTTCACCTTCAAATAAATCAGCAAGAGTATTTAACTCAGCTAATCCTACCTCTGGCCCGTTTTGGTCAAGATTTATATTGGTAATATGTATGTCTTCTTCACTGTTAAAGAAGGAAGAATTAACGGCAATTTCCCTATCAATATTTTCTGCTGCTGCCTGATCTAGCTGAATTTCTTCGGTTAGTTCCGTTAAACTAGTTACACTATCTGTAGGCTGCAACGTGGTTAGAGGTAAGACCTCATCTAGAGTTGATTCTGTCACAATAGGCTGGTCATCAAACAAGTCTTGAGCTTGTAACAAGTCAAGTTCTTGTAAGCTTAAGAGTGCTGCTAACTGCTGATTAATTGTAATCTCAGTTTCTCTACCTTGGAGGACTAATTCTTGAGCTTGTTTGATTTCGGTAATGACGATTTTGGCTAGGGTGAGATAAGTATTTTCCGGACTAGCGATCGCATTGGTGGCTGCTTGACATAAACTACACCAATTAGGCAAATTCCATTTTTGGCCCAGCTTAACTAACTGCTGACAACATTGTTGCAGATTTTGTCGAGATTCAGGTGTGGTTTTTTGTTTGAATAGTTGTAACATTTCCCGCAGTGCTTGTAGCACCTGGGTTTGAAATTCACCCCAATGATCATGTGCTTGGGCAGTGATTGGCGATCGCTCTGACTGGGATACTACAGATAATGGCACTTCTGTAGATGTCTGATCGCTATCTGCTTCCAGATCGGGAATATCTCGCCGCAGGAACAACTCAGTGAGTGTACTGACACTATCTGGAGGAATTGGTTGTAGTTCTGTTGTATCGCTGACTACACCATTAATACTTTGTTGTACCAGTATTTCTAAATGCTCATTTAGCCATTTAAACACTGGCTCAGTTTCAGACATCAGAGTATTAGCAGCTTCTTCCGACAGACCAAACGGCCCACTCAAATGTTCTAATAGCACCTTGAGGGTATCAGATACACCGAGAAATAAAGATTCTAACTTTTGGTCAACCTGAACCGGATGTTCTTTGAGAACTTTAAAACAATCTTCCAGGCGGTGGGAGGTGTGCTGGATGCTACTCAATCCCAGCATGGCTGCTCCCCCTTTGATCGAGTGAGCCGCCCGGAAAACTTCGTTGACCATTTCCGGGTCATTTAGGGTACCTTGGAGATTCAGTAACCCCTGCTCAATCGTATTCAAATGGTCTCTGGCTTCTTCAATGAAGTAACCTAAAATTCGCTGTTGTTGTTCCGGCAGCATAATAAAAGTTCTGAGTGCTGAGTACTGAGTGGTTTTTAGTCATTTACTAATGACTAAAATTAATTACCGAGATTCGAGAGTTTCCACGCGGAAACGCTCAACAGAGGAAATCAAGTCGCGGGAAACACCTACTAAGAATTGTAAAGCACCAGAAACTCGCTGGGCTTCTTGGGAAGTTTCTTGGGCTGTGAGTTCCACCGATTGCATCACGTGAGCGACGGCGCGGGAAGTTTCCGTCTGTTCTACGGTGTCACTGGTAATTGAGCGCACCAGAGTATCAATGCGATTCGCTACTTGAATAATATTTTCGAGCGATCGCTTGGCTTCTTCAGCTAGTTTTGTGCCTTTAATTACCTGTTGTGTGCCTTCTTCCATCGCGGTCATTACGGAGCCTGTTTCGCTTTGGATTTGCATAACAATCTGTTCAATTTCCTTTAAGGATTTGGCAGATTTATCTGCTAACTGGCGCACTTCATCTGCCACTATGGCAAACCCACGTCCGGCTTCTCCAGCCCGTGCAGCCTCAATACTGGCATTGAGTGCTAGCAAGTTAGTACGGGAGGCAATCTGAGAAATTAACGCCACAATTTTAGAAATCTCTTGCGAAGATTCCGCTAGCCGCTTCACCTTACGGGTAGTTTCGGCTACAGTTTCGCGAATTTCTAAAATCCCTGCCACAGTATTTTCCACTGCTTCCCCACCTTTGAGGGCGATCGCACTGGCATCACGAGCCACGGTTTCGGCTTCCCTTGCTGCTTCTGCTACCCGTTGAATTGAGTCAGTCATCACCTGCACGGAATTTAAGGTGACTCCTAACTCTTCAGCTTGGCGCAAAGCATCGCTAGATAATGCTCTGGCAAATGTTTCGGAGTTGGTTGCACCTTTTGTTACCTCCTTGGCTGCAACTTTTACCTGTTGGACAATATCCCGCAAATTTTGGATTGTCAGGTTAAAGGCATCGGCAACAGCTCCGAGTACGTCGGCTGTCACCTCAGCTTGAACTGTTAAATCCCCTCTGGCAGCACCTTCCACGTCATCCAATAGGCGAATTACTTGACGTTGGAGATTTTCTTTGGCTTCTTCTTGTTCATCGGCTTTGCGCTGGGCTTCATGTGTAGTCGTAAAAATTACACGGGCCATTTCATTAAAGCCTGTAGCTAAATGCCCTAATTCATCTTCGGAATACACCGTAGCTTGCACATTGAGATTACCTTGGCGGACTGCATCAAACTGAGCTTGCAAATCCTTAGTGGTGCGGCGAATTTGCTTGAGTGTGAGATTGCCCATAAAAGCGGCGGTGCTAAAACCCGCAAGACCTGCCGCTAGTGACATCGCCCAGCCTGTGTTCCGCACTGATTCTCGTTGTTCGGGTGGAGAAAAACTAGTGGTTGCAAAGCTGACTGTAGCTACAACTAGCGCGGAAAAAACACCCACAGTGCCAGCAACGAACCAGGGTTTCACATCTAGGGGGGCATTTTCTAAAGGTGCTAACCAGCCTTGCTCAACGCTGACGTTGGGTTCTAGCTTGGAGACATCTGTTTGGGTAAAATTAGGAACTGCTTCTTGAGCGCCAGTATGTGAACCGGTAATGGAAAACAGTTCATCATCGCGCTCGCTATTTTCATTACTTGGGTTAATCTCAACGGCTTTACTTTGTGGATTACTATCGGTTTCTAGTGAACTAGAAAGCATAGCCACGTCACTGAAGCTAGAATCTGTTTCTGCTAGATCAAATCCAGGAATATTCCCTAAATCATCAAACTCATCAAAGTCATCTAAAAACTCTATATTACTTTTAGAACTTTCAGCTTTTAAGAGATTGTTTGTATCTTCTTCAGAGCCAAAGGCAGATTCAAATGCCTCAAAATCAAAAGCTTCATCGCCGTCAAAGTTTTGTGTCTCTACCTCTATTTCAGTGTTAATCTGTTGCTCTTTCCGGGGATAATTCCCATTCACAGATGAGGATAGTTCTGTCAAATTTTCCGTAATTTCTATTTTCTCTAACCAATTACTCGGTTCACTAGGAAGTAGATTATCTTGACTACTGTTTCTCAAATTATTGGTTGTTGCTAAACCATTTTTGAGATTTTCTTTATCTATGAATAAAGTTTCCTCTTCTGGGCTATTGCTTGGCAATTCAAAATTCACCACACTTGGATTTTGATGATTTTCTTCATGCAAAAGCTCAGGCTCAGGTTCCCAGATATTGCTTGTTGATAAATTAACTTCTGCAAAAGTTGTATCAACACTATGATTAGAACTGGGGGAATTTTCGTTATCAGATAAATCGCTGCTAATTTCTGGCTCGTTAAAACTTGCTTCGACAATATCTTCTTGCCAGAAAACAGGTAATTCTAATTCAACTGGCTCGTTTTCACTGCGAACTTCAAACTCTTGCTCGTTTTGATTCACGGCAAAAGGATCTTCGCTTAAAGTTGGAATCGAGTCTGGTGTTTGATTAAATGAAGTACTGTCTGTGATAGTTCCAAATGGATTACTTAGGGATAGTTCTTCTACATCCACAGATTCCCCAGAAGCATCAAAGGAGTTCAAATCAAAACTGCTGCTATCTAAATTTTCTAACACCTCCAAATCTTCTAAGTCTGGTGTACCAGATTCCAGAGCATCATTCATCTCTGTGAGATTTATTGGCTCTTGCTGATGATTGTCTTCATCTGCCACCTTTTCCGCTAGTGGCTGTTGGTATTGATTAATGTTTTCTAATCCATTATTGGCAAAACCAAGTATTTCTGGATCATCAGACAACTGCAAAACTTTTTGATATTCTTTTTGGGCAATATCGTACTGCTGCAATACGTAGTAGATGTGACCCCTTAACAAATGGCAGTTGGGGTCATCTGGTACATTTTTTACTACTTCGTCCACTAAAGTGGCGGCAACTTCATAGTTTTGTTGCGCGTAGGCTGTACAAGCCTGCTTATATGTTTCCAAGTAATCGTTTATACTTGCTGCCATTTGCTCCCTCCCAATTTCATCCTGCCCACCTTGCACTCCGCAAAATTGCCATTTGATCGAGCAGCCTTAAACACTGATTATTTTTAGCACCTAATAACCACTCACCACGCAAAAAGGGAGCCATAGTATCTGGTAGATTAGTTGGTGGCATGAGATGCTGTACATCCAGCCAGTCCATACCACCAATTTCCTCTACTGCTAAGCCCACTATTGTGTCTTGCTCTTCAATAGCAATCACCGGAATTTCTGCTCGATCCGTGTTTAACGCGGTTGCTTCGCCAAGAAATTGACCCAAATCAGCTACCCAAATTACTCGACCTCGTAAATTTAGAGTACCCAAAAGTAAGGGAGAAGCATTAGGAATCGGGGTGATTCTATCAGGACTTAATTCCATGACTTCTCGAATACCAGTTGCGGGTAGTGCAAACTCCTGATGCGAGGGAATGTAAAACCGCAAATGTAACTCACCTTCAGGACTTTCTACTTGTAATTCAGGGCGAAAGTGATCTTGACCACTACCACTTAAAAAGTCCGGTTTGCTGACCATATTGTTTTCATCCTTATCCTCGCAGCAGTTGTTTGACTGTTCCCACCAACTCGGTTGGTTGAAACGGTTTGGCTATGTAAGCGTCCGCACCTTGCTTCATTCCCCAGTAGCGGTCAAATTCTTCGCCCTTGGAAGAACACATCACTACGGGGACATTTTGAGTTTTTGGATCGGACTTTAATCGACGACAGACTTCATAGCCGTTCATCCGGGGCATGACAATATCCAACACCACTAAATCGGGAGGGGCAGTTTGAATTGCCTCTAGTGCTTCTACTCCATCACTGGCATGGGTGACTATTAAGCCACTTGCTTTCAGGAGGTCTGTAATCATCTCCCGTTGTGCGATACTGTCTTCCACAATCAGAACTGTACTCATAAATACCTATCTACCTCCTGATGTAGACGTTCCTTTTTGGAACATTCCCTGATCCCCCATAAAGATTTAGTGTATAAATTAAGTTTATTTTTTCACTAATGTACTAGATATTAACGTTGTACTGGAGTTAGCTGATTCTGTGATAACATCTTTTACTCGATATTTTATGGAATCAACAAGTCTTATATTTTGTTTGTGTCCCAACACAAGATCGGACATTTATATATTTCTCTACAAGCGTGAGTAACTCAGTATCACCAAAAGGCTTTGTTAAATAATCCGTCGCTCCAACCATCGTCGCCCTGACTCGATCAATAAATTGGTCTTTACCAGTTAGCATGATAATCGGGGTGTTCTGAAATGCGCTACTGTGTCGCAGCATGGCACAAATCTCGTAACCATCCAATTCCGGCATGGCAATATCGCATAAGATTAAATCTGGTTGGAGTGGAAAAATCAGACTAAGTGCTTCTAAGGGATTTGTGAAGGCGATCGCTTCATAACCCTGTGGTTTTAAGATAGACTCTACAGTCTCACCGATAGTCTTGGTATCGTCAATACATACTACTCGCACCTTTTGCTGGCTATCCACTTCTGAATATTGAGTGGGTAACTTCAGGTTAGATGTAGCTGAATATACTAATTGCAACCAGCCCTGTTGTATGTATGGATATATGGCCTTGGCGACTGTCAAAATATCTCGGTTGAGATGACGAGCTAGTTGACGCAGGGATTTTTTCCCATCTGCCCAATGCTGTAACTTATTTACTGTTGCTGCGGGTAGTGAGGATTGTAGTTGCACTATATCAGCGAGCATCGGCAATTGTTCAGGAGATTGAATATGCGGATAAAGCTGTTTCCATTCCTGTATATGTTGCGTAATTTTGGATACTATAGGGGCAATTTCCCAGCTGGTTAATTGCGGGGTCAGGTTTGCACCCTGGCGGAAAATGAAACTACCCTGGTGTAAACTCAGCAAATCAAACAAAGTTTCATAAACCAAGCTGTGGACAATACTATGAGCTACCTTGGGGTTGATGATATTTCGTTCTAGGAGTGCCCAAAGATAGCCATACTCTGGTACGTTCTGTGATCCTAGGGAGGCAAGTTGCTGTTCACCAAGTTTCATCTCGACTCGGTAATGACGTAAGTAATCGTCAATCCGCGACAAATTACTATCACCTTCTTGGCAATAGATAATTTGACCGTTGAGGAAAAAGACAAACCAAAACTGTTTTTGACAGTTTCCGGTTTGGCGGTGTCTGGCTGTCTCGTTTTCTCTGAGTTTGTCACTATTGTGAAAGCAGGCTTCCACTAAAAGTTGCCCGGTTCGCTGTCCTAACTCAATCAATTGCAGGATACTGCGAATATCAATTTCGGTTAAATTTCCCTGCATTTAGCTTAAAAGCTCTCCTGATCATCCCGTTTACATTCTCTGTTAATTTTGCGCATCAATTTTTTATGTTTTTAGCAGATGAATGACGTATGAGTACTCAAGATATTATTTCCTTTACAACTATTCCAGATCAGGGAATACATTTAGCTATAAACTGTAAATTTTCGTAATAGATTTTGATAAAGCTAGTGATAACACCGAAGTCATCATCACTGTCATCAGTACAAAATATAAGGGCGTATCCAAATCGTATCTATAAATATCAAGACGTTTATTCCACGTCTATAAATAGTTTTGTCTGTCTTTTTTCCTCAATTTAGGTGAAATAAGACCAGTTAACAGAATTATCTCAGGTATATTCCCCAGCCCGGACATCAAGTACACAAGAGGACGAACGGTGTGCTGTATTTAGCAGAAGTACAAAAGCAGAAAGGCGGCTTACTCAGTGGTGGTGCTAAAACCGAACTAAAACTGCTAGCGTGTCAGCGAACCGACCAGAATTGGAGTACTGTGTCGGAAGAAGTAATTGCAGCTGAAGACGCTAGCAAATTAAATGATGGCGCACTAGTACTAGTAGAACTGAATCCAAATCGTCAAGTACAACGGATTCAAGAAGCAGGCCGTCCACTAGTTAACATTTTGCAAAATTTTTCCCGTCAGTTGGAAAAATTTAAGCTCAAAGAAGATGAGATTGATCAGTGGAAGGAGTCATTGACATTTCAGGCGCAAGAGATGAATCGCCGGGAAATGGATATGGAAGCTCGCTTAGAACAGTTGCAACAAATGGAGGAAGAATTTCAACGCCTGGAGACGCAAAAACAGGAAGTTGAGACATCCCATGAGCAGATTTCACAGTTGCAAGCTGAAATTGAGCGTCACCGTCAGGAACTAGAGGGAGCTTGGGAACATTTGCGGGGTGAGCAACGCCGCCTTGAGGAGTGTCAAGCAAACTTCCAACAAGGGATGGTTTTGGATGAAGCGCAAAGTCGGGTGATGAGCGAGTTACTTGAGTGCTTGTCTAATAAAGTTGCACCCACGGAAACCGTCAGGGAACATCTGAATTTTGCTTTTGAATTAGTTGAAACCCAGCAAGCTACTTTAAACCCACATTGGGAAAAACTAGAGCAGCAAAAAACTGTAGCGACTCAACAGCAAGAAGAAATCGATCGCCTATCGGAAAGTTTTAGCGATCGCCAAAATGCATGGCAACAAGCACACGATTCTTTAGAACAGCAAATAACCCAATTAAAACTAAATACCACAACTCTTGTTAGCAAAGAAGATTATGTTCGGATAGTCAAAGAACAGTTGCAACATCAAGAAGAGTTATATCAACAAATTCATGCTTTAGCTGCTACTTCAGGTAATGTGGTTCTGAGCCAAAAAGTTGATGTAGAAGCTTTGGAAAAAATGCCTCTAGAAGAACTACAAAAGATAGTCCAAGATTTGCTAGATAAGTTAGAGATAGATTCTACTTTTGTCCAAGATCAAGAACACGAACTGAAATATAAGCAAGAAAGCATAGAAGAAATAGAAAATAAAATCAAGGAAGCACCTGACCAAGACCAAATCAATTTGGAAATGGAACTTGCGGATGAAAAAGACCTATATCAGATGTTAAATGAAACTTTGGTAGGGCAACGCCGCAATTTATTACAACGGCAAAAGTTAATTAAACAACATCAAAATATATTGCTACGGCGACAAGGGCAGACTGTTAACAATACAGAAGAAAATAACCAAATTGATTTTGGGCCAATTCTTTTGCAAATAGAAACCCAACGACAACAACAGTCGCAGGAATTGCAAAAACTGGAACATGAAATTGATCAGATGCGTGCTGCGATTGAGATGGATCAAGGGATGATTGACAATCATACCCATGACCAACAAAATAAGCAGCAAGAACTCAAGGAGATAGAGGAAAAGTTATTGTCTCTGCGAACAGCAACGGCTGAATGTTGGGGAAGGGTAAATCTTTATCAAGAGACACTACAACCCATTCAGGACACTCTAGATGGTTTACGGCATAAACTACAAGGAATTGCTGAGTCATTAGCTCAAGTCCAAGAAACGGGTGATTATCAACTCCAAACTATTAATGAAATGCGTCAAACTCTCCAGGGTTTGATGTCTCAGCCAGAGTTGTTAGCATCTTAGAAAGTGCTGAGTGCTGAAGACTCCGCGCGGCTGACCGCAGGGTAGCATCTGGCGTTGCTAAGTAAGGGTTGAAAGGTAAGCCCGCACTCTTTAGGGTGCGGCTACCGCAGGTGAGAATTTAGGACTGTTTCCAGCAAATCCAATCGCCTTGAACTTGGGCGATCGCACCACCGGGAAATGGATCGGTTTGTGAACGGTTTGGCGCTAAAATCAAGGCTGTCAATTTTTCAATGTGTTCAAAACTGGGAGCATCGCTCAGTATTTGCTGTAATATTTGCCGCATTACACGACGTTGCAATGCTAATGGTACTGTCTGCAATACCCGACGATTTAACCTGAAATGAACCCTATTTTCCCCACTCCCTAGTCCTTCTTCTATCACTTCTTCCCTCAATTTTTCGGCTGCTTGCTCTAAATATTCCACTTCGGCTTGCAGTAATTCTGCTGTCTGGGCTAGAGCAGATTCTACTTTGGGGTTAAAATTTGTTTGCAGATAGGGAATTAACTCTTGGCGGATGCGGTTGCGGGCATATTTGACATCTTGATTAGTGGAATCTTCCCAAATTGGTAAATTAAACTCTTGACAAAATTGCTCAGTTTCTTTGCGAGTAATCTCTAAAAGTGGACGCACTAGTAAAATATCTCCAATCAGTGGCCGTTGCCAAGTGAGTGCTTGCAAACCATCAGCACCAGTACCACGCATGAGGTTGTAAAGGAGAGTTTCGGCGCGATCGCTGGCGGTGTGTCCTGTAACAATATACTGATCATTATTTTGTTGGGCGATCGCACTTAAAGCTTGATACCGCCAATTACGCGCCGCCGCTTCACTATTTAATGGCTGTGTTGCGGTTTCTAAATAAAAAGATACACCCCAAGTTTTAGCTAATTTTTCTACATGATGAGCATTAGCTTGAGAGTCGGTACGCCAGCGATGATCACAGTGGGCGATACTTAAATACCAACCCCATTTAGGTTGTAAATCTAACAATACTTTGATTAAACACAGAGAATCTTGACCACCAGAAACCGCTACCAATAGCCTTTGGTTGCGCTCAAATAAGTGGCGCGATCGGATGGTATGATGTATTTTTGCATGTAGGGCAGTCCATACCATTTTTGGTGTTTAATTGCACATGAACCCCGATAATTTTTATTGTATCAGTGTGTATTTAATAGTTGTCATTTGAAATATTGCTAACCTAGGGTTCAATTTTCTGGAGTTGTTCATAAATTTCGTCCAAGGGGAATTCAGGTTCATCAGGACAAAATTCTAAAGACAGTCTAACTTTTCCCTTAATCCATCCCTCAGAACTAAATTTTAAAACTTCACAATTCAATCCTTGGCTATACAAGTTTTCTTCAGTTGTTCCTTTCGCTCCCACATATTCTTTAATTGCTGTAATTAAATCATGAACTTTAAAAGTTCCAGAAACATCTAAATTATTAAAAGTATTTGGTTCTACGTACACAACTTCATCATGATTTAGCCGATCAAATCCATTTTCCACAGCAATCTCCTGTTACTACTTCTATAGTTTCCATAGAGATAGATGTTAAGCTCAAATAAAATAATCTAATGTTTTTTAATAGATGCTGCCTAATTTAATGTATTAATTAATGCAACAAAGAATACGTGACGAGGAGCCTAACCCACCCTAATTATTCAGTGATTACATTTTATCCGTATTTTTTTGTTATGACAATTAGCAGTTAAATCTCAATAAATAATTATGGCTCTCCCAGACTAAATATGTTAAATTAAGAACAAAAATACCAATTGAGTAAAATCCTTCTTCTAAAATTATTGAAGTTAGTTAAGCCATAAGCCCTTCTTTTAATGAGCTTAATCTTCTGATTA
>JADEXK010000196.1 GCA_015207155.1 Nostocales cyanobacterium LEGE 11386 | reverse complement strand
GGAGATGAGGAGATGGGGGGATGGGGAGATGAGGAAGCATTTTCGTTCTTTTCCCCTTGTCCCCTTGTCCTATTTGATGAGCTGATTTTCAATTCTGATCGCATAATTAGTGAGGAAGTGGCAACTTCCCAGGGTGGAGTACTGTCTCATCTTGAGTAGTAGACACTATAGTCCAGAACGTCAAACAGATACTTGCTTAAATGTGATTTAAATGATCAGTATGAAATTTCAACTGTTATTAGGCTCTTTATTTTCCCAGATCAAAGTACGTCATTGGTGGATAGGTATCTTCTTGTGGATGGCTTTAGTGGCCCCAGCTCAAGCATCTGTAATTTTGCGCGTGGCAATTGAGAGGGGAGTTAATCAGGTTAGAGTTGGCAGTTCTACGGCGGCGGTCGTTAAGGATAGCACGGGTCGTACTCTCGGACAATTGCCGGCAATGAGTTCATTTTATGCCCAAACCATCCCTGGTGGAGTGGCTTTGGAACGGTGGCAATCTGGCTTATTTTGGATTGAGCCAACAGGTGATGGATTTGTTTATATTGGCGATCGCTGGTATCGGGGCAGAACGCTGGTTGTCCCTACAGAGAAAGGTTTAGATGCCGTTAACTGGGTTGATTTAGAAGAGTATCTTTACAGTGTTCTGGGTGGCGAAATGGATTCTGGATGGCCTCAAGAGGCTCTCAAAGCTCAAGCGATCGCTGCCCGTACCTATGCTCTCTACAAGCGCAATGAACAGCGCAATAATCCCATTTACGACTTAGGCGCTAGCCCAGATCGCTGGCAAATTTATAAAGGAGTCAGCAGCGAATCTCCCAGTACATACAACGCAGTCGATGCCACAGCCGGTAAGGTATTAACTTATAAAAATGAGATTATTCTCTCAGTTTTCCACGCGTGTTCTGGGGGGCACACTGAAAATGTCGAAGATGTTTGGGGAAACCCTTTAGCTTACCTGCGTGCTGTTCAAGACTTCGATCAAAATATCAGCGCGTGTAATTGGGTGAAAACCTTTTCTCCTGATGAAATTAGCAGCACAATTTCTGGTGTAGGCAATGTCAAAGAGATGATTCCAGAAGCCTACTCACCTTTCCGTAGTGTTAAAGCCTTAAAAATTGTTGGTGACAAAGGTACAAAGGTGCTAAAGGGCGAAGAAGTGCGGACTGCGCTCAAACTGAGAAGTACTCGCTTCAATATCACTAAAGGGACAGATGGTAACTTTGTACTACAAGGATTAGGCTTTGGTCATGGTTTAGGCATGAGTCAGTGGGGAGCGTACAATCTGGCTCGACAAGGAGCAAACCACCTGCAAATTTTAGGACATTATTACCAAGGCGTAGCTCTAACGCCAATTAAAACGAAGTAATTAGGGAATGGGGGGATTGGGGAGTGAGGGAGTGAGGGAGTGAGGGAGTATT
>JADEXK010000195.1 GCA_015207155.1 Nostocales cyanobacterium LEGE 11386 | reverse complement strand
ATTGCAAAGTAACTTTTCTCATACCTTCGTTAAAATTGACCCTACTACAATTGAATATCCGCAAACTTGGACTAAAGAAAGGCAAGTATTTCCAGATAATTCAGTAGTAATACCGCAACAGAGGATGATTGAAAAAAGTGCGCCGTTGCTGCAAAAAATCAAGGAACGCCCTACTTTTTTGTTTACAACCCCAGAAAATAAAATGTTGGGGATCATGGGGATGGCTGTAGATGAGCATAAAGTCGAAACTGTCACTCAATGGCTAGAGAAGCAAGATGTCACTTTTACTCAAATACCAGCACAGCAAGTGCCACGGGAAACTAAAAAAGGATTGGCGGTGTTTAACTTGGCTACTGCTTCCATCCCAGACCAAACGGCTGAAGCTATGACTAAAAAGTTTGGAGAAGTGATTGAATCAGTAGATGAATATCAGCAGAAGGTTCAGTCACTTCCCAATAGGCCCCAGCAATTAAAGGCATCAGACACAATAATTGCAAAATCAAACTCTAACCCAACAATTAAGCAAGATATTCTCACTGTTTCTTCTGGCATTATTGTGCAGCAGGTAAACTGTCAAAGGAAAATGGGTGCTGGGTTGGCACAGACAATTGCCCAAAAATGGCCACAAGTTAAAAATGAATATCTCAGTCAACAAAACTGGCAATTGGGTGACGTACAATTTGTGCAAGTATCCGAGTCCAATCAGCCAAAATTAATAATAGCTAACGTTGCTGGACAACACAACTACGGTAACGATAAAAGGCAAACTGATTTTGAAGCACTCAAAACTGGATTAACTAAAGTTGCACAGTATGCAAAAGAGAATGCTCTCAATGTATACATTCCTGACCATTTGGGTTCAGGTTTAGCTGGTGGTAAAACACCACAAGAAAAAGAGCAAACTTGGGCAGTGGTTAAAAATATTATTAATGAAACTATACCAGATGCCAGTATTGTATCCAAACCGGAACAAAGAGAAGTGTTTATATCCGGTAAACCCATCCCGATGAACTATCCCTTGATGATGCACGGGGAATCAAATCCAATACCTGTGGATACCTGCATCGATGCCATGCGGGGATATGGTCGGATTCACACTACCAGGGCTTATGAACCCTACAAACAGTATGGATTTAAGGAGGGTGATATTGCGATCGCTAATGGAGGAGGTAAACAAGTGGCTTTTCGAGTGGGTAAGCAATATCAAATCACGCCACAAATGATTTCTGACCCCACTTACCAACAGCAATGGGCACAAATGGAGAAGCATTCAGCTAACGCACTGCCGGAACTAAGTAAGCCGTGGAGAAAATTTATAAGTATGTAACAAACAATTAAGCAGAAGAATAAGAGTTAAATCTTACACGTTGCGTACTGTAGTTTCCCTTTTCTCCTCTATTTTGAACTCCGTCAATGACA
>JADEXK010000038.1 GCA_015207155.1 Nostocales cyanobacterium LEGE 11386 | reverse complement strand
GGATGGGGCAGATGAGGTAGGTGTTTCACCAATGCCCAATGCCCCATGCCCAATACCCTAATTCATGCTAGACAAGCGCGAAAATCTTGTTTGAGTTGAGCTTCATTGAGATTGCGACCAATAAAGACTAGTTCATTTTTACGGGTTTCATTGGTTTTCCAAGGGCGATCGGGTTTGCCATCAAATATCATGTGTACTCCTTGGAACACAAATCGATTATCTTCCCCGGCAATATTCAAAATGCCTTTCATCCGAAAAATATCTGGGCCTTGGGTACGTAGTAACTCTGAAAGCCACGCATTGAGTTTTTGTCCATCGACTGCACCTGTTTCTACCAAAGCTACAGAAAAGACACTTTCATCATGTTCATGGGCATCTTCACCTAAGAAATTCGGATCAATTTCTAAGGCGCGATCTAAGTCAAAAGCTTTCACACCCAATAGGGCATCCATGTCTAGTTGAGAGTTGCGGGTACGGTAGATTTTAGCCATAGCATTCATTCCCCGAATCCGCTTTTCTAATTCATTTAACTGTTCAGGTGTCACTAAATCAGTTTTATTCAGTAGAATTACATCAGCAAAGGCAATCTGCTCTTGTGCTTCGTCTGCATCCCAGTGTTGCCAAATATGTTTGGCATCTACAACAGTTACGACTGCATCTAAAGACAGCAAACTTTGCATATCTTCATCTACAAAGAATGTTTGAATTACTGGCGCAGGATCTGCTAAACCAGTAGTTTCAATTACTAAATGATCGAACTTATCACGCCGCTTCATCAGGTTATTAACAATGCGAATTAAGTCACCCCGCACTGTACAGCAGATGCAGCCATTATTCATTTCAAAAATTTCTTCATCTGCATCAATAACCAATTGATTATCAATACCTACTTCCCCAAATTCGTTAACAATTACGGCTACTTTTTTGCCGTGTTCGTAAGTGAGTATATGATTAAGTAAAGTAGTTTTGCCTGCACCTAGGTAGCCTGTCAA
Organism: Nostocales cyanobacterium LEGE 11386; assembly: GCA_015207155.1. GTDB lineage: Bacteria > Cyanobacteriota > Cyanobacteriia > Cyanobacteriales > Nostocaceae > LEGE-11386. The sequence goes on along the minus strand of JADEXK010000038.1, from coordinate 58,327 downwards.
AACAGTAACAGGCACTGTATTGATTATTTCTTCGGTTAACATATTCTAAATGCCTTTTTCTCACAATTTAGATAATCATTACCACCCATAATAATTCTTTTTATATTTTTGTGGTGACTTGACCTTTAAATTGACAAATTATTGTGGGGTGGGCTTCTAGCCCGCCCAGAACAGGCAAGATGCCTGTTCCACAAGAAAATTTTAATGCACTATTTTAGCTGTGTCAGTCCAGTGGAATAACGCACCATTTATATTCAGTGCGTTACGCTATGAGCTTGAGGATACGATAATTGCCCACATACTAACTCCCAGCCCAACAGCTACCAGGTGCTGCCAAAAAAGCGATCGCATGGGTTGTCGAGCAATTTTTTGGGTTAACACTATGGTTAATAATACTGAGAAAATCAGAGTTGCACCTTGCAAAAAGTCAATTACAGCCGGATGAGCCACTAAAATTGGTAATTGTTCGCCGCTTAAACCAAAAGTAGCAAAGGTTACAGGTAAAATCCGCCCACCTTCACCCAAACCCAAACGCAGGTAATGAGCTAAGTTACCGCCTAAAACCAATGGTAGGTAGCCATAGGCTAGTTCGATAAATGGTCGCGGCTTACGGCGAAAATTGAAGAGTTTCATGAAGCCATAACCTGCAAATATCAGAGCAGTCGGGATAATTAAAGTTAGCAGCGATAGTCCTAAATGTTGCCAAAACTGAGTTAAATCCAGTTGTAACCCTAACCAAGATTGCAACTCTGGTAAGCGATGCAGATATATTCCACCCAAGAGCAAAAACAATAATGCTACTTCATAGCTGCGGGATACATGAGTTGTCCACAATTCAATTCCAGGGGGACGCAAATTAAATTCCACGGAACGATGGGGACAAGCTTTCAGACAAGTCATACACAGCACACAGTCTCGATTATCTTCCAATTGGGCTGGATGAGAGTAAACCGGACAGCCATTAGTTTCCATACCTTCGCCTTTTTCGGGGCCACCTTTATAACACTGATAAGTGGTACATGAGGCAGAACAGATGCCCTGCTGCGCCCGGAGTTCCGTCATGGAAAGTTTGGCAAATAAACCATTCATTCCCCCGATAGGGCAAAGATAACGACACCAAAACCGCCGCTCAAACAGGGCTGAGAAAATCATGGCCCCTGCTGTGATTAACAACAGCAAACAAGCAGAAAGGTAGGCAGTATTTTCTAAATTCCAGAGTTCTTCCCATAAGAAAATTAGAGTAAATAGACCAAATAAGAACCATCCGCCCCATTTTTCAGCCTGCTGTCTCGGCCAACCCTTGAGTTTTCTGGGGAACAACCACAGAGAAAGCTTTTGCGTAATTTCCCCATAAATCATGAAGGGACAGACGGCGCACCACACACGACCTAAAAACGGGAAGAGAAAGAGAAAGAAAGGCCACCACCAAGCCCAAAAGAAATTTAAAACGAAATTGCGATCGCGTGTTTGGGGGCCGATAAATAAAATACCGACAATAATTGCAAAAGCTGCCGCCGTGAAGCCATAGTTAATGCGATCAGGCCACCAAGGACTCCGCAGAAATTTCCGCAACCCAGGATAAGCATTCAAAAGATTCAGGCGAAATTGTTTTTTCTTCGTTTGGGCTGACCAGAAGATTTCTTCTGTTAACTCCCGTCCCTCTCCTAGCTGGACAATTGCCCGTTCTACGAGATTTTTTAATTCCTTGAGATTACCAGGAAAATCATAAGATTGTAAACGCCGCAAAGCTTCCGGGGTAATATGCGGTTTAGGCAGACCTTTCCCTCGCACGTAAAGACTGGTGTAATATTCCACCTGAGCTTGAATATCTGTTTTCCGCACCCGGATTGGTGGCACTTTAATCACCATACCAACACACCGTTCAATGCTCGGCTGAGTTTTTTCGGAAACAATGAGAATGCGGGCTTTACAGGGGCGAGGTGTAGCAGGGGTTTCTCCGGAACGAGAGACAGGGGAATATTCGCCTGTTTCTAGCAATTGCGCCACAGCCGGTAATAATTCTGTGGGCAAATCTTGGATGTTGTTAAAAACTATAGTACCTTCCCCTAGCCATTCTAATAGTCCAGGTTTGCCACCAGCCCGACCGAACAAATCCATGCCACTAGTTTGCAGGATGCCACAATTAACTTTAATCATTGGTTCTCGCCGTTTGGGAGAACCATAATGAATCAGGGCGGCTATATTATCTTTTTCTAAGCCTGGTTCCCCAAAGATTTCTACAGATTTACTGCTGCTAGAGGCTTCTCTAATTTGCTCCCGCAGACGCACAGCATAGCGACTTGTACCGACAATTCCCCGTTGGGCTTTGGTAACTAAATATGGTCGCAAAGCTACGGAACGTTCTTGTTCATAGCCGAGTGCAGATGTGACTTGCGCCAATTCTTGAGCTAATTGACGGGAAAACGCCTGATTAATTTCGGGGTATTGGTTGATTAAGTTGCGAAATTTAGCCGCAGGTATAAACCACAAGTGACATTCAGTGACGGTGGTGATTGTACTGGGGGTTAACTCATCTAAGACCAATTCTTTGAGGTGAATAACTGCACCAGGGAGAAAACCACAAGCTAAAGCGGGGTTATTTTTATTACTAGTTTTACTTTCGAGTTGACCTTGTTGCAGAATGTAAAGCGCTTCTGGGGTAGCACCTTCGGTAACTAGGTTGTGTTGTGCTGGGATAACTTTTTCTTCAATGATTTGGGCGATCGCATCTAGCACCGCAGGTGAGAGAATTCCTAAAGGGGTGCGTTCTTGTAGCCATATAACCATTTCTGGAGATGTCATGTATCTTCTCCGTGCAGGTTGCTGTATACAAGGCATTATCCCTGAACAGGAATAATTCGTAATTCGTAATTCGTAATTCGTAATTAAGAAAGTCTGATGGAATCTGGGTTTGTGGGTTTACATCTGTTGTCTGATTGGGAAACTTAGTAAAATAGCTGCGTGATGAATTTATCAGATTTGCCTAATCTCTGGGTTCCTTTGGCATTGTTGGGTTTAATTGTTCTAGCTGCGGTTTTTTTCAGTCGCATTGATACTAAGTGAATGCAAATTTCCCTGTAAAAAAACTCAAGGGAATGGGCAATGGGGAAGAATTTACATAGATATCTCCGCAAAAGAATTTAGAGACGTTGTATACAACGTCTCTACAAGGGTTATTAATTCCCCAAATCTAACTGTACTTGTACTCCGTCATTACCATCCACAGACTGAGCCGGCTGCAATAATATTTGGGTGTTTGGCAGTGATATTGATTCGTTTAACCGTAATCCACCCAAGGTATTATTATTGATCTCACTATTGTTAGAGAGACCTGCTGAATTATTGCCATTAAAAAATTTGACGAAATCATCTTGGGCTGTTCTAGTACTAATTCCTTCCAGCGAATCACCAGTTAATGTATGGCTTTCTGAATTTGAATTAGGTGCTTCTGGTGACTGAGCATGAACCGGGTTTCCTAAGCTGGCAAAAGCTACCACAATTGCTAAGGCAGAGATATTTTTAGCGTTCATTAGCTTTATCCCAATTCTGTTTTATTACTTGTTACTTTTCTCCAAGCAAATTCTTCTCGTGGGCTTTACTATGCAGCAGTTAGAATTGGGAGCATCCCAAATGTGCAAGTTTAATTTATTTATGGAAATTTGGCTTACCCAGAAAGGTGAAATAACGAACCGCCAAGACGCAAAAGACACAAAGGTAAGAGGGTTTAATAGGGTTATTGCGTCAGTCCTTTATATTGTTGCCAAATGGGAATGCTCCCGTTAGAATTTGCATACATACTATTTTAGTAACATAAAAATTGTCAATGATTCAGCTTATATCTTCAATAAAATAAATAGACAAAATACTAATTAGCGAATGTATAAATAATGCCAAAAATCAAATGAATTAGTAAATTGTTTTAAGTTATAAAGTAGTAATTTGCAGATTTACAAAGCAAGGTAGAGAGTTGAGGGCAGATTTGAGATATTTTCTGTCTGTCGCCTGAGTTATGAGATACTAGACTTTTGATACAACAGTAAGTTGTAGGCTCAACAATTTGCTGAACTCCAACTTGATGGAGAGCTAGTAAAAATAATTTGAGCATTGGGAATTTGGGAGGGGTCGCAGATTGGCTCTTGATGAACACGTGGGAAATACAGAACCAATTCATCAGCAGGACTTTTCATGGTCTTTCTGGTTTACTTTGCCACTCTACCCATACGGTAAGCGGCGGACAATCCGCAAAGAAGTAATTAAGGACACCATCTGGACATTTGACCAATTGCAGGGGATTTTCTATGTGGTTGTGCCGATTCGCATGACCGTAGTTCGGTTAGATGAAGGTGGTCTTTTGGTATATGCTCCCGTAGCGCCAACTCCGGAGTGTATTAGGTTAGTCAAAGAGTTGGTTGCAGAACATGGCGATATCAAGTACATTATTTTGCCAACTATCTCTGGACTAGAACATAAAGTCTTCATTGGCCCCTTTGCCAGATGCTTTCCCACTGCCCAAATTTTTGTGGCTCCTCATCAATGGAGCTTTCCCTTAAATTTACCACTCAGTTGGCTGGGCTTACCTGCTAAACGTACTCAGGTACTACCAGAAGCAAGCAGCCAAACACCATTTGCTGACCAGTTTGATTACGCCATTTTAGGCCCCATCGAGCTGGGACCAGGAAGGTTTGCGGAAGTTGCATTTCTGCATAAGCGATCGCAAACGCTGTTAGTTACAGATTCAGTAATTTCTGTACCAGAAGATCCACCTGCAATCGTGCAATTAGATCCATATCCCTTGCTATTCCATGCCAAAGACAAAGCATCTGCAATCGTTGCCGATAATCAAGCAAATCGCCGTAAGGGATGGCAGCGTATCTCGCTATTTGCTCTGTACTTTCGACCAAGTATGTTAGAAGTACTGGGATTGAGTCAAGTATTGCGCGATGCACTTAAAGCACCAAATCGCTCAAAGAAAGCTTATTTTGGGTTATTTCCCTTTAAATGGCAGGAAGATTGGGAGCGATCGTTTCATGCACTACGAGGGGATGGTCGTTTATTTGTCGCACCGATTTTACAGACACTGATTCTCAACCGCGCACCGAGGGAAACCATCGACTGGGCTAATCATCTGGCAAGTTGGGATTTTCAGTGGATTATTCCTTGTCATTTTAGTTCACCGATTAAAGCAGCACCGGATCAGTTTCGACAAGCATTCTCCTTTTTAGAAAAACAGCCTACTGTCAGCGCAGGTTTGTTCAGCAGTAATAGTTATCCCTTACCAGCAGAAGATTTTCAACTACTGAAAAAAATTGATGCAGGTTTACAAAAAAGTAATATTGTGCCGCCAGCGAGAGAGAAAGTTTAGCTTTGGGAGCCTGTATCTGGCGATCGCTTCAACAGATAACTTTCTTAACCCGTAATTCATCTAACTGAACGTGAGTCTCCAACGGAGACTCACGTTATTTCATCTAACTGATAACTTCCTCTGGCTTTTGCAACCCTACTCGCCAACGCCAAATTGCAGATGCGATCGCCATACCCACGCCCCAAGCTAGAGGTAACCAAATAATTGCCCAATGACCACCTGGCCACTCCACATCCAATCCTGTACCCAACCAGTAGAGACCAAATCCCATCAGTAGCATTGCTGCTACAAACTTCATTGGTTTCACGGGTACTTGCTGGAGTGGCGCGCGGAATAAGAAAGCAAACACCATTAAGCTAAATGCCGCAAATCCAGCACCACTAATCGACTCTAGCCATTTGCTTCCAGCAGCACCCAAAGTAACTACAGCGATCGCCACTTCCACACTATCCAATAGCGCCCCTTTAAATGTGGTGACCACAGCAAACCAGTTCCAGCCAGATTGATTGCCATCTTTTGCTAGTTCTGCTTCTAGCCTATCTTCATCGTCATCTTTACGCTTCTTAGGAATGCCGGCGTAGTACTTGACTATGGAACGAGTCCACTTTTGACCAAACAGTAGTAACAAAACTCCCGCCACAATTCTGAGAATATCTACGGGGATCAAAGTCAAACTCTTCCCTAAAACTAGAGATAGCAGTAAAGTCAAGCCGATACCACCGCTTGAACCAACCAGCGCATTACGCCAACCTGCTAACCTCCCGACAACGATGACTATACCGAGAATCTCGACTAATTCAATTAGAGATCCGGCAAAACTAGCTAGAAAGATTTCCCAATTCATAATATCTTCGACACCTTAAATTTTGATTTATGGCTATTTTCACTTGTTTTGCCTGGCTAGATCACAGTCACTTGGTCAGCGATCGCCAGAGGCGGGGCGAAGCCCATCGCTCGTGCTTCTTGTTCAAAATTACTCAGTGATTTGTGCTGACATTGACCTCACCTAGACTTAATCAGGGAAGCCTAGTATCATTAACAGCAATTTCATTGCAGTGGTGTAATTGTGGCTAGTCAGAGACAATGGTATCGTTTCATCTCCAAAATTCCCGGACAAACCTATCTCTGGCTAGCAATCCTGATTTTTGGAGCATCCGGTGCAGTTACCCGCAAGCTGACAGAAATCGGTTCCCAAAACTTAATAGATGGTCGGAATCCCATTTCGCTGTGTAACGTTTTATTTGTGGGCAACCTGTGCGCTTTGATGGTTCTCATAATGATTTATGGGCAACAGTGGAACAAAGCGGCTTTGAGGCAAATATCCCGCCAAGATTGGTTGATTATGACAGTAGTCGCCATCCTTTCAGGAGCAATAGCTCCCGGCTTAATTTTTCAAGCATTAGCGTTAACTGAAGTTAATAATGTCATTTTGATAGGTAGATTGGAACCACCCTTGATTTTGGCTTTATCAGTTTGGCTGTTGAGGGAGAGGGTAAATCTTTGGGAAATTATCGGAGCGATCGCGGCTTTTGTCGGCGTTACCCTCACAATCCTGCTTCAGCTACCAGGGCAAAGCATGATGAATATCGGAGGGTTTAATCTAGGCATAGGGGAATTTTTGGCAGCGATCGGAGCGGTGGCTATAACTATGTCCACGGTTATTAGTAAAAAGTATCTTTCTCGCATCCCATTAGGAATCTACAATATCTTTCGGACTGCCTTGGGAACCGTCATCTTTTTCTTTAGTGCTTTAGTGCTTTATAGCAGCGATCATTTTATGGATGTATTCTCGCCTTTCCTTTGGCAGTGGATGTTGGTTTATAGTGTGGTGATTATCGTTTTAGGTCAGTCTTTTTGGCTCAAGGGTTTGAGGGATTCCACTGTATCTATGGCTTCCTTGGTTGGCTCGTTTACCCCCATTGCAGGCATCCTAGCAGCTTACATAATCTTGGGTGAAGCCCCTACTTTAGCTCAATATATTGGTGGTAGCTTGATTTTAGTTGGTATATTTCTCAGCCAAGTTGGTATTTGGCGTCAAAATCGTCGCAGAGTTACCCCGGATGAGGTGAAATCTCCACCAGCACAACAAGAGATTGAAGCTGAAATGGGATTCAAAGGAATTTGATATTTTGGCACAAATATTCATCCGTAAGGCTGAACTGAGTTTTTGAGTCGTCATGTAGGCTGGGAATTTAAGTGAATTTTTTGCCCACTCGTACTAAAAATGCTGACTCATTATTCAATTCTGTTGCGGCTGCTGATTTCTTCTACTGGCTACTCAACTCCAGAGCAATTCTTAGATCGCGGATCAGGCAGGTTAAGAACATTTACTCTATGCTTGTCAAGTACTCCAGAAACTACACCCATTGCTAACTTAGTTGTTAATCCATTTTTAGAATTCGTCTTTGATACTGTTATTCGTAGGCATCAATACCAAATCACCAGATGTCCATAGGCGATAAACAATGCGTATCAGTTTATGAGCAGTAGCAGTAATTACTTTTGGAGCAACGATTCTTGCTTGCATACGAGCTGAAAAATTCGGTGGCGCTGCTCATAAACTAGAAGAAAGTTCTGATAAATTCTTTTCCCTGATTTTCACCATGCTGATACGCTGTGCGTAAAGTCTACACCAAGTTCCTTTAAATCTACATCTGGTCTGATGATATGAATTGGTACATCTTTCCAGGAAGTTGGAACCGGAGCCGTTTTAAATAAATCTTGATATAAATCACCTGATTCATTGGCTACAGTGATTTGTATCTAACAAGTACATTATTCAAAGCAAAAGTTTGCGCGTCAGAATACTCAACCAAATTTCATCAAGCTAAAAGTCACGATTGCTGATGGCATGGCATTGAGATGAAATGCCTGAATGGATCGTTTAGTTGAATATCTAACCAGCAAAAAGTTTTGGTGGACGCAAAGGCACAGAGAATAAATGTGGAATCTCTGCGTTATTCTGCGTCCCTAAGGGATTTTAATATTCTGGAACTGAAGGATCGATTTCCTTACTCCAAGCGTTAATTCCGCCTTTGACGTTTGTCCCTTCAATTCCTGCTTCCTTGAGGATGCCTAGGGCCTTGGCAGAACGACCGCCCAACTTACAATGAGCAATTAAACGGTGACCATTGAGTATTTCTTTGACTTTGGTTACGCCGTCGCCATTTTCAATCTCCGGTAAGGGGATCAATACGGAACCGGGAATTTTGGCGATTTCGTATTCATGAGGATTACGGACATCCAACAGCACAAAATCTTTTGCACCGCTATCTAGTAATTCCTTTAATTCCTTAACGGTCATTTCTGACATTTCCATCTGCTGTTTCGCCTCCTCTGCCTTAGCTTGTGGAATTCCACAGAATTGTTCGTAGTCTATCAGTTTTTCAATTACTGGGCGAATGGGGTTAGGACGCAGTTTCAACTCTCGGAATTTCATTTCTAGGGCGTTGTACAGCATTAAACGCCCACTGAGGGTGTTACCCTGTCCTATGATGATTTTGACTGTTTCTGTAGCTTGGATTGTACCAATAATGCCGCACAATACACCCAGTACCCCACCTTCTGCACAAGAGGGAACCATTCCTGGTGGTGGTGGTTCTGGGTATAAGTCACGATAGTTCGGCCCACCTTCGTAGTTAAAAACAGTGGCTTGCCCTTCAAAACGGAAAATGGAACCGTAGACGTTAGGTTTATTCAATAATACACAAGCGTCATTGACGAGATATCGGGTAGGGAAGTTATCTGTACCATCCACGACAATATCGTAAGGTTTGATTATATCCAGGGCATTTTCCGAACTCAGACGAGTTTCATACAAATCAACCTGACAATGAGGATTAATTTCGTGAATGTGATGTTTTGCTGATGCAATTTTAGGTTTACCCACCCAGGATGTACCGTGAATGACCTGGCGTTGCAGGTTGGAACTATCAACGACATCGAAATCAACAATACCAATGCGTCCAATACCGGCTGCGGCTAGGTATAACAGTAATGGCGAACCTAGTCCACCAGTACCAATACACAACACACTGGCAGCTTTCAAGCGCTTCTGTCCCTCCAGTCCAACTTCTGGCAAAATCAGATGGCGGGAGTAACGTTCATAATCGTCTTTGGTCAACTGGATTTCATCCAGATTGGGATTAAGCATAGCAGTTATGATGGGTCAGCGAGGAATATTGATTTTAACGAAAAACGATATTTGTATTTGACTGAAGTCGTTAAATTATGTTTTCAATTGACTCTGGTTGAAACTGGTGATAATCATCAAGACTCCAGCTTTGGAATTTACCAGCTTTACCATTTTGAACGGAAACTATTATATACGAGTATTCTGGCCAAGCATATAGGCGATCGCATTCTGAGGGTGTAGCAGGATGATCCGGGTGAGAATGATAAATACCGATAATACTCAGTGAGCAATCCCGTGCTTTTTTTTGTGCTTGTAACATGAATTGGGGTGCGATCGCATATCGCCGCTTTGTACTATGTTCTGTATTATCACTGGGGAAATCATCTGCCTGCGTATGCCAAACATTTTCTGTAGGCATGACTTCTACCGCAGTTTTGCTATCACTAGCTAGATAACCAAGAATTAGACCACAGCATTCATCTGGGTAGATACTTTCAGCATGAGTGCAGATAATTTGTAAATGTTCTGGAAGGATTTTAAGCATTGTATTTATTGAGAAAGTTGAGCATAACAGAAACTACAGTATCCGATGACTCTATCAAGAAACCATGACCGCCACGGTCAATAACTACAAGTTCAGCCTGGGGAATACCTTGAGCAAGTTGCTCAGAAAACTTGACTGGGGTGAGAATATCTTGTTTACCAACTAAAACCAGGGTGGGACAATGAATATTTTGCAGGCGGTCTTTTGTGTCACTGCCCAGGAGCGCTCGACTTTGATGGTAAAGTGTATGAGTTGCTGGTGGAAAGGGATAATTGATTGCCCATTCAATGAGTTGTTCTATCATTCCTGGAATAGAATAGAATTCATTGGTAAAGATCCAAGGTAGTACGACTTTTTCATAAAGCTTCAGGTCTATATTTCGGGGTAAGTCACCCCATGTCTCGATGACACTATTGAATAGTCCATCGCCCTTGGCTAGAGAGGAAAGTAAAATCAGACTTTTGACTTTTTCGGGTTTTGCTAATACCAGTTCTTGGGCAATCTGACCACCCATTGAATGACCTGCTACATGTACTTTATCGATACCAATGTCATCTAGCAATGCTGCTACATCATTTGCCATCTGCTGAATACTATAAGGACTATCAGGTGCAGAACTTCGGCCCATCCCTCGATTATCTACACGAATAACTTGATATTGGGAAACGAGTGCAGGCATGATTAACGACCAATAAGAATGATCGCACAAGAACCCAGCAATTAATAGCAAAGGCTCACCCATTCCTTTGATGTCGTAGAACAAATCAATTCCGTTAACCTGAACTTTCGGCATAATAAATAACTACATCTCTCCATAGCAATCCTAAGTGAGTTACGAACAAAAAAGATCCCCGGATTGCTATAGCAGGAAACAGAGTTGAAATTTATGATCAGGTTATTACCCCTCTTCTGTCACTCTCAGGGTATTCTAAATAAAAGAATGAACAAAGAAAACCCTGAAAGGTAAGTAGGGCAATGGATGTAGAATTACAAATCCTCAAGCATTTGCCAAGAGATGCTCACCCAACAGTTGCGCTCATAGATGAATATTGTGCAGAGTATAAAGACCTGTTTAAGGAAGTAAGAAATTATGAGTGCTTCAAATATTTACATCTGGGGATAATGTCACCAATCAAAATAAAATCATTACCAGAGATAGCGAAAGCTGTAAGTATAAACTCAGCCCAATCAACCACTATTACTATTTTGGTTGATTTATCCCTAGCTAGATATTTTCCCTAATTCACAGTTATTACTGGGATTCAATCATTTAATTGCTGCCATGAATCAATTTAAACCCTGTTATGTTTCTGGATGATTTCACTTCTTTACTACTTGTTTATCCCGGAAAGTGACAGAAGAGGGGTAAGTTCGATATTGACAGGTTCCTCAAAGGTATATTGCTGCATTAAGTAGAGGCAATTCTTATCTAAACCAATTTAACCAAGCATCCCAATTATCTACTATTTGGGCAAACTCTGCGTAACCTGCGGCTCTAGGATGAGCGCCATCATAATTTTTGGCTTCATCTATCCAGATGTTTGATTTTGCTAATATGGGAAATACATCTAAATAAGGCACATTTAGTTCACGACAAACTAAAGCAAATCTTTCAGATAATTTAACGATTCTTTGATTTCTCCCATCTTGTTCATTATCAAAACATGGTGGTGGACTAACCATCAACACTGGATATAACTGTTTCACATCACTTAAAATACTGCGAATATTGTCAATTGATTCTGTCAGGGAAACACGGGTTTTACCATTTTCTATGGTTGTATCGTTAACACCAAAGGAAAATACAACTCTACCATCATATTCTTTGGGTAACCGATAAGAAACTTCCTTGAACCAACGATTTCTCAGTTCAGTACTTGTTTCTCGCCGTACCCCTAAATTATAGTAGGTAATATCATGACCTTTTTTATTAGCATTTACACATATTCTTCCTGTCCAACCAAGACAATCAGGGTCGCCTGCACCATTAACAAATGACTCGCCCAGAAAACAAATTCTCATGCTAATTCCTACTCTCAAACTCTTACTCTCTGCGCCTGGAGGTATTCAATTGCAGATTTGGGGAACTTGGCTATTTTATGCTGTCTTGGTAGATTTAGGTGATGCTGTCACCGTTGCACCTACGTGGAGAGACTTCTTTTCTTGTACTCTAGGTTTTTCAAGTTAGTCCCCCTCATGGTCAATCAGTTATCAGGCTTTGTTCCGGTTTTCCGGTTCATTTACCTGTCACTCATCCCTGAGTATTTCTACTTGTGAATGAGCGAACTAATCGCACCATCCACTCAGTATCCGCATCACTCAATGCTGGTGGGGGTGGAGGTTGGGTGTAGTCTATCGATAAATCATACCCAGCTTCGTCATAGATAGCATTTAGCACGGCTTGCAACTCCAGCACAGCATCGGGGTCGCCTTCGCGGAGGGGAACGGGTATCGTCGGGAGATTATCTTGCAACGTCACAGGCCAAACATCAATTACTCCAGACCCAGCCCGCGTTAAGGTGATCAAGTAGGGAACATCTGGAAGGCGGGGGTGGTTAAATGGTCGATTTCCCCGGCGCAGCAAGTCAATTTCAATTAGATGGACGTTGGCATTATATAAACGCTGGCGTTTCTTACGGTAGTCTGTAATACCTGGTTCGCGTTTATTTACGGGGGAAAGGATTTCGATACAGCTTACTAGTACGTTATTAGCAGTATCCCGAATTTCGACTGTGGGAATACGGACTTCAACAGGTTGAATAACTGGAAGCGTTAGTGGTGCGGGGGTTGTGGCAATATTCGATGTGGGGGTAGTCGGAGTTATGTCGCGGCGTTGTCTTATCTGCAATACCTCGACATCTGGGTACAAAATGCCAATTTCACTTGCAGGGGAAATATCTTCCACAACATATACTTCCAGCCGTGCGGCATATTTGGGACGCAGCTGTGGGACGAGGAAGGTACGAATTTTGCTGGCAAGGGCGTTGTGTACGTCACTCCACAGGTAGCCTTCAAGATATGGGTCCATACCGGGGAACGGGGAAGGCATTTTATAAGCATGGGTAACTACACCTTTATTCTAAACTGACGAACGTTTCCATAATCTAATTGTTTTATCCTTGCTTCCACTTACCAAAGTTCGAATATCCGGGCTAAAGGATACTGATGTTACTGCTTTAGTATGTCCTTTTAGTTCGGCGATTTCTGTTTTTTCTTGAACACCCCAATTTTTTATTAGCATTTACACATATTCTTCCTGTCCAACCAAGACAATCAGGGTCGCCTGCACCATTAACAAATGACTCACCCAGAAAACAAATTCTGATTTGATGTCCAGATTTTTCAGCCACTAAACCTTCTCTTCTTTACTAAGTTTACCTGGGATTAGCTAATAACCAACTAACTGCAAAATCAACAGCATTTATGATAGAAAATAGCTTTGTTTGTGCAGAGCCAACTGTCGAGACTTTGACATGACCAGCTTGCTCAAAAGCTTTACCCATGTCCACAAAATTTTCACTGTCTAATTCAATGTCTGTGTACGATTTCCAGACTCGCTCTCCCCTCTCCAAAATTGGCGCACCCTTGTTCACTCGCTGCGCTTGACCAACTCGATACTCAGCTAAATGAAAATTAGTGCAATTGTCGTACCCAACTCCCAATAACAGCACCCAACCATTCAAGTCATAGAGACGAGCTAACGGCGAACTTTCTCCCAGGGAGTTATCAAGAGTATGATCTGAGGTGATTTCTTCGGCGTGCTTTCCCCAAGCAGCAAACGAAACTGCTGGATGAGAACTCCGCACTACATTTTGCCAAGTTCGGAAAGTTTCAACAATTTTACCCATACCTCTTGTAGGAGTTGTTCTTGGGTCAAAAGCTGGCATGGTTTCACGAATAATTGACCACCAGTCTTTGGGGACAGATGGTGCTTGCCACTCAACAGGGTCAGACAAATCACCAGAATGGGTAGGCATTACCAGAGTCCCTACTGGCGTAATCACATCCATCAGTGCTTGAACTACTGTAACTGAACCCCCACAAACCCATCCCAGTGAACTGAGAGAAGAGTGTACAATCACAGTCATACCTGAAGTTAAACCTGCATTGAAAAAGTCTGTAGCCAGATTTTGACGAGTCCGAGGTGATGCTGTGCTAGAAATTATTGTAGATTCACTCATGTAAATTCTAAGTAAGTTTTCTGTATACAAAAAATACTTAAAAATAAGAGAGGCAGATAATTCTACCTCTCTATCAAGGGAAAAATTAATTAAACTTCCCCAAAATTAATTCAGCTTGTTTTTAGTATCTGCTGGGTTTGTGAACAATAAAGCTGAGAACTTGGCACTGCTTGATGTTGTCAAAACCTACAACACGGATATAGCAGTTGCTGTATTGAGAACGGCAAGATTGTACTTCGTTCAGTACTTCTTGAGTGGATTTAGCGCCAAACAAAGGCAATTTCCACATTGTCCAGAACAATTCAGTAGGTTCAGAAGTTTCATTGAACTCAACAGCAGGAATATAACCTTGAGTCAAGATGTACTGAATCTGCTTGGCAATTTGAGCATCAGAAAGAGGTGGTAGGTAAGAAAGGGTTTCGTAACGACGCTCTTTTGGTAAAGTTTGCATAGCTTTTGATAATGGGTGGGGATTGATACTAGTTTTCAGTTATTTAGTGAATAATTGTTCACTGTTCACTGTTGGGATCTGAACTTGTCTGCTGTTCTGGTTGCGGACTGGGGTGAGATGTATCTATTAGCGTGATGCGTTCTAGATGCTGGCGACGTTGTTTCATATTGGCTTGCTGAATGCCAGTAAGAACCATTTCTGGAAGGAATTCGGCGACTTCTGCCGCTATGTGTTCTCTGACAGTCATGATCCGCAATGCCAAGTCTGGCTTTTCTTGAAACAGTTGCTCAAGATACGCTTCTCCATCCTGGATTTTGCCAGCAGAAAAGTTATGTAGCCAAAGCTCCAATGGCGGATTCGTTTCGCCTAGCTGTACCAGTACTGTCTTCAGCGCCTGATAAGTCAGGTAGCTTTGCAGTGTCTTGGCTGTATCCTTGGCAATTTGCTTAAGATTCATGTTTGACCCCAGCCCATAAAAAGTAAAAAGCAAAAGTAAAAAGTAAAGAGAAAGAATGATTATTTCTTCTACCCTTCGGGTACTCTACGAGAAGCCGCCTTCGGCGTCTACGCCAGTCGCTCATGGGGGAAACCACGCCAGTTCCTTTAAGTCGGCTAAGCCGCCCAACGGACTGGCTCCCCAAGACCGCGCTGTCTCACCTTTTAACTTTTTACTTGTTACCGGAGGATCAGACAGTATCCATGGCCTCGAACTCGAACTTGATTTCTTTCCACAATTCGCAAGCAACAGCCAGTTCAGGACTCCACTTAGCAGCTTCGCGGATAACGTCGTTACCTTCACGAGCCAAGTTGCGACCTTCGTTACGAGCTTGGATACAAGCTTCTAAGGCTACACGGTTAGCGGTTGCACCAGGTGCATTACCCCAGGGGTGACCAAGTGTACCACCACCGAATTGCAGTACGGAGTCATCACCGAAGATTTCGACTAGTGCGGGCATGTGCCATACGTGGATACCACCGGAAGCAACTGCCATTACACCAGGCATAGAAGCCCAATCTTGGGTGAAGTAGATACCGCGAGACTTGTCTTGCTCAATGTAGTTTTCGCGCAACAGGTCAACGAAGCCCATTGTGATCCCACGCTCACCTTCCAACTTACCAACTACGGTACCGGTGTGAATGTGGTCACCACCAGACATCCGCAGGGTTTTAGCCAATACACGGAAGTGAATACCGTGGTTCTTTTGACGGTCGATTACGGCGTGCATTGCTCGGTGAATGTGCAGCAAAATGCCGTTATCACGACACCAACGAGCCAATGTGGTGTTGGCGGTGAAACCTGCGGTCAGGTAGTCGTGCATAATGATGGGCATTTTGAGTTCTTTTGCAAACTCAGCCCGTTGCAACATTTGTTCACAAGTGGGGGCGGTAACGTTGAGGTAGTGACCTTTGATTTCGCCGGTTTCAGCTTGTGCTTTGTGGATGGCTTCTGCGACAAACAAGAAGCGATCGCGCCATCTTTGGAATGGTGCAGAGTTGATGTTTTCGTCGTCTTTGGTGAAGTCCAAACCACCACGTAAACACTCATATACAGCGCGTCCGTAGTTCTTAGCAGACAAACCTAGTTTGGGTTTAATGGTACAACCCAACAAAGGACGACCATATTTGTTTAACTTGTCACGCTCAACTTGAATACCGTGAGGAGGCCCTTGGAAGGTCTTCAGGTAAGCAACCGGAATCCGCAAGTCTTCCAAACGTAGTGCCCGCAGAGCTTTAAAACCAAATACGTTACCGACAATAGAGGTCAACATATTGGTGACGGAGCCTTCCTCGAACAAGTCTAGAGGATAAGCAACGTAGCAGATGTATTGGTTATCTTCACCAGCAACGGGTTCGATGTCGTAGCAACGACCTTTGTAGCGGTCTAGGTCGGTGAGCAAGTCTGTCCACACAGTTGTCCAAGTACCGGTAGAAGACTCAGCCGCTACAGCCGCGCCTGCTTCTTCGGGGGGAACTCCAGGTTGGGGAGTCATCCGGAATGCCGCAAGAATATCTGTATCTTTAGGTGTGTAATCTGGGGTGTAATAAGTTAGTCTGTAATCTTTAACCCCGGCTTGATACCCTGATTTGCTCTGGGTCTTCGTTTGAGCGTAAGACATAAATTCCCTTCCAAGAAGTCACTCTTTAATTACTTAATCAAATCACGTTCTGTGCAACTTCCTCTCACTCCCGTGATTTCCCCTCACTGATTGCGGGAAAAATCAGGAAAATCTTTTTGTTAGAGGTTACTTTTGGCAGAGGGTGGCGGTTTTCTGGCAACAAAACAATTGATGACAAATTTTTTCCTCACGCAAAGGTACAAGACCTCGCGCTTTTGCTTTTCCCTCATCCCATGAATAAAAATTCTCTTTTAACTCTTTCTCTTGCCCCGCTAAATTTTTGTATTTCCTGCAAAAACTCCGCGCTTTGCGGCAGGTATTATATTATCCCCCTACACATCGGGATTTTTTAGGGGATTGGGCTTGCTAACAGGCACTCCCACCTCCGCATTCCTGATATGTCCCCTAATAATGGGAAACAAACCAAGAAAGAATTTGCTTGACAGAAATTCAGCAGAGTGATAAGCGAAAGAAAAAGAAATTGCACACCACGTAATTTGTAACTTGTCTCACAATATATCAAGAATTTGATAAGTTATTCTTTGAAAGTTTTTAACTTATTTATTTAAATTTGTTATTACATAAAGTTTTAAACATTTTGTTAAGAATAATTTACAAAAATAAACTCTGATTGTAAGGGAGTAGGGCAGCAGGGGACAAGACTAACATAAGTTCTTCCTCCTCTGCCTCTTCCCCAGTCCTCAATCCCAAAAAATTTATTGGTGACGTTTAAAACACACTTACCAGGGGAACACTGAAATTAACCGCCAGCCTGTTTAGGTAATGGTTATGAGTACTGTCTCCAAAGGAAATGTCACCGTGGTATTGTTTCACAAGCAAACTAAATTATTGCTTACTTCTATATTTCTAGGGTTAATAGCTTTGCCCAGCGTTGGCATTGTATCTATGACAAATGCAGCAAGGGCAGACAAAATAGGTACTAGTGTGCCGCCACAAAAAACCCCTGACATTGATTCATCCGAGTTAACCCCTTCTTATCCGGCTGTACCACCACCACCGCGAGTAGACCCTTTACCTGATGAACGGGGAATCCAAGAGAGGTCAATAGAAACAGATTATCGTGTTAACAACCTACTAGGCGATTTTACAGGTAATCTCTGGGTGGGTTCCTGGCGAGGATTATCGCGAATTGACCCAAACACAGGCAAAATTTTAGCTCGTGTTAGTTTACCAAATATTGCCATTGGTGATTTAGCCCAAGATAAAGTGGGACGCTTGTGGGTAGGGACTTATGAGGGACTCAAGCGAGTAGACCCCCGCACTAGTGAAATTACAGCGCAGAATTTATTTTTGCCTTCCAAGCGGGTTTTGTCGCTGCTGATTGATAAGCGAGGCTATTTATGGGCGGGAACTGATAATGGTTTAGCTCTAATTAGTCCTGACCAAGGCTTAATTATGACCACATTAAAAAAGTTGCCTGGGGTTAGCGCCAACGCCATGACTTTAGATGCCGAAGGTCAATTGTGGATTGGCACACTGGATGGACTAGTGCGGGTGAATACTGCCAGCGCTATGATCATAAAACGGATTAACGAGTTACCAGGGACAACAGTACAAGCTTTAGCCATTAGTCCAGAAGGGTTAATTTGGGCAGGAATGCCGAATAATTTGCTAGTGATTAACCCAAAAACTGGTGCAGTCCTGAGGTCTGTAACTCGCCTGCGGGGACGGAATGTTACAGCAGTGAGCTTTGCCCAAGATGGTAGTGTATGGGTGGGAACTCACAATGGTTTGTTACGATTAAATCCAAATACAGGAGCTGTATTAGACGAAGTTGCTGGACTTCCTTCTAGTCGAGTTCTTGCCCTTGCGCCCAACATCGGCAATAAATTATGGATCGGTACTAGTGAAGGTCTAGCTTGGTTAATGCCCAAAATGGAAAAAGCAAAACCTCACTTGGCGTTCAGTCGGGCTGTTAAGTAGGGAATAGGGGACAGGTTACAGGTTACAGAGAACTAAATTTTTTCTCATTTCACTCCTCTATCCCCTATCACCTATCCCCTATCACCTAAATTAAAAAGATGGCAATCACTACCCAGCAATTAATTCAATGGAAACAACAAGGGCGTTTAATCGTAGCATTGACCGCCTGGGATTATGCGATCGCCCAACTGATCGATGCGGCTGGGGTAGACTTAATCCTAGTAGGGGACTCGATGGCAGCTGTTTTAGGGTATCAAACCACACTACCAATTACCCTAGAGGAAATGCTCTACCATGCTAAAGCTGTGTGCCGTGGTGTGAAACAAGCTCTAGTTGTGGTTGATTTGCCGTTTTTGACTTATCAAGAAAGCTTCCAACAAGCAATGCAGTCGGCTGGCTTAGTCTTGAAGGAAACGGGCGCTCAAGCGGTGAAGTTGGAAGGTGGCTATCCAGCTATGGTGGAAACTATTGCGCGTTTGGTACAAGCTGGAATTCCAGTCATGGGTCATGTAGGTTTGACACCCCAATCAGTTCATCAACTGGGACTGCGACAACAGGGGAAAACTGAGGAAGCTGGTGAGAGGATTTTCCAAGAAGCGATCGCCCTTGAACAAGCAGGTGTATTTTCGATAGTGTTAGAGCATATTCCCGCAGATTTAGCAATGCAGATTACACAAAAATTGAATATTCCCACAATTGGGATTGGTGCGGGAGTCAATTGTGATGGTCAGGTGTTAGTTACCTCAGATGTCCTCGGTCTGACAGAAAAGCAACCACCATTTGCCAAAGTTTACACAAATCTGCGTGAGACTATTACCAAAGCTGTAGAAGATTATGCTGGGGAAGTGCGGGAACGAAAGTTTCCCTAACTAAATACTAGGAGTAGTTTTATGGTTCTACAAGTTCACCCTACTCAAAAAACTCAAAAAGAACTAAATATTACTTGGGAGGCACTTCCAGCCGACTACATTTTACCTGACGATCCAGTGGAAAATATTCAACAACCTACCTTGGCGGCAGCACTTACTGATGCTTTGGGAGCAACAAAACGTATTCAACCTCAAATGCTAATTGGCTCTAATTTTGGACTGGTAGCCACAGTCAACAAAAAAATTGTTGTCAAAGCACCTGATTGGTTTTATGTACCTCAAGTACAGCCTGTAGCCGCAGGTGTAATTCGTCGTAGTTATACCCCAAATTTAGAAGGCGATGCGGTTGCTGTAGTCATGGAATTTTTGTCAGATACAGAAAATGGAGAACTATCAGTCCGGTCAACTCCACCCTATGGCAAACTCTATTTTTATGAACATATTCTTAAAGTTCCTACCTACGTCACCTACGACCCCTACGAACCGAGTTTAGAAATCCGGTGTTTGCAAAATGGTCAATATAGTTTGCTGTCAGCAGATAGCAATGGACGTTTCTGGATTCCTGAGTTAGAGCTATTTCTAGGAATCTGGCAGGGTGAAAGACTATGCCAAACTATGAATTGGCTGCGGTGGTGGGATCAAGCAGGAAATTTACTTTTGTGGAGTCAAGAACAAGCGGAACAAGAACGCCAACGCGCGGAACAGGAACATCAACGCGCGGAACAGGAACACCAACGCGCGGAAATATTAGCCGCTAAGTTACGTGAGTTAGGTGTTGACCCTGAGGCGATCGCTTAAATAACTTCCGCATAAATCTTTTGATCAATCTTGAATACATGCACTTACTTGATCTTTTAGCCGAAGAAAACAATCATCCAGCTTTGGGCACACCGGATCAACCGACTCTCACCTATCAGCAATTACGAGAAAATGTCATTTCCTTGGTTTCCCAGTTAAACAGCTTTGGTTTGGGTAGAGGCGATCGCATTGCCATTGCAATGGCCAACGGTTCCCCAATGGCGATCGCCTTTCTTGCGGCTGCGATGTGTGGTACTGCTGCACCCCTCAATCCCAGGTACAAACAAGATGAATTTGCTTTTTACTACGAAGACTTGCAAGCCAAAGCATTAATTACCTTACCGGGAACTCAAGAAACCGCGATCGCAGCGACTACACCGGATATGCTGTTAATCAGTGCCATAACTAATCTTGACGGCACATTAAGGCTGGAATTGAATAGGGGAACTCCTCAGCCGCTAAACAACCCTCATTCTTCCTTCCCTAATGCTGATGATGTGGCAATCATTCTGCATACCAGTGGTACCACCAGCCGCCCTAAGCGAGTTCCCATTCGACACCGTAATCTGATCGCTTCTGCTCACAATATCATCGGTGTCTATAACCTCACAGCCAACGACATTAATTTATGTCTCATGCCGTTGTTTCACATTCATGGATTAGTGGGATGTCTGCTGGCAACTTTAGCATCAGGAGGGACATTCATCTGTCCTACTGGATTTAATGCTTTAGAATTCTGGAAATTAGTTGAACGCTACAAACCGACTTGGTACTCTGCTGCACCAACTATGCACCAAATGATTCTCGCTAGAGCCAGTCGTAATCAAGATATTATCAAAACTAATACATTCCGCTTCATTCGTTCTAGCAGCGCGCCTCTACCACCAGTAATTATTGAACAAATGGAAGCAGTTCTGAATGCACCAGTGGTGGAATCTTACAGCATGACTGAAGCTGCACACATGATGACTTCTAATCCTTTACCGCCTCAAGTCCGTAAACCGGGTAGTGTCGGCTATGGTTTTGGAGTGGAAGTCGGAATTATGGATGAGGATGGCAATTTGCTTCCGCAAGGTAGTCTCGGTGAAGTAGTGGTGAAAGGAGCAAATGTAGTTGATGGCTATGAAAATAACCCCCAAGCCAACGCTACTGCTTTCGTTAACGGTTGGTTTCGCACTGGTGATCAAGGTAGGTTAGATGCAGATAATTATCTTTACCTTACAGGCAGAATTAAAGAACTAATTAATCGCGGTGGTGAGAAAATTTCGCCCTTGGAAATAGATGATTTGCTGCTGCGTCATCCTGCGGTGGCTGAAGCCTTAGCGTTTGCTGTACCTCACAAATCCCTAGGGGAAGAAATTCATGCTGCTGTTGTCCTCAAGGGTAACACTAATGAACAGGAGTTAAAATCCTACTGCTCAAATCTCTTGGCAGAGTTCAAAGTACCTAAGCAAATTCATATTTTAGAAGCATTACCCCGTGGCGCTACTGGGAAATTACAACGGCTGAATATGGCTAAGTTGCTTAATTTGGGGAGTGGGGAGTAAGGAATAGGGAGTAGGAAGATGGGGGAGTGAAGAGAAAGTTTTTCGGCATTACTGAAGAATGCAACGAAATTTGATGTATTAAAATCTTAAACTCCTGATTCTCTCTGCGTCTCTGCGCCTCTGCGTGAACTAAATCATCTCACAATTATGCAACACCAGTTTTTCTGTTCCCCGTTCCCTTTTAATTCCGAATTAACCCTCTTGTGTCAGACTGGGAAAACCCAATCGCTGAAAGCCTTTCGGAGCTTTACTTTTCAGTTTTTGGCTACAAATTTTAGTTTTTATTAGAAAAGAAAAGCTCAAAGCTTGATGAGATAAAAGTTCCAGTGTTTCGCTACGATTATTGTTTTCCGGAAGTGACAGAACAGGGTTAAGAATTATATGAAAATTTGTATTGTCGGTGCTGGTGCTATTGGTGGTTATTTGGGGGGTAAACTGTCTCTAGCTGGAGAAGATGTCACTTTAATTGCCCGTGGTCGGCATTTGGAGGCTATTCAAAGCAAGGGACTAGAGCTAATTATGGCAGATGGGTCAACTCAGGTAGTGACTCCTTCTCTAGCGACTAGTGATATCACTGAGGCTGGTGTGCAAGATGTGGTAGTTCTGGCTGTGAAGGCTCAGAGTTTACCTGCGATCGCTCCTTTGTTATCATCGCTTTACCACTCTCATACAATGGTTGTCACTGCCCAAAATGGTATTCCTTGGTGGTATTTCTACAAACATGGCGGTGAATATGAAAGGCAGCAAATTCACGCTGTTGACCCAGATAATTCAATTGCTGCCAATATAGATGTAGACCGGGTAATTGGTTGTGTAGTATACCCAGCGACCACCTTGACAGCCCCAGGAGTAATTCAACATATTGAAGGCGATCGCTTTAGTTTAGGAGAAATCGACAATTCCAAAACTGAACGCATTCAACAACTAGCCCAAAGCTTTAAAAGTGCAGGATTCAAAGCCCCTATTAGGACGCAAATTCGCACAGAAATTTGGATAAAACTTTGGGGTAATTTAGCATTTAATCCTATCAGTGCCTTAACTCGCGCAACTTTAGAGCAAATTTGTCAATATCCCTTAACCCGCGACCTGGCAAAGCAAATGATGACGGAAGCCCAAATGATTGCTGAGAAATTGGGCATTGAATTTGGGATCACTCTAGAACAGCGTATCAATGGGGCGGAAAAAGTTGGCGCTCACAAAACTTCTATGCTACAAGACATCGAAGCAGGTCGTCCCACAGAGGTGGAGGCTATTTTAGGGGCAGTAATTGAACTAGGCAGATTAACTCAGGTTCCTACGCCTTACATGGATACAGTCTATGCTAATGTCAAGTTATTAGAAAATATATTAATCCAAGCATAAGTCTTTTACCTACTCAGCACTCTTCATCAGACACGATATCAACCTGATCCTAAATTCTCAGGGTCTATACCCAAAGCTCTTAATTGTTCTGCTAACTGTTGGGCACGTTGCGCCTCTTGTTGAGCGCGTTGTTCTGCAAGTAGCGCCTGTTCTTGTGCTTGTTTAATCTGTTCTTGTGGTGTGGGATACCGCTTCCCTGACTCGTCGTACCAATACATCCATTCCCGTGTTACACCGCAATAGTTTCCCCTTTCGCAACCAATTCCTAAGCCAATTTCTGGTAGCCAAACAGGGTTTCCTGGTTGTAATTCATATTTACCATTAACTAACTTATGTACTTCTAAGCGTGGTTTACGGCGACGGCGAGAAGAATAAATGACGTAATAAAGTACACCTAAAGCAGCATATTCATTTAATTTATCACTGTATTCTTTGCGATAGTTGGGGGAAACTACTTCTAACACCAAAATCGGTACAACATTTTCATCCCACAACACATAACTGGGACGTAGTTCCTCATCATAAAACCGTTCTACCCCCAAACTCAAAAATCCATCTGGAACAATTGCTAGTTTATCAGGGTGATAATAAATACCCATATCTACCCCAAAGAACCAATCCATGCGTTCTTCCCAAAGTAACAGTAGAATTGCTTTTAATAAACCTGGTATTAGTTCTTGTAGTTCATTGTCCACAGGTGTTTCATCAGAGTCGGGTAGTTCATCGGCAGAAGGTAAGTACCTTGGCAAGTCGAAGTTTAACATGACTGGTTCCACAACTTATACACCAGTGTTCTCATCTGCATTATAGCGATTTGTGGGTGTCGCATATATTGAGGCGAAAGCGATCACCCTGAGAAATACTAGGTAACTCTTAACTATTAATAAACATATAATTTTTTGGTCTATTCATGGTTTATATTTACCGAAAGAGTGGCACAAATAACCACTTGTTCTCAGATATCAGGAGGCAGTGCCAGACCATCTCTGCGATTAATACCCTGTTACCATCATCTCAAGACATGAGTGAGAGAGAGGTTGAGATTAAAACAAATACTTTTTGCTGAATGGCCACAGATAAGGACTAAACTAAAAAGTCTTGTGCAGCAAAATCTGTAACTTAAAAAAGAAATCAAGTAATCATGTCTAAGGTTCTCGTCTCCGATCCTATTGACCAAGCTGGAATTGACATTCTTTCCCAAGTTGCTACTGTAGATGTCAAGACAGGTCTAAAACCAGCAGAATTAATCGAAATTATCGGTGATTATGATGCGCTGATGATTCGCTCTGGTACGCGCGTTACACAAGAAATTATTGAAGCTGGTACTCAGTTAAAAATTATTGGTCGTGCCGGTGTAGGTGTAGACAATGTAGATGTTCCCGCAGCCACTCGCCGAGGAATTGTCGTTGTTAATTCCCCAGAAGGTAACACCATCGCCGCCGCCGAACACGCCCTAGCGATGATGTTATCTCTATCTCGTTACATTCCTGATGCGAATGCTTCAGTGAAGCGCGGTGAGTGGGATCGCAAAACTTTTGTTGGTGCAGAAGTTTATAAAAAAACTCTCGGCGTTGTGGGATTGGGTAAAATCGGTTCCCATGTTGCTGCTGTGGCGAAAGCAATGGGGATGAAACTACTAGCTTATGATCCCTTTATTTCCACAGAACGGGCAGAACAAATTGGCTGTCAGTTAGTAGATATGGATTTACTAATGCAGCAAGCAGATTATATTACACTACACATCCCTAAAACTCCAGAAACCACCCACTTAATCAATGCCACCTCCCTGGCAAAAATGAAACCTACAGCCAGGATTATTAACTGCGCTCGTGGTGGCATTATTGATGAAGCAGCGCTAGCAGCAGCGATTAAAGAAGGTAAAATTCTGGGTGCAGCTTTAGATGTGTTCGAGTCAGAACCACTAGGTGAATCTGAATTGCGATCGCTCGGTAAAGAAGTCATCCTCACCCCGCATTTGGGAGCCTCGACTACAGAAGCTCAAGTGAATGTAGCCATTGACGTGGCTGAACAAATTCGCGATGTCCTCTTAGGATTACCCGCACGTTCAGCCGTCAACATTCCCGGACTTGGCCCTGATGTATTGGAAGAACTCAAACCCTACATGCAGTTAGCCGAAACCTTGGGTAAGTTGGTAGGACAATTAGCTGGGGGACGAGTCGAATTACTCAATGTCCGCTTACAAGGCGAACTGGCAACCAACAAAAGTCAACCTTTAGTGGTAGCATCTCTCAAAGGACTACTTTACCAAGCCTTACGAGAAAGAGTAAATTATGTCAATGCCAGCATAGAAGCGAAAGAACGAGGAATCAGGGTAATTGAAACCCGCGACGCCTCAGCCCGTGACTACGCCGGCTCACTGCACCTAGAAGCTACAGGTACTTTAGGTACTCACTCGGTCACAGGTGCTTTGTTAGGCGATAAAGAAATTCACCTTACCGACGTTGACGGTTTCCCCATCAATGTACCCCCCAGCAAATATATGCTGTTCACCCTGCACCGAGATATGCCAGGAATTATCGGCAAACTCGGTTCCTTACTCGGCAGCTTTAATGTCAATATTGCCAGTATGCAAGTAGGCCGCAAAATTGTCCGTGGCGATGCAGTAATGGCTTTGAGTATCGATGATCCCTTACCTGATGGCATTTTGGCTGAAATTACCAAAGTACCGGGAATTCGGGATGCGTACACAGTAACTCTATAAAAGTGCTGAGTGAAGAAAAAAGTTAGCGGTTTTGTAGAGCAGGCATCTTGCCTGCTAATTATCAAGAACAGGCAAGATGCCCATCCCACAAGAAAAGTGCTGAGTGCTGAGTAAAAAGTGCTGAGTGAAGAAAAAAGTTAGCAGTTTTGTCGAGCAGGCATCTTGCCTGCTAATTATCAAGGACGGGCAAGATGCCCATCCCACAAGATGGGATAATTTATTTTTTGGTGTTCCCGAAACTCTTAATTCATAACTTACAACTCTCTTAAACTCAGCACTCAGCACTCAGCACTCAGTCAGCACTAAAAAATGGCAAACACTTGGTGGGAACTACAGATTTTATGTGAACCAGCGCTAGAAGATTCTGTCTTTTGGCGACTGGAAGATTTTGGCAGCCGTGGTACAGCGAGTGAAACTAAAGGTAATTCCTGTTTAGTAAAAGCTTATCTGCCGAGATTTCAAGCACAGCTACTAGATTTGGCGGCGCTATCGTTGTGGTTGCGTCAAGATGCTCTTTGTGTAGGATTGTCCATTCCTACCCTGCACTGGGGATTAATTGATGAAGAAGATTGGTCTACTAGCTGGAAACAGCATTGGCAACCTGAAGAAATAGGCGATCGCTTTCTGATTAATCCCGCATGGTTACCTTTGCCAGAAGCATCAGAACGGTTAGTGATTCGTCTTGATCCTGGTGTAGCATTTGGTACAGGGAATCATGCCACAACCCAATTGTGTTTGGAATCTTTAGAAATGCGGCTGAGTGAATTACCTCAATCTTTTGCGGGTACAAGTAACAAACACGAACCTTTAGTAATTGCGGATATTGGTTGTGGTTCCGGTATCCTTTCCATTGGCGCAGTATTACTGGGAGCAGAGAAAGTCTATGCTGTGGATACTGACCCCTTAGCCGTGCAATCGACCTTTAGCAATCGCGCTTTGAACGATATTAGTTCAGAACGCTTGATCCCAGCAGAAGGCAGTGTAGACATTTTAACGAAACTGCTAGAAAAACCAGTAGATGGCATCGTCTGCAATATCTTAGCTGACGTGATTATTCAGTTAATTCCCGAAATGAGTGCGATCGCTAAACCCAGTACTTGGGCAATTTTTAGTGGGATCTTACTAGAACAATCTAAAGCTGTTGCCGATGCTTTAGAACAAAATGGTTGGGTGGTTGCTACGCTCTGGAAACGGAAAGAATGGTGTTGCTTGAATGCGCGGCGTTCTTAAATTACAAACCCATAGAATACAACATTACACGGTCATACACTTGATCCGGCAATAGATACTTGAGCAGCACTGCAATTTTAGCGTCTTGTCCAACGACATAACGTGTCTTTGGTCGCTTTGCAGTCAGTGCATGGACAACCGCCTGAGCTACAAGTTCTGGAGAAATTCCCTGAGATGCCAAAATTCCTACTTTCTGACGTACAGCACTCATAGCACTACCGTAAAGATTTTCTGCTGATTGAGGTAGGTTTTGCCGTGCTGTGTCCATTTGAGTAAAAGACTTTTCCCAAATCGGCGTAGCGATCGCCCCTGGTTCAATAATTGAAACCGAGATTCCCCACGGTCGCAACTCCATACGCATCACATCGGTGAGTCCTTCCAGGGCAAATTTGGAAGCATTATAAGCTCCCAAAAACGGCGCAGCACTTCTACCACTAATTGAACCCATATTCACAATTCGACCCTTACCCTGGCGTAATAGACCCAAAAATCCTTGTGTGACTGCTAATTGTCCAGTCACATTAACTTGCATCTGCTGTTGAAATTCAGCGATGGGTAGTAGTTCTAACGGGCCAGGGACGGCAATTCCGGCATTATTCACTAAACCTAAAATCCCACTATCACCAACTGCATTTGTTAACGTCTCAACTGCATATTCAATCGACTCAGCATCAGTCACATCTAAAAAAATTGGGTTGAGCCTTGGTGATGCTTTTTGTTTAAGTATTTGAGCATCACTATCTTTACGCACACCAGCAAAGACAAAGTATCCCAACTGGTCTAAAAGTAAAGCACACGCCGCACCAATTCCTGTTGATGCTCCTGTGATCACAACTGTATTTTTATTTCCTGTATGCATTAATTTTGTCCGGATTATTAATCTGTCAGAGTTGATATCAGAGTCTGAAAAACTAGGCTAGTAACACTCTTAAATTTATGCTTGACAGACCACTATTACCTTAACTATAAAGTCACTTGTTGAAGACAAAAGTAGCAAAGCTGTCTTTTACCGCCATTTCACAAATCTTAAGCCTACAACCAGGAAGTCTTACTAACAGTAATCAACTATAGGAATTCTCAATGAGTTACGAACAAAAAAGAGATCCCTGACTTCTTTAATAAGTTGGGGATCTGAGACTCTCGGTAACGTGAAAATTAATTATTTTTAATATGTAGAGACGCAGAATTTTGCGTCTCTATGCTTAATATTTCTTAAATGAAATTTTGCAGATGTTGCACCAATTGAGGTGCTTGCATCACTCCTTCAATTTTATCCACAGGCTGACCCTGCTTAAACAGGACTAATGTTGGCAGGGCGGCAATTTGGTATTGACTGGCTAGTTCTGTATACTTTTCCGTGTCAATCTTAACAATTCGCAAACGGTCTTTCAGTTGGGCATTCACCTGTTCTAAAATCGGCACCATCATCTGACAAGGGCCACACCAATCAGCATAGAAATCTACTAAAACAGGTACATCTGAACCAGATAACATCTCTTCAAAGCTGTTGAATTGTTTTTTTGTAGTCATGTGACACACACCAATTTACTGTTGATTGCTTTCAATGGTAATGCGTGCCTCAAAGAATCGGTGTAACATCATTTTGTTTTTATTGTTGCCTAATTTTGCACCTGATCCCAAAGGTATAGATGTCTGATTAACAGACAAATTACTTAAATTCTAGACACAAATCACCATAAGATCATTAGCGCGGTAATTTCAATCTTGAGGAAAATTAAATGAGCTTATTACAGAACCAAGTCGCTATCGTCACGGGTGCGTCACGGGGCATTGGACGAGCGATCGCTCTAGAATTAGCTACACAAGGAGCAAGTGTAGTTGTTAATTATGCTAATTCTAGTGGGGCCGCTGATCAGGTAGTTGCAGAAATTACGGCGGCGGGAGGTCAGGCGATCGCCCTGCAAGCTGATGTTTCCCAAGCTGATCAAGTAGATACACTGCTGAACACTGTGATCGACAAGTTCAAACGCATTGATATTTTAGTCAACAATGCAGGTATCACCCGCGACACACTCCTGTTACGCATGAAGCCAGAAGATTGGCAAGCCGTCATTGACCTCAACCTCACTGGTGTTTTCTTATGCACACGCGCCGCCAGTAAAGTCATGCTTAAGCAACGTTCTGGGCGCATTATCAACATTGCCTCCGTCGCTGGACAAATGGGTAACCCCGGTCAAGCCAATTATAGTGCGGCTAAAGCAGGTGTTATCGGCTTTACTAAAACCGTTGCTAAAGAACTGGCTTCTCGCGGTATCACAGTTAATGCCGTCGCCCCTGGTTTCATCGCTACAGACATGACTAGCAAACTCAGTAACACCGAAGATATTTTAAAATTCATCCCCCTAGGTCGCTACGGTCAACCAGAAGAAATCGCCGGTATGGTGCGCTTTCTCGCGGCAGATCCTGCTGCTGCCTACATTACGGGGCAAGTCTTTAACGTTGATGGTGGCATGGTAATGGCTTAAAAAGTGCTGAGTGCTGAGTACTGAGTGCTACAACTCAAAACTCAAGACCCAGAACTCAAGATTGTTGGCTGATTCTTTGCCAGACGGTAAAGCCTAGAAGGAAGATGATGCTGATGGCAGTGGAAATAATCACCACCAAGGTCATGCCTTGTATTCTCATGGCCAGCAAATTAAAAACTAAAGTGATTGCCCAAAGGGTTAATGCGGCATGAGGCTGGGAAAATCCCCAAGCGAGTAAACGGTGGTGTAGATGGTCTTTACCGGGGGTACTGAGAGGGTTTTTACCTGCCAATAATCTGCGGACAAACACTTGTGTCGTGTCTAGCACTGGCAACAATAAGAACAACACTGTGGGGCCAAGGGCAAAGATTGTACTTTCTTGCAGGTTACCTAAAATACTGGTTGCAGCCAGTACATAACCAAAAAAGTATGCTCCAGCATCACCCATGATGATCTGAGAGGGGTGGAAGTTATGGCGCAAAAAGCCTAACGCACCACCCCCTAAAGCTGCAAGAACTAAAATAGCTGCTGCTCGATTGGGAAATTGGGCAGCTACCCCCAGTAAACTCATAGCAGTAATAAAACTGACTCCCCCCGCTAATCCATCCATACCATCCATCAAGTTGATGGCGTTGGTAATACCTACTACCCAAAGTACAGTCACCGACATTGAAAGCAACGAGTCAATGGGTGTATTAAAACCAACCTCGATGCTGATGCCATTAGCAAACAGCAACAATGCCGTGACAATTTGTGCCCACAACCGAACAGAGGGGGGTAAACCGAACTGATCATCGATAAAACCAACCAGCACTAGGATGGAACCTCCTAGTAGAATAGTTAGCACCTGAGCCAACACATTTTGCAGGGCGATAGGTCGCAAAAGGCTAGCTAGTACCATTGCGGCAATCACTCCCGCATAGATAGCTAGACCCCCTGCATTCGGCAAGGGCTGCTGATTGAGTCTGCGTGCGTTTGGTTGGTCAGCCCAACCTACACGCAGGGCGAATTTGCGTACTGTGGGAATTAAACGCCACGTTACCAGCCAAGCTAAGAGAAACGTGCCGACTACTGCCAACCAGCCGGTGCCGCTAGGGTCGGCAATGCCGAGGGACTTAAGGAAGTTGTCTAGGTTCATCCCTCAATTCAACCATTACTGCCAGTATCGTATATGAGCATCAACTGTATATTAATCAATTTTTTTTATTTACATTTATAATCTGAGCTTGGGGTGATTAGCACTCTTGTCCTGTGAGTGCTAAATTGTCTAATGGAAGCGCTAGAGAGATGAAACATGGCAAAAATTATTTCATTTGATGAAGATTCCAGGCGGGCGCTAGAGAGGGGTGTCAACGCCATAGCCGACGCGGTGAAAATCACCTTGGGGCCAAGAGGTCGTAACGTCCTTTTAGAAAAAAAATTTGGCGCGCCCCAAATTGTCAATGATGGTATCACTGTTGCTAAAGAAGTTGAATTAGAAGACCCTTTAGAAAACACTGGTGCAAGACTGATTCAGGAAGTGGCATCCAAAACCAAGGATATCGCTGGTGATGGCACCACTACTGCCACAGTATTAGCACAGGCGTTAATTAAGGAAGGTTTAAAGAACGTCGCAGCTGGTAGCAACCCCATCAGCTTGAAGCGGGGAATCGACAAAACCATCGAAGCACTAGTGCAAGAAATTGCCAAGGTGACAAAGCCAGTAGAAGGAAGTGCGATCGCTCAAGTTGCGACTGTCTCATCTGGTAATGATGAGGAAGTCGGCGCGATGATTGCCGAAGCCATGGAAAAGGTCACCAAAGACGGCGTCATCACTGTTGAAGAATCCAAATCCCTGACAACTGAACTGGAAGTAGTGGAAGGGATGCAAATTGACAGGGGTTATATTTCTCCCTACTTCATCACCAACAACGACCGGATGACAGTAGAGTTTGAAAATGCCCGCATCCTAATTACCGACAAAAAAATCAGCAGCATCCAGGATTTAGTTCCTGTATTGGAAAAAGTTGCTCGTTCGGGTCAACCCTTGCTGATTATTGCCGAAGATGTAGAAGGAGATGCTTTAGCAACTTTGGTAGTCAACAAAGCACGGGGTGTGCTGGCTGTTGCTGCTATCAAAGCGCCCGGATTTGGCGATCGCCGCAAAGCCTTGTTACAAGATATTGCTATCCTCACCGATGGACAATGGATTTCTGAAGAAATCGGTTTGAGCCTAGATACCGCTTCTTTAGAGATGTTGGGAACCGCCCGCAAAATCAACATTGACAAAGAAAACACCACAATTGTGGCTGCTGGTGATACCAAGCCAGAGGTGCAAAAGCGGATTGCTCAAATTCGTAAACAATTAGAAGAAACTGATTCCGATTACGATAAAGAAAAACTGCAAGAACGCATTGCCAAGCTAGCTGGTGGTGTAGCAGTGATTAAAGTGGGTGCAGCCACAGAAACCGAACTCAAAGACCGCAAACTGCGGATTGAAGACGCGTTGAACGCCACCAAAGCAGCTGTAGAAGAAGGTATTGTTCCTGGTGGTGGCACAACTTTAATTAATTTGACCACCAAAATAGAGGCAATTAAAGCCAACCTGAACGAAGAAGAAAAAATTGGCGCAGATATTGTCAGACGCGCCTTAGAAGCTCCTTTGCGTCAAATAGCAGATAATGCTGGTGATGAAGGTTCTGTTGTTGTCTCTAAAGTCAAGCAAAGTGATTTTAATGTTGGTTACAACGCTGCTACAGGAGAATTTGAGGACTTGATAGCTGCCGGCATTATCGACCCTGCTAAAGTAGTGCGCTCAGCTTTGCAAAATGCTGGTTCCATTGCTGGTATGGTCTTGACTACTGAAGCCATTGTCGTCGAAAAACCAGAGAAGAAATCCGCAGCTCCTGCCCCTGACATGGGCGGCATGGGTGGCATGGGTGGCATGGGCGGCATGGGTGGCATGGGTGGCATGGGTATGTTCTAATCTCTGCTTCCTCATGTAAATATTTTGTTAGCAGTTTGCCGTAACTAGGCAAACTGTTTTTTTATACCCTTGCTGACTCAAAGACAATGGAATGCTATGATAACCGCTTGCATACTGATGTTATCTTTGACAAATCCAGGTCAACTATAGCAAAGTGCAGAGTGCTGAGTATAAACCCAGTTATTCCAAAGCTTTGAGCAATCAACACTGTCCTCAGCTATGTGACTACGGCTATATAAATAATCATCTTGATATTCGATATTGTAAAATTTTTAACAATATATCAAATAAATACAGGTACCTTTCTAACATTCAAGGATCAAAAGTCTCAAATTAAAAGTTTTTGACCCTTGACTAATGACTATTAAGTATTAGGAAAAAATCATGGTAAGAAAACTTCGCCGTATACCCAAAGCAGTGAAGAAGTTCTACAAAAAAGAATTTTATCACCAACCAGGAACTCTGCCAGGGACTATCATCATTGATGAAAATGCTGAAGCTCCCACAATTTTTTTGTTTGACTATAACCAAAATAACTTCATTCGTAAACAAATAGAAGCCCCTGAAGAATGTACCACTTATCTGGATCAGGAATCTGTCTCTTGGGTGGACGTCCAAGGATTAGGAAATCAAGACATATTACAACGATTGGGTAAAGTTTTTGATTTACATCCTCTAGTTTTAGAAGATGTAGTCAATATGGGGGAACGCCCTAAAATTGAAGATTATGAAGACCAATTACTCATAATTGCTCAGATGGTAGTGCCAATGGAAAAAAACTGTGGATTTTACAGCGAGCAAGTGAGTTTTGTCTTAGGAAAACATTATCTGCTTACAGTGCAGGAAGAACCAGAACATGATTGCTTTGAAGGAGTGAGGTTACGAATTGATAGAGGTAAAGGTATCATTCGCAAACAGGGGTCTGATTATTTAGCTTATGCTTTGTTAGATGCAATTATTGATGGTTTTTTCCCAGTTTTAGAAATGTACGGGGAGCGACTGGAAGAATTAGAAGAAGAAGTAATACTCAACCCTACCCGAGAGACACTACAACAAATCTATCAAATTAGACGAGAACTTCTGCAACTACGTCGTGCTATCTGGCCTCAGAGAAATGCCATTAATTCTTTAATTCGAGATAGCAGTAAATTAATAGGCGCAGAAGTGCAAATCTACCTGCGAGATTGTTATGACCATGCCGTGCAAGTAATGGATATGGTAGAAAATTACCGGGAACTAGTTTCTGGATTAATGGATGTTTATTTGTCGGCAGTGAGTAACAAAATGAATGAAATCATGAAGCTGCTAACAGTAGTTTCTTCGATTTTTATTCCATTAACTTTTGTGGCGGGAATATATGGAATGAATTTCAATACCGAAAAATCTCCATATAATATGCCTGAATTGAATTGGTATTGGGGTTACCCAATTTGCTTGGCAGTAATGGCAGCGATCGCCTTGGGTTTGCTATTCTTTTTCTGGCGACGTGGCTGGCTGAAAAATGCTTCCATAATTAAGCAAAATTGGAAATAGTTAATGAGTCAAATATCCAAAATTATTCCAGGGAGTTAATATTCTAATTTATGAGAAATGGCGAGCAAAATTTAGTTATTTTGACCCTTTATATTATTGGCGTGGCTTACGTCTTTAATCGCATGAAAGAATCTATTGACGATAGAGTTAAATTTGAGTTTCAAAAAGCAGTTTTTGAAGAACAACTGAAAGGACAAAATCTCCAAGAAATACTAGGAATTTCTTTTAAGCTAAACCCTATGTATCCAATTGAAGATAAAGAAAAAGAAAAAGATTTAAAAGAACTATTAATTAGTATTGAAAATAAGTCTGAGAGTCTTGCCATATACGTTGATTGGGACAGTAGCACTTTAGTATTTGAAAATACAAAACAATCACGCCGAGTTATTCGTAAATCACCAGGATTAACCCGTGATTTGGGTGTACCACAAGTCCCAAGTGTGATTGCCCCTAAAAAAACACTGTCAGAAGCAGTAACAGCAGAGAATGTATTCCAGCGTAATCAAGGGTCTGGAGTATACGAACCGACTGCTCCTTTACTTGATATTAATGGGCTGCAAAAGCCGCAAAAAAAGTTGTTCAACGACTTTATGAACAGAAGAGCGCAGTTAGAATTTTCATTACAGCTAGTATTAAGAATTGGTGAGACGCGTTTTGGTATAGCGCCAGGTGCCAATATACCTCCTGTGTACATTATCAATTGTCCCTTCACTGTCAATAAATTAGACTGGACTTATGCCTTACCCTGGAATCGAACAAGAAGATAATTAAGTACCATACCGGACACATAATGCCATCCAAGATTACACTGGAGTTAGGGAGAGAGTAGGCGCAGGCGGTTGCAGATCAGTCATGCGACTGGTTTGAGGAAAGTCCGGGCTCCCGAAAGACCAAACTTGCTGGATAACGTCCAGTGCGAGCGATCGTGAGGATAGTGCCACAGAAAGATACCGCCAAAGTTAGTGCTGAGCAATGAGTGCTGAGTGCTGAGTAAAGACAACTCAGCACTCAGCACTCAGCACTCAAAACTATTTTGGTAAGGGTGCAAAGGTGCGGTAAGAGCGCACCAGCAGCGTCGAGAGGCGCTGGCTCGGTAAACCCCGGTTGGGAGCAAGGCGAAAGGAGACTATGGTTGGTCTTTTACCAGTTTCCTAAAGTAGAGCCGCTAGAGGCGTTTGGTAACAAACGTCCCAGATAGATAACTGCCCTCAAAAGTGCTTTTAAACACTTTTGAGAACAGAACCCGGCTTATGTCCGACTCTCTCCCCTCTTTTTAGTGCTGAGTGCGTTTAAAAGTGCTGTTAGCGGTAGCGGGGCGTTTAGCCCGTGCTGAGTTCTGAGTGCTGAGTAGTTAATTTCCTAGTCCCTAGTCCCCAGTCCCCACCTCCTTGATGACACTTGTTTATCCCCGCCGTCAAAGGCAGCTTGAGAGTTTAGTAAGAAAGTTAGGTCTGCCAACAGGATTACCCATCAAATGGGAACTGTTGGATTTGGCGCTGACTCATCCGACTGTTTCGGAATCAGCAAATTATGAACAACTAGAGTTCGTCGGTGATGCAGTAGTGCGATTGGCGGCGGCGGTTTTGTTGTGGGAAACATATCCAGATTGTCCAGTGGGGGATTTTGCGGCAATTCGTTCGGTGTTGGTGAGCGATCGCATCCTGGCTCAACTGGCTAGAGAATATGGTTTAGAGTTATATTTACTAGTTGCAGGTAGTGCTACCAGTGATAAAGTAGGTCAAGAATCACGATTAGCAGATGCTTTTGAAGCTGTCCTGGGTGCGCTGTATCTCAGTACTAACAATTTGGATTTAATTCGCCCGTGGTTAGATGATCACTTTCAAAAACTAGCAACAGAAATTCGCCTCGATCCTGCTAGGCTTAATTACAAAGCTGCCCTGCAAGAATGGACACAGGCACAATTTAAGGTTTTACCTGAGTATCGGGTCGTAGAGATCAGTCAAACTAACCAAAATCAAGAGCGTTTTGCAGCTGAAGTCTGGTTGCATGACAATAAACTAGGTGAAGGCAAAGGACGCTCAATCAAAGCTGCTGAACAAGCCGCAGCTAAAGTAGCTTTTTTAGCGATCGCCAATCAGGAAAATACCTGAATTCAATTTTATATTGAGTAGAATGTCAGTTGTTAGTTGTTGGTAATTTTTGTACTAATGGCTAATAACTAATGACTATTGACTAAATATAATGACTAACCAAATTAAAATTGCTGTTATTGGTGTTGGGCGTTGGGGAGTACATTTACTGCGGAATTTTTTAGCACATTCCCAAGTGAGTGTTGTAGCTGTAATAGACCCCCATGCAGAAAGATTAGCGGCAGTGAAGCAGCAGTTTAACTTAGATGAAAATATCTTATTGAGTACTCATTGGTCAGCTTTACAGCAAGTACCAGGATTAACAGCAGTAGCGATCGCCACTCCCGCTACGACTCACTACGCCTTAATCAAGGACTCCTTAAAGCAGGGATACCACGTTTTGGCAGAAAAACCCTTAACTTTAGACCCTGTTGAATGTCTAGAACTTTGCCAGTTGGCAGAGCAAGAGCATTTAGTACTGATGGTTGACCATACTTATTTATTTCATCCAGCAGTTGAGCAAGGGCAAGCTGTAGTTAAAGCTGGTAAATTAGGTGATTTACGTTATGGCTACGCCACCCGCACCCATTTAGGGCCAGTCCGTCAAGATGTTGATGCTTTGTGGGATTTAGCCATTCATGATATTGCCATTTTTAATAATTGGCTGGGTCAGATCCCCGTAAAAGTACAGGCTACGGGTACAGTTTGGTTACAAAGTCAAGGGAGTGGGGAACTTACACAATCCCTATCAGGCTTGGCTGATTTAGTTTGGGTTACACTGACGTACCCCGATGGCTTTCAAGCATATATTCACTTATGCTGGCTGAATCCCGATAAACAGCGACGACTTGGGGTTGTGGGTAGCCTGGGAAGTTTGATTTTTGATGAAATGTCACCCTCATCTCCTTTGACTTTGTTACATGGTGAGTTTGAACGTCAGGGGAATCAATTTTTGCCTGTGAATCAAAGGCGAGAGGTGTTAGAACTAGAAACAGGCGAACCATTGCAGAGAGTATGCGATCGCTTTGTTATTTGTGTTATTAATAATACCTTACCAGCAGTTTCATCTGGCTGGGTAGGCACAGAGTTAGTACAAATTCTCTCTGGTATTACAGCATCTCTTAACCAGGGCGGACAGCCTGTTGTTTTAAAATCAACGAATATCTAATTACTATTTCGGATGAGAACGTTAGTATCTGTCCACCCATAAGCAACTTCTTTGAGTTGAGAATTACCTCTCTCGATGAGCTGTTCATCAACTTTTTGCCCACCTAGAGCTTGATAAAATTTACAGGCTGGATTGTCTGCTAGTACCCATACCAGCATTGAATGAATATCTACTTGAGCAAGTCGCTTCACAACCATCCTGACGAGTTGGCGTCCAATACCTTGTTGTTGGTAGCTATCTAAAATGTAGATAGCATTGAGTTCGCCCTTGTAAAGAGGATTTCCTTTACGTTCTGGGCCGCCATTAGCAAAGCCAATAACTTGCCCTGCCTGATTTTCAACTACATAGGTAAACTGTCCTTGAACTGCTGCCTGGCTCAAAATTTGTTGCCAACCCTGTTCACGTTTTTTGTAGGACAGTTGAGCGAGATAATCTTCTGGGATAATACCTCGGTAGGTTGTCCGCCAAGTGTCTATGTGAATTTGAGCAATTCTGGTTACATCATTGAAGTGAGCTTCTCTCAAGATCATGGGATAGATTTCTATGTAAGCAAGCTGTGAATATATTTTTTAAATAATTCACGCGGTGTGCAACTTTCTCTCAAACCTAACCCCCAACCCCTTCCCTACTAGGGAAGGGGAGCAAGATTAAAAGCCTCTCTCCGCTTCGGGGAGAGGTTTGGAGAGGGGTTCTAAGAATAAGTCGCACATCGCGTTAATTCCCAATTTCTTAAATGAAAATTTTCTATCTTTCCGTGGTTCGGTTAGCATAAGCTTCTCCTGATGGCAGGCGGGGAAGGGCAGGCTGCGGCAGGAGATCAAGCTCATAATTATTCTCTACAAGTGGCAATTCGTAATTTTCTTCATCTAACCCAGCTTTCTGAGATTCATTGATCCCGTTAGAGTTTTGAAGGGTTTCTTCCCGATGAATAGGGCATGAGTTGATCTCTCTTACTTCTTCATCCCCAGAAGCCACTCCCAGATTCTGGAAAGCTTTTTCCTCCGTTGGATCTGTTAACGAAGTACCATCAATTATCGGTAAAGCAATCTTCACCGTTGTACCTTGATTCAGTCCGGCACTTTCAAGAGTAATGCTACCTCCCATGAGTTCAATCAAGTTTCGTGAAATCGCTAATCCTAATCCCGTACCTTCAAATTTGCGTGTCGTGCTACCATCCACCATCACAAAGGGACGAAATAATTTGTGCTGTTGGGCAGGTTCTATACCTAAACCTGTATCTGTGACTTTGACAACTACTTGAGACTTATTATCACTATTTTTTTGCATCGCTGTAGCGATCGTGATGCTGCCTTCGTCGGTGAATTTAGTGGCGTTGCCGATGATATTAATTAGTACTTGCTTCAGCTTTGCTGCGTCCGCCTTCACGGGAATTGAATCATTACCCAAGTTAATTTTTAACTGTAGGCCTTTGTGTTGAACATTCACCGACTGTAAATTGATCACCTCCAGCAGTATTTGTCGGAGATCAATCGGTGCTGTAACTACTGAAAGCTTACCTGCTTCAATTTTGGAAATATCTAGTAGCTCATTAATAATACCTAGCAAATGAATAGCTGTCTCATCTGCACGTTTGAGGAATTCCAGTTCTTCTTCTCGGTTATCGCACAAACCATCGTGAACTAGGCGCACGCAGTTAATAATGATATTTAGTGGGTTTCTCAATTCATGAGAAGTTGTTGCTAAAAACTGACTTTTGATGTGGTTGGCGGTTTTAGCCTCTTTCCAAGCAATTTCTAGTTCTTCTGCCCAAGCTTTGAGTCTCTCTACCATTTGGTCTATTGCTTGCGCCAGTTGATTGAACTCCCGGATTTTGAAGTTGTGGGGTACTGGTTGTGTGGCGTGGTGGCTGTGAAGATTTAGGGCATAGTCTCGCAATTCTTCTACAGGACTGGCTAAGTAAGGAGCCAGATACAGGGATGCCAACAAACTTGCACCAATCAAACCAACTGTCAATACAATGAGGATCAGTTTTATTTCCTCTAAACCAAACAAAGCATTGTCCACAGTTGTCACAGCTAGGATGATCCATTTTTGTCCTTGCTGTTGTGTAATGGGATTGGCAATAGCTGTATAGCCAGCTACTAATTCTTCACCCTCTCGAAAAGATAAATTTATGGGGCTACTTTGTCCAGTGATGCCTGTGACGGGCTGCGCCAAGGCATTTTTGACAATGCTTTGCAGTCGGGCAGCATCTGGGTGCTTTTGGATATTATTCCCTACTCGCGCTGCCAATGGGTGTGCTAAAATTGTCCCGTCTTCAGCAATTACCAGGGTAGAGCCTGCTAGTGACCCTGGCTGATTTGTATTTTGCTTGTAAAGCGCTGATTGGAGATTCAAAGCATATACTAATTCCCCACTACGATTGTAGACTGGGGCAGAAAACACTAATTTTAATTGGTTATGTTTATTTATTTGACCAGTCGTTCCAGCTTTGGGCGGTAATATTGTCTGGATATCAACCCCGTAACTAGGCAAGGGTAAACTTAGTTCTGCAATTAATTTATTGCCACAGCTACTAGCAATGATTTCCCTACTTTGGAGATTAATTAATTGTAGGCACTCAGTGTGAGTTGGCAATTGTTGTGCCATCTGAGTGAGATACTGTTGTACTTCAGTCTGTGAACCCGATTGTACAACTGTTGTTTGACTGATAGTTAGCAAGTGAGTTTTGAGAGTAGCGATCGCATTGGCAATCTTCTCACCTTTAGAGATGGCGCTTTCTGTTAAATTTTGGCGGGCTGTTTTTAACAGGCTAGATCGCGCCTTATTCAATGCCACAATTTCCCCCAGTAATAAAACTGGGACAAACAAAAGCAAGATTCTTGTTACTAAAATACGTCGAAAGGATGATTGACAGGGCTTAACCATCGAGTGTCTCACTTCGCATCTGTAAACCACAAAAGCAACGATATGCAATTAGAACGGCTAAATGAGACATTCTATTGAGTTATCAGAATTTTCTTGTCAACCCCTAAAAGTATCAAGTATTGAAGATATAACCAGAAACATGCTATGCCAAAGCTTGTATAAGGTAGATGTGAAAGTAACTTGTGTTGCATATGGATACAGTTATGAAATTAAAATCAACACGCTAGCAAAGAAAATATCAAGACTATCAAACCAACCCAATGATGCAACCTCGTCCTCACACCACAGTAGTTTTGGCAATGAGTGCAGATGGCAAGATAGCAGATTATAGGCGATCGCCCGCTCGTTTTGGCTCAGGGGCTGATAAAGCGCACCTGGAAAAACAAATTGCTGCCTCTGATGCCGTTTTACTAGGTGCTGGCACTCTCCGTGCCTACGGCACAACACTTACCGTGTCACAACCAATTTTGCTGCAACATCGCATACAAGG
Source organism: Nostocales cyanobacterium LEGE 11386 (assembly GCA_015207155.1). Lineage (GTDB taxonomy): Bacteria > Cyanobacteriota > Cyanobacteriia > Cyanobacteriales > Nostocaceae > LEGE-11386. Next base: position 17,444 of record JADEXK010000038.1, on the reverse strand, counting down.
GGGCAAGCCCGCCCAGCCGGTTCATATAGTCATTACACACTCTGGTGACCTCAATCCGGAAATTAAGTTTTTTCAACAGCCAATCGAACGCTGGTTGTTTACAACAACAATGGGGGCACGTTCATGGCAAAAACGAGAACAGATACTTCATTCCACAGAGAAACCTGCTGCACAGAAGCATTCTCCAAAATTTGAGCAGATTATAGTTTTTGACACACCAACGGGAAAGGTTGATACATCCACTGCTTTACAACACCTGGCATCTCTACATATAACACGCTTAGTGGTATTGGGAGGCGGTGAATTAGTAGCTTCTATGCTGGAATCAGATTTAATTGATGAACTCTGGCTGACAGTTTGCCCTCTAATTTTAGGCGGTGCCACTGCACCCACACCAGTAGAAGGCGGAGGATTTTTATCTCAATTAGCTCCCAAATTAGAACTTCTAGAAGTTCATCAAGTAGAGCAGGAAGTATTTTTGCACTATCGGCTGCAACGATTAGCAGATTAGATTACGCTATTAGTCATTAGGCATTGGGCATAGAGAAAATTCTTCCTTTGTCCCCCCAGTCCCTCATTCCCTTAAACAGCCCCACGATGGTGGAACAAATCAAGCCTCGCTACTCTAGCGTTTGGATCAACAAAATCGCGGAAGTACCTCAAGATGCTTGGGATGCTTTAGCAATGCCACTCAAAACGCCGTTTTTAGAATGGGAGTGGCTGAATAATCTAGAAATTTCCCAGAGTGCTACGGCTAAAACCGGATGGTTGCCAAATCACTTACTATTGTGGCGAGACAGGACGTTGATTGCAGCTGCCCCACTTTACCTGAAAGGACATAGTTATGGTGAATTTGTCTTTGATCACCAATGGGCAGAGTTAGCCGATCGCATTGGAGTTCAATACTATCCCAAATTACTGGGAATGACACCATTTACCCCGGCTGAAGGCTATCGCTTCTTAATTGCGCCGGGGGAAAATGAGGATGAAATCACTGCCATGATGGTGCATGAAATTGATGCTTTCTGCATTAAACAGCGAATTTCTGGTTGTCATTTTCTCTATGTCGATCCCCAATGGCGTCCTGTGCTGGAACGGCAAGGTTTTACAACTTGGTTACACCATAGCTACATTTGGGAAAATGTGGGTTTTAAAACTTTTGATGATTACTTAGCATTATTCAACGCTAATCAGCGCCGCAATATCAAGCGAGAACGTAAAGCCGTGGAGAAAGTGGGTTTACGACTACAACCATTGACTGGTGATGCAATTCCTCAGTCTTTATTTCCTTTGATGTACCAGTTCTACGCTGATACTTGTGATAAGTTTGGCTGGTGGGGTAGCAAATACTTAACGAAACGGTTTTTTGAGCAGCTACATACTAACTATCGCCATCGAGTGGTGTTTTTTGCTGCATATACAGAACAAGATGAACGCCAACCTGTAGGTATGTCCTTTTGTTTGTATAAAGGCGATCGCTTATATGGGCGTTATTGGGGTAGCTTTCAAGAAATAGATTGCCTACATTTTGATGCTTGTTATTATGCACCAATTGAGTGGGCGATCGCTCACGGTATCCAAATATTTGATCCTGGTGCTGGGGGACGACACAAAAAACGCCGGGGTTTTCCGGCTATGGCTAATTACAGTTTGCACCGTTTTTATAATGGTCGTTTAGAACAAATTCTCCGCCCCTATATTCGGGAAGTCAATCAACTAGAACAGCAGGAGATGGCAGCGATTAATCAGGATTTGCCTTTCAGTAAACGTGATGACTATGCGGGTTAACACCCTTGGTTTTCCGTGAGTCCGCGTAGGCGGACTTAGTACAGATTTGCGTAAAATCGTGGCGAATTGAGGGGGGAAATTTAAACGCAAAGAGGAGACAGCGCGTTGGTGAGGCAGTCCGGTCTTAGTGGTTTCCCCAAAGAGGAACTGCCGTAAAGCCCTAACGGGCATAGCTGCGCTTACCGCGTAACGTGCCGTAGGCATAAGGCTTTGCCGACTTGTAGCGACTGTCGTGCGCAGAGGGATGCGCAGAGGTACGCAAAGAATTCGCTACGAATTAATGAAATGTTGTACTTAGTTTGTATAGCCGCGATTTCTAATCGCCAGGACTTGGTACTTTAAAATTCACCTTCTTGCATACCTTCCCGAATCATTTTTTCATGTAGCATCATCGCTTCTGCTCTTTCCAAATTTCCTCTCGATTGATAGATAGCTACAGCCTTCTGTGCATCCTCAATTCCTTTTTGTGGTTGTCCTTCTAAAGCCAGAGCATTACCCCGGAAAAAATACGCCTCGGCATAGTTAGGATCAAGCTCAATTGCTCGTGTGTATTCAGCAATTGCCTCTTGAGACTTACCTTGTCTATCAAAGTCACGCCCTCGTCGGAAAAATTCTTCAGCACTCACCATAGGTTCTAAATCTTGTTTTTGATTACTTGGACTACACAAACCATTTAAATCACTTACTTGCTCTGATGGTTCGACCACATTGCAAGCTGACTGTTCTTGAGCTTTCACTACAGAATAAAGAATTACAGGGCAGACAATCACCGCAAAACATATGCCACATATAAGAGGCAGGCGTTTTGTTCTTGATTTCATTGAAAATTACTCCTGATTATACTTACAGTTTATTGTTGTGCTAGGTAATCCATCCGTTCCACTTCATTAGGCATCAAGTCTTCAATGTGTAAAGTTTTGCGTTGACCTGTTTTTAAGCTTTCCACCTCGACTATGCAAGGAATATAAGCTTCCTGGTCGCGAATGAAGTTCATTGTAAATGTGTAAGTATTTTTTCTGATATTCCTAATTTCAATTTGACGAATCTGAGACTGAAATTCGCACTTAAATTTCTCTTCAAAAGATAGTTTTTCTAGACAAATACCATTACTATAAAGCTGGTATTCAAGAGTCCCACAAGTATCGCTACCAGCATAGTAAATAACGTAAGTACCTAAGAATTCTGAAATATTGCGAGCATCTTCTTCTGTTAAATCGATTTTCATTGATGAGCTATATGGCTTATAAATTAAGCTCCAGGGATGCCCTCGCAGTTGAAAAACAACAGTGCTTTCATCGTGAATATCAATTTCACAGTTATAAGCATTGCGTATCCAGATATTCATCTGCCTTAAGGTGCTAAAAGCCTGGGCAACTAACTGGTTCTACAGATGCTCGAACAAGGATAAACAGAAGATTCCGGTCAATTGTTTCTACCCCTCTACGCTGTTCTAGCGGGATACCTTCTTCTCTGACAAAATATATTGACATATTTGGAGTTAGTTTGAGAGCCTACCAGGAGTTCCAGGGCCACCATAACTTATTGGAATCCTGCCAGGATTGATATACACGCCAGGATTCAGTAATACAGTTTGACCCATTTGAAGATTGCCAGACAGTGGTGTAATTTCGCATCCTATGGAATGCCAGACTCCTATACCTCTACGGTTAGCTTCAGCAATTGTTTTTCTACTAATTGTACGCACATCAGATGTTGTGAGGAAAATAATCGCTGGATTTTCATCCGCAACAGCAGCAGAACTCCTACCAATTAATTGAACGTGAATTCGATGAACCTCACCCCAACCCCTCTCCGTATCGGAGAGGGGCAAAAATCTCCCTAGTTTTGAACTAAAAATCAAGGTTTCAAAGCCTCTAACGCCACGTGCTACAACGCGGGGAACCCGCGAACGCAGTGGCTCCTCCTGGCAGGGGAGAGGTTTGGAGAGGGGTTTTTTCCACTTGTCGAACTCACGTTAATTGACAAAAAAATCTCCGCCCCTGTCTTAACTGGGGCTAGAGAAAAAACGTAAAATAAAGTTTTGTTTGTAGTGAGCGATTTATCGCTCTTTTGCCAGGTTTTAAAGAGTTAGAGCTACTTACTACAAACTAAGTTGCTGTATTAGATGAGAATGGTGTGTTGCGCTGCACGACAACACACTCTACTGGCTATTTCATCATTGGCTGTTTATCAAAAGAAACTGGCACATTGCCGGGAGTTGTCTCAGGTATGACTACATTACCTGTAGTAGTCGGTTTCTCATTAGACGTAGCTGTTTGCGTGGCTTGACGCTGTTGCTCTAGCACCTGGGCAATTTGCTGCATTAATTCCTCAATCTTCTGAGCTTCCTCAAAGTTGCCTTGTTCCTGATATTCTTTGTGGGCACGTTTCAATACTGCATTGGCTTTCTTGAGTTCACCCTGATTGTATAAAGTTACTCCCAAGTTATAGTAAGCTGAGGCATTCTGGGGATTTTGGCGAATAGCTTGCCGATAAACAGAAATCGCTTCGGTATTTTGACCTTGAATTGCCCTCAGACTGCCCATATTGTTGTAGGCTGTGGCATTTTTTGGATCTAACTCTAAGGCTTGTTGATAAGCGGCGATCGCTGGCTCTATTTGTCCTTGTCCTTGCTGGGCGATCGCTAAGTTAAAATAAGCGTCAGCATTGGTTCTATCTAAATTAATTGCTTGCTCGTATGCGGCGATCGCTTCTTGGGTCTGTCCTAATTCGTACAGTACTAAACCCAAATTATACTGGGCTGCGGCTTTTGTCGGATCTATGACTAAAGCTTGTCGATAAGCTGTAATTGCGGCTTCTTTTTGTCCTTGTCGATGCAAGGCTAACCCTAAGTTGTAATAAGTTTCACTCAAGTTAGGATTAATTCTCAGCGCTTCTCCATATTCTTGGACTGCTACATCCAAGCGATTTTGCATCAGCAGAATATTACCCAAGTAATTACGTGCCATGCCGAGAGTAGGATCACGCTGCAACGCTCGACGAAAGGCAGATTCTGCACCCTGTAAGTCATTCCGGTTATAGCGTGTGACTCCCTGCTGGTAAAAGCTAGCTGCTTCCAAATCCTGAGAAATGGAATTTTGTGCCAGCAGCTTGCTTCCTGGTAAATCCATAATTGTCGGTGCAGCCAACACCAAAAATGTAGAGGCAGCACAGAGAAGTCCCAGATGTGACTGCCGCCAGGAGAAGACCGGAGAAAAGCAGCAAAACCACTGACGAATTTGATGCTGTTTATACATAAATGGCAACTCTGTACTTTTTGTAGATCCTTATAAGTCAGAGTACCCACCATGAGATAAAAAATTAAAAGTTAAAAATTAAAAACTCCTAACTCAGTACTCAACACTCAGGAAGGAAGCACTTTTATCGCTTCTGGCAGAATTAGCATGGCATCACCGAAAGAATAAAAGCGATATTGAGAGGCGATCGCTTCTTTGTATATATTTAACAAGCGTTGTCTACCAATCAACGCACTCACCAACATTAGCAAACTGGAACGCGGCAGATGAAAATTAGTTATCAGACCTTCGACTACCCGCCATTGGTAACCAGGATAAATAAATAAGTCTGTTTTGCCACAAAATGGTTGTAAATCTCCAGATTGAGCTGCTCCTTCTAAGGCGCGGACTACTGTTGTTCCCACGGCAATAATCCGACCACCAGCTGCTTGAGTGGCGCGAATTTGCTCTACTGTTTCCGGGGAAACTTCAATCCATTCTTCATGCATCTGGTGACTTGTCACGTCTTCCACTTCCACGGGACGAAATGTGCCCACGCCAACGTGTAATGTCACAAAAGCTTGATTAATTCCGCGATCGCGCAACTTTGCTAGCAATTCTGGGGTAAAGTGTAATCCTGCTGTAGGTGCAGCGATCGCTCCTGGCTGTTGGGCATAAACTGTCTGATATTGTTCATCAGCAGCCGTTGATGACGTAATATAAGGTGGTAGGGGTATTTCACCGAATTCATCTAACAGTTGTACTAAAGATTTTCCTTCGGGCACATCAAATTGCAACAAACGCCCTCCAGTCGCTGCGTCTGTTTCTAGGACTGTGGCGGTTAGTGGGGAACTGGGGACTGGATAAGAATCTGCTTCATTCCCAATTCCTAGTTCCTGAACACTAATGCCTAGTTTCCTTGATTTAAAAATAATCTTGGTTCCTCGTTTGAAGCGTTTTCCTGGCTTGACTAAGGCTAACCAACAGTTATGTTGGCGCTCTTCCACAAGCAAAACCTCTATTTCTGCACCAGTAGATTTACGCCCATACAGACGCGCTGGAATAACTTTAGTATTATTTATGACTAATAAGTCACCAGTGCGTAGTAACTCTGGTAAGTCTCGAAAAATGTGGTTTAGAGGTGCTGTTTCTTTACCTGTAGTGGGAGAATTGATCACCAATAAACGCGAGCTATCTCTGGGAAATACAGGATTTTGAGCAATGAGTTCAGTTGGTAACGTGTAGTCATACCCAGCTAATGAACCGTCTAAATTCACATCTTTTGGCTCTTCTTCAGAAAGGCTATCTAAATTAATATGTGAGATTTGTTGCTTCATTGAATTCATCCTGCTTTCAACAATTTAGTTGGAGATTTCCTAGAAAAATGCTCAATTTGATCTTGAGACTATAAGATTGATCCTATTAGGTAACACGGAAGCATCACGATAAAAATTGGGTAAACCTCCCCATAAGAAAACGGGGGCTTTTACCCTACCGGGAACAGCGATCTATTTACGAAGATAGATATGTAGGATTGGCTTTGATCCCAAGCAGCAACCAACATGGAATACTTGTATTACCTGGCAAATGCCAGTCTAACTCTGAGGGTCGTTCAACATCTGCACTCCAGACCCCAGATGCCCGTTTCCTTCGTCACCGTGATTCATCAAATTGATGGCTGGGTGGTGAGGATCAAACTCAAAAGTCAAATTTCTCCCCAAGAGGATGGTGACTTTCGGGCTTTTCTCAATGAATTAGGAATTACCTATGAGCCACCAATGCGGGTACAAATGGCACTTTGGAGCTTAGAAGCAGGACAGTGCCCTGTAGACGTCATGCGCCGCTATCAAGTAGCGATCGTTTCTCATGGTAGCCCAGAGAGAGAAGAAATTGAAGCGTTCCGACAACAATTCGTCCGGGGGCTGGGCTACTGTCCAGAAACACTGGCGTGATATCGTGCGGTTTGAGCGCTAATACTAGAGAATTGGTATTGGTAATTGGTAAACAGAGATATTTGATCCATGACTAATTACCAGTCAGCCAATTTGAGAATTAAGCCACTGTCATCAGCTCTCACTGGAAAAGTCAAAAGCTGCTGGAATATATTCTTGCAGAGTAAATTGGTATCCGGATGTTGAGAAGCTAGCTAAAGCTTTTGCAGTCGCTGTCCGCCCAGTACTCTGTTTTAATATTCGCTGACAGTAAACAATAGCAACATCAAAGCGACAGGGGTAGTCAGCTTTTTCAGGATACTGAACTAAAAACATTTTGGCCGTCCGCCAGAGTTTTGTTTGCTTTTGTGGTGTGATAGCACTTCTACCTCCTGCATCCCAACTGCCTTGACTGCGAGTTTTCACTTCGACAAATGCCACTTGGGGCAATTGGCTGACAGAAAAATTTTTTTCACTGCTTGGTTGCTTTCCCTGTTGTTGGGCAATAATATCGATTTCTCCCCAACGGCTAGAAAAGCGACGCTGTAAAATTATCCAACCTGTAGACTGTAACCATTGTGCTACCAGGTCTTCTCCTAATTCACCAATATCGGGATAATGAGAGGGAGGAGGGTTCGCCATTGGTTCAAAATTATGATGAATTTTAAATTAAGTAATCGAATGTGGGCAAGCATACTCAGTGTATTGCTTTGGGCAGTAGTTGGCATCACGGTAACTGTAGGGTTTGTGCCAACAGCTTTAGCCCTTGAATATAACAAAGAAATTTTGGTAGAAGCTGATTTTTCCGGACGTGATTTAACAGACTCTAGTTTTACCAAAGCTAATCTCCGCCAGAGTGACTTTAGCCATGCTAATTTGCGGGGTGTGAGTTTCTTCGCGGCAAATTTAGAGTCGGCAAATTTGGAAAATGCTGACCTCACAAATGCTACTTTAGATTCAGCTCGCTTCATTAAAGCAAATTTGACAAATGCGGTGCTAGAGGGTGCGTTTGCAGCTAACGCTAGGTTTGATGGTGCAATTATCGATGGCGCAGATTTTACGGATGTGCTGCTGCGCCAAGATGAGCAAAAAAAATTGTGCCAACTGGCTAAAGGTACTAATCCAGTTACAGGAAGAGATACACGGGATACGTTGTTTTGTCCGTAGTGGGAATCAGGGGATGGAGGGAGATTTTTGTACTCTGCTGTAGTCCTCTTCTTAAAAATTAAAAGATGGTGGTTCAGTGGTGTGAGATCATTAGAGATTATCAATATGGTCTAAAGACGATCAATGACGTTTTAACAAAATGGCACAACATCAGAAGTCAACAGTCGTGATCACGGGCGCTTCCTCTGGGGTGGGTTTGCAAGCCGCGAGAGCGCTTTCCCAAATGGGGCAATGGCATGTGGTGATGGCCTGTCGGAATTTATCGAAGGCGGAAGAAGCTGCTAAATCTGTGGGAATGCAGCCGGACAGCTACACAATCATGCATCTTGACTTAGCCTCTTTAGAGAGTGTGAGACAGTTTGTTAAGGAGTTTAGAGCAAGCGGCAAGTCTCTCGACGCTTTGGTCTGCAATGCTGCAATTTATATGCCTTTATTAAAACAGCCATTGCGAAGCCCAGAAGGATTTGAACTGAGTGTGGCGACAAATCATCTCGGACACTTTCTCCTGTGTAACCTTCTGCTCGAAGATTTGAAGAGTTCACCATCTTCCGAGCCGAGGCTGATAATTTTGGGAACTGTGACGCACAACCCGAAAGAGTTGGGTGGGAAGATTCCGCCGCGTCCAGATTTGGGTGATTTAAAGGGCTTTGAGGCAGGATTTAAAGAGCCTATCTCGATGATTGATGGCAAAAAATTTGAACCTGTCAAAGCTTATAAGGATAGTAAGGTATGTAACGTGTTAACGATGAGAGAGCTGCATCGGCGCTATCACAAGTCACACGGTATTACTTTTAGCTCTCTGTATCCTGGTTGTGTAGCTACAACTGCCTTGTTTCGAGACCACTATCCCTTGTTTCAGAAACTCTTCCCAATTTTCCAAAAATATATTACTGGGGGCTTCGTGTCTGAGGAGGAAGCTGGTAATCGGGTGGCGGAAGTGGTCACAGATCCTGCATATAGTCAATCTGGTGCTTATTGGAGCTGGGGCAATAGACAAAAGAAAAATGGTAAGTCTTTTGTTCAAGAGGTCTCTAATGAAGCCAGCGATGATGATAAAGCTGAACGTCTATGGGATTTGAGCGCCAAGTTAGTTGGATTGGCGTGATCTTAAGTTCGCTTGATTGCTGATCAAATCTGAAACTCTGCCCCGCTTTTAGCTGGCGTTAAAACCGCCCCTCACCACAAGCGGGGCTAAATCATATATACAAGTTATCCAGAAAGGCAAACATACGTTATTGCACCGACGCTCTGGCATGGAATTGCCTTGCAACCATTTTAGCTTGCCAGAAGGAGTGATGATTCGCCATTTATGGGTAAATGGTTCTAATTTCTGGTAACTTTGGCTAACTGCATCGTTATAGCCTTGAAGATCATCTTTCCTTTACTTTTGAGGCCAACGCCAATTGTAGCGATTCCATTCGTAGATGCCTTGAATTTCGTACTCAGCGCCGTTGTAGAAGCGGACGACGCAATTAGTAGGAAAACCATCGCCATCGTGAATTTCATCCACTTGCAGCACCATGCAGGGAAACCATTCACGCTTACAAGGGCCATCATCTTGTACCCATTCCCACATAGCGTTAGAAACTTCAATGCGATCGCCTACTCTCAGCTTTAGTGCATCCTCATAGTAAGAATACTTATCAAAATGACATGATTCTACACGATTGAGCCACTGCAAACCATAGCTTTGACGAATAAATTGTACTTCTCCAGAGTCGTTATTATGCAACCAGTCATTGAGTAATTGCACTTTCCACGTGCGATTTTGTTGTTCCTCTATTTTGACGAACTGTAAAAACGCTTCTAATTCCTCAGGGGTCAGTTCGTCTAGGGGGTTGACAATATCTGAGATTCTAGAGTTAGAATTTCCCTGAATTTGCTCGATTACTCGCAGTAATATCTGTTTCTGCTGGTCAGTGAGAGGACAACTAGCTGCATCACAACTATTAAAGGCTGCTTGCAAGGCTGTTTCAATCTCATCTGGAGTCATAAGTTAATAGCAATTGAAGGGATTATTTTTCTAATTATTACAAAAGATAAATAAAAGTCTCCAACCTCCAAGTTGTAAAATTCAGGTAAGCTGATGTTACGGTACAGTGAGGCACACCGAAACCTCTCTCAAAAATGGGAGAAAAGCTTGAGGAAATCAAACCCTCTAGCTTAAACTTAAACCGAACCGACTGATAGATTCGTTTTATATACGGTCTAATTGGTTAGGAGAATGCCGCAAGGACTTTTTAAGTTAAGTTGGGTCGCTGAACCAAGAATCCCCTACTCTTAAGAGTGGGGTAGTGTCAAAATTTGCATGTTTTTTGGATGAAGTTACGGGGTCTTTTATGCGGTTGCGCTCACTCACCGTCGTTTTTATTTCCTGCTTGATTGCATTTATCTCGTGGGTGTTTACGCCTCAGGCTATAGCGTTGACACAGATTAAACTATTTGATGTTTCCTATAAGGATTGTCCCCCAGAACTGGCAGAAGGTGCTGTGATTAGTAGTGGTAGTGCAGCTGCCAATTGCTTTATTGTCACTGGTAAGGCAGAAAATGGTACTTACAAAACAGTTTATGACGCAGATATCTTTGGACGCATCTATGATGCCAACAATAACCCGGTGATGCAAAATCGCACCCGTCTGGGATCTATTACTGAGGTTCCGCCTGGTGTCAGTGATTTTGAATTGAGAATTTCTGTGCCGGCAAATCAGCCAGAACCTTTGAAACTGAAGCAGTTTAAAGCTGCTGGATTTAGTGGCCAAGTGCGTAGGTAATTCGTAATCAATTACCGTCTTCAGTCATTTATTGGGTGCTTTAACCTGAATGCTGTAATGCACTCTATTTGACTGACACAACTAAAGTAGTGCATATAATTTTCTTGTGGAACAGGTATTTTTTGCCTACCCCAGAATTATTATATTCATGCAACATTTTAGCCTTGCCACGCCACTATCCATTAGTTTCATCTCCCCACTCCCCGTAATAAAAATTGTAGAGACGATTTTACCTTGAACGTCTCTACAAAAGTTGGTATTGGAGTAATAACTAAAATCCTTGTACAAACGACATGGTAGTGAGGGTTCTCAGTAAGCCACCAATTAAATTAAGTGCCAAAAAGGCCAGGATAGGGGATAAATCTATACCGCCCAATGGAGGAATAATTGAGCGGAAAAGATTGAGATAGGGGTCGGTTACCTGGCTCAAAGCTGCAAAGGGCTGATTGTACCAGTTGATTGTTGGGAACCAGGTTAGTAAAACTCGAATAATCAGCAAATAGCTATAGAAGGTGATGAAGGTCGCCAAAGTGGTAAACAGTAAATTCATGGATAAGTTAGTTTCCTGCTAAGTGTCAAAAATGGTCTTATTATTGATTTTAATTTAGTCTATGTCATGAAATGTGCGGATTGCCGCATTGAATAACCACATTTAGCATCTTCACTAAATCTCAGCCAGCCTCAGGAGTCTTTGGTGAGTGAGCGGTCATTAACTGACTGGGTGGAACTGCCATTAACATTTCCCAGTTGCTGCCGGACTTCATCAATTGTGGCATTCAGCTGGGCAATTTTATCTTCTAGCGATCGCCTTGCTGTTTCCATTTCCATGCCTTCACTTTCTGAAGCGAACATTTGTCGTCGTTTCGCCGCTACTTTCTTAGTCGTTGCTTGGCCATTAATCAAGTCGGTTTCTTCTGCTGTCAATTCGCCATCCCGTCGGGAAGCAATCACAGCCCCAAGAATACCACCTACTACGCTACCAAAAACCGCTCCTGCCAAAAAACCACTGGCAAAACCATCACGTTGACTCATAACTTTACCGCCTTGAAGAAATTTTGCAACTTTTACATTTAGTTAAGCTATTTTCCTTCCCTAGCTGCATACTAGCTTATGTCCCAAAGGTGCGATCGCCTGCATCTCCTAATCCCGGTACAATATACCCTTTGTCATTGACTATTTCGTCAATAGTTGCGGTGTAAATTATTAAACCTGGATATGCCGCGCTCAGTTTTTGCAAAGCTGGCGGAGCCGCCACTACACAAACAATTCGCGTCAATGCTGGATCAATACCCCGTTGTGTTAATTCTGCCATTGCCGTCATAATTGACCCACCCGTTGCTAACATCGGATCGGTAATTAACACCCTTGTTTGGGGGTCAAACTTTTCTGGCAATTTATTTAAATAACAAGCTGGTTGCAGCGTTTCTTCGTTTCGCACCAAACCCAAATGGTACACCGCAGCCAAAGGCAGCAGAGTTTGCGCTCCCTCTAGTAATCCTAGTCCTGCCCGGAGAATCGGCACAACTGCCACAGGTACTTCTGGATTAATCAAAGTTGCTGGACAGGAATCTAAAGGACTCTGCACCATTGTTTCTAACGTCGGCAACCATTCTCGCGCCGCTTCGTAAGTCAGCCATCGCCCCAACTCAGTCATCGCACTACGGAATAATACTGTAGGTGTGGCAGCATCACGGGCAACTGCCAGCCAGTGCTTGATTAAGGGATGGGGTGGAACATAAACACGCAGTTGTACCGTCATAGCCAGAAATAGGCACTTTTATTCTATAAGAACTGAAACATCATAATACTCTTTCCTGCGTACTGCTGACAGCTAAAATCAGCACCGCCAAATTTATTGAAAATATTTTTCATTAATAGTTGACATCTATTCTCAATCAAAGCTATATTATTAGTCAGTGTTCTCCTCTCTTTAAGGATCGGCAGACGGGATTGGCCAGCAGTAGCAGGCTTGTCCCTCTTTTTTATGGATACGGAAACCAATAAATTCAAAACTTTCAACTCGAATTGTCACAAGTGTCTTGGTAGCTCAATTTTAGCCAATTCAATACACAGCAATACTTCTGGAGATATAAAGATAAAATTACGTATAGTTAATTTAATTCAAAGTTATATAAAATACTATTTTATTGGTTAATTTTATCTAGCATCTGCCTCTATGTCTCCATCCTCGAATCCTGAATTTGATGTAATTGTCATTGGCTCTGGTATTGGTGGCTTAGTAACAGCAACCCAGCTAGTAGCCAAGCAAGCTAAGGTGCTGGTACTGGAACGTTATTTAATTCCTGGTGGCAGTTCCGGCTATTTTGAACGCCAAGGCTATCGATTTGATGTTGGCGCGTCAATGATTTTTGGATTTGGGCAAAATGGTACTACGAATTTACTCACCCGTGCCCTTAATGCTGTGCATGTTAGCCAACAAACAATTGTTGATCCTGTACAGATTCACTATCACTTGCCCAATCAATTAAACCTCAAAGTTGAGCGGAGTTATGATAAATTTTTGCAAAATCTTATTGCTTATTTTCGCCATGAAGAAAAAGGTATTCGTCGCTTTTATCACGAATGTTGGCAAGTTTTTAATTGCCTGAACAGCATAGATTTACTGTCATTAGAAGAACCTCGGTATTTAATGCGGACATTTTTCCAGCATCCTTTGGCATGTCTGGGTTTAGTCAAATATCTCCCTCAAAATGTGGGAGATGTGGCACGGCGCTATATTAAAGACCCTGAATTATTGAAATTTATTGATATGGAGTGTTATTGCTGGTCTGTGGTTTCAGCCGACATGACACCTATGATTAATGCCGGCATGGTCTTTTCTGATAGACACTATGGCGGAGTTAACTACCCCAAAGGAGGGGTAGGGCAAATAGCTCAAAAATTAGTAGAAGGCTTGGAAAAGGCTGGAGGTAAGATTAAATACCAAGCCAAAGTCACAAAAATTCTCACCGAGAGGGGACGAGCCATCGGTGTACAATTAGCTAATGGTAAAGTTTATCATGGTAAACGCATAGTTTCTAATGCTACACGTTGGGATACTTTTGAAAAATTACTACCTGTAGAGGAAAAACCTCGTAATGAGAAAAAATGGCAACAATGCTATCAAAAATCGCCAAGTTTTCTGAGTTTGCATATGGGGGTAAAAAGATCAGTATTGCCTGATGGGACAGAGTGCCATCATATAATTCTGGAAGATTGGCAAAAAATGGCAGCACCAGCAGGGACTATTTTTGTTTCGATTCCCACATTGCTTGACCCAAATTTAGCACCAGAGGGATATCATATCATTCACGCTTTCACGCCTCACTGGATTGATGATTGGCAAGGACTATCTGCAAGTGAGTACGAGGCTAAGAAAGAAGCAGCCGCTTGGCAAATTATTGACAGACTAGAAAAGATTTTTCCTGGTTTAGACGCTGGCTTAGATTATCTGGAAGTGGGGACACCCCGCACGCATCGCCGTTTCTTGGGACGGGAGGATGGGACTTATGGGCCAATTCCCCGGCGTAAGTTACGGGGATTATTGGCGATGCCATTTAATAGAACAGCTGTTCCTGGACTTTATTGTGTGGGTGATAGTACCTTTCCAGGACAGGGGTTAAATGCGGTGGCATTTTCTGGTTTTGCTTGCGCTCATCGCATAGCTGTTGATTTGGGATTGTAGAGGATTCCCAAGAAAAATTCATTCAAAAATTCCAATGTTTGAGTTAATTTAAAAATTTTTGCACAATGTAAAACACATAACCGTAATATTCAGAGTATCTTTGATAAAGGTCAATTTCCGATTGTGTCATATTGACCACTTCAAGAGCCTCTGCATCATCTTGGTAATGTCTTTTTAATAACTGTACTCTTTCTGCGAGTGGATGATAGTAGTAATTCCACCAAGCTGACTCTGGCAGGACAAAATAGTCAATGATTTTGTATTCACTATTTCGGATAATTTGCAGATTACCCTCAATACTTTGCATAGCAGGATAACCCACATGCCAAAATTCTTTTAGTTCGCTTGGTGGGTGAGGTTTAAGCCATGTTAATTCCGAAGCTGCCAAGTATCCTCCCTGCTTGAGTAAGGGTCGCCACTGCTTCAGTCCATTTTCAAACCCGATAATGTAAATTGCACCTTCAGTCCAAATGATATCAAAGGTTGTATGGGGAAAATTGAGTGCAGACATATCAGCATTAATTACTGCAATTTTGTCTGAAAATCCTTTTTGAAGCACTTTTTGTTTAAGTTCATCAACATAAACAGGATGATTATCGACAGCAAAAATTTTTCCGTTTGTCAGGCTAGCTAAATCTAAAGTTTGCATACCTGTCCCGCAGCCAATATCCAGAATCTTTGGATGTTCTGGCAAATCAATCATCTTCAGAAAGGCATTTTTTGTGGATTCAAAATTTCCAGGGCCTTGCCTAGGTATATTTTGATAAATTTGAAAAAAGATTTCTGTCTGTTTGTTGCTCACGCCTATTTCCCTTATTTTTTTTCCTTTGGCTGCAAAAGTTCATAGAACCTACATCAGCGCAACGTTTTACCTTACTCAGTGCTGAGTACTTTCGCACTTGGTCAATTCCCCAGGTCTTTTAACTCAGCCTTTTCATTGCCTTAGTCCTTGGAAAAGCCGAGATTTTTAGTTCAAAACCAGGGATATTGTTGCCCCTCCGACACGGCTACCGTGTACACACAAATCATCTGATCCCCCTAAATCCCCCTTTTTAAGGGGGACTTGAAGAAGTTTTCCCCTTTTCAAGGGGGGTTAGGGGCGATCAAAACGCTGTTAGGCAACTTTATAATACTTATGTGTACACCGTAGCTCCGACACGGAGAGGGGTTGGGGAGAGGTTCATCGAATTCACGTTTGGTTACCCTGCGGAAAGCCGCCAAACGCGCCTACGTTCCATTGCTTGGCAACGCTGACGCAACAACCCCACCTACCAGCTAACCACTGATTTGAGATTCTACTACACCCACAGGACAAGCAACATTAGTCCCACCTAAGCCACAATACCCATTGGGATTCTTAGCTAGATACTGCTGATGATAAGCTTCTGCGTAGTAGAACTCAGGTGCATCGATGATTTCCGTGGTGATATTGCCATATCCTGCTTTGTTAAGCGCTGGCTGATAAGCTTCTTTTGATGCTTCTGCTAGCTGCTTTTGCGTTTGGGAGTATGTGTAAATTCCCGAACGGTATTGAGTACCTGTGTCATTACCTTGGCGCATACCTTGGGTGGGGTTATGGCTTTCCCAAAAAACTTTCAGTAGTTGGGAGTAACTAATTACTTTGGGGTCAAACACCACCAAGACGACTTCATTATGACCAGTTAAGCCAGAACACACTTCTTCATAAGTAGGGTTAGGTGTCAAACCAGCTGCATAACCCACCGCAGTAGTGTAAACTCCCGGTAATTGCCAGAATTTGCGTTCTGCACCCCAAAAACAACCCAAACCAAACATTGCTGTTTCCAATCCTTCCGGAAAAGGCGGTTTTAGCGGATTTTTGTTGACATAGTGATGGTCGGGTACTGGCATTAATTTCGCTCTTCCTGGCAAAGCTTCCTCAGGAGTGGGGATAGCCAGCTTTTTACCAAATCCAAATATTCCCATTGTTTCTAACTCTGATTTTTCATAAACTTCTTTACCTTACTTAATATTTTAAAGATTTTGGCGATCGCTTGGGGTTTTCTGGAAATTTACCTAACAACAGCCTCATATGGTATACAAGCATGTACTAAAGGTAACAGCGGCCCTAGTTGTTCTTGTCCATTGACAGCTAACTCGCTGTGACACAAATAAACTCTCTGGGATACACGAGAGAGCAAATCTGCCAAAATTCTGTGTAATCTTTGTTTTTCTGCTTGTTTTTCATCTTCTGCTGTCCAAGGTTCGCCTAATCTATCTTGTAGGAAAAAATTAGCACCAAATAAAGTAGCTGCACCACCTTTAGCCCATAGCGGTGAACCAGCATCTAGCCAAAAATGCCAATGATGAAATCTTCTACTAGAGCGATATTGGAAGATAGTTGCTAAGGTGACAGCTTTTCTGGCGGGGCCGATGGGACGCAAAGGGTAAGGGTTAGCGGTGATGGTTCCACGTCGTAAAAGTTGAATGAATTCGGCTATGGAAGTAGTAAGTTCTCCGCCTGTTCTCTCTGGATTTATTTGTTGTAGTCTGGTGTCGATTTCCCAATAATGTTGAGCAGTTTCCAATAATTCCCGTAATGCTGCCATTTGCTCGTAGGGAGGATTGCTATCTCTACACAGAAAGTCTTGAATTGCCAGATATAACAGGGAAATTGGACTGGGTAGCAAACGCTGTTCTTGCTGCGATCGCTGTTTTTCTAACCACTGTAAAATCTCAGTATAAGCTGTGGTGGCTGCGTAGCCAATTCTGTCCCAGCGCTCGAATGCTGACACTGGTAGCAATTTGGGGCACTCAGGATGAGGGACAAAGCAGTAATCGGCAATTAATCCAGCACGGACTGGATCTATGTGAGTGGGGAAGGTGGGGCCCCCTCTGGGGATAAGGG
>JADEXK010000194.1 GCA_015207155.1 Nostocales cyanobacterium LEGE 11386 | reverse complement strand
CCCTCTTCTGTCACTTTCCGTAATAAGCAAGTAGTAAATAAACTCGATTATGCAGAAGAAAAAAAGGGTTTAAATTGATTCATTGCACTAATTAGGTGATTAAATCCCAACAATAAATCGGGATTAGGTAAAACATTTACCCAGGGATAAATCAACCAAAATAGTAATAGGGGTTGGACAATTAAGCGCAAATTATTGAGAGTGTTCTTCCACCCACCTTGATGATTCCATTGTGTATGATTAGAAAAATTTCCAGAATTATTTTCTTGTACTTCAGTTGCCCTTTGATGAGATTGATGTAAAGCTAAAAAAGCTGGAGAATTTAAACTAATCATTGTGTAAACACAAAAAATAATCTCCCACCACCTTTCAATATCTTTAAAATTAGTAAAGCGATAATCTGTCCAACCTAATTCCTGTTTACACTGCCGAAAACCATATTCTACCCATGTTCTTAAACCATAGAGGTCGCCTAAAGTTTTCTTGAGATTTCCTTGAAGATTCGTCATGATAAACGAAGTAGAATTTTCCGGCATTGTTTCTGGGTCAGTAGTTATTTCCCAGTACGTTATAGCTCTTCTTTTGCCATAAACTATTTCTCGAATGTATCTGATTTCTGATTTTTGATTACTAAATGTTCTCTCAAATTTGCACCACTTATTCGCTCTAACGCCTTGATTGGCTGGCAGCCAGACTCCATGATTATTTCTAATTGCTACAACATAAGCTAATTCATATTCATTCAGTTTTCTAATGAATTCGCTACTTTCACCATATAAACTATCTGCTAGTACCAGTTTAATATTAAAGCCTTCATTAATTAATTCTGTAATAATTTCTGCTGCTAACTCTATTTTGGTTTTATATTTATCTCCTTCTTTTAACGTTCCCTTCGGTTTAAATACTTTAACACTTAAGGGAAATGTTATATTGCCATAAACTCCATAAGCATTGACTGACACTATTCCATTATCTATTTTTCCTATACTTCCTAGATACTGCCTAGCTACATAATCTGTCTTTTTACCTTTTTTCCTATCTCCGGTTTCATCTATTACTAACGTAATTCCCTCACCATTTAATGCTCTTTTTATTTTCTTTAATCTTCGGCTCTTCAATTCATTTACTGACCAGTCTGAATTAGCTATAAAATGATGTAATGACTGGGCTGAGTTTATACTTACTACCTTCGCTATCTCTGGTAATGATTTTCTTTTTATTGGTGAGATTATTCCTAAGTGTAAATATTTTAAACACTCATAATTTCTTACTTCTTTAAATATGTCTCTATACTCTGCACAATATTCATCTACGAGCGCAACTGTTGGCTGGGCATCTCTTGCTAAATGTTTTAGCATTTGTAATTCTACATCCATTGCTCTACTTACCTTGTAGAGTTTTATCTTTTCTTTCTTCTATTCATTATATCCGGAAAGT
>JADEXK010000037.1 GCA_015207155.1 Nostocales cyanobacterium LEGE 11386 | reverse complement strand
TTTTTACAATGTGCCGCCCTTAATCGCATGATCCAGTTAGGCAAGCCAGACTCTTATAAAGTCGAAGGCTAATTCCTATCCTTACTTCGGATTGGTCTGTCTTTTTTTCCTTTCATGCAACAAAGCCGTGAATTGGTATCACACACTACCAACGCACCGACTCCCCCTACTGGTTTTAGGATTTAGGGTGATTAAGTAGGATGGCATAAATAATTAAAGGTTTGTAGTGTTTAGAACAGGGTAAATAATTAAAAGTTTGTAGTGAGAACTAAAGTTCTCAAATCAGGACTAAAGTCCTGACTACGAACTGAATTTCAACAATTTACATTACTTTATGGACTTTAGTCCTAACGCACCGCAAATCATTGATGGTGCGTTGTGCTGGGCGACAACGTTGAACTCGCGTTAATCTTGATAAAGGCGCGAAGTTTGAATTAAGTGCCTAAACAAAATTAATTACACACACTAGACATCTCCAGAAATTAAATATGCGTATCCTAGAACCCTTGTAGAGACGTTCCATGGAACGTCTCTACATTCTTTTTCGGAGATGTCTATTGTTTTTCTCTTTCCTGTCTGCACAAATAAATTTAATTTTGCCCAACTGCTTATTTATGGTACACCCCCAACGCATTAATCCTGCTCCCGGACAAGAATCAGTTTGGGATTACCCTCGTCCCCCTCGTCTAGAAGATACCAGCAAACATATTCAGATCATTTTTAATGGAGTCACAATTGCAGATACCCACAACGCCAAGCGTGTTTTAGAAACAAGTCATCCACCCTCTTACTACATCCCTCCAACAGATATCAAAATGGAATACTTATTGCGGACACCGCAATCTAGTTTTTGCGAATGGAAAGGGCCCGCTAGTTACTACACAATTCGCGTTGGTGACAAAGAAGTAAACAATGCTGCTTGGTTCTATCCTCATCCCACACCAGCCTTTGCATCTCTTAAAGATTATGTAGCTTTTTATGCTCATCTCATGGATGCTTGCTACGTCAATGGAGAAAAAGTGCAACCGCAACCAGGTAATTTTTATGGCGGTTGGGTTACCAGTGATGTTGTTGGGCCGTTCAAGGGAAGTCCTGGTACTTGGGGATGGTAAGCTAATTCTAGATTTTTGATTTGAGTGATATCCTTTGTCAATCACTCCCCAACTTGCTATTGATTGCTACTTACTTTCAGGCAACTTCTTAAAACAACCTCTTAAAGTTACATCGGCGGTTAGAAACCGCGTCTACACAGACAAGGAGCGTAGCGACTTCCCTCCGGGAAGGCCGCCTACGCGGGTTTGAATTCCTATTAGTCCGCGCAGGCGGACTTGGTTTGTATAGCCGCGAATTCATTCGCCAGGGCTTCTTATCTTATCGCCGAGGCGCACTCAACCCACGACGCTCAAGCATTTGCCGCACCTCTGGGCTGGGGCTGTAATTATAGCCATAGGCAGAGTTCTCAGAGTCATCCATTACCTGAGGTGTCAACAACACAATCACCTCATTACGCTGATTCTGTCTGTTTGTTGATCTAAATAACGAACCAATTAGTGGCAAATCACCCAAGAGGGGGATTTTAGAAACAGTTGTTCGGTCTGAGTCTTGAATAATACCTGAAAGAATTAGCGTCTGACCATCTCGTAAGCGAACTACACCAGAATTTAGAGAGCGCTCAGATACTAAAAATATTTGTTGACTACCATTTCCAACATTGATGCTAGCTGGAGCTACGGGTGCTTTGACTACAGGAGCCACGGATAAAGAGACAAAACCGTTATCGTCAATTCGGTCAACTTTCACCGCTAAAGTTAAACCTACTTGCTCTTTTTCAGCTGAAATCGTTTCTGTAGCAAGATTTGCGTCACGAACTATTTCTCTTGTAATGTTACCTACTACTTCCTGTGTCAAGTTGACATTAGCGGTTTGACCTTCTTGAACAATTAAGGTCGGGTCAGTCAAAATTTTGGCATTACCATTTTGTACCTGAGCCTGTAAACTAGCCAGAAGTCGTCTAGGAAATTGAAACAAAGTTGGAAGAGCAAATGTATATGTATCAGGAGTTCCAGCATTTGTACCGGATGGCGGAGTTCCAGGTGTAAAGTCTGTGATACCAGGTCTTAGAGGATCGCCTAAAGAAGGATTGGCTGATGGTCTGCTACCTGCTGGTGGGTTAAAAAAACCATCACCCAAAAAGATGTCTCCTGTAACAGGATTCTCAATGACAGGTCTACTAGTTACACTGCTTGTTGCTTCACCTCGTGTAGCTGGTCTCGAACCACCAAAGTTTAGTGCTGCTGCACCACCATCATTCACAAAGAAGTTATTGCCAATCCCAAAGGAAAAACTAGCGTTCTGGTCTTGGGTGTTCAACAGGTTAACATCAATAATCCTCACGTTAACTGCCACTTGACGACGACGGATATCAAGTTGACTTAGTTGAGTCATTGCCATCTCAACTTGCCTGGGAGGGCCAATCAAGGTTAGAGAATTGGTGCGCTCGTCTCCTAATGCTTGTAAACCTCTCAGTAAAGGCTTTGAGTCTTTAAATTCAGCACGCTGAGTTTCCAGTCTGGTTTCTGTAGTTGTCTGAGTTTGAGTAATGGGAGCTGCTCCAGTACCCACAGGTACGGCATTCACACTAGTAACTTGACGTTCGCGGCTAACGGCACTTTCTGCCCCCAAGCCGACTAAAAAGTTCAGGGCGACTCCCACTGATACTTGATTGAGTCGCAAGCTACGCATAACTACATCGCGGGTGGAGTTAGGTAAACTAGGCCCCACGAAAATCGTGCGATTACTGCGGTTAGCTTCTAAACCACTAAGGCGCAAAACGTAGTTAAATACATCTTGCACCGGCTCATTTTCTATATCTAAAGAAATTGTTTGAGAACTTGCTTGACCTTCAGCAGCACCTTGCTGACCTCCAGCAGCTTGTTCGCCACCTACATAAGCCAGGTTTAGACCAGCCGCACGGGCAAGTAATGACAAAACCTCGCGGACTGGTGCATCTCTCAACACCAAGCGGGGTACGCGTTCTTGAGTTCCTAAGTCAATGGTGCTAGGAGACGCATCTGTAGCGGAAATAGCGATATCTCCCACTGGTGGGGCTACTGCTCTGGGTAAGAATGGAGGAGCTTGACTCACAGGTTGACCGGGGCCAGCAGGCAGAGCAGGTCTACCGTCAATTGAAACTTGTGGGTTAGGAACCAAAACATTTTGACTTGGTTGGGCTGGGGTAGAAGCAGGCGGTGCTGCTGGTCTTGGTGGAGTTGCTGTTGATGCGGTGGTTGAAGATGGGGTAAAGCTGAGAGTAATTTCATCTTGCTTGCGCACCACAGGTTGACTAGTGGGGATATTATTACTGCCAGTCACCATCACTCGAATGCTATTAGCATCAAGTTGCATAACTTGAACCGAGGCAATTCCCGCAGCCGGGTTATCTTGGCGAAAATTATTACCTTGCGGTAAACGTAGTTGAGTATTAATAATATCTGCGACTAAAGCGTTGCCTCTTTGTGTCGTGAAAACTTGCGGGCGCGACCCTGAGGAAGTTTTCAAAACAACGCTAATTCCATTATTAACGGGATTAAGTTTGACCCCAGTTACTTGAGCAATCTGGGCCCACGCGGGTTGAGCTGCCAAAAATACAAAAGCGGCAGCGCCTAATATTACACTATTACCGTGAAGCTGTTTCACAGTTCATTCCTCACTTTATAAAACACCTGTTCACCAACAATCTTTGAGTAGTTACACTGTTGTCAGTAGTGACACCATTTTTAGATAAAGATGCGCCTAATTAGCCTGCGTAGGCAGGCTTTGTTTGTTTAGCCCCAGGCCTTAGCCTGTGGGTGAATCAAGCACTACTCAGCACTCAGCACTCAGCACTCAGCACTTAGAAAAGCACTTTTATTGTTTAGGTTTTGCTGCTTCAGCCGCAGCAGCTACTTCTTCTGAATTAAGTGGCATCAACGCCTGTAGTTGGAAGGATGTAGTAATCGGTGCAGGCCCTATCCTACGCACCTCTTTACCTGATGAATCTTTAGCCTGTTCGGGAGCCAATGTCGCTTGATAATCTTTAACTATTAACAAAGGCTGCAAACGCTCAATATTACGAATAATCGATTGCGTTTGTTCAAAAGTGCCAACAACTTCAACATTAATACTACTGCGTTTTAACTTGCCATCAACTATTGCTCCAAGAGAGCCATCATTAATTGGTTCTGCTTGTTGAGAAGCTGGCACAAACTTTTGTAGTTTGGCTCTCACGGCATTAGCGGGAATTTGAGAATTACCAGACTCAACTAACCGATTCAAATCCAGTAGCAATGTATCTAAGGTTTTTTCATTAGCAAATAAACTTAAAACCTGGATTGTTTGCTGTTTTGCCTGAGCCAATTCCTCTTTTACTTTGTCAATTTCTTTAATGCTGGCTTTTTTTTGCTCAATTTGCCCTTGTAGGTCGTTGCTTTGTGCCTGCTGCTGCTGATAGGTCTCCCAAGCGGGCATTACCATATTCATCAGCATATACGCCGCTCCAGCAATTCCCAAAACTCCTACTAAAATGCCGATAATTTTGGGTGTGAAGCTAATACCAAAAACAACAGGATAGGCTGGTGTTTCTGAACCGAATTCCCCGCCTTGGTCTACAAAATTGAAATCTTCACTCAGCGTCATTTGGAAATGACTCCTGTTTGTTGCATACTACGAATTCGACTTACTAATCCAACCGTGCCTTTTTGTTCTAACTCCCGAATTAACTCAGAAGCTGGAACATCACTTAGACTTGATTGAATGGTGTATTTGACTACTTGGGGTAGTTTAATTTGCACACCGTTAGCAGATGAATTGATGCCTGGCGGTATTGGTGCATCTACTAAGGTAGCGGTGATAATTCTGCTTTCTGAGGATTTCAAGAATTGAGACTGTTGTAGAGTCAATAAGAAATCATTGACATCATTAAAAGAACGAGCTAGTCCTGTAACTTCTAATCCTCCAGCCGGATTGCTGGGTGGCTGTCCTTGGGCTGCGGGAGTGGGTGGAAGTTGCTTAACGTTTTCAATTTGTACTGTCGCTGGTATGCGATCGCGCAAATCTTGTAACATAGCTGACCAAGGACGAATTTGATCAAATACTGTGACTAAGCCTTGCGTTTCCGCTTTGACTCTTTTCGTCTCTTCGCGAATTTTGTTAATATTGCCAATCTCGGTTTCTAACCTCTTGTTTTCCTGATCTAGTTGTGCTATTTGCTGCTCTAATTCGCCATTTTTTGCTTGTAAAAACCACCAACTAGTTCCGACAAAAGCTGGAAAACACAGACCTAAGGCAACTCCCACATACACTGGTGTTAAATCCCCGGAGGGCAATGAAATTCCTCGGCTTTTGTGAGGATTTTTCTGGTAAATTGGGCGGTCTTTAAGAAAGTTAATATCCAAACTGTACATTTTCTTACACCCCCCGCATTCCTAAACCAAGTACTATCCCTAAGCCAGAACGTTTTGCTGTGGGATACTTTTCTTCATCAATTTCCAAAGACAAAGACACAATCGGATCGATTTGGGTAGTTGGCAAGCTCAATCGTTGAGTGAAAAACTCATCTAGCTGTTGCAGTCCGCCCCCTGGCCCAGCTAAGAAAATCTGCGCTACCTCCAAGTTTTCACTTTGATTTAGGTAAAAATCAATGGAACGGCGCAACTCATCTGTGAGTTCTCCTAAAACTCTCAACAAAGCTGCCAGACTGGGATTGACTTCAGTCATCCCAGTTTGCCCACCATCTATGGGAGTTGGGGGAATCACCATTCCCTGTAACAATTCCATATCCCGTGATGTAGGCAAACTCATCGCCCTAGCCATTGCCATTTGCATTTGATAAGTGCCTATTGGCACGGTGCGCGAAAATTGCGGCACTCCGTTAATGACGATGGCTATTTCTGTGCTGTCAAACTCTATGTCAACTACTACTGCTGCCTCTTGCGGCCCGAATTGTCGTAGTTGTTCGCGAATCGTCCGAATCAGCGCAAAACTGTTAATCTCTAAAATGTCGATTTGCAATCCTGCCTGTTCAAACGTACTAATATAGGTATCTGTCACCTCCTTGCGGGTGGCAACTAGCAATACCTGTACCTTTTCAATGCCATCCTCATCTACAAAATACCCAAGTTTCTGATAATCTACATCAGCTTCTTCACGGGGATAGGGTAAATATAAACTTGCTTCATGGTTTAACACCATCTCCCGTAGTTCTTTATCATCCAACTCAGCTGGCACAGGTATCAGACGTACAATTGAATCTCGTCCTGGTACACCAGTAGCAACACGAGAAACTTTGATTTTACTCTCAGCCAGTGCTTGCTGAATTAATTGCGCCATTTGAGGGGGGTCGGTGATTTGACCATCAGTAACAACACCTTCTGGAACTGCCACTGATGTTAAGGATTCTAATTTCAAGCCTTGGCGCTGCTTGCGTAGCTGAACTACATTCACCCGTTCTGGTGCAAGTTCGATGCCCACCCCTTTATTAGATTTGCCGAACAGACTATTGAAGCTTTTCACCACAGTTATGCCCGCTGGACTGCTAAATTGAAAATTTAAATGATACTAAAGATTGTTCTTGGGACTAGGTAATTGATTTAACCTATAATCTCGACAATTCTGCATAAGCTTTTCACCCCAATCAAGCGTAAAAATACTGGTACGATGATGCAATTGCGAAAATTAAAACAACTGGCTGCTTGGGCACTAATTGGCTTATTTACCAGTTGGATAATAAGTTGTAGCGCCGGAAATGTTGGTACAGTTACAAAACAGGCTGCTTCAGGAGAAGCAAGTGTTGAGTTTTGGACAATGCAACTCCAACCTCAATTCACCGACTACTTCCAAAACCTCATTACGAACTTTGAAACTCAAAATTCAGGTATAAAGGTTAACTGGGTTGATGTACCCTGGTCAGCAATGGAGAACAAAATTTTAACAGCTGTCTCAGCAAATACGCCACCTGATGTTGTTAACCTCAATCCAGTTTTTGCTTCCCAACTTGCAGGACGAAATGCCTGGTTAGACCTGGATACAAAAGTTTCAAATGAAGAACGTTCCTCCTATCTACCGAATATATGGAAAGCTAGCACGCTCAATGGCAGGAGTTTTGGTATCCCTTGGTACCTCACCACACGGCTAACCATTTATAACACTGATTTATTAAAACAGGCAGGTATCAGTAAAGTACCTGCCACCTACGGAGAATTGGCACAGGTAGCCCAACAAATTAAAGATAAGACTGGCAAATATGCCTTTTTTGTGACTTTTGCACCGCAAGATTCCGGTGAGGTGCTGGAATCCTTTGTGCAAATGGGAGTAACGCTAGTAGATACTGAGGGTAAAGCGGCTTTTAATTCCCCACAAGGTAAAGCAGCGTTTCAGTACTGGGTAGATTTGTATAAAAAAGGGCTGCTTCCCAGAGAAGCTCTAACTCAAGGACATCGCCATGCGATCGATTTATACCAGTCTGGACAAACGGCGTTTCTAGCTTCTGGGCCAGAGTTTCTCAAAACGATCGCGAATAATGCCCCCCAAATTGCCCAAGCTTCTGCGATCGCACCGCAACTTACAGGTGATACCGGCAAGAAAAATGTTGCCGTGATGAATGTAGTTGTCCCCCGTGCCACTAAAAACCCGGATGCTGCGGTGAAGTTTGCTTTATTTCTCACTAACGACGAAAATCAGCTAGCTTTTGCGAAAGCTGCTAATGTTTTGCCATCTACAACAAAAGCACTTGCTGATAGTTACTTTAAGGATGTTCCTGATACTGCTTCCACAGTAGAAAAGGCACGAGTTATTAGTGCTAATCAACTACAACAAGCAGAGATATTAACACCGACTTTGAAGGATTCTAAAAGACTGCAAAAGGCAGTTTATGAGAATTTGCAAGCAGCAATGTTAGGGCAAAAAACAGTAGATAAAGCCTTAGAAGATGCAGCCCAAGAATGGAATAGTCGGGCATAAAATGGGGAATGGGGAGTAGGGAGTGGGGATGAGGGGACAAGGGGACAAAAATGAAAATACTTCCTCTATCCCCCTCATCTCCAATATTTCTTATGGTGATGACTCAAAGATTTAAGAGGATCTTGATGAAGAGTGCTAAGTGAGGTCAATCTACCAACCCTAAAATACTGACATTTCATCCATCCTATGGCTGGCTTAAAATATTAATTTCCGTAATAATCCTCTATCTTTTTATAGTGTCATATTAGGAACTAAAATTTCTAGCCTTAAAAAAGGCAAAAAATTTACTTTCAAACTTTTTTAGCTAAATAAATATCAAAAAATTGGAGGTTTTTATGACTTCTACCAACATTAATCCTGTCCAGCAAAACGCATCCAAATTTAAAAAATTGCATATAGACGACAGACTAGCGGTAATGGGGCGACTTTATACCGAAATTGCTAATCAACTTCCTGCTGATATGATTGATGCCTTACCAACACAAAAAGCAGCAGATTTAGTAGCACAAATTCAACAAGTCTCCCCAGAAGAACAACTTTATGCCTTGCGCGATTTGCTACCAGCCACAAAAAATGACCAAGATGAAATCATGCTTGATCCACATCCTACCAAGGCCACGGTAGAACTGGCTCAAGGCGGAACTACAATTCCCACTGGTGAGTATGGCGCAATGCACTTTGAAGCGAAAGTGGCATTTTGGGCTTTATTAGCCGAAAGATTGGGAACTACAATAATTGATATCCCCCACGACTATAGCCTTTCTGAACCAGCAACGGAAATTTTGAACTCCCTCAAATCATTAGATACTAATGATTTAGTATCCTTCTTAAAGCAGGTGCTAAGGAATTCATAAAATAAAAGTTCGTAGTAAGCGGCTCTAGCCCTTTAAAACCTTGAAAGAAAGCGATAAATCGCTCACTACGAACAGAACTTTATTTTACATTTAATTATGTCCACCTAGCTTATAACTGTCGGTTCGCTCATTTTGAGAAGATGAAGGGAATTAAAGTGATGAAGAGCAGGGAATAGAGGAATTGTAGTCAAGGAATCCTACACTTTTGCAGCCAAGCTCGGTAGTCTAGAGGACAGATTCAGGAGATGGGTGTGCCGATGACTGGTGAGCAAGTGGAAATTACGTCAGAGCGAATTGATGATATTCCTGTAATAGTGGAGTGGCTTGTTCAGATGAAGATTGGCAAACTGATTGACCAAAAACTAAAAAAGCCACATGGAAATTATCAAGGATGAAGCTATGGGCAACTGAGTGTACTACTACTGACATACATCATCACTCAGGCTGATCATCGCTTGTGTACAGTAGAAACCTGGGTGAAGGCACATCAGAAGATTTTAGAGTTGAGTACAGGATGGTCAATAGGAGCAAAAGATGCCAGTGACGACAGATTCTTTCACTGATGAAATTACCACACTCTCTCTATCAGCCACATCTCATACCGTACAAGACTTAATTTCTTCTTACTCCTCAAATATGAGCGAACCGACAGTAAAAGTGTTATGAGCCACCTGTGCAAGTTGATTCAGGTACGTCAAGAGGATTTTTTGCCAAATTAGTGATTGAGGGTTTCCACAAATTTATACGTTAGTAAAAAAGTGAAAATGTCCTTAATCACTACATTCAAATTAATTATTAAAATTGTATCTCCCTACAGTTAGATAAAAATATTATTTTGGTAGCAACTATAATGTGACCTACGCTAGAGGCGAACTACTTTTTTTTTTCGTAATCTTGATAAGGGTTATTAAATGTTTGCCAAGCAAGTCAAACACAAGTAAACACTTGCTAATTATCCAAAATATTAAGCAGATGTATAGCCTTTTTTTCCTTTGCCAGGAGGACTTGATGAACAGTTTGATAGCTTTTGGTAAAAAGCTAAAACTTCGCCAGATTTTAACTATCTTTTTAGCTGGTCTATTATTGATAGTTAGCACCGCTTGCAGTGGGGCAAATCCTCAAGGTGCAAATCCTAACAATCCTGCTGTACAAGCTGGTGGTGCAAACAATCCTTATAAAAATGGTGGAGATAAATATACCAAATATAGAATGACCACCGATCCCAAAGTGATTGATGCAGAAGAGAAGCAAGGAAGTGATCGAGCTAGCTTACAGTCAGACTTACAATTATTGATTGCCACAAATAAAGATTCGGAAATACTTTACCCCGGTGCTGAGACCCCCGCAGGTAGAGTTGAAAAAGAAAGAGAATTACCAATCATTACTCAAAAAGAATTTCAACGACCTGAATCTGGTGGTTTAATTCAACGGGAACCGGATGTGGGAACTCGAATTCAAGAACGTATTGAAACCGTGAAAGAATCGGTTAAAGATGCTTCCAGCTTTTTGAAAGATAAAGCAGAGGAAGCAAGTGCCAGACCGGAGTTACAAAAAAATCCGGCAGTAGGCAAATAGAACTTTTTTTGTTTCCAGATTATACCTTATTTAAGGTTTAACTTAGTCACAGACATTCAAGGAGAACACTATGAAACGAGTTATTAATTGGCTAAAAAATATTCGTCCTGTGAAAATTTTCACAGTCTTTCTGGCAAGTATATTCCTATTTATGGCACAGGCTTGCAACCGTCCAGGAATAGCACAACAGCCACCACAACCCAATGCCCAACCACCTAATGTTGAGCGATACGACCCCACTAAAAATTACGATCTCAATGCACCTGAAGGTGGGATGAATAATTTTAGTGATGTAGATCCTAGAGCCAAAGCAGCTGAAAGAGCCGCAAATGCTCGGGCTGAAGCACTAGCGAAAAATGCTCGAAGAAACGTAGAGCAAAAAGGTATTAATAGTTCCGAGCAATATGTTCGCAATTATCAAGAAGGTACGCCCTTAGACGAACGAGTCCGCCGCCTGGGTGAAGATGTTGGCAGTTCTGCTGAAGAATTAGGGCAAGGTTTTACTAAGGGGACTCAGCGCGGAGTAGAAAATCTCCAAAAAAATACTGAACGTGCTGCCAAAGACTTAACTAAAAATGTCAAGCGCACAACCGATGACACCATAACCAATGTTAAACGTCAAGCTCAAGATACAGCTGACGCAGCGAACAGGACATTGAGAGAAGCTGATTTAGATTAACGTGAGTTCGACAAATATCAAAAACCCCTCTCCAAACCTCTCCCTGCGAGGAGAGAGGCTTTGAAACCTTGATTTTTAGTTCAAAACCAGGTATATTTTTGCCCCTCTCCGCATCGGAGAGGGGTTGGGGTGAGGTTCATCGAATTCACGTTAGATTAGTAGTATCGGTATCTCCATGGAATAGGAGAACCCTGGTTTCTTGAGGAAACCGGGGTTTTGGGATTATCAGTAATTAGTGTTGATGTTCTGTTGATGTTCTAAATACCAACGCTGTAGTGCCAATCGCTGAACTTCGCGCCAGGGAATATTATGGTTGCGGGCTAATTCTGCACAATCTTCATATTCTGGCTGGACGTTAGCAATGCACTTGTCTGGCGCTTGTCCTTGCCATGCAACCTTGATGCGGACTTTACCATATGCAATTTCCACTGGTTGAATTTCCCGTTGTAAGATGGCGCGCTGCTGGGTAGTCCGCCGAATTCCCAAAGTAGTGGTTTCGCGGAATAACACGGCTTCACAAGCGAGTAACTGTTCGGGATGACAGATAACAGTCAGTAAAATTCCGGGGCGGGACTTTTTCATGCCTATCGGCTGGGTGAAGACATCCAACGCACCAACAGCAAATAATGCTTCAAACACATAGCCGATCGCCTGGGGATTTAAGTCATCAATTTGGGTTTCCAGTACGGTAATATTTTCTAAATTAGGACTAGTATCACTAAAATTGCTGAAATCAGATTGTAAACTAGCGCTTTCACCCAGCCAAAGACGTAATATATTAGGAATTGGTAAATTGATCGTCCCTGCTCCCAATCCTACCTGTTTAATAGTCATTGGTGGTGGTGAACCAAATTCTGTAGCTAAAGTAGTGGCGATCGCTGCACCTGTGGGTGTCACTAGTTCCCTATCAATGCCGTTACTATAAACAGGACAACCCCGCATTTCCCATAACTTTAATACTGCTGGTACTGGTACAGCCATCTGACCATGGGCGGCTCGTACTGTTCCCCCACCTGTTGGTAAGGCCGAGCAGTATAGTAGGGGTAATCCTTGATGATTGCTGGAAATTCCCAACCAATCCAACCCTAAGCAAGTGCCAACAATATCGACAATTGCATCTACAGCACCCACCTCATGAAAGTGTACTTTCTCTGGTGCAATGCCATGCACTGCCCCTTCTGCTACTGCTAGCTGTCGAAATACCGCCAAACTCCAAGCTTCTGCCTGTGGTGGTAACTCTGCTTGGAAAATTATTTTTTCGATTTCTGGCAGGTGGCGGCCGTGGTGATGACTATGTTCGTGGTGATGATGGTGTACTAAATCTACATGAACTTTAGTCGCCTGCTGACCATTGCGTTGCACAAGTTCAGCTCTTAACTTGTACTCTGGTGCAATTCCCAACTTATCGAGTTTTTCACTTAAATACTCTACAGGCACACCCAGACTGACCAAAGCCCCCAGACACATATCACCAGCAATTCCTGTCGGACATTGAAGATAAGCAACTTTAATCATATAGATAAATTAATCAGTTTTTCTGTGGAAATGTTGCACAATTATTGTGATGTAAATCTTTGCGTATTTGCGGCAGACAATCATCCATCCGTGAAAATATGTGCAATGGTGAATTTTATCTTTTTCCAAAAATGCCAAATTCCCCCATTCTCATCCAAAACCTTCCATGGCAAAAATTTTCGCTGTCCATCCTGATAATCCACAAATCCGTCGAATAGAGGAAATAAAGTCAGCGCTCTCTAGTGGCGCAGTTATGCTCTACCCTACTGACACAGTTTATGCCATCGGTTGTGATTTAAATGCCAAGTCGGCAGTAGAACGAGTGCGACAAATTAAACAGCTAGCAAATGATAAACCATTGACATTTTTGTGTCCCTCACTATCAAATGTGGCAACTTATGCCTTTGTCAGTGATACAGCTTATCGGATTATGAAGCGCTTGATACCAGGGACTTACACGTTTTTACTACCTGCTACCAAGTTAGTACCGCGACTGGTACAAAGTCCCAAGCGAAAAACTACTGGGATTCGTGTGCCAGACCATACTGTATGCTTGGCATTGCTAGCAGCGTTGGAAAATCCGATTATTTCGACTTCGGCACATTTGCCACCAGATGATGAGCAAATAGAACTAGATTCAGAACCTAGACTGTCGCGGGTAGAGCTGTTTGACCGTTTAGATAACTTAGTAGATGTAATTATAGACACTGGTGAAGAGCCAACATATGAAGTGTCTACGATTTTGGACTTGACGGGAGATGAACCAATGATGACAAGGCGAGGTTTAGGTTGGGAAGCAGCAGCAGCGTGGGTGTAAGAATCAAACACAAGCTGTTCCCTTAGTTTCGCAAAAATGTAATAAAAAGGCTCCAGTTTTGAGATCGTCATACTTACAAAAACTGGGAGTGGGTAGGACAGGACGGTGATTACAGTCGATATAGCAAGTGTTTTAACCACTTTTAAGGCGTGGTAGATATTCATGTGCCATACTCAATGTGGTTGCTTGTGCAACAAGCGACACACTACTTTCCCTGTAACTTGTTAAATTACCTACAGTCTTATATATGAGCAGTACTTGCAGTAGGCTTTGATGGATGAATCTAAATATTTCTTCAGCCAAGACAGGCCTGATTTGCTGTATCTGCGTTGTTGTTAAGGTGCGATACCACACCCAGGAAAATTCATGAAAGCCAATCTTGCAAATCTACCAACTTCTAAATCCACTTTTTTTTGCCCTGTATCGGGAGAGGAATTACCTGCCGACAATCACAATGGCTTGAGACAACTGCTATGTCAGGAAATGCAAGCTCAAGTCAAAGCTGCATCTGAGTGTGTACAATCCGTAGCACAGCGCATAGCTACAGAAGTAAAACGCATTTGTGATAAAAGTTCCCGTATCCAAACATCTGGACAAATCCAGTCATGGCAGGTGACTTTGGCTAGACATCGCCTGCAAAAATGCCTGCATTACTACCAACTGGGTTCGCGACGAGGCAGAGTGGAATTACATAGTACTTTAGGTGCTATGGTTTACCGCCATGTCACAATTTCCGGTTCAGAGTTGGGGTTTGATGCTCGTTACAACCTGATTGAAGATTTTCTGCAAGCATTCTACATCGAAGCGATCAAAGCTTTTCGGCGGGAAAACGAACTGCCGGAAGATTATCAGCCGCGCACTCAGTTACAATTAGCCGAATACATAGCATTTACAGAGCAGTATGCCAAGCGACGGATTAATTTACCTGGTGGGAATAATCAGCAATTGATTATCCTTCGCGCCCAAGGTTTTGCACGTCGTCAACCCCAAGAAACTACTGTAGATATTGAGATGGCGGTGGAATCTGCCAAGAGTGAAGAAGCAGAATCTTACCAGCGTAACTCGGCGGTGCAACAAATCAGGTCACAGATGATTGCACAATCTAACTTCGATCCCTCGGAAGAAT
Source organism: Nostocales cyanobacterium LEGE 11386 (assembly GCA_015207155.1). Taxonomy (GTDB): domain Bacteria; phylum Cyanobacteriota; class Cyanobacteriia; order Cyanobacteriales; family Nostocaceae; genus LEGE-11386. The sequence goes on along the minus strand of JADEXK010000037.1, from coordinate 45,049 downwards.
CGGAGCGCGATCGCGTGGTGGCTGAATTGGTAAAATACCTAGAAGAACAAGGTCAATCTGACTGCGTAGACTACCTAACTCTCAAACTAAAAGACCTCTCAGCTCCAGAAATTGACCAAATTTTGGGTTTAACCAGCCGTCAGCGCGACTATCTACAACAGCGTTTTAAATACCATGTGGAAAAGTTTGCCAAAAATCACCATTGGCAGTTGGTACATCAATGGTTAGGTGCGGGTTTAGAGCAAAAATTGGGGTTGTCTTCCCCGCAGTGGGAAACCTTTGTCAGAGTCCTATCTTTGGAACAGCAGCAAATATTGGAGTTGAAAATTGCTCAACAAAGTGACCAGGCGATCGCTAAAATCATCAAATGCACTCCTAAACAACTACAAAAGCGCTGGACTCAAATGCTAGAAATAGCATGGGCTATCCGCAATGGTAATACTGAAGTGCAAGCAGGCTAAAACTGAATTTACCCAATCTCCATTCCGTTGATTACAGATGTTGCTACAAATAAATTTACCCATCAACTAATCACGAAAAACTACCGTCACTGCTTTTCTGCATTGAAGATAATTAGCAACGGAATATGGGGACATAACCAAGAGTTTATCGTATTTATAAATTCGCAAAACTGGGAAAATTGAGATTATTTCAGTACAAAAGTACCATTATTTTATTAATATCAACTGACTCATCTAGCTTTTGCAGCCAAAATTAAAAATTCATATTAAGCAAATGACCATTTGTGACTCTTGCCGTGGAATCCTATAATAAGCAGGACTTTTGGCAAAGGGTTGAAGATGGCTCTGACTCAAGGTGGACGGGCAAATCAGGCAGGTAAAATTTTAGAAAGTAATGTAGAAAGCATATTAACTGGACATGGTTATTTCCAAGTAGGAAACCATGTCACAAAAGACTTCTTATTAACTGCTAATTTATTAAAAAAACGCTATGCAAAACAAGTTTGCATCGGTGCAGGAATTTATCAAACTACCCTGAAAGTTGATTTTTATGTTGTCGGGTTACCGCTCATGCCATCTGAATTAATTATTGAATGTAAATGGCAAGAAAGTGGTGGTTCAGTTGATGAAAAATTCCCTTATTTGAACATGAATATTCAAAACTATTACCCCGCACCAACTATGATAGTTATAGGCGGTGAAGGCATGAGACAAGGAGCAATTAAATGGCTCAGACAACAAGTTACATATAATAATAATTTATTAGCGGTACACACTTTAGATAGATTTATTGCTTGGGCAAATAAAAATTTTTAATAGGAAGTTATTAATAGTTCATAAATCATCCCTCGCCTTTTTGTATTACAGTTAATTGAGCGCGAGGCTACTATGGGATGAATATTAAAATTAATTTGTTTATACAGTTTTCTGACTAATTCACAGTCAGAATTACATATCATCATTTTCACACCACGACTAGCTAATTCTGCACAAGCATCTCGCAAACGTTCTTGGTCTTTTTCACCGAAAGAATTGCGGTGATAACCTGTGAAATAACTAGTGTTACTTATGGGATGATAAGGTGGATCTAGAAAGATAAAATCATCGCTACTCTTAGCATAATCGAGGACATTTGTAAAATCTGCCTGTCTAATCTCCGATGCTGAAAGTGCTGCTGATGCTGCTCTTAGTAAATCTTCTTGACAAATGTTGGGATTTTTATATCTACCTAATGGTACATTAAATTTCCCTTGAGAATTAACGCGATAAAGTCCATTGAAACAGGTTTTATTAAGATAAATTAGACGAGATGCCTGTTCTAAATCAGTACCTCCAGGATAGGCTCTCACGTCATAATAATAATCTCTATTATGTTTATTTTTATGTTCTTTTAGTAAACAAATTAATTCTTCAACATGGTCTCTTACACAGCGATAAGTAGTAATTAATTCTGCGTTAATATCAGTTAAGATTGCTGTTGATGGTTGGAGATAGAAAAAAATAGCCCCACCACCTAAAAATGGTTCATAGTAAGTTTGATAATGCTTGGGAAAATAGGGAATATACTGTTGGATTAACCTGCTTTTTCCTCCAGCCCACTTTAAAAATGGACGCGGGCAAGTTTCCTTGGGGATTTGACTTACCATTTATTTACAATTTAACTGCAACTAAGCTAATAAATATAGCAGAAGAACCATATTTTATGGTAATTGAGTAATTTTTTGGCTGCATAGATTACAATTAAATAGATATCAAACCACATGTAAGTCTATAACAAGGCAGTCTATATAAAAATGTTTGACGGATTTTGGGATAACGTCTTTCGCTACCCCCGCTACTTCGTTACGGTCCTTTTAGGGGTGTTTCTGAATACAATTGAGCCATTAATGCCACTGTTAAAACGCCCAGTTACTTTGATTGCTCTGTTGGGTTTTTTTGTGGGTAGCCTAGTTTTTGTTACTCTCACCCTACGGGCAATGCTGGGTTTGAGTACAGTCTAAACTAAGGCTATAACGGGTGTTGACCCCACAGGCAGTTGCTATTGGCGTTGCGTGCGTCAAGCTCTGTCCTCCCCCTTTTATATATTTATGTTGTACAACCTCTGTGAGGAGGCAGAATTTTATGGCTACAAATCGCCGCATTTCCCGCGTTGCTGAATTAATTAAACGGGAAGTTAGCCAAATGCTACTTAACGGTATTAAAGATGATCGTGTGGGTACAGGCATGGTCAGCGTTACAGATGTAGATGTTTCTGGTGATCTGCAACATGCCAAAATCTACGTCAGTATTTATGGTACAGAGGAAGCCAAAGCAGAAACAATGGCAGGCTTAAGGTCAGCAACAGGTTTTGTTCGCAGTGAATTAGGTGCGCGGGTAAGGTTACGTCGTACACCAGAGGTGATGTTTATTGAAGATGATTCTCTAGAACGCGGTACTAAAGTGCTGACGCTCTTGAACCAACTCCAGTATGAGCGATCGCCAGCAGATTTGTCAGCAGCAGAAAATATCACTGAAGATGATGAATCATCGGAATAAATAACTCATTAACCGTGGGTCTTCCCAATTCTTTATCCCACTTGCCGCGCTGTTATCAGTAATGTTACGATTTTGCAACAAAATTAAATATTTTATGCCTTGATAAATTTACTGATAGCACCAATGGTTGGTTTAGCGAAAATTTATGATTCCATAGCTCATTATTATAGTGGCAAATGAGCGGGTTTTTGAGCGCCTAAATCGCCTCACCCGAATTTATGGTTCAAATTGGCACTTGTCTTGTCCAAACTACTGCTAATCTTACATAGAGCTAGATAATTCCACTTTGTAACAGGTGTTTACCCGGAGCAAAGTATTTATCCACAGTGCTGTAATTCACCAGACAAATTCTATTCTTTTTTAAGAAATTATTAACAGATGTCACTTTACAAGCCTTCGTGGTGTACCGTATCACTGATGTTTTGCCATAGTTTATACCAATTCTTCTGTTAGAAATTTTGGCTGGTTTAGCTATAAACAAATACCGAAATCTAGAAGCAAAAGCTTTACAGTGGTTATTTAGTACATCAGCAATCTGCTAGATGAAATATTCTCGCCCACCCAATCATGCTCAAAATCAACAGACGCAAGACTTTGAACCGTATGGAATCCAAATCACACAATCTTGTCGGCAGGTTAAGTTAATCACCATTAAATCCTAATGTTGAGGTGTAGTTGCCGAAAAAGTCAGGAATTGTTGACATTCTTAACATTTCTTTAGATAATTTGAAGGTATATAGCGTCAAAATGGAATCAGTTCCGTATAGCAAACTACAAAACCCTAGCCACAAGTCTAATTTTTGTCATGTTTGTTCCCAATAATTAGTGGGAATACTATCTACGTGTAAATTTGTGAGTAAAAACCATGAGTGTGAATACGGTGCCTTCTATCAATTACTACTCCCTAGACGTAATCCAAGACGAAGCACGCCGACTGGTGCAAAAAGGAATGGTCAGCCGACAACAACCAATATATACACTCTGCCAATACATCCCCGCGAGAGAGTGGGTTTGCGTTGAATGTGAGTTAGAAAAATGTGACTTCTTATTACGCGATCGCATTGGCGATTTGATTGGTCGTGAACAATGGGAGAACGATTAATCAATGTATGCTTCAGATTTTGGATTGGGAGTTTATTTTGGATGTCTAAATTTGACAACAAACAATTAAATGTCTAATTTGTGGGATAAGCTTTAGTTTTGAAACGTTTTTCCCGATCCAGAATCTTAGCTTTTCCATAAACGCGGAAGCATTAGAATCTTAATTTATACAATTTTTCCAGTTAAGACCACAATCCAGTGGAATAATTTAAGCATCTATCTTATGTAGATTCGCTGACTAGGGCAGTTTTATTTAGGAAACTGCCCTAGTAATTTTTCGTAGTCTAAAACCGGGATTTGAAACTAAGTATAGTAGGGGACAGGGAACAGAATTGAAAATCTTTTGGTGTCCGGATTTGATGATTAGTTCTATGTCCTAAGCTATGTGACAAATTGGCGTTGCTGAATCAAGGGATGATTCTTGTGAGGTGGGCATCTTGCCCGCCCGGAAATACAAGGGACGGGCAAGATGCCCATCCTACAAAACCAGCAAAATTATCCCGCAAATATGCCACGCCAGAAAATGAAATTACCCTACTTGCTCTAAATACTGGTTTACATCTTCAATAATTCGGGTAAGTTCAGCTTCTGTAGTTAAGCGAATGTTGACATTACGGATAGTCAGTAAGACTTTAGCAGCAAAGGGAGTAGGCCAAATATTAGGATTACAAAATACTTCTAAAAATACCTCACCAGTATAGCGATACTCTAGAGGAGGCTGGGGAATGGCTTTGCCACTACCTGGAGTAGGTTTAGCAGCGACAGCTTTCAGACGTTCCATTAATTGATCCGTTGCTGCCTTTAATTCCCGTGCTGCCTGGGGTGAAAAACTGAAGGTGACAGAACCTTCAACCAGATTCAGTGTTAGAGGAGTTGAAGACATGAGTTATTTATTAAAACTTATTGATAATTACCTATGTTACCGGAATCAGTGACCTGATAGCTGGCAGTACTAACGCTCTGTGATACTGGTGATATCAGCCTCCCACTAGCGCAGTGATGCACTAGCAAAAAATAAAAGCGCTATAAATTACATTTCAAAATAATGTCTGATAATTCATGTGTTTTTCCTGGGGAGATATTAACAGCTGCACCCAATTTCACGAATCCATAATTTTCATAAAACGATATAGCTGCTAAATTATCGTAATTTGTATATACCCAAAGTTCCTTAAATCCAAAAGCTAGTGCATATGCCTTTAATCGATCCAGCATAATTGTGCCCCAACCTTGCCGGCGGAAGTGCGGACGCAAACCGAACCATCCCAGCCACACAACATCAGGAGGACTATCAACTAGTTGGTAAAGTCCAATAACACCTATTGATTCTGCTGCTAGCTTGGCAATATATACCTGCCACAAAGAAATTGATTGATCACGCCGGCCGATACCACACCACCTCAGCATTGCTAGGCTAAACTGATCTCCAAATTCTAACTCTTTTAAAAGAGGCCAAAAATCTAAAATATCTGTTGTTTGGATAATTGTGAGTGAATTTGGGGGATAATTATCAAGTTTCTGCATAGATTATTTTTTTGAATAAATAATTAAATTTCTAGCTTTGTTGATTTCCATTATGAATTTAGCTTGCGTGGCGTACCAGCAAAGTGCAAGTCATTGGGCGAGTGGCAGTGGTGACAATGAGTCAGTTTCATTTTTGCCTTTATTAGGAGTACTTTATGAGTTTGGAGTGGTTGGAATGGGTACAAAAGTTACAGGCAATTGCCCAAAATGGCTTGACTTATAGTAATAATCCGTATGATGTTGAGCGATACGAACAGGTGCAATTAATTGCATCTGAAATTATGGCAAAGTATACCAATACTGAACCAAGCTATGTCCTCGATTTATTTAGTTTAGAAAAAGGGTATGCTACTCCCAAAGTAGATGTCCGAGGGGCAGTTTTCCGCGACCAAAAAATTTTACTGGTTAGGGAAAGAGAGGACGATTGCTGGACGCTTCCAGGAGGATGGGTAGATATCGGCGAGTCTCCCAGTAGCGCAGTGGAGCGCGAGATATACGAAGAATCAGGTTATAAAACACAAGTTATCAAATTAGTTGCAGTTTATGATCGAAACCACCATCGCCATGGACACCCGCCTTTTGTACATCATGTATATAAGTTGTTTTTCCAATGTAAATTAATTGGTGGTGCAGCTACAGCCAGTATTGAAACCGAGGAAGCCGAATTTTTTGGAGAGCAGGAAATTCCAGAACTTTCCCTAACTCGTGTTGTTCCCAGCCAAATCAGTCGGCTATTTGAACATTACCGCAATCCTAACTTACAGACAGATTTTGATTAACTTTTATTAACAGTGAACCGCATAACCATATCAAATTGGGGAAAATACAACCCGAAAGCCACATATCCTCAACCCACCATCTGACTCATTCCAGCTACGGCTAGCACTGCGACATAGTTCTGCACCAAAACTCCAAGAACCGCCACGCAGCACTCGCCGATAAATGTCACCACCAAGTTCCCAGGCGGTGCCATCTACTGGTGCGCCATTGTAATTGTTGTGCCAAGCATCAGCGCACCATTCCCACACTAACCCGTGCATATCATACAATCCAAAGGCGTTGGCTACCTGAAAACTGCCAACATCGGTTGTTTCTTTACGGTATTTGCTTTTTACTTCCACACCATAATTATCGCTACTACAGTTGACTAAATTAGAGGTAACTGTTTCGCCAAAGTGGAAAGATGTAGTACTTCCCGCACGACAAGCATATTCCCATTCGGCTTCGCTGGGTAAACGATATTCTCGTCCGGTTTTTTCGGAGAGTCTGGCACAAAATTCTAAGGCTTCGTGCCAAGATACATTTTCCACTGGTCGATTCAGACCTTTGAATTTGGAAGGGTGGGGATTTAAGGTTTGTTCGACTTTGGGTAAAGCGGCTACGGCTCTCCATTGAGCTTGAGTGACAGGAAATTTACCCATAAAAAAGGGTTCGAGGGTAACTTTGTGTTGAGGACGTTCATCAGCATCTCCTTCAAACTCTGGAGAACCCATCATGAAACTACCACCGGGAATCAATACCATTTCCAGTGTGACTGATTTGCTCAATTCTTCTGTAAAGACTTTAGCACTCGGGCGATCGCGGCTGACTTCTCTACCTGCTGTGTCTACTGTGACTACTTCAAATTCAAAGGTTTCTAAAGCAAGTGATGGCGGTGTGACTTTTTTTGACGGTAACGGTAATCGGATTAATGCAAGTGGCGAGATTTCTACAGCTTCTGGTTCAACGATAGATTTTTTTGTAGACTTTAAGTCATTGATAACTTCTGTTGCTGATTGATATCTTTCACTGGGTAAATGTTGCAGCAATTTATTTAAAATTTTACTTAATTTGTCGCTGATGATGATACCTTTTTTCTGTAAATATGCTTGCCATAACCACTTAGCATTCATGGCATCATAAAGAGGATCATTAATCTGTCCGTAAGTATTTTGTAAGGGCAAACATTGAGTTAGAAGTCGCACGCAAGTTACACCCAAAGCATATAAATCACTGGCATGGCAAGGAAATCCTGCCATTTGTTCAGATGGAGCATAACCAATAGTATAAATAACTGTAGCTTGTCTAGCTAAACTGGTTTGTGTAACTTGTTTAGCCCCACCAAAATCGATTAAGACTGGTTTGCCATCACTGTCACGGCGGATGATATTTTCTGGTTTGATATCCCGATGAATCACATTAGAAGCATGAATAAATTCGAGAACTGGTAATAAATCAGTTAAAAGTTGATGTATTTGTTCTTCACTAAACGGTTTTTGTTGAACTTCTTGTAAAAGAGTTTTCCCTTGAATAAATTCTTGGACAAGATACAAGCTGGAACCTTGTTCAAAGTAAGCTAGTAATCTGGGTATTTGGGTATGATTTTCTCCTAATTCATACAAGCGAAACGCTTCTTCTTTGAAGAATTCTGCTGCTTTATTACGTTGGATGGTTCCTTGCACTTGAGGAAAAAATTGCTTGATGACGCAAGGTGCATTTAGTCTATCTGCGTCTTCAGTAGCATAGGTTTTGCTAAATCCACCTTCACCTAATAGCTTCAACACACGGTAGCGGTTTCTCAGAAATTTGCCAAAGTTGCTATGTCCGCAACTCATGCAAAATCTATTCCCTTCAGGGTTGAATGGATTTGAGCAATTGGGATTTTGGCATATTTGCATAATGAGGAGAAAATAGCATCAAATCCAAAGTTAGCCCCAATAATTTCAAATTGAAAACATATATCTAGACAAATAAACATAAACAAAGTTACATCTGCATATATACTTATACTAGAAAATACAAATGCAGAAATTTGATTTATTTATTTTTCTATGCCAGGTAATTTTTCAATACAAGCATAGACGAAAGTACATATTTTCCTTACAAGAAGAATATTATTCCCAAGCTATTGAATTTGTCAAGAGTGATTCTAAAGTATTAGTATTTGCACATGATGAAATTTATTTTTTATCTCCAACAGAGCGCATTAATTCAGCTACAAAAGCGACAATTGCTGACACGGAAATTAAGAGAACACTGAGAGCATTAATATCAGGCTTAACTCCTGTTCTAATGCGGCTAAAAATTTCCATGGGTAAGGTGTTGTAACCGCTACCTGATGTGAAACTAGCGATGAGAAAGTCATCTAAACTCAAAACAAAAGCTAGCAGGCAGCCAGCTATAATACCAGGCATTAACTGAGGTAGTAATACTTTGATGAAGGCTTGTATTGGTGTAGCGCCTAAATCTAGTGCTGCTTCTTCTAAGTGTGGGTCTAAATTAGTCAATCTTGAAGCAACCACAAGTCCGACATAGGCTAGGCAAAATACCACATGGGCCGCGACAATTGTCCACAAACTCAGGGGGATAGCAAATGCTGCCAGAAAAACTAGAGTAGCTACAGCGATCGCAATATCAGGAATAATTAACGGTAGGTAAGAAACACCGCGATACAATTTCTTTCCCGGAAACTGATAACGTGCCAATCCTATCGCCATTAAGGTTCCCAGCACGGCTGAAATACTCACTGCACAAAAAGCAACTATCAAACTGTTTTTCAACGCTGATAAAATCCGCTCGTCGCTGAACAATTTGTGATACCAATCAAGAGTGAATCCTTGCCAATTTGCACTGTAGGGAGACTGATTGAAGCTATAAAAGCCAAGTACCAGTATAGGCAAGTACATGAATACAAATATGATTACTGAGAAAACCGCCTGCCAAGAGACACGCGGTTTTATTTTGGATAGAGAAGTATTCATATTATTTAGTATTTTTTTGAATATATATCATACTCTATTTAACACTGAAAGTCAATAAGATAAACTCTGACAGTTAAAACCAATAAAACCAAGCTAAATGACATAAACTCCAATACCTTTCGGTTAAGAAAATGTAGATTGAAAAGCTACTGCGTTGGGGAGACAGCGCCGTGGGCGGGTTTCCCGACTTGTAGCAAGTGGCGTTTGAGGAACGTAGACGAGCAGGGCGCGGCTGACCGCAGGGTAACCCAACCTAAAGTTAGATTAGTTTTTAGCCTTAATCGAACTGTATTGATATAAACTCCTCCTTGGGAATAGGGATGATTTTATCTAGTTTTCCTGCGATAGGATGAGGTAAAAAACTCAGAAAAGCAAATACATCATAAACTTATGATCTCCAGAAATATTATATTGCTGCAAAATTGACCAATTTAAGAAACATTCCCCTAAAAAAATCGGAAATTACAAGATTTTAATAAAGTTAAATTTATTCAAGGTCATCTTACCTCTAAGGAATAGAGATATTTCCCTACGAAGATAGACAATTAATTTAAAACTAAGGGCATAAAATTTTGAGGGAATTCTTAAAAGAATTAGTGATTAAAGTAAGTTTACAGTGAAAATCAAATCACGTGTAGGCATTTCTGAAATAGAAAGCAAACATCTCTAATTCAAATCTGATTTTTTAGGAGGTTTGTAATGCGAATTGCTCAGATTGCCCCACTATGTGAGAGAGTACCCCCTCCAGCGTATGGGGGTATAGAGTTAGTAGTGGGATTATTGACTGATGAATTAGTTCGCCGAGGACATGAAGTCACACTATTTGCATCGGGGGATTCTATAAGCTTGGCAAAGCTAGTATCCGTTCATCCGCGTGCCTTACGACTTGATCCTCAGGTCAAAGAGCATAACATATACGAAATGCTGCAATTAGGTTTGGTATACGAGCGCTCAGAAGAGTTTGATATTATTCACTCCCATGTGTGCTGTCCGGCGCTACCCTATGCAAATCTCGTCAAAACACCCACGGTTCACACCTTACATGGTATTTTTACTCCTGATAACGAAAAGATGTTTGAATATGCTAAACACCAACCTTTTATCAGTATTTCCCATGCTCAGAGGGAAATGAGGTTAGGGCTGAACTATGTAGCAACGGTTTACAATGGAATTGATGTTAGCAGCTATCAATTTTATACTCAACCTGATAATCCACCCTATTTGGCTTTCTTAGGTCGGATATCTCCAGAGAAAGGTACACATTTAGCGATCGCCATTGCTAAACAATCTGGTTGGCGGTTAAAAATCGCAGGTAAGGTAGACGTGGTTGATGTGGATTACTTTGAACAGGAAATCAAGCCACAAATTGATGGCAAACAAATTGAGTATCTCGGTGAAGCGAACCATACAGAAAAAAATGCCTTGATGGGAGGTGCAGTAGCAACACTTTTTCCGATAACTTGGCGAGAGCCATTTGGATTAGTCATGGTTGAATCAATGGCAGCCGGTACGCCAGTTATCGCGATGAAACTAGGGTCTACTGTAGAAGTAATTGACCACGGCAAAACGGGTTTTATTTGCCATGACATTGAAGATTTTGTCAGTGCTATTGACAAAGTAACAGAGTTAGACCGCTACGCCTGTCGGAAACACGTTGAAAATCATTTTAGCCAGCAAAAAATGGTTGATGGTTACGAAGCTGTATATCAGCAAATTCTACAAGAGCGATTTGCAAAGAATGGGTATGTTCACAGTAGGATTAGTATAGCTAGTAGTCACAGTTAAGTTAATCAAATGAGCTAGGCAATTGATAATGGGAAATTGACAAAACCCATTACCAATTACCTGCAAAGGAAGGGGCTATAATTATGAGAATTTGGCTCTAATTGTTTCTATTCTTTGACGATTGACACCCAAATCGCTTTGACCTAAGCGTGAGGCCGAGCGGACGTGAATGACATTATTATTACGATCTACATAGAACTCTACATCATCGACAAATCCCATTAAAGCACTTTTAAACTCTGCATATAAATAATCCTCACTTTCGGTAATTATTTTGGTTCTGGGTAAGGATTGAATGATATTTTTAAGATGAGCGATCGCTTGTTCTGGGGAAGATGTGAAAGTTAGTGGCGCAATTGTGTGAACTAAATCTGTACTTTGGCTAGAAACACAGTTAGGTGAATTAGGACAAGGTGCTAATTTGCCATTGCTAACACCTAAATTATTCGGTCGTTTCCCTGCAAAAACCATAATTTTTATGTGTTGATAATTGAGTGCTGAGTGCCTTTCTCAGTGCTGAGTGCTGAGTGCTGAGTGCTGAGTAAGAAATTATATCTATCATACTTCTGCTCCCTGCTCCCTACTCATGACTATGATGTGCCAACATCCACAGAGCAAAACGCTCTAGTCCTACCAAAACGGCGGTGATTCCTACGGCTAAGGCAAACAAAATCAGGTTGCTGATATTACCAGCCTTTAAAGCGAAACTCAAGGAAGTAGCAACAGCCGGAGGGTGCATCGCGTCTAGTAAAATCATTAAGGCGATCGCAATTACCATTGCAATACCACCTGAAAGATACCCACTACCAAGAAAAAAATAGGTAATAAATCCAATGGTTGCAGCAGTCATCTGGGCGATAATCAGAGTTCGCACAGCGTTTGTGCCATGCTGTGGGTCAAGATAAATCAGAAAGGCACTGGAGGCTAGAGATGCAAACAACAAACGTTGCTGACTTAGTACTTCCACTAGAGCCATCACAGTTAATACTATTAGGGTTGGTGCAGTTGCTAATACCACCTCTCCCTGGAGATTCAACCTGCGTCGGAGTGTTCGATTTGCTCCCTGCAAAGGTTTTAAGCTTGAGCGTTTTTTACTCATTACCAATATTTATACTGACTTAACTGAATTACGTAAAGTCCTAGCGGGCATAGCTGTGCTTACAGCGTAGCCTGCCGTAGGCTCTATTACGAATTACGAATTAGCACAAATTCTCACTCAGACTTAGTTTAAAATTTTGGCGCGATCGCGGCTTCCGGCAAATGAGATATTGATAGTAAACATATAGACTGACTCAAACATCAGTGATGCGATCGCTTTATGATGCGGTAAGTATCTTCTAGGCAAGAGCAAGTTATGACGCCAACCATCTCAATTAACGAAAGTCAGCGTTTAGAACTCCAACCTCTAAAAATTCCCTCCCGGTTACTGTTGGGGCCAGGGCCATCAAATGCCCATCCTGCTGTTCTTCAGGCGATGAATACCCCACCAGTTGGGCATCTTGACCCGGCTTTTCTCGAACTTATGGATGAGATTCAATCTCTACTGCGCTACGTATGGCAGACAGAAAACCCCTTGACTATAGCTGTTAGTGGTACTGGTTCAGCCGCAATGGAAGCAACAATCGCCAATGTTACGGAACCTGGTGATGTGGTTTTGATTGGTGTAGCTGGTTACTTTGGTAATCGCCTGGTTGATATGGCTGGACGCTATGGTGCAGATGTGCGAACTATCACCAAACCTTGGGGACAAGTTTTCAGCCTTGATGAACTCCGCACAGCCATAGAAACTCATCGTCCGGCAATTCTCGCTTTAGTTCATGCGGAAACTTCTACAGGCGCACGTCAACCTTTGGACGGGGTGGCTGAGGTATGTCGTGAATTTGGTACTCTGTTACTAGTAGATACAGTTACAAGTTTGGGTGGTGTCCCCATATTTTTGGATGCTTGGGGAGTTGACCTAGCTTATAGTTGTAGCCAAAAGGGATTGGGTTGTTCTCCTGGTGCTTCACCTTTTACCATGAGTCCCCGTGCAATGGAGAAATTGCAGCAGCGCTCCACAAAAGTAGCAAACTGGTATTTGGATATGTCATTGCTGGGTAAATATTGGGGGAAGGAACGCACCTATCACCACACTGCACCCATTAATTTATATTACGGCTTGCGAGAAGCACTGCGTTTAGTTGCAGAGGAAGGATTAGCTAACTGCTGGCAACGTCATCAAAAGAATGTAGAGTATCTTTGGGAAGGGTTGGAAGACTTAGGATTAAGTATGCACGTTGACAGAGAGTACAGACTGCCAACTCTAACCACAGTCCGCATTCCAGAGGGAGTAGACGGTAAAGCGATCGCACGGCAGTTACTCAATGAATATAACATTGAGATTGGCGGTGGTCTTGGTGAACTAGCTGGTCAAGTTTGGCGCGTAGGACTGATGGGTTTTAATAGTCGCCAAGAAAGTATTGACCAACTTTTAGCAGCACTGCGCCAGGTTTTGCCTGGGTAGCTTTGATGAACTGGGGACACTTCGACAAGCTCAGTGCATTGCTGGGGACTAGTATTTTTTACTCAGCACTCAGCACTCAGCACGGGCTATAAGCGCAGCTATGCCCCGCTCTACGCGCAGCCATGCCCGCAGGGCTTTACAGCACTTAGAAAAGCACTCAGGAAGCTTATTGAAAGAAAAACCCAGTGATTAAAAGTGGTAAGAGTATCAAGACAGAGACAATCAAAACAAGAGTTGCCGGATCAATTTTAATCTGGTTCTTTTGTGGATCTCGCATTTGCCACCTTCTAAGACGAGTAAGTGTATCAATTTAGCCTAAAGGATGGTTGCTCACTTTTCCAAGTTCCATTGGGTTGAGAAATGTAAAAATCATGCAACTGGTATATTTGTGATTAGCTTTTCATTGCTGTTTGTACTTTCTCAACTTGCTGCGGTGCTGGCATATCCTGAAAAAGAGCGATCGCCTGATTAAAATTCTCCTGACTCTTGTTAATTTCACCCATTCTTTGATAAGTTAAACCCAATTGATAGTATGCTTCTGCTAAATTACATTTATCAGAAACCTTAGTCATGTTTGCAATAGCTGTTAAATGCTGATCTATCGCTTCTACAAATCTTCCCTGCTCTCGATGTAAGGCAGCTAGGCAAGATATAACTCTCGATTTTAAGAAAGTGAACTGATTACATTCACAATGAGCGATCGCTTGCAGGCCAATATCAAAGGCATTATCTATATAACCTAAGTTTTGATAAGTTAAGCTGATAAATAATAAACTAGTTCCTTTTCCCCAAGACGTTAATTTATCACTGGAAATGCCTGACTCTACATCTTGTAACATCTTGAGAGCATTTTCTCTCATACCTATAGAAGAATCTAAATAAGCCAAACAACACAGAGAATAAACTACATATTGAGAATAGTTTGGATCTGTCTCACTGAGTTTTTTAACTGAGTACAAAATACTTTTAGCTTGTGCAAGTTCCCACAAGTCTATATAAGCAAGCCCTAAATTAAAACTACTAGATACTCTTTCTTGAAAGTTGTCACATTTTTCCGCAATTTCTCGAGCATTTTGGTGACATGTCAATGCTAAGTCAATATTACCTGTTTGGTGATAAGCTCGCCCCAGCATATTATAAAGTATACTGAGATAATACTCAGAAGTTAAATTTTCAATTAAAGGTGTAATCACAGAAATTAAAGTTTCTAATAAACCTAATCTGTTTAACAACACACCTAAAGATAAAATTTTATCCCACTTGTTATTTCTGCCCCGGATAATAATATTTGCAGCTTGTTCAAAGTCACCAATCTCCATATAATGATGATAAGCTTCTAGTGCCATTAAGGCATCTTGGGGTTCTTCAACTTGAGTAACACTAGTATTCCAAAATTCTGCCGCTTTTTGGTTGGCTATCTGCCATTCACCATTTTGTTTTAACCGGGCGATCGCTTCTGTGCAAATCACTGGATGTAACCAGTATTTACCTTTACTATATTGTACTAAAGAGCGTTCACACAAAGATTTAATTACTCGTTTAGAGTGTGGTTCAGTCACATCCCAAAGTAAGCATTGTAGACCTTGAACACTGACGTGGGTTATATCTTGATAACGATAGCAACCCAAACGACAAAGTAGTTTATAGGCTGTATTATCTAGTTGTTCCAGGCGGTCAAATTGGCTAGTAACTAAATGTTCTAATTCTCTTTCAATTAATAGATCATGCTGATTTTCTCGCCAATAAACATCTAAATTACCATCAAAATCTGTGGCAATAACTCCACTGATAATTTGCATGGCTTTAGCATTACCATCAAAAGCTTGGCAAATTTCGCTCAGTGTTGTTGCATGAAAATTAATCTGGCGACTAGTAAAAAACTGTTTCCACGCAGATTTATCTAAACCTTGTAGGGGATAAAAATTGACATCAACCCCAGATTCATGCAGGCGTTCACGACTAGTAATTAAAGTGACAGATTGAATGGTTGGGTCTGCTAAAACTCTCAGGAATTCTACATAAGGACGACGATGAGTAATAATTCGTCCATTGCTATCTAAAGCAGATTCTAAATTATCAATTAACACCCCAATCTTTCTATTTCCTTCCCGGAGTTTACGCCGCAAACGATCTAAATTTATCCCAAATTCTTTTCCTGGTTCTTCATCAAAGTCTCCCCTCAGCCATTCTTCAACTACGTTTTCTATCGAGACAATATTTTGGGTATCTTGAGCCATCCACAACTCTAAGAAGTAGAAGCCTTGAGTTTTAAAATACCTCCGCGCCAAGGTTGTTTTACCAATACCACCCCTACCTTGGATCAGAATCATTTTTGCTCCCTGACTGACAAGATCATTGAGATCAGCTAGTTCGCGATCGCGTCCTACAAAGTTAGTATCTAAGTCTGGCGATTTCTCGTTATTGCTGGTTGAATTGTGAGTAAGGCAGATTCGTTGCGAGTGTTGGGTTTTCCAAAACTTCTGAACTACAGTTGGGAATGTTGATTTTGAGACTTTTTCTTGGAGTATCTGGGAAAGTATTTGCCAAAGTTCAGCACCAACAGCTTTTAAATGTGCTTCTGTGTAACCACGGCTGTCAGCTATATTCTGATAAGTCCTTCTCTCATCTTCCCATAAATTGAGCAAAATTATTCTTTGAGCATTATCTAAGTGCTTTCCTGTCTGCAAAAAAACTAAATGATCTAAAAACTCTAAGGCCTCTTCCGCACCCATTGATTGCTTGTATGTAGCATTTATACTCAATTATAACCATATTTTCACTACTACTTCCTACCGAACATACTACAAACTACTTTTTCCTACTTCAGAAGGAAGCTACCGTATCCTACTGCGAAAAAATTTTCATTGTATTATTCTTGTAATCAAGACAGGTAAAGTTAAGTTGAGCGTTAAGCAACCGTGGTTGAGGGGAGATTGTCGCAGTGCTACTACTGCAAACTTAGTTACTTGCACAGATTAATCAGCTGTAGATATTAACTAACTGAATTATGTAGAGCGTGTTGATTACCAGATTGTCAGTTTCCATCCTATACGAGGTTACAAGATGTTAGAAAAACATTGTGATCATGACTGCAATCAAAGCCACTGTCCTTTTGCTCAAGATGCACATAATCCTAATAGATATGTTTGCCTTAAATATGGCGTAAAGCGAGAAATCAATAATTATCCATCAGGGTTAGGAAATTTTTTGCTGCTGTTGTTGAGCTTATTTATCTCATTTTATTTGTTAACCAATTATAGTCAGCAAAACAATCTTCCAGAACAGCAAGAGTCTGTTTACTCTTCATCTAGTCAGAAGATTCACTACTAAGAATTTCTCTACATTTTGCAAGGAAAAAAATTATGATGACCAATCAAAATACTTTTTTAGTTCGTTTAGCCTCTAAGTCCCTGAAATACTTCTTGTTGGTACTATTTGGCCTGGCGATCGCTTACGTGCTATCAAGTGCCTTAGGTGTGTTACACATTATTCCCATCCTCATGTACTTACTACTTAATGTTTTTGTCCCTTTAGGAATTATCCTGTTGTGTTTCATGACAACAGCAGTAATTCTAGAGTCTGTACGTTAATAATAGGAGATAGGGGACAGGTGACAGGGGACAGTAATCGAATGCAGCGATTTCATACGTGTAGAAAAATTCCTAAATATTTATGCTTAAGTATGCTATGAAAACACTCATTCATCCTCTATTTTTCCCATCGAGAAACTTCAACTGATGATACACACAGTTAATCTGTGGTAAATTCACACCAGCAGCTTGGGTTTTTCGTAATGGGTTACCAAAAATAGCTTCTACCTCCAAGGGGCGACGTTCATCATAGTCAATTTTCATGCTAGTACGATAAGGCTTCATCTTCAGAGTGTAATTGAGCATAGTTTGCATAAAACTATCAGGAATAATCCGCCCCGCACTTTTCGCCCCAGCTACCACTTCATTCATCAATTGTTCTACTAGAATGCGAGTGTTAGCATCTGCCATTAATTCATCTGTTCTAGCGTTGAGGATTACGGAAAGTCCATTGTAGGGGATATTCCACACCAGTTTTTGCCAACGCGCTAACAGTAAGTCTTCAGCTAATTCAATGGGAATCCCAGCACTGTTAAAGTCATCAGCAATTTGCTGCATCCTAGCTGTAATTCTACTAGGATAATACTGATGGGTATATTCTCCCATAGTAATTTTCCCATAATCTAAGTGGCGAATATGTCCTAAACCTACTTTATTGGAACACAGAAAACATAAACCACCGATAACTGTGACATTACCCACAATTTGGGCAACTTCCTCTTCCACGCCTAATCCATTCTGCAACACCAACACCACCCCATGATCTTTAACCACAGGTGGTAATAATTTCGGCAGTAAATAATTTTGTGTCGTCTTCAGTGCAATCACTACCACATCACATTGTGGCATCTTGTTTACATCGTTATAAGCGTTAACCTGAGGAATAATAAAATCACCGTCTTTGGAATCGACAACTAAACCAGATTTGCTTACGTGTTCATAATCACTCTTGAGTAAAAAATGGACATCTAAACCAGCTTTTTGCAGTCTAGCACCATAAAACCCGCCTAATGCACCAGTTCCGAGGATGGCGTACTTGCGATCGCACATTTGTTCTACAAAGAAATTTTCTCAGGATGATCTTTCTTGTAGTCTGTGCGTAGTTTATTTACCATCACAGCTTTTTTAAATTTTTTGTAATAAGTATTGATATTATTTAACATTAACTTAAAATTTTTCATACATATTCAGATAACAAAGATGGCTGATATTGTTGATATTGCAATTAGTACTCACCAATTAAAATTGATTGTTATAATGATTTTTAAATCAAAAATGCCACAATTTTAGCAGCAGATATCGAAGCTGATCAAGGTGCAATTTACCTGATAGATACAGTATTTTACCTGGTAATTTATCTCAGATAGGCCATCCCCCACCTTATTTTCATAATTGTTGATTATGGTAATAATTTAGTATTATTAAAATACACTCTAAATACTTTAATTTATGTTACATTAGCGGAGTAATTGCTTCAGGCTATGCTAAGTTTATTTCAAATATCTAAAAATATGTTTATTTTCTTATTTTTTAAGATATTGACATTATCCCCACAAATTGATGCTTGATTTCAACACCTTAGCTGAGTTTTCCCGTGCCAATTGCGTAAGTATTTGTGCGTTTCTCGTACCAGCCAACTTAATTGCCACATCACTAACAATCATACTGACAGTATTCCGTTGCCCAACACATCAAATATGGAAAGCTGTCGGCATAGCAAGTACTTTTGCTTTCATAATGGTATTGCACGTATATACTTGGTTCATCATCGGTGTGGTAATGGCTCCCACTTATATTTTGTTGTCTTTAGCAATTAGCTGCTTACTCACTAATTTTGTCATAGTTCTTTTTCAAAGACGCCGCGTTAACAACCCCAGTCTTGCTCACAACGCCTAAAATAAAGTGCTGAGTGCTGAGTGCTGAGTAAAATTAGAGGAAATTTTGTTGATCTCATTCATTGTGGTTGATGTGCAGGCAGTGTCAGCTTTTAAGTAATTTTCCCACTACTCTAGTACTGCTAACACAGCCTTCGGTAATAACTTATCTTTAAACCAAACAATTTTTGCCGGGACATTATCTAATTTAACCCCGGCTTTTTCCAAATTCAATCGTTCAGAAATAGCCAAAATTAAATTATCACATCCAGAACGCCGCACCTGATAAAACTTCTTTTGTAAATATTCTGGTCGCCAATAACCGACAATTTCTAATAAGAAATCACGACCATCAGGATGAACTAAGCGAAAATCGGGAATCATCACACTACCAGGAATTGGTACCAAATCAACTTCTCGCTCTAATATCCAATCTGTTTTTAGTGCATCCCACTTATCAGCAAAAGATGCCTCCAACATACTATCGTAAGGCTTACCTTTGGAGTAATGTGATACCAAACCACATTCAGAATTGAGAGTAAAACGTCCAGTTCTCCAAGTATTAGTGTAAGCATCGCGGGTTTGTAAAGTTGCCGCCAGACTCCATTTCGTAACATGTAATAAAGCCGGAATTAATTTAGCGATCGCCAGCCCATATCGCGTACTAGGATGAAATAAACTCGTCGGGCCATCCACCGTAATTGTAAACCCGTGGTCAGCATCTCCCTCAATATAAGCCATCAATTGAAACAACTTTAAATAGCGAAATAACAGCTTATATTCTCCCGGAACATTACGATGGGCATTTAAAATTAATTGACTCGCCTTATAAAAAATTCCCTGTACCTGAGACAAATTATATCTATTTAATAAATCCACCGGAGTAGGCGCATCAAAATTAGTCAAAATCTTATTTTCCGCCAAATCAGCATATAAACCATCACGCACCTGTGCCAACAACACCTCACGTTCCAACTCCCGACTCAACTCAGTAGCCACCTGATTCAAAGTCACCTCAGTAGATTCCCGACTCGGAACCGACTGCGCCGCCAAAGCAAACACCCGTTCCCTCAACAAAGGCGGTTCCAAAGGACTCACCACCTCAAAAGTACAAAAACTACTCTTAAGAATATAAGCCAACCCCCGCTTCACCCGATAATCAGTAGCATCACCCTCCAAATCCAAAAGCTGACGTTCCAACACCCCCTGACTCTTCCCCACAGCCTCCTGAAAACAACTAATCAACTCATTACCCAAATCCAAACTCTTGTGATCAATCTTCAACCGCTTGGGAATTATCTCCTCCCCATTCAGACGATGACTCAGTAACTCCGTCGGTAACATCCTTCCTCTCGCTCGAATAATTAATCTCTAACTGTTCCGCCGCCTTAGGACTTCTACCCTTTCCACCCCCATACACCACCTGCAAATCCCCCCTCTTCTCTCCGTGTCCTCCGCGCCTCTGTGGTTCGTCCCTTACACCCCTACGCCGCGCCGAAGTCCCCTCCTCACTAGTATCCTCAGCCACCACCTCATACAAAATTGCCTGCTTATTAGCCACATTCCCCTTTCTTAACACCCTACCCAAACGCTGAATATACTCCCTAGTCGAACCAGTCCCCGAAAGAATAATCGCCACCGAAGCCTCCGGGACATCAACACCCTCATTCAACACATGAGAAGCCACCAAAGTATTGTATTCCCCCTCTCGAAACTTAGTTAAAATCTCATGCCGTTCCTTCACCGGAGTTTGATGAGTAATCGCCGGAATTAACAACTGTTGCGAAATACTGTAAACCGTCGCATTATCAGCCGTAAAAATCAAAATTCTCTCCGGAAAATGTTCAGCCAACAAATCAGCCAAAACCCTTAACTTACCATCAGTACCCAAAGCAATAGACTTCGCCTCACGATGCGCCAACATCGCCCTTCTTCCCGCAGGTGATCGCGCACTCATTTGCACAAACATTTGCCAACCTTGAATACTCCCCAAAGATATCTTTGATTGACGTAAAAAATCATTACGCGTTTGAATTAACTGATTGTACCTTTCTCGCTCCTGCTGCGATAACTTCACCTTAATTTGCACAATTTCATGTTCAGCCAAAGCCTTACCCGCCAAATCCTCAGCCCGTTTACGGTATACCTCCGGGCCAATCAAAATATTTAAATCAGCGTGCTTCCCATCAGTGCGTTCCGGTGTCGCTGATAACCCCAAACGATAAGGCGCGATCGCATACTCGGCAATTACCCGCCCAAAATCCGTCGGTAAATGATGACACTCATCAAACACAATCAACCCGTAGAGATTACCGATACTTTCCGCATGAATCGCCGCACTATCATAAGTCGCCACCAAAATCGCCGTGCGATCGCGCGAACCACCCCCCAACAAACCCACCTCCGCATCCGGAAACGCCGCCACCAAATGAGCATACCACTGGTGCATTAAATCCAAAGTCGGCACCACAATTAACGTCGTGCGCGGTGTAGATTGCATCGCCATTTGCGCCAAATAAGTCTTTCCCGCCGCCGTAGGTAGCACCACAACCCCCTGTCTTCCCGCCAGCTTCCAAGCAGTTAACGCCTCATTTTGATGGGGATAAGGCTCCATTTCCACACTGGGAATCAAATCCACCGGATAAAATTCTTTCGCTTCATCCACAAAATAAACATCTTCCGCTTGTAAAGCTTCCACCACAGCCCGATATCGCAGCGCCGGGATGCGAAACTTTTCCACGCGATCGTCCCACGTAGCATAATCCATCCAACCTTTACCGCGTGGTGGAGGATGCAAAATTAATGTACCGCGATCAAAGGTTAACGTGGGTGTGCGAGCCATTTTTTAATTCGTAATTCCTTACTTAGTGCTGAGTGCTGTACTGTATTATTTGCTTGATTAGTTACTAATAACAAAAAGTGTCTATTTTCCCAAATAGCTCTAGTTGTACTTTTTTAGTTAGCGATCGCAGTAGAAAGAAAAATTGTCGAGAATTCTGTCTAATTTGAGCAATCAGGCGATCCGCCCTCATCCCCCCATCCCCTCTTTACCTCTTTAGATAGATTCACAGCCAGTAATTGTTATCTGTGGATTTTTCCGTTGCAAAATAGGTGTTGAGAGAACGCACTGTTTAGCTAATTTTGGGAATACTCCGTTTAGCTAGCTGCACGAAAGGAGACGCCACATTGAAAGGAATACGCCCCCGGCTCGCACCCTACGCTGTGGCATTATTGGCTGTTGGTAGCGCATTGCTACTAACACTGTTGCTACACTCACAGCTCATCCTCAATATTTTCCCACTGTTTTTTGCTGCTGTGGCCTTTAGTGCCTGGTATGGCGGAATGGAATCAGGATTATTGGCTGCGTTTGTGTCTACTTTAGCCATCAATTACTTTTTCGTAGAACCAGTGTTTACGCACTTGATTTCTGGGATGGAAGACATAGTGCGGTTAAGCGTATTCATCATGGTAACAATACTTATTAGCTTGCTGAATGCAGAGTTGCATCACGCTAAACAGCGTCTAGAAATGGGTATGCAGAAGCTACAAGCAAGTGAGGCTAAGTTTAAAAGATTGGCAGAGTCTAACATCATCGGGGTCATTGTAGCCGATGTAAACGGGACAATTCTTGAGGCTAACGATGCTTTTCTCAAGATGGTAGGTTATACATGGGAGGATTTGCTCACAGGGCGAGTGCGATGGCGTGATATGACCCCACCAGAATATCTGCAAATCAGTGAGTCTTGCATTGCAGACCTCAAAACAAAAAGCGTGTGTCAGCCCTTCGAGAAAGAATATATCCGTAAAGATGGTAGTCGTGTCCCCGTTTTAGTTGGTTCTGCCTTATTAGAAAATGATCAACAGCACGTTGTCAGTTTTGTCCTGGACTTAAGCGAAAGTAAACGCACAGAAAAGGCACTACGCCAACAAGAAGATGACATGCGGCTGATTACAGATGCTGTACCTGCGCTGATTTCTTATGTTGATACTCAGCAACGCTATCGCTTTAATAACAAAGGATATGAAGACTGGTTGGGATTTTCCGCCTCAGAAACTTATGGCAAACACATTAAAGAAATTTTGGGCGAGTCAGTTTACCAGTCAATTCTTCCTTACATAGAATTAGTATTATCAGGAAACAAAGTAACTTTTGAAAACCAAATCTCTTGTAAAGATGGTACAAATCACATTGTGAGTACTACTTATATTCCTCAGTTTGATGTGGAAAAGAAAGTTAAAGGTTTTGTTGCTTTAGTCACAGATATTACAAATCATAAATTAGCAGAAAAAGCTCTCAAAGATAGTGAAGAAAGGTTGCGAACACTTACGGAAAAGGTACGCGTAATTCCTTGGGAAGCAGATGCCACTACAGGGAATTTTACTTATGTAGGACCACAAACTTATGAAATTCTTGGTTATCCTTTGAAAGATTGGTACACCGATAATTTTTGGGCAGAACACATACATCCAGAGGATCGGGAGTGGGTCATCAAGTACTGCCAACAATCTTCATTGTCACTAGATAATTACGAATTTGAATACAGAATGTTGGCAGTTGATGGTAGAATTGTTTGGCTGTATGACATTGTAAATGTCGTGCGAAGCGGAGATAAATCTCCACTCCTGCATGGATTCATGATTGATATTACCGATCGCAAGCAGGCAGAGCAAGAACGCGAAAACTTACTAGAGAGCGAACAAGCAGCACGTGCCGAGGCGGAAACAGCCAACCGCATGAAAGATGAGTTTTTAGCCACACTCTCCCACGAACTCCGCACCCCCCTCAACGCCATGCTCGGCTGGACACAGCTACTCAGGAGCCGCAAATTTGATGAAATTACTACAGCCAGAGCTTTAGAGACAATTGATCGCAATACCAGATCCTTAGCACAACTGATTGAAGATGTCTTAGATGTCTCACGAATTATTCGGGGTACACTCCGCCTCAATACCCAACCCGTAGAATTAACCCCAGTTGTGGAAACAGCAATTGATACCGTGCGTCCAGCAGCTGACGCTAAAGAAATTCGCATTGAATGCAGATTTGATCCGAGCGTAGGGGTGGTGATGGGTGATGCCAATCGGTTGCAACAAGTTGTCTGGAATTTGCTCTCTAACGCTGTCAAATTTACACCCAAACAGGGAATAGTTACTGTACAACTAGAGCGAATTAATTCTCGCGTGCAAATTCGGGTAAGCGATACAGGCGGCGGAATTGCCCCAGAATTCCTGCCTTATGTATTTGAGCGCTTTCGCCAAGCCAATAGCTCAACTACGCGATCGCATGGTGGACTAGGATTAGGATTAGCGATCGTCCGTCACTTGGTAGAATTGCACGGAGGCACAGTTTGTGCTGAAAGTCCAGGCATTGGTCAAGGAGCAACATTCAGCGTCACTCTGCCAATGAAAGCCGTTGCTGTCAACACCAATCAACCAGCACAGTTTTTACCCTCCACTAACAATGAAGATGTTAATAGCCTGCCAACCCTGAAAGGCTTACGAGTGCTAGTTGTTGATGATGAGCCGGACGCTCGTCAGTTACTCACCACCATTTTGGGACAGTATGGCGCACAAGTCATGGCAGCAGCATCTACTTTTGAGGCACTAGTGGCCTTAGAAGAATTTCACCCTGATGTCCTCGTCAGCGATATTGGGATGCCACAAGAAGATGGTTACACACTAATTCGTAAACTGAGAGCGCTTTCCCAAGAACAAGGAGGACGGATTCCCGCAGTAGCGCTGACAGCCTATGCTAGAGCAGAAGACCGTACCCAAGCCTTATTGGCAGGCTTTCAACTTCACGTCCCTAAGCCAGTCAATCCCACCGAGTTAGCAGCTGTAGTTGCCAATCTCGCTGGACGTACTTGAATGGCACTGGGAGCCTTAACAGTCAACCAATCAAGACTGCTACTAGTAGACCTTTCAAGGTGGGTAAAGTGGACAAAATTTTAGGCTTTCCACCTTTGTGTTTTAATGGTTCAAAATAATGACTTTTGAACCACAAAGGCACTAAGACACCAAGAAAAATACATTACACCTTGACAAGGGGTAAACTGCTACTAGTAACCTACCTGTGCATAGCAAAATTTTGTTGTATAATCATTTACTTTAAAACTCCTTGCTTACCTGCATCAAAGAAGCTATATCTGAATTTAAGTTGGTATTCTGGTGTGGAACTACCCCAATCAGGTAGTGAGCAGGTTAGGATCTTGTCAAACTTCCTTTTTAATTTGCGAAGTTATATTCTAGAATTTTCTGGCTAAAATAGTATATCTGTTCTACTCAAATTCCCAGCCCAACACTCCTGAAATCCATATAGTTAGAGGCAAGAATGGCTATCAACACCGATACTTCTGGCAAGCAAAAAGCGTTGAATATAGTACTCAACCAGATAGAGCGCAGCTTCGGTAAAGGAGCAATCATGCGCCTAGGCGATGCTACCCGGATGCGAGTAGAAACTATCTCTACTGGGGCGCTCACCTTGGATCTGGCATTGGGTGGAGGTTTACCCAAAGGGCGGGTAATTGAAATTTATGGGCCAGAAAGTTCTGGTAAGACTACAGTAGCACTACACGCACTCGCTGAAGTGCAAAAAAATGGCGGTATTGCGGCATTTGTTGATGCTGAACATGCCCTTGACCCCACTTATGCGGCGGCCTTGGGTGTAGATATTGAAAATTTGCTAGTTTCTCAACCTGACACTGGCGAATCTGCTTTAGAAATTGTTGACCAGCTAGTACGTTCTGCCGCCGTTGATATTGTAGTTATTGACTCAGTAGCAGCACTGGTTCCCCGCGCCGAAATTGAAGGAGATATGGGTGATGCCCATGTTGGTCTTCAGGCAAGATTGATGAGCCAAGCCCTACGTAAAATCACTGGCAATATAGGTAAGTCTGGCTGCACTGTTATTTTCATTAACCAGTTGCGGCAAAAAATTGGCGTTACTTACGGCAGTCCAGAAACCACAACTGGTGGTAATGCGTTGAAGTTTTATGCCTCAGTCCGCTTGGATATTCGCCGGATTCAAACCTTGAAAAAAGGTACTGATGAATTTGGCAACCGTGTCAAAGTTAAAGTTGCCAAAAATAAAGTTGC
This sequence comes from Nostocales cyanobacterium LEGE 11386, assembly GCA_015207155.1. Classification (GTDB taxonomy): domain Bacteria; phylum Cyanobacteriota; class Cyanobacteriia; order Cyanobacteriales; family Nostocaceae; genus LEGE-11386. Next base: position 18,841 of record JADEXK010000037.1, on the reverse strand, counting down.
ACCGCCTTTTAGAATAGCGGAATTTGACATTATTTTTGGCAAAGGAGTTTCTACCTTAGGTTGCCTTGTTGACTTAGCGGAAGAAACTGGTGTGATTGTTCGTAAAGGAGCTTGGTACAGTTACAACGGTGATAATATCTCCCAAGGTCGAGATAATGCTATCAAGTACTTAGAAGAAAAGCCGGAATTTGCTGAACAAATTAAAGAATTAGTTCGTCAAAAGCTAGATATGGGAGCGGTTGTCTCTGCTAACTCCGTGTCGAAGGCTAATGAAGAAGATGAAGATGTTGATTTAGAGGAAGAAGAAGAATAGTATTCATGTGCGTTCTATTTGATTAACTAGAACGTTTATATGAATACTGCAACTTCCTTAAAAAGACTGGGCTTACAATATATAAGTTCAGTCTTTTTAATTAAAAATATTCATAAAATTATAGCTTTTCTCTGTATTTACAAATTACGAATTATTATCAGGTTTTGTCCTACTAAAAAAGCGTTCTAAGACAGCTGATTGTTGTTCTGGACTTAAGCCACTATGCCAACATTCTAGATTTTCTATTAAGCCGAAATTTATAGGTTTTTCAGTCCAGAATTTTTCTGTATCATCAATATTACTGTGTTTCTTTTCTTGAATATTTGCCGTTCGAGGCACAAGCTGCATCAGTAATTCCATTGCCACACTCGGCAAAATACGAACATCATGATTAAGAAAAAAATCAACAGTAATACTCCCTAGACGCAGGCGATCGCCATCTTGGAGTTTGATCGGCTGATAAGCTCGTTCGCCATTCACAAAAGAGCCATTGGTACTATTGAAATCGATTAAGTAGAAACCCTGATTTTCAATATATTGAATCGCCGCGTGACGGCGAGATAGATATGTATCCGCAATGCAAATTCCACTACTGCGATCGCGACCTACTGTCCAAATCTGCTGCGGTTGCTGCAAGGCTTGTGTTTGATTTTCACCCAAGTTAGTGATCACATACACAGTCGAAGCATCTACTATACCCTGTATATAATGCGGCTTTACCCTGGACAAAGACGGTTGATATAAATTTTCTAGCTGAAGAATTTCATCTAGAAGCCCACTATGATGTTCATATAACTTCAGGAACACTTGATATAAACTTAATCGCCTTTCCAGTTCTTTTTCTTGCAAATCAGCCATCATAGCCGAACCTTTCACTGCAAATAAATGTGACTTGCTGATTTTGATCATAAATATTTTATTCTAGCTAAAATTACCTTTTTAGTTGTCGTTTTTATATGATGGTTAATTAACTGATAAAATTTTCAGTTTTATCTAAGTATTTTTCTGCAATTTATCAATTCAGTAATTGCATCAATTTTATTTGTAAAATAACTATTATGACGCTTTGTTTTTAATTGTAAAGTATCATGATTGATTTGGAAAAGATAAAAATTGTTAAGAAGAAGTTAATCAACATTTTTAGCTGCTGATTTGATTATCAGCAGCTATTCCGATTGCTATGTAAAATTTTTGGGCTATAAATTCCCAATCAGCATTTAGCCAATATTAAGTTCAAAGTTCTACTATCGAATCACAATAAACCTCGTTTACCATTGGGGCGGATTGTCATCCAATTGGTCTTAGCTAGTGCTAGCTGCTCATCAGAAATTTTGGCACCAGTAAGATTCGCACCACATAGATTAGCTCCTCGGAGATTAGCATTACTAAAATAGGCGTTACTCAGGTCTGCACCTCGCAGGTCTGCTCCTTCTAAATCAGCATGATTGAAGTAGGCTTTGCTCACATTAGCATCCCTGAGATTCGCGCGAGTGAGACTAGCTCTGCCAAAGTCGCTATTATGCAGATTAGCTCCTTGGAGATTAGTATTTTGCAATTGAGTAGAATGGAAATTTGTTTCTGATAAATCAACACCCTGCAAGTTCAGAAAACTTAAATTGTGTAGGGCAAAATCCCGTCTCCCCTTGAGATAAGCTGTGAGTAAACTTTGAGGATCTAATTTGCGCCCTTTAGAATTTTGACTGTGTGAACCATTGCTGTTACTACTAGTCAAAGCAGTTAATTTACCTAGGGAAGACCCTTGACGCATTCCCCCTGCTTCTGCGGCCTTAGCTCGTCTGGCTCGAATTGCTGCTGCTACCTGTGCTACACCTCCTGCACTAGTAAAAGCAGCTGAAGGGTTATTGCATAAAACAGCAGAATTTTCCCCGCGATTATGTATTGGTTCTTTAACCCCAGCATCAGATTTAACTAGCAAACCCTGAGCCAAGCTTTCTAAATATGGTTCCATCTCTAAGGCTCTCAGTACTTCTTCGGCTGATTGGTAGCGATTGCGTACTGACACATCTAACATTTTCCGCAGGACACTGGCTAAGTGGTCACTCACTTGCACCAAATGCTCCCACATCATCTCACCTGTTGTGGGATTGTAATCTAAATCTTTAGGAGTTTTACTACTGAGCAGATAAATACACGTTACCCCCAGTGCGTAAATATCACTAGCATAGACTGGACGCATAGCCATTTGTTCTGGGGGTGCAAAACCAGGAGTACCAATTGCATATGCGGTTAATGCTGTTTGTCCTGATTGGCTCACCGCAGCTTGGCTGACTTGATTTTTAACTGCGCCAAAATCGATGAGTACCATTCTGGCGTCTTGAGTACGGCGAATTAAGTTTGCTGGCTTGATATCACGATGAATTACTTTTTGCTCGTGGATGTATTGTAGCAAAGGCAGAATTTCGCTCAAGAATTGCTTGACACCAGCTTCGCTCAAGATACCGTTAAGTTTGACCTCCTGTTGCAGAGTAGCACCACTGATATATTCTTGAATTAAATAAAATTGTTCATGCTCTTCAAAATAGTCCAGTAACCGTGGTACTTGGGGGTGATTGCCAATTTTACCCAGGGTTTTGGCTTCTCTCTCAAAAAGTTCTCGCGCCATCTGCAAAATGTGTGGTGCAGTTCCTGAAGGACGTAGTTGCTTGATTACACAACTCGGTTCTCCTGGTAAGGCTTCATCGTTGGCTAAAAAGGTTGCTCCGAAGCCACCCTGACCTAATGGTTTGACTACCCGATAGCGATCGCGCAACAATAGTCGCGAGCCACAAGATTGACACCTTTGGCTATACGCCACATTTTCTGGATTGGGACAGGTAGGATTTAAGCAGTAGCTCATGCACTGTCAACTCGCTGCACGAATAATGACCAAGAGCGTTACACTCTCCTTTAATTATTGAAATCAGAATTAACTCTTGCCAGGTAATTTTTGCTGGAAATCCTTTGAAGAGTTCCTAAAGTTAACTCCAAGTTACGTAAGGCAATTGTCAAAACAAGATGATTTATTATACTTATGCTGCTAACTAGTGTCGAGATGACTTTTATTTATATTACTGGTGTTAAAACTTTTAATTTCAGGTAAACTGCATCATTATTTATACGTAGTTGTAGCTTTTTACTTACTACCGCGATCGCAAATGCCTTTAGCTGAATTTTTGATCTAATTGTCAAATTTCAATTATCTGATTAACATATGAATACTTGTTCAGATAAGATAAAATTAATTCCCAATCAAGTGGAGGAAACTATGACAACCGTAACCCAAATGAAATGCGCCTGTCCGAATTGCCTATGTATAGTTTCAATTGAGGACGCTATCAACAAGGAAGGTAAATATTATTGCTCTGAAGGTTGTGCTGAAGGTCATAAAACCATCAAAGGCTGTAGTCATAATGGCTGTGGCTGTTGAAAAGTGCTGAGTTGAAAGTGCTGAGTGTTGAGTAGATAATTCAGAATTATTAGCACCGTAGGTGCTATTTTCACTCAGCACTCAGCACTCAGCACTTATAAGCTAGACAGCACTTCTCGTGCAACTGCTAAAGTCTGCTCAATATCTGCTTCAGTGTGTGCTAAGGAGGTAAATCCTGCCTCAAACTGAGAAGGTGCTAAATAAACACCGCGCTCTAACATACCGCGATGGAAGCGCCCGAATTTAGCCATATCCGATTTTTTGGCATCTTCGTAGTTATGAACTGGGCCAGCAGTGAAGAATAAGCCAAACATAGCGCTGATGTGACCACCACAGGCCGGGTGACCAGTTTCTTTGGCAATTTGCACTAACCCATCTGCTAGCTTCTGAGTAATTTGGTCAAGATACTCATAAGTCCCAGGTCTTTGCAGTAATTCCAGGGTTTTAATCCCAGCCGTCATGGCTAGAGGGTTACCCGAAAGAGTCCCAGCTTGATACACAGGGCCTGCGGGAGCAACCATTGACATGATTTCCCGGCGACCACCATATGCTCCTACAGGTAAGCCACCACCAATTACTTTGCCCAAGGTTGTTAGGTCGGGAATAACACCAAATTTTTCTTGAGCGCCACCGTAAGCAATCCGAAAACCTGTCATTACTTCGTCAAAGACTAGTAATGCCCCATGCTCAAGAGTTATTTCCCGTAAACCTTCTAAGAACCCAGCATCGGGAGTGATAAACCCAGCATTACCGACAACTGGCTCAAGAATAACACCCGCAATTTCGTCACGGTTTTGTTCAAATAAGGCTTTGACAGCTTCCAAGTCATTGTAAGGAGCTGTCAGAGTACTGCTAGTTGCTGCTTTAGGTACTCCTGGGGAATCGGGTAGGCCTAGTGTGGCTACACCAGAACCAGCCTTGACAAGGAACATATCAGCATGACCGTGGTAGCAGCCTTCAAATTTGATGATTTTCTCCCGGTTGGTGAAAGCCCGCATCAGCCGCAACACTGCCATACAAGCTTCAGTGCCTGAGTTCACAAATCTGACCATTTCGATGCTGGGAACGGCATCAATCACCATTTCTGCCAAAACATTTTCCAGTACGGAAGGCGCACCGAAGCTAGTGCCTTTTTCCAAGGCTTCATGGAGTGCTGCGATGACTTCTGGATGGGCATGACCACAAATAGCTGGTCCCCAAGTACCTACATAATCAATGTATTGATTGCCATCTACATCCCAAATGTAAGCGTTTTTGACGCGATCAAAAACAATGGGTTGTCCACCTACGGATTTGAAGGCACGAACTGGAGAACTCACACCTCCTGGCATCAGGTTTTGGGCAGTAGCAAAGATTTCTTGTGATTTTGTTGTTTTAATCGTGGTATTTACCAAGGCTCTCTCCTAAATAGTGGAAAATAAAAAGCTCTATCTTAGGATAGGGTTAAAAACTGTTTAGAAATTCTATCGTATAGAATTAGCCAAACCAGAAAAATAACAATATGTTATACAAGTCCAATGAAGACTTGCCTTTAGAAATTCGTACTAAATTATCTGAGGCTTACCAGGATCTTTACCGGGCAGCTTTTAACTCAGCTATTCATTGGTATGGTGAAGCTTCTAAAGCCCACCAAGTCGCTTTGAGCGCTGTAAAGATGCAGTCTGCAACTGATAGGAATGCTTTTGTTTAAAGCTGAATAAGACAGTTCAATATTTAAAAAAGCATACCAGCGGCCCTATTCAGAATGGTATCGTGAATCCATGAATTTTGTTTAATGAGAACAAATTAACTGGTATGTTATTTACTGATTCACATTCACTACCTGATTCTATTCCTGTTGAAAACATTCGCTACGATGAACAGGGTTTAGTACCGACAATTGTCCAAGATTATTTAGATGGTACTGTCTTAATGATGGCGTGGATGAGTCGGGATTCATTAAAAAAGACTTTGGAAACTGGAGAAACTTGGTTTTGGAGTCGTTCTCGTCATGAATTATGGCATAAAGGGGCAACTTCTGGACATATTCAAAAAGTACAGAGTATCCGTTATGACTGTGATAGTGATGCACTACTAGTTGGGGTGGAGCAGGTAGGAGATGTTGCTTGTCATACTGGCCAACGCAGTTGTTTTCATCAACTAGAAGGAAAGATTGCTCCACCACCTGGTGATACCTTGTCACAATTGTTTCAGGTAATCTGCGATCGCCGTGACCATCCAACTGAGAGTTCTTACACCTGTAAGTTATTGGCTGGTGGCGATAACAAAATTTTAAAAAAGATTGGTGAAGAAAGCGCTGAAGTAGTAATGGCGTTTAAGGATGATCAAGCGGATGCGATCGCTGGTGAGGTTGCAGATTTACTCTACCATACGCTGGTTGCCTTAGCTCACCATCAAGTGGATTTGAAATCGGTGTATCGCAAGTTGCAAGAACGCCGTCAATAAAGAGGCAGGGGAGCAGGGGAGCAGAGGGGAAGCAACTTCTCCATGCCCAATGCCCCATTCCCTATTCCCCTTAAAAAAAATGTTTTTGTAATTCTTATCATTAACTGAAATTTTCCTCACCCATTCCACAGAGTTTCCACAGGTACTTTGGTAGTTTTCCACAGATATTCTACGAGCTAGTAGGCTCTTGTCGTCTTACTGGGGATTTTGATGAAAAGGTTACAAGGAAGTTCAGTGACTGAGTTTTTATTAAGTTAAGTAACAAAAATCAAGTTATAAACCCGATTATTCCGTCGAGATTTATTTTTTATACCACCGGATTTAACATTTCGCAGCATTGACAAACCTACCCCCCTTTGGCGCACAATGATGCGACTGGCTTTATTTTGTAGTCCGTTCAACCGTTAACACCAAAAGTTACCTCAGATGTTGGCGTAGATTGTCGGGTAGACGCAGGACTTTGTCAGGCAAATTCCGCCTCACTGCAAGCAACTTGTCCCTCTTGATTGATCTCAGAGAAGGAAAAACTCATGAACGCAACAGTTAGTATTTTTACAGAAATTCCCGAAACACTACATGAATCCCTTAAACATTACTTAGAAACACACCCTGATTGGGATCAAAACCGAGTACTGACGGCTGCTCTGTCGCTATTTTTACTACAGAATGGAGACAGCGATCGCCGTGCTGCTCGTGTCTATTTAGAAACTTTGTTTTACCATTCCTAAATAAAAATATTTAACCCAGATTCGCCAGAAATAGCTAATTTACCAGACACTCCAAAGCGCTGGTAACATCGGTACTATTTTGGCTTATATCCAAGCATGGGCACGGCTACCGTGCCCCATCAATGGATGTTGATCACAGCTAATGCAGTCCGAGATGGGAATCAGATCACACTAAAAAAGAATAAATGGATATTTTTGAATAAAAATATCTCAAATATTTATTGAATGGCTGATCTTTGAGCAGATTGGCTAAAGCCAACAAAACTCATTAAGCATTTGCAGCTTAGTTACAAATCAAGAGTCAATTGTGAAAAACTCTAGAGTACGGATTATAGAATCAGGAATGTGTCTCTAGCTGGGAGTGAGTGGGACATTCAAACTTATAGCCCACACCACGTACAGTCTGAATTAGTGCTGGTTGGCTAGCATCGGCTTCAATTTTCTTACGAATTTGACCGATATGCACATCTACAACCCTCTGGTCGCCAACATACTCATAGTCCCAGACCTCTTGAATCAGTTCTGCACGCCGCCAGACTCTACCGGGATGGCTGGCTAAAAAATGCAATAAATCAAATTCCAGAGCAGTTAAAGGCACTGCTTGGTTGTTAAGTGCTACCTCCCGTCGCACTGGATCGATCATTAATTTTTCAAAAACTAGGCGTTTCTGTTCGGCTGTAGTTACAACTCGCTGACGCCGCAAAATGGCAGCTACTCTGACTTCTAGTTCCCCCAGTCCAAATGGCTTGGTGAGATAGTCATCAGCACCTTTAGAGAAGCCGCGAATTTTATCGGCTTCATCTGCACGGCTAGTCAGCATGAGAACAAAAACGCCATTACGACTTTGCATTTCTTGGCAGAGGTTGAACCCTATAACATCTGGTAAATTTACATCTAAAATCACCAAATCTGGGTTAAATTGCTCAAATAGTGCTAAGGCGGTTTTCCCATCCTCAGCAGCCTCTACCTGATAGGTCTGCTTAATTAAAAAGCGTTGGATTAAATTCCGGACCGCAGGGTCGTCATCAACTACAAGAATCTTGGCGGGAGCCATGACCATCACTTTGCACAAAAATTCGTAAGATTAACAAGAAGGAGAATTGCGTAAAAACGCAGTTTCCACCTAGAGGGTTATGTAAGTATCTACAAGGGTGAGGAATACATTTCCTGATTATTCAAATAATAGTGTAATCAGGATTGTGAATAATGAAAGAAAAAATATTCTGCTAGTTACACCTACACTTATTAAATGTAGGTATTATAATTATCAATCTTGATGTCCACTAGTCAGATATTCTCAACATTAGCCACAGCAGTTCGGTAACCTAGGACACTTTACTTAGACCAATTAAGTGGTGATTTAAAACTTTTTAATTTTAAATCCATATGTGGATATATACCACTAACTACTGTGAGGCTAGTTGTACAAAATTTCCTCAACTCGCCCTAAAATGCCAAATTTGAAATAGAAAAGTTAATTTCTGCATAAAATAAAGCGTTTTAGGTATCTCTAGTTCAAATTCTAGAGTAAAGCTCACATTAACCAAAAACATGAGGGTATACACGGAGTTATAGCAATATGTTAAAGTTGCTATAGTTAAAATTGCCAAATCAATCCAACTAACCCGTGCTACTATCCTGGTAGGACATAAAAATAGATCGATACGTTGGTTTCGATCAAGATAACACCTAAAGTTGTTTTTCCTGAAATAAAAGACTGCTGCTGACTAAGGCTAAAGTAAAGTATAAACTCCCATGAGCGATCAAAATCCCTACGAGAAACTTGGGGTATCAGAAGATGCTAGCTTCGATGAAATTCAGGATGCTCGTAATCGCCTGATGGAGCAATATAATGGCGATGCCAAGAGTCTAGAGACCATTGAAGTAGCTTACGATGCGATTTTAATGGATCGCCTACGGATGCGCCAGGAAGGTAAAATTAAAGTACCTGAGCGAATCAGGTTTCCAGAATTGCGAGTACAATTGCCTGCAAAAGAAAGTCCAACCCCTCGCGAACAGTCGCCTGCATGGCTGCAACGAATACTCGATCAACCAACGCCCACAGATGTGCTGTTGCCTGGAGCTTGGTATTTGGGTTTAAGTGCCATTAGTGTATTTTCCCAAACAGCCGGTGATCAGGTTTTGCAGTTGGTTTTAGTGGTGGGTGTGGGAATCAGTATTTACTTCCTTAAACGTAAGGAAGGCAAGTTTGGTAGAGCAGTTTTGTTGACACTGCTTGGTTTAATAGTAGGTTTAATTGTCGGTGGGTTAGTTGCTAGCTGGCTCTTACCACAAATAAACTTGGGTCAGCTGACGGCTGAACAATTTTCGACAGTGTTGACATTTATATTGTTGTGGCTCATTAGTAGCTTTTTGCGTTAAGAGGATGAGCTTTGTAAATTGTGGTGCGGCAATGGGTAGTAGATAACGGAGAATTAGCATCTATTACCCATCTTATAAAAACAGTGACCCTTACCCAATATCTACACGCCTAGGTTTGAGGATAAACTCTACAGCTGAACTCAAATCCTGAACAATTAAGTCGGGGTAGTAAAGTTTTAATTGAGCGCGATCGCGAATACCAGACTCCACAGCCATCACTTTAATACCGTGTTTTTTCGCAGCAGTAATATCCGCTTCCGTATCCCCTACCATCCAAGTCTCAGAGGCGGGGGGTAGTTCCTCTAATGCCCGTTCCATCAACAAGGGCTTATCTTCGATGTCACGAGTTTTAATATAGTCGTTACTGAGGCAATAACAGCGATTTTCTGGGAAAAATCTGCCCAAATCGTATTTTTTAAAGGCATAATCTAATTCTTGTACCCGACGCATTGTCATAACTGCCAAATCAATTCCTGCCTGTTGAATCTTTAACAGTGCGTCTACAGCACCCGGGATGAGGCTGTCGTATTCAAAATAAGGTTCTGTGTGTACGGTTTTTCGCCGTAACTGGGCAAATTCTTGGGCTTGTGTTGCATCTAAACCAGAATTCAAAGCGATTTGTTTTTCGGGTATCCGCGATCGCTTTAGCTGCCAAAATTCCGCTTTAGAAAGTTGTTGTACTGATTGCTCTGAACGGCGAATTTTCTCTAAGCAGAATTGATAAACACGGTAGTACCGTTCAGAAACATCAATAATCGGGCCGTCGAAGTCCGTAATAAGTCTTAGCATCGGCGGAAAATGTTAATTCTTATTAAAATTATCTCACTCATTGGTCATTGGTTATTCAGAGAAGAGAAACAACTGAGAAAAACTCAGCACTCCCCTTCGACTTCGCTCAGGACAAGCGCATTTAGGAAGGAAGCACTTTTAAGAAAGAGTACCGCGTTTGATTTGTTCGCTTTCAATAGCTTCAAATAAAGCACGAAAGTTGCCTTCCCCAAAACCTTGAGCTTGGTAACGGCGCTCAATAAACTCAAAGAAAAAGGTCGGCTGTCCAAAGATAGGCTGGGTAAAAATTTGTAGTAGCACTGCGTTTTGGGCATCTTCTTTCCAGTCCACCAAAATTTCTTGTTGAGCGATCGCCTCAAGTTCTAACGCTGACAAAGGAAGGTTTGGTCGTTGTTTGATCTGCGAGTAGTAGGTTTGGGGAACTGAGAGTAAAGATAAACCACGGGCACGAAATTGAGCGATCGCTCTAATGAGATTAGGTGTCCGCAAGGCGATGTGTTGAATTCCAGACCCCCGATTGACATCTAAAAATTCTTGAATCTGGGAATTGGGGGAAGCTGGTTCATTAATCGGTAATTGTACAGTGCCGTTGCGAGAAACCATCACTTGGCTATATAAAGCAGAGCGGTCAGTTTGAATTTTAAAACTTTGCTGGGGTTGAAAATCTAAAATTTTTTCATACCAAGCGACAGCAGATTCTAATTCACCCACTGCGACGTTTAACACTATGTGATCTATAGCAGTAAAAGTGTTTTCAGTTGTCAGTACTGCCTGAGCAGTAGTCACTCTCGACCTTTCGATCAATGTATGTGTCAATCCGCCCCAAGCAGCAATTTTGCCACACCGAAAAGCAACATTACCTACCTGCTGTTCCTGGATGGGCTGTAGGACTATAGCGCCGTGTGTTTGAGCTAGAGCGATCGCTGCTTCTACATCTTCAATCACAAAAGCGACATCAGCCACACCAGGTGGATGTTGGCGCAGAAACTCAGCGACTGGACTTGTGGGTAATAAGGCTGAAGACAGCAAGAAACAGACAACACCGTTTTTCACTACTTCCGTACAAGTATGAACTGAACTGATGTTACTGTTTACTGATCTAAAACCGAGGTGGTTGACAAACCAATCCCGCCAAACTGTGGCGTCTTCTACATAGAAATGAACGTGATCAATCTTCATAAATCCTGAAAATCCAGCACAACAGCTTACCTATCTGTAATTTTTGTCTTTTTTGCCAGATTACCAAGTCTTTCTTCAGTAAGAATTGTTTAATCAAGATATGGCATTATGGAAACTACAAAAATTGATGACTCTCAGGTTGAATATTAATTTCCATTGGCACAGCTTGTGGCTCGGCAGATAGGGCAAAGAAAATAGCGTTAGCAGCTGTTTCCGGACTAAGCATTTTTTTACGGTCTACCTTTAGACTTACATTGTCCCAGAACGGGGAATCTACCCCGCCAAAATAGAATAGAGTAAATTTAATACCAAAACGCTTCAGTTCTTCCGCCATGCACTTACTGAAACCAACAACACCAAACTTGGAAGCTGAATAAGCTGCTGCCGTTGCCATCGAATGCTTACCCAAAATTCCGACTACGTTACAGATATGGCCAGATTTGCGCTTTTGCATCTCTTTTGCAGCCGCCTGGGTGGTGTAGAAACAGCCTTTTAAGTTGATATCTAGCATCTTGCCTAAATCTGCTGGTTCGAGGCTGTTGTAAGGCTTGAGGATACCAGCACCAGCAACATTTACTAGTACATCGATTTGACCAAACTCTGCGATCGCTTTTTCTATTAATGTGTTTACTTGTTGGGGGTCAGTAATATCTGTGGGAACTATCAAAACTTGCCCTGGTAAATCCTCCGCTAGTGTTGCTAAACGGGTGACATCTTTTGCAGCCAGCACTAAAGACGCTCCTGTAGGCGTAAGTTGGCGAGTTAAAGCTGAACCAATGCCGCCAGTTGCACCGACAATAACAACAACTTTATTTTGCATGGTACTATTTATATTTCTTTACATACTGTATTAATCATATATCAGTATGGATAAGCTCAGAGTTTTAACGCAAAGCGACTTGCCAGCCTTTTGCTGTTTGCTTCAAGTCAAAAGAATTACACCAGCGCAAAAATTTAATAAAATTACCGTTCATCTGCAAGCATTTGATTTGCTCAGTTATCGGTTTACCATAGCGTTGCTTAAATTCATCACCCAACATGCCAATATAAACATGGATTTCAGAATTTTTTCTAATTAACTCACGAAGAATATCTTTATCGCTTTCTTACAAGTTTTTAAAGGGCTAGAGCCGCTTACTACGAACTTTTATTTTACAAAGTCTTACTACTTAAGTACTTTTAAAGTTAAATGTAGTGTGGAAATTAGTCTCGGTATTAAATAATGCTATTTACAAGCTATTGGAATTAATTAAATCTGTAATTCTTTTCTTAACCTAACTTAAAAGCTACAAAAGTAAATATTTCAACTAAGACGAGCAAATACATAGTCTCGGGTGCGGCAATCAAGAGGATTAGTAAAAATTTTTTTTGTAGTACCAAATTCTACCATTTCACCAATTCGATGTTCATTATTGTGAAAATAAGCCGTGAAATCAGATATACGAGTGACTTGCTGCAAGTTGTGGCTAATAATTACCATTGTTAATTCTGAGCGCAAACGCAAGCTTTGAATTAAACTTTCAACTTTCATGCTAGCAACAGGATCAAGAGCAAAACAAGGTTCATCCATCAGAATAATTTTCGGCTTGACTGCTAAAGCTCGAGCAATGCAAAGTCGCTGTTGTTGACCACCAGAAAGGTCTAAAGCCGATTTATGCAATTTATTTTTTACTTCATCCCAAAGGTCGGCATCTTTAATAGCAGATTCCACAATTTCGTCTAATTCTGCCTTGGGACGCCACCCAACGATTTTCACTCCATAAGCCACATTATCGTAAACGCTCATAGGAAAAAGATTTGGCTTGGGGAGTACCATACTCACTTGGCGGCGTAGTCGATTTAAGTTTACCCGACGCTCATAAATATTTTGATTAAAAAATTCTACCCTTCCTTCAACTCGCACTTCTGCTTCTAATTCAATCATCCGATTGAGACATTTTAAAAAAGTAGACTTACCACAACCACTAGGGCCAATAATTGCAGTTACTTTGCTTTGGTAAATTTCCATTGATACTCCTTCAAGTATCTTTTGGTTATTGTAATAAAAATTGAGGTTTTTGACTTTGATGGCGGGAATTAATTTATTCATGCTGAAAAACAGTGTGCAATAAATATTGACTAAACAAAGTAGTAAAAATCAGTAATACTGTTTTGTTATTTGTGAAGCCAATACAGACTCGTCATAGTTCCGAATCATGGAGGCTAGTATTCATTAGTAGCTAAACAGCAGTAGTTAGTAGATATTTGCATCAAAATCAATGCTCAATTTGGCATATATCAATAAAAGGCAATAACTGATTTTAAAATTAGTGAGAATATGCTACATTAGTTTCATAAAGCACAAATCAAGCAAGTAACATTACAATTTCTTGATTTATTTAATGCCTTTCAGTTGAAATAGTATATTCATTGCCCCCAGATTGTTATCTAATTATCTCATTCCTTTAGACTATTGTCAGGAGAATAACAATTTTATTGCTTTCAGTCCATAGATATAAAGCAGATATAAAGCTTGTAGGATTATTGCCTCATTCACCAAGAATCCAGAAGAACAGGTTTATTACCTCCTGAATGACCTTGAGAAATTGACGTAAAACAATAGACAAATTCGCCTGTCGCCAAACAACAGCAATCTGTCGGTTTAGGGTTGCATTTTGGAGTGATCGATAAAAGATTCCCTTACAGTGTAGCGTTTGAACATGGTTGGGTAAGATAAACACGCTAACGCCTGCTGTAACTAAGCTGAGAGTGTGATAACTCCAGTTACTATGACAACTTGATTGATTTCCGGTTCAAAGCCAGCCTCCCGACAAAGAGTGACAACCTTTTTATAGAAGGGTAATACATCAAGGAGCTGAAGAAGAATTTTTATGAAGGTAAGTTCAGCGAACGCTAATACATCCAGTTGTCTCAATCGGGAAAGCCTGCTCACAGACGGAGGAATTACTCCTTGATTGCCTGTGAAGTAGCTTAAAAGCGGAGGTGAATTTAAATATTCTGTATATGGCTAGTTAAAAGTAGCTGGCAAATTAAATAATAAATGCCTAAACATCTTCTGAAGCCAGCGAGAAAACACCTTAACCAAAACGTCCTGAAACATAGTCTTGGGTGCGAGAATCTAGGGGATTGCTAAAGAGTTGATTTGTCACGCCGAATTCAACCATTTGACCTATCCGACTTTCATCGGTGCTGAAGAAAGCTGTAAAATCTGAAACGCGAGTAGCTTGCTGCATATTGTGGGTGACAATCGCGATCGTAAATTCAGAGCGCAAATTATAAATCAGTTCCTCAATTTTCATGGTAGCAATTGGGTCAAGAGCCGAACAAGGTTCATCCATTAGAAGAACTTTTGGTTTGACCGCTAAAGCACGAGCAATACAAAGTCGCTGTTGTTGACCGCCAGAAAGACCTAAAGCGGATTTATCTAGCTTATCTTTAACTTCATCCCAGAGAGCAGCTCCTTTTAGTGCAGATTCAACAACTGCATCTAATTCTGTCTGCGGATATCTACCAGCTATTCTCATTCCATAAGCAACATTTTCATAAATGCTCATGGGAAAAGGATTTGGTTTTTGGAACACCATGCCGATTTGGCGTCTTAATCGATTTAAATTGATGCGGGGATCATAAATATTCTGACCAAAAAATTCTACACGTCCTTCTACTTTTACCGAACCTTCTAATTCGCTAATACGATTGAGGCTTTTAATAAAAGTTGATTTACCACAACCACTAGGGCCAATAAGTGCAGTTACATGGTTTTGATAAATATCTATTGAGACTCCTTCTATTGCTTTTGTATTACCGTAGTAGAAGCTGAGACTTTTAACTCTAATAGCTGGAATTAATGTATTCATATTGGCTGAGTATTTGTAAATAAAAGTTTGATATTTTATATTTCAGTTGATTTTTTTCTTGCGAGTAACTACGCGAGATATAATACTGACACATAAAACTAAACCAAGTAGGACTATAGAGGTAGTCCAAACTAATTGGTGCTTTTGCGGGTCTGGATCGTTGTAGAGATTGTAAATTAATACTGGTAAAGAAGCCGTTGGGCTGAGTAATCCATCTGACCAATCTAGGCTAAATAATGCAGTAAAAACTAATGGTGCTGTTTCACCAGCAGCACGGGCGACGGCTAATAAAATACCTGTGGTAATTCCAGGTATAGCAGCAGTAACTACAATACGAAAAGTAGTTTGGAAGCGAGTACTACCCAAAGCGGCGGAGGCTAGGCGCTGTTCTGTAGGAATTAGTTTTAAAGCTTCTTCGGTTGTGAGGACAATTACGGGAAGCATGATTGTAGCTAAAGCAAAGCCACCAGCGATCGCACTAAATTTTTTTGTTAGTAATACGATGACTCCGTAAGCAAATACACCCACAACAATGGAGGGAACTCCCGTGAGAATATTAGTTATAAAGCGCACAAAATTCGCTGCTGGGTTAGTACGTCCAAATTCTGCTAAAAATATGCCCGTGAATATGCCTACGGGGACACTTAATATTGCAGCAATAGTCACGATTGTTGCTGTTCCTAAAATGGCGTTGCCAAATCCAAAATCAATTACAGAATTGACAAACATTTCCAGTTTTAGCCCAGATATTCCCCGTGCAATAATTTCCCACAAAATAGATAATAAAGGAATTAAAGCTAAAACTGTGAATGCAAAGGCGATCGCATTCATCAAATAAGTAAATAACAGCCTTGATTTTGGTAAAGGGCTAAATAATTCAGTTGCTAGAGATTGGTCTATATCTGAATGTTGATAATTATTCATATATGAAAAACTTAATATTTAATTTCTGCGTATTTTTCAGCTATTTTTCTGACGAACCCACTGTACCAGAAGCACAGCAACAATATTCACAGCTAGAGTCACTCCAAACAAAACTAATCCCAGATAGGTTAAAGCTCCAATGTGCAATCCTGGATCAGCTTCGGCAAATTCATTGGCTATGACTGAGGGTATTGTGTAGGCCGGATCTAGCAAAGAAGCACTGATTTGAGAAGAATTACCAATTACCATAGTCACAGCCATTGTTTCGCCTAAAGCTCTTCCTAAAGACAGCATTGCTGCGCTCACAATTCCAGAAAATCCCGCAGGTAACAACACTCGAAAAATTGTTTCCCAACGGGTACTACCCAAAGCCATAGATGAACTACGTAATTCTTTAGGAATTGCCAATAACACATCACGGCTAATTGCTGCCATTGTTGGCAAAATCATAATTGCTAGGATAATTCCCGCAGTTAACATATTTGTCCCAAAAGGTTCTGTTGTATTAAATAGTGGTATCCAGCCAAAATAGTTGGCTAACCACTTTTGTAAGGGTAATAAAACTGGAATAAAAATAAAAACTCCCCATAAACCAACAATGACACTGGGAATTGCGGCAATTAACTGGACAATAAATGCCAAAGTTGTTTGTACAGCAGGTAGTAGAAAATTTTCACTGGTGACTAATGCAATTGCTAGGCCTATAGGAAATGCAAACAAAATTGCGATCGCACTACTAATTATGGTTCCATAAATATAAGGTAAAGCACCAAAAACCTCATTATTTACATCCCAATCTTGTTCCCATAAAAACTCTATACCAAATTTAGCAATAGCTGGTCTAGCCTCTTGAAAAATGATCCAACTCATCACAAATAGCACTGCCACGGTAATTGCGGCAAAAGTATAGACTAGCCATGTAAATCCTTGGTCAAACCAACCTTTCATACCGTCTTTAGCTATCAATTCAAAATTTTCCTCACCAAAATTCGGGTGAGGTGATGAATTATAATCGGTTGGTTTAGATGAATTTGTCATAACAAATCAAGAATTTGAACTATTTGTGTGCCAATAGGGTGGACTGTTTGCCCACCCTATTTAAAGAAGAAATTCAGCTGATGAATTATGGTTTAACAGTGTTATTCACTGTCTGTAGTACCCGATTTGCCACTGCGGGAGGAATTCTGGTGTAGTTCAGGTCATCATTTAATTTTTGACCGTCTGTCAACACCCAATTAATCCATTTCCTGACAGCATCAGCTTTAGCAGCATTAGGATACTGTTTGTAAACCATCATCCAGGTCAGACCAACAATAGGATAACCTTGTCCTGGATCTCCGACAAAAGTCCGGTAGTTGTCTGGAAAATTCACAGATGATAAAGCTGCGTTTGCAGACTGCAAAGAAGGAGCCACAAATTCTCCTGCCTTATTTTGAAGCAGTGCTGATTTTAGCTTGTTTTGGGTAGCGTAGGAATATTCTACATAACCAATAGCACCTGGAGTACGAGCTACTAAGGCGGCTACGCCTGGGTTACCCTTACCACTGAGGACGTTGGGCAAATTCCATTTGGGAGCAGTACCAGCGCCAACTCTACCTTTGAAATAAGAACTAATTGAACTCAAATGGTTGGTGAAAATGAAAGTTGTACCGCTACCATCAGCACGAACAGCAAATCTAATCGGTTGATTGGGTAGATTTACGCCAGGATTATCAGCTTTAATTTTGGCATCACTCCAGTTAGTAATTTGACCAGAAAAAATAGCTGGTAGGGTAGTACGAGATAATCTGAGATTATTAACACCTGGCAGATTATAAACAACAGAAACTGCGCCACCTGCTGTAGGTACTAAAATCACACCGTTCTTGACTTTGGCCATTTCTTCATCTTTCATTGCCGCATCGCTACCACCAAAGTCAACAGTTCCAGCAATCGTTTGACGAATACCGCCACCACTACCAATTGCTTGGTAGTTAACTCTCATATCTGGAAACTTTTTTCTAACTTCACGAGCATATCTTTCGTACAAAGGAGCTGGAAAAGTTGCCCCTGCACCATTGAGAGTTTGAGCTTGAGCTTGAGCAGGTGCAGTTAAAAGAGAACCAAGTGCGACAGCAGTTGTTACCACTGAAGTAGTAAATGTTCGCTGCAAAATGGTGGTTGAAAAAATCATACTACCTCGGATTTTAAGGAGTGAGTTTCTGGTCTTAAATTTACAACTTTAAATAAGGTAAATTCTTTTTTATTAAAACTAGTTTAAGCTTTTATTAACAATGGATTAATCTATATTTAAGAGTTGATTGATAGAAAAATATTCATTGAATGGCAACTCTATAAATAATTTGTAAATTATTTATAAATAAACTTTATTTTTCCTAGAAATTTATGATGCAAATTCAAGAATTATTTTAAGTTATATAACAAGGTTCAAATATACAATTTTTTTCTAAATCATATGGAGATGTTTATCGCCAATGGGTCATTGCAATTTTTGGTTTTGGGCAACAAAATCTAGCTTTGAACTTTTGGTGAAACGAATTATGTTTCACCATACTTTGTCTGTCGCTCGTTTCAGTAGGTTGCTGAGAGGATGTTTTAAAAGTGTTAGGCGAATATAATTTCTCGGCGATATTTTGACGTGTCGGGTAATCTCTGTTTTAGCTAAGTAAGACGAGGTGAAAAAACCAAACTGTGTAAAGATAAGTAAAAACGTAAAATGTGTCTACAAAGGTAACAGGGATATGGGCAGCCGTTTAAGGGTATTTCTGACTAGAGAGCAAGATAGAACCCTTTTGAA
>JADEXK010000193.1 GCA_015207155.1 Nostocales cyanobacterium LEGE 11386 | reverse complement strand
TTATGTACTCTAAGACTTTTTGAGTGCTAACCTTTCCCATTGTGTCAAACATAAAAGAATGAGTCCACAGACTGGGCAGTTTCATCAACTCTGGAAATTCTTGTCGCAAATATCTTGATGACCTACCCTTAAACGCTTTCACTACTTGAGATATTGAGTGGTGCGGGTCATACTCAACCAATAAATGAATATGGTCAGGAGCTATTTCCAGTGCTTTGATAACCCATTTATTATCATTAGCAACTGACTGAAATATCTCGATACATCGTAATTTTAACTTTTCATTATTAGTGAAAACTCTCCTACGTCTACACGGTATCCAAACTAAGTGAACAGTAGCTAAACCTATTGAGTGATTGTAATGCTTATATGTGGTTTTCATTTGTAGAAGAATCTTGACTATCTACACAATCATGATATTATAATCACATGAAAACCCTGAAGTTCAAACTATATGAGCACAAGCGGAATAGACACCTCAAACGCATAATTAACGCGAGTGGGGTAATCTACAATCATTGTATTGCTCTACACAAACGCTACTATCGGATGTGGGGCAAACACTTAAATTGTGCAAAGCTTCAGGCTCACGTTGCCAAATTAAGAAAACGTAATTCATTTTGGCAGACAGTAGGTTCTCAAGCAGTGCAAGACATCTGCCAACGCATTGAGAAAGCCTACCAATTATTTTTTAAACATAGTAAAAAAGGAGTTAGACCACCAGGATTTAAGAAGGTAAAAAAGTACAAATCATTTACCTTTAAACAAGCAGGTTATAAGTTTTTAAACGGTAATAGGATAAATCTTGGGAACAAGGTTTATCAGTTTTGGAAGTCTAGAGAGATAGAGGGAACTGTCAAAACTTTAACCATAAAACGTACACCATTGGGTGAGTTGTTTATGGTTGTAGTTGTTGATGAAAGTAGCAAGTCAGAAGAAAAATTCACGACTGGTAAGATAGCGGGATTTGATTTTGGTTTGCGTACATTTCTCACTTGTTCAGACGATACAACAATTGAGTCTCCCCAATTTTTTAAGCAGTCACTAAACGCAATCAAAAAAGCCAGCAGACTGCATTCTAAGAAATTAAAAGGTTCAGTCAATCGTGAACGAGCTAGAAAAAATCTAGTACGCAAGCATGAAGATATTTCTAATCGTCGCCGTGACTGGTTTTGGAAGTTAGCGCAT
This sequence comes from Nostocales cyanobacterium LEGE 11386, assembly GCA_015207155.1. Lineage (GTDB taxonomy): Bacteria > Cyanobacteriota > Cyanobacteriia > Cyanobacteriales > Nostocaceae > LEGE-11386. The sequence goes on along the minus strand of JADEXK010000193.1, from coordinate 263 downwards.
CAACTGACTGATAAATTTGATGTTCTCTGCTTTGAAACCTTGAACCTCAAGGGAATGCAGCGTCTTTGGGGCCGGAAAATATCAGACTTAGCTTTTAGTGAGTTTCTGCAAATTCTAGAGTGGGTTGCCAAACAGAAAAACAAACTGGTTGTGTTTATCGACCAATGGTATCCAAGTTCTAAGACTTGTTCCCATTGTGGACACGTTTTAGAAAGTCTTGATTTGTCTATCAGAGAATGGCGTTGTCCGTCCTGCAAGTCAGT
>JADEXK010000036.1 GCA_015207155.1 Nostocales cyanobacterium LEGE 11386 | reverse complement strand
GGGGGGATTGGGGAGTGAGGGAGTGAGGGAGTGAGGGAGTATTTTCGTTCTTGTCCCCTTGTCCCCTTGTCCCCTTAGCCTCTAGTTTATTTTTGCTGCACCGTCAGAGTATAGTTACGCCTAACTCCAGGATTAAAAGTACCTACCCAAATCCTATAAGTACCACTTTTCAAGTTTTTGTCGGCAATACTGGCATCTTTACTTGCTCCAGTGTCATCACCACAGCGAATTGTTTTGTCGTCTGGGCCTTGAATAAGTAAGGTGGTGTCATGTCCACCACTGTTGACTAGTATTTTGAGCGTCTCAAAGTCTTTTTCTAAAACTAAAATGTGATCTGGTTGGGGATCTGCAAATCCGACACAGGGATGACGATCGCGATCGCGTTTGCTAATGTCAGACAGAGAGTAAGAACCACCTGTGTAACCAGTAACTGTTCCTTGTGCTGAATCGAAACCTGGTGACAGGCTTAATGTACCAAAATGTGATGTTTCTGCTATGGCAGGTGTAGCAGTAATAGCGGTAACTATAGCCAAAAGCCAACCGCCTCGAAAATGATGCCGGGGGCGACGGTATTTCATAAAGTAGCCCTCCAACAGGCTTTTATTTTGATGATATATACAACATATTTTAATTAAACAATTCCAGATAATTTTTTGATTTTGCCACAATTTACATAATTGGTCAGTAGAGGTAAAAGACAAAATGAAATTTTGCCTTTTCACACTCTACGAAAATTTAATTATTGATTGAATCGGAATAATACACCACCTTTGAGTGATCCTGTCTCGCTACCGTAACTACTAAGAGTGAGCGATCGCAGGTTGTTAAAAAACGGTTTACCCACTATTTCTACTAACTTTAAAATTGGTAATTGACGCTCTAACAAACCTTGGCTTTTTGTCCAATCAAGATAAATATAACCTTGATTGGGTTGGGAAAGCGCAGCGATACTATCTTGGAAACTGCGATCGTCAATTAAGGAATTTTTCTTGGCTGTGATCACTTCGTTCAAAGTTTCCAAATTAGCTGCAAAAATTTCGTAATTTCCTAGGGTTGTGTGTACTCCCTGTACTTTGGCCTCAATGGCGAATGATGGGCGTTCTTTAGTATCAGTTTGTTTAGTCGCGGCGGCTAACTCTGTCCAGGCGGTGATTTTTTGTTGATCTAGACTGAGAGAACTAGTGCTGAGTCCATTTGCTGAGGCGATCGCATCTAAGCGCGAAATCCCTGCTGGTACATCCTCTAATCGTTCTACAACAAAAATCCAATCGGGAATGGTTTGCCCTTCATGAGGTAACAAAGCTAGGGCATATTCTCCTTTTACCCAGCTAAAGATATCTTCTGCCAAGTTAATACTCTTGCTTTTTTCAACCTCTGCTAATGGTTGTATCAATCTGGAAATGATATCTGTGCCAGAACCAGATATAGCGGTTTTTGCTTGCGTCCAGAGTTTAGCTAAATCACTATTACCCAAGTTATGCAAATGAGAACTGGAAATTACCAACCCTGCGGTATCTGGTATATATTGTAACGCTCCTACAGGTTTAGATAGTGGTGAGGATGGGGGAAAAATTTCCGAGTCGGTCAGAAATTCAGTTTCTGCCAGCAGTCCCTTGGGGTTTAATAATAGAGAAATAATTTGACTATCGTAGGTTATTTCTGGTATTTCTAAACCTTGCCATTTCGCCACAATAGGAAGATTGAGAAAAGCTGTAGCAAATACCCCTTGGGGAAGTTGTTGAGTAGCTTTTTGGTATTTGGGGGAACTTGTCAAATTTAGATCGGGAGCTTGGACATTATTAATTGCATCTCGCAGCACTTTCGGATCATTAGCAAACAACACAAAACCATCCACAACTGCACCAGCAAGGAAATCTTGCTCTGGTTGGGAATTGGCATATATTAGCTTTACGCCTTCATATTGTTCTACAGCTAAGTTTGCTCCAGCCAACACCCGCTTAGAAAACAACAAATCTAAAAACTCGCGGCTTTTCTCTGGTTCATCAGTTGCTAATGCCATGAGATACCCTGGCTGCTGTCCGTTTTCCACGTCGCGGTCAATATCTAAAGTCGTGACAGACAAAGTAATTTCATTTCCTAGCCAAGGTTGAATATCTTGTTTGTAATCTATACCACTCTTAGCCAATAAACTGGTTTTGAGTTTAGATAATTCTCCTTCATGCTCCAAAGACTGCAAACGCTCCGGATTTGTCAGTAAAGACACCATTATCGGAGCAAGCTTGGATACAAATATGGCAGCACCAGGCTGGGAAGTGGAGGCGATTTTAACCGGACTTTTAGTGAAAAACCAGTAAAAACCCGCGATCGCAATTATCAGCGCGATCGCACCAGCTACTAAAAAACCGACGAATGAGCGTTGGTTATTCACATTAGACATACTAAACCAGAAGTTTTACAGCCATTTAAGCATGGAAAGTGGTTTTTTAAGTGCTGAGTGCTGAGTGCGCTTGCCCTGAGCGAAGTCGAAGGGGAGTGCTGAGTGAAGAATTATTATTTAATTTATCCCTACTCCCCATTCCCCTAAGAATAGATGCTCATGCTAGAGCCTAAATTTTCTGTCACCATAAGGAATATAAGATTGTTTACAAAAAACTCATGGCAGGGAATCCTTCTGGTCAACCAATTACTCAGATTAGTGTAGAGGAACTAGCTCAACGTCTGTCTTCTAATGATGCAAGTATTCAGTTAGTAGATGTGCGTGAACCCCAAGAATTAGCGATCGCTCACATTGAAGGCTTTGTCAATTTACCTCTGAGCGAATTTGTCGAATGGGGGGATCAAGTACCTACTATCTTCAATCCCCAAGCTGAAACTCTTGTGCTATGTCACCACGGTATTCGTTCTGCTCAAATGTGTCAGTGGTTAGTTGCTCAAGGATTTACAAATGTTAAAAATATTGCGGGTGGCATTGATGCCTACTCCCTGTTGGTTGACTCTTCAATTCCCCAATATTAGCTCATCATCTCCTGAACCATAACATGACTGAGATGAAACTTACTTTTTCATCTCAGCAATGCTATTCTTAACACAGCACTATCCAAGTTTAGGTCTAGTACGGAAAAATCCTGTATCTAAGCAGCAGAAAGCAGTTTACTCACTCTGCACATATATGGAGCGTTGCTAAAATTCAGTATCTGAAAGTACAGCTTTGATTAGCAAAATCTGCAAAAATACTTAAAAATACCAAATAATTATACCTAATAACAGCAGCGTTGTTGGCAATGATTAAACTCTATGAAATAGCAATCTCAGAAATTGGCTATTAGCAGCTACAGTAAAACTAAATATTTTGCTATCTTAGTTAACTATTATTTATCTTTATTTGCTTTCAAGCCCTAGATGTTTTCCCAGTTTGATTAAAGTTTGCCTTCAGCATTTGATTAAAGTTTGCCTTCAGCGTTTGATTAAAGTTTGCCTTCAGCGTTTGATTAAAGTTTGCCTTCAGCAAAACATACCCTATGGAAGTCCAGTTGACAAATCGACAACAGCATATACTTTGGGCAACGGTACGCCATTATATCGCTACAGCAGAGCCTGTTGGTTCAAAAGCTTTGGTCGAGGAGTACGACCTGGGTGTTAGTTCAGCTACGATTCGGAATGTGATGGGTGTTTTAGAAAAATCTGGTTTACTTTATCAGCCACACACCTCTGCCGGACGAATACCTTCTGACTCAGGTTATCGCATTTATGTTGACCAGTTAATTACACCCTCGGAAATTTTAGCGAAAGAGGTAGAACTGGCACTGCAAAAGCGTCTCCATTGGGAAGATTGGAGTTTAGAAGCCATACTACAAGGAGCCGCACAGATTTTAGCCACCTTGAGTGGCTGTATCAGCTTGATTACCATGCCGCAAACAAATACAGCCATTTTGCGACATCTGCAATTAGTGCAAATTGAAGCAGGACGAATCATGCTGATTGTGGTGACGGATGCTTATGAAACCCATTCTCGGCTAATGGATTTGTCACCAGCCAAAGAAGAAACACAACCAGAACCAGAGGTAATAGATCACGAATTACAGATTGTTTCTAACTTTTTGAACACCCACTTGCGGGGACGCAGCTTATTGGAATTAGCCACCTTGGACTGGAGTGAATTAGATCAAGAGTTTCAACGCTACGGTGAATTCTTGAAAAGTTCAGTTGCAGAATTAACCCGTCGCACCCTCGCACCAACTACGACCCAAATTATGGTTCGGGGTGTAGCAGAAGTTTTGCGTCAGCCAGAATTTTCTCAATTACAGCAAGTGCAGACAATTATCCACCTGCTGGAAGAAGAACAAGACCAACTGTGGCGATTAATCTTTGAGGAACCGGAGATGGAAGAAATGGGTAAATCAAAGGTAACAGTTCGTATTGGTGCAGAAAATCCACTAGAGCCGATACGTACCTGCACTTTGATCACTTCTACATATCGCCGGGGTTTGCTACCAGTAGGAAGTGTGGGAGTTTTAGGGCCGACACGCCTAGATTATGAAAGTGCGATCGCAGTTGTAGCGGCGGCGGCTGATTACCTCTCAGAAGCTTTTAGTTAATTTGTGCCAATCATGCTCAGAAAAATTGCCTTTGGGGTGCTGTGGCTAGGATTTATTACTTATGCTTTTCTTCTTGCTCCTCCTAATCAACCTGATACATTCGAGTTAATTCAAAACCTTTCTCTTGGTCAATGGCAAGGCATTAATCCCTTAGTCATAGCATTATTCAACCTCATGGGCATCTGGCCTATGATTTACAGCGCTGTGATGTTGATTGATGGTAGAGGTCAAAAAATTCCCGCTTGGCTGTTTGCGATCGCTTCTTTTGCTGTTGGTGCTTTTGCAATTGTGCCCTATTTAGCTCTACGGAAACCAAATCAAGAGTTTATTGGCAAAAAAAATCTTTTGATTAAATTACTGGATTCTCGTGTCATTGGTTTTGTTTTGACTATAGCCGCAGTGATTCTAGTTACCTATGGTTTACAAGGAGATTGGGGAAATTTTGTCCAGCAGTGGCAAACTAACCGCTTTATCCATGTCATGAGTTTAGATTTCTGCCTACTTTGTTTATTATTTCCCACATTACTGGGAGACGATATGGCTCGACGGGGGTGGCAAAATCCGCAGTTGTTCTGGTTAATAGCTTTAGTTCCACTGTTCGGCCCGTTGATGTATTTATGTGTGCGTCCACCGCTACCGAAAGCCGATTTAGAAGCAATACCCAATGAAGAGTGCTGAGTTAAAAGTGCGGCTCGATGGAGTAAGGTCAAGGCTAAAATGGTTCATGATGATTGTCTTGTGAAACAGGCAAGATGCCCACCCCACAATCATTTGTTTATGCCACATTTTAGACTAGACACGCCACTACGCCTAACACTCTTCATAAGACTTGCTCAAATGCTGCAATTAGGCGGTCAACTTCCTCAATTGTGTTGTAATGCACCATACTGACTCGCACGATTCCACCTTGAGAAGCTAATCCCAAGTATTCAATTAGTCGTTTAGCGTAAAAATCCCCGTAGCGAATTCCAATATGATAGGGGTCAATTTGGGGTGGGATAGTCGAACTATGAATTCTGTCAACGACAAAAGATATCGTAGGTACACGCAATTCACGATTAGCCGTTGATTTGCCAATCACGCGAATTTTAGGCTGACTGTTGAGGTATTGTAGCAGGCGATCGCTAATTTTTTCTTCATGCACACTAATCAAATCAAATACCTGCGCCATTTGATTTCTTAATTCAGGTGCAGTTTCATTACCATAGTGTATTTGTGCTAATTCACTCAAATAATCACATAAACCTAACATGCCATAACTCAATTCAAAATTAACGTTACCCAATTGAAATTTATAAGGAATATCTGTCTGCTCAATAAAATAATGGTTTAGTCCAGGAATTCTTAATAAATGTTGTTCTTTACCGTAAAGTAAAGCATAATGAGGACCATAAACTTTATAAAAACTCAGAACATAGAAATCTACATCTAAATCTTGCACATCAACTAATCTATGGGGTGCATAGGCTACACCATCGACACAAATCATTGCTCCCCGCTCATGTACAAATTTAGCAATTTCTTTAATAGGGTTGATAGTTCCCAAAATATTAGAAGCATGAGTCAAAGCTACTAATTTTGTGCGTTGAGTGATTAATGGTTCTAAATCTTCTAAATGCAGTTCTAGAGTATCTGGGCGAATTTGCCAAAATTTAATTTTAATTCCTTGTTTTTCCAGGTTTGTCCAAGCACCAATATTTGCTTCATGGTCACAATTGGTAACAATAATTTCATCACCATCTGTGAATGTTTGGCTCAGACAAATTGCCAGGATTTTTAACATCATAGTAGTGGATGGTCCCATGACAATCTCTGTTGGCGACTTGGCATTAATTAGGGTAGCCATTCCTCTAGTAGCTAATGCCACTCGTTCTCCTGCTAATTGAGAAATTTCATAAGAAGCTCCCAATTGCACATCAGTAGTCAGAAGAAATTCGCTAATTCTGTCTACTACTTTTTTCAGAGTTTGTGACCCTCCAGCATTATCAAAAAAAGTCCATTTTCCGGCTAAGGCGGGAAAATATTCGCGAACTTTGTTAATTTGCAAAAACATATAATGATTTCTCCAGAGAATGAAAGGGGAGCATCCCAGTTTTTATTTAGCGAGCAAAGATTAATCCATTAAGATAGGCACAACGTTGAACAATGACTTGAGAAATATTCTCAATTTTCCACTGTGCGCCAGAAATTTTAGTCCGACTGTCAATTTGTTCAACAGTAGATTCAATACTCATTGCTGAGTGCTGAGTATTCTTCTTACCCAGCACTGTGTCTTACTTGTGTGTACACCGTAGGAGCAACTAGCAGCGATCGCTAACTGGCTGCGGTGATGGCTTGACTTAAGCGTGGTTTGTCTAAACCAATCTGATTGAGGAGTAACCAGGATTGGATCAGATCAGGGCCATGAACATCTCCAGTTAAGGCGGCTCTGAGCGATCGCATAACTAAGCCTTTCTTCAGTTTTTGCTCTTTTACTACCTGTTTGATTATGTCCTGGGCGGTTGCTTCTAAAAGTTGGGGCTGATTTTCCAAAGCTGTGAAAATTCCCTGAAGCGCAACTGCTGAACCTTCTTGTTTGAGTTGTTGGCTGGCTTCTTCACTAAATTCAACTGTTTCACTAAAAAACGGTTGACTCATGGCTACAGCATCTACCAGACGAGTTAAACTTTGGCTGATTAAAGTTACCAACTGCTCTAACCAAGGGCGTTCTCGTCCTCCTGCAAATGTAAATTCAGCCGTTTGCCAAAACGGTATGACTAAATCTGTGAGTTTATCTATTGGCATGTTGTGGATATACTGACTGTTTAACCAATCCAGTTTTGCCCAATCAAACTTAGCCCCGGCTTTATTCACGCGCTCAAAGCTAAACTCTTTAGCTGCGGTTTCTAAGGTGAATATCTCCTCAGTGGAATCCGGGGGTGACCAACCCAGCAAAGTCATGTAATTTACCAAGCCTTCAGGGGTAAATCCCATATTTTGAAAGTCAGTAATCGAAGTGACTCCATCCCGTTTAGAAAGCTTGCGTCCTTCCATGTTTAAAATCAGGGGTGTATGGGCAAATTCGGGAATTTTCGCCCCAAAAGCTTCATATAACAGAATTTGCTTGGCGGTATTGGCTATGTGGTCTTCTCCCCGAATAACATGGGTAATTTGCATATCGATGTCATCCACTACAACGGCAAAGTTGTACAGTGGTTGACCGATACCTGCTTCGGAAGCACGAGCAATGACCATATCACCACCGAGATCGCTACCTCGCCATGTCATTGTTCCCCGTACTAGGTCATTCCAGACAATTTCTCGTTCATGATCAATTTGGAAACGAATCACGAAGCTACGCCCTTCGGCTTGATAAGCTGCTTCTTGTTCTGGTGTCAAATTACGGTGACGGTTGTCGTAGCGGGGAGCTTCGCCTCTGGCTTTCTGAGCTTCTCGTAGTGCTTCTAGTTCTTCCGAGGTGGTGTAGCAACGATAGGCTAATCCTTGCTCTAAAAGTTTTCCTACCGCCTCTTTATACATATCAAGGCGTTGGGATTGAAAGAATGGCCCTTCATCCCAATTCAATCCCAGCCAGCTTAATCCAGCAAGGATACTTTCAGTGTATTCGGGGCGCGATCGCTCTAGGTCTGTATCTTCAATACGTAGAATGAACTTCCCACCGTGGTGGCGGGCAAATAACCAGTTAAATACAGCAGTTCTAGCTGTACCAATATGTAAATTACCGGTTGGACTCGGTGCAAGACGGACTCTTACAGTCACAGTTAATTCTCTCTTTCACGCAGCATGATAAATGTAGCTTATATCAAGCCCTGAATCCTGAGTTAAGGGACTAAGGACTATACACAAATATCCCCAGTCAGACATATTTTGCTGCTAGGAAAATCAATATTTAAACTCGCAACGGGACTGACGGGGCTCGAACCCGCAACTTCCGCCGTGACAGGGCGGTGCTCTAACCAATTGAACTACAGTCCCTTAATTGGCAACTTTGCTATTGTCGCTATTTTCTCTCGATTTGTCAAGTACTTTTGGCTGAGAAGTTATAAATTTTTTTGTTGCTTTGTTAACTTGCTCACAGCATATTCTAGCATTTCACAGCCTGGGGTGTTGATTTCATTTGTTGTAGCATCCGGGACTGCATGTGTTTATACTGCTGCTTGAGGAGGTTTTTGCTGAGATGAACTTCTGACGAGGATGGTAAATGTTTGCTTTGTTCTGCCCAGAGTTTTAACATTTGTCGTTGATGAGAATCAATATGACTGCTGAGAACGTTGGTACAAGAATGGGGTGCTTCTAGGGTAAAACAAATTAAAGGGTAGCGTTCACGTTCTGCCAATGAATGCACCAGTCGTTGATTTTGGGAGTTTTGCATATCCAGGTAACAGGGTAACCACTTCGGGCCGAGTTCTGGATTATAGAGTACTGTTACCCACAGCAGCATCGGATGCGGAGATGTGATAAAGATAAACTGGTTACGAAGTTGAGAAACTGCACGTTTTTGGATCTCTTGTTTAGGTAGCATCAGCCATAGCGTTGCTAAACTTCCCTGTGCTGTGTCTAAAAGCTGAGGAAAAACAATTTCCTGAATAGGTTTACTTTGAGGCCATGCAAGTTGCCAACAATTTTTTTCTACGATTAACGGTAACCCAGAATCTAAAGGTTGATGATGAGGGGTGTATTTGGGGGCTAAAGTTGTCGGACAACTAGGACAAATAGACTTTTCTACACTGTTCAAGACTTGCAATATTGCCGTCATATTTTGGGGGCGATCGCTTGGTTTTTTGGCAAGACAAGCCATGATTAAATCATTGAGCTGCTGCGGTAATTTGAGTTGGGGCTTAACATCGGCGATCGCTCTGGGTTGTTCAAAGTGATGTGCTTTATACCAAGCACCAAATAAATCAGTTTCTGGCTTCCAGGGTTTAGCACCTGTCAGCATTTCAAACATCATCACACCCAGACTATAAATATCAGAACGACTATCTAATTCTCCCCCTTCTAGTTGTTCAGGAGAAGAGTAGGGTAAAGTCCCATTAAATCCTTTATTTGTGCTAATTGTAACGGCATAGTTTAAAAATTTAGCTATCCCAAAATCTAAGATTTTTACTAACTGACCCAATATCGGATCAGGCACAACTAATATATTAGCGGGTTTAATATCTCTATGAACCAAAGGATAAATTTTGCCGTCAATATTAATACCTTGATGAGCGCATTGTAAGCCCAAGCAAATCTGACGTGCAAGATTCACAAACTTAGGCAAAGGCATAGGAATTAAATCTTTTAAACTTTTGCCATTAAGATATTCCATGACATAGAAAGGTTTTCCGGCTTCACTGACCCCGTAATCATGCGCCCGCACAATATGTAGACTTTTTTGACTCAATGCTGCACTCATCAAAGCTTCACGAGCGAAGTCCTGTTTCATCTTGCTGCTGGAAACAGTTTGAGAAAGGAATTTAACGGCAACTGGTATTCCCCCTAGCAAAATATCATCGGCTAAAAAAACTTCACCCATGCCACCCCTACCAATTACCCGCTTAAGTTGATAACGTTTGGCAAGCAAGCCTGTATTGTGTGGAGAAGCAAATGCGCTTTGATTCACTTTTACAACCTCTATTGTCACCGCAATTTAAAACTATATAAACCAATATTCTCTATATCTTTCCTTGCTATACATTGACTTTAATAACGAACTAAAATTTGTAAAAATTTATCAAATAATTGTGCCATCCAAGTTTTAAAATCAATTTTTTCACTTAGGGAATTAACTGACAATTTTTGCAGTATTTCTAATTTCAATTTTTCGTACTCTGATTTTAGAAGAGTTTTGGCTTGAATGGCAGAAATCAATTCATGAGATTTTTGATTTAACATTAACCAATCTGCAAGTTGCTGGCGCTGGCTAGCAGTTAGAGTTAAGGTCATAACATGGGTACAACGGGTTGGTTCTTCCAGAGCAAAAAATAAGAGATGGTAGTAGCCTGTATCAGCTAAAAGGCGAACTATTTTTTGTCCTCGATTATCTTTCATATCTAGAAAATAAGATAACCAACGTGTAAGAGAAAGCGGGGCATTATATAGCACTGTTACCCACATTAACATAGGATACATGTTCATTTTGGCAATAAATTCAGTGCTATGATTTTTATCTAAAAATTTGGCAATTTCTTGTTGGGGTAACATTGCCCAAAAAGTGGGTATTATCCCCTGGCTACTATGTAATAAATAGGGGAAACCAATGGGGGCAATTGGTTTATTTTTCGGCCAATTTTTCTGCAAGCATTCTTTTTCTGATGCTGAAGTTACAGGTACTAATTGCACTGGAGATAACGTTTGCTGGATGTCATTACTAGTAGCAGAACTAGGATCAAGTTGGAATTTAATCTTTTCTAAAATTGCTAATATTTGGCTAATATTTTGAGGGCGATCGCTAACTTCTTTCGCTAAACAACTCATCACCAGTTTTTGTAATTGGAGCGGTATTTTCACCTGTGAATTAACTTCTTCAAATGCTGGCGGTGTTTGAAAGCGATGAGCTTGATACCAACTACCAAAGGAGTTACTTTGTGTCTGAAATGGATGTTTACCTGTTAACATTTCAAACATCAGGACTCCCAAACTGTAAATATCAGAACGTACATCTAGTAATTTGCGTCCTTCCATATGCTCTGGAGAACAATAAGGTAAACTACCGATAAAAGAATCAGTGAGTGTCATCCCACTGCGTTCAGTTAAAAACTTGGCGATACCAAAATCGAGAATCCGCACAATTTCGCCTTGTTTGACATCTTCAGTAATAAAGATATTTTCTGGTTTAATATCTCGATGTACAATAGGATAAATTTCGCCTTTGAGGCTGATACCTTGGTGAGCGCACTGTAAACCTAAACAAATTTGATGACAAATATCCAAAAATTTTGATGTTGTTAATGGCTGAACTTTAAGAATTTTTTTTAAGTTTTTCCCTTGCAGATATTCCATAACATAAAAGGGAGTTTTGTCATCTGTAACGCCGTAACTCAAAACACGAACAATATTTTTACTTTTACGGCCAAGTTGAGCGCCAATAAAAATTTCTCTGGCAAAGCGTTGAGATATTTGCTGACTTCCCAGACTCAACATTAAAATTTTTACAGCAACTGGCATCCCGCCTTTAGCTGCATCTTCTGCCAGATAAACTCTACCCATTCCCCCTTTGCCAATCAAATCCCTTATTAAATAGCGATTGTTTAAAAATTTTCCAAGATAAACATCTACTTCGGTTTTGGGCTTTAGCATATTTGGAAATTTTACGCTATAAAATAATTCATTAAACCTAATATAAGGTATACAAATAATGATGGTTACTGCTTAATTGTAGTTAACCAATATCTCAGCAAATTTAGCAACTCAATTATATAAGATAAAGATTATGAACACAAAAAATCAACTACTGATAAAATTGTGTCTTAGCTTGCTACAAAAACTCTTAATATTTTTGTAACATATTAATTAAGCAAAGCATATGAGAAAATTCACTGAACCCATAAATCAGCTAAATCAACTTACCTGTTAACAACAGTGAATTCACGGTAATCAAGCAGTAATAATTTAATAGACATTTAGGAGTAATTACCTTTATTTCATAATCGAAATAGGTAACTAGTGACTATTAGTTAACAGAATTTAGCGCCCAAAAGCAGGAATTAAACGGCGTATTAATCTGATGATTGGTGATTCAATTTTGAGTTTAAAAGCCAGAATTTGGGTACGTTGTAATGAATTAAAATTATTGTCACTGACAAGAATTAATGAGCGCTGTCCATCAGGTAGCCAAGGGCCAAGGGTTAAACCTTCGATATTGTCTAACAATACGTTTAGGGTTCTTAAATCCAATAATAATTTTTTTTCTACAGGTTGAACTTTCTGTAAGTCAACTGTCAAAAGACTGCCGATATTCTGAATATCATCAGCACCTGCTAAGGAAATCTGAAATAAAGAGACAGCAAATCCTAAACCAGTAAAAGACCGCTCTATACTCAGAAAATGACCTTGATTATCTAGAGCTAGTAAATCGGGTAATCCACTAGCAAATCTACCAGTCAGATTGAGAATTTGTGAAACTGGTTCAGTTTGGTAGAGAAATTCCTTTTCTGGTTGATTAGTAAGTAAGTTGTATTGCAAAATTCGGCAAGGACTACCAAGATTGGGTTTAGCTGCTGGTCCATCTTGAATTAAAGCATTTTCGGTGGCTGTGAACAAACGTTGATTATCGGGTGTAATGGTCAGACTTTCAAAAGCCAAATTGTTGCGGATACCCTGCTGACCACTTTTATCAGGCAAAAACTTCTCAGGTATGGGCAATGTTGTTAGTAACCTACCAGAAGATAGAGAAAATTCGTTGATAAAAGGATTAATTAATTGCCTAACATCGCCTTCAGAAGAAATAAAGACAGTTTCTTTATTAGTTAATGCAATACCTTCTGTATCGGTTTCACCAGATGGAAATATTTGACTAGCTTGATTTAATAGAGTGGTTACACCTACAGGGACAACGCCGTTATTTTGTAGGGAACCTTTGCTCAAATCAATTTTTAAAGTATAGAAACGAGCAGGAGCTTTTTGACCACGGTCATCAGAAATAGCATAATAAACATCATTTTTGACATCGTAAGTGATTCCGGATAAACCACCAACTTCAGTTTTTTGAAAAGTTAATCCTTTGGCTAAAGTGGCTTCTCCAATAAACTCTATGCCACTGATTTCAACAGCGCTGATAGGTAAATTTATAGGTAAATTTATGAATAAGATACTAATAATTATAATTACAATACCAAAGTAAAAAATCCGAGGAAAGGTTAAAACTTTTCTGATTAACTTCATGAAGAAAATGTGAATTACAATTACTTGATGTCTTAGTGTCTTTGTGTTGAATACAATTCATTTTTGCACCACAAAAACACTAATAAGACTCAGTGATATCTGAACCTCAAGTTAGTTTAGATAAGAACGATTTTGCCGCCGACGTTTTTTGCCAAAGTTGAGGGCAAAAAAGTTATTTGTACTCTGTTGATTAGGCATTGTAGAGTCTACACTGATTTGCTTCTTTTTTCTCCAATGATCGAGCGAGTAGATATTAAAGCCGTGCCCAGCAAGCAAAATAAATAGTACGATCGCATAACTGAGCATGGAAGTAGCTGCGGCCCAGTTTTGGACTGATGTCACACCCATCTTCAAGATAATCATCAAGATAAATGTGGCGATGAGGGCGCTGCGAGTTGCTAATCCTATTGTGATTAACACACCTACAATTAATTCCACAGGAGGAACAAGGTAGGAATTAATTCTGACGAGAAATTCTGGAAAATAAGAATCTTCTAGTTGCTTAACTATCCCTTCAGCAAATCCTGGGATGTCGAAGATACGAGTAAATCCATGATTAAAGTAATTTACACCAATGAGAATTCGCAACAGTAAATAAGCGATCGCAATATCCTGTGATTTGAGACTAATATAAGTTCTATTTTCATTCATTGCCTTAACTCCAGCTATTTTACGGCTACTTTGATTGTGACTCTTGAAAAAAATCTAACTTATCTTGTGGCAAGGCTTGATAGTTTTGAGCTTTAACATTTTTACCGGAAATAATCAAGCGCACAGCGCGATCGCCCATTAAATATGTATAAAGCCAAGTGAGTAACACTAGCAAGCGATTGCGGTATCCAGGAAGATATACTAAGTGGACTCCTAGCCACATCAGCCAAGCTAAAAAGCCTGTAAATGCCCATCCGCCAATTTTGCCCACACCAGAATAGCAGCCAATGATCGCTAATCTGCCTTTGTTGAAATATTTAAAGGGTTTTGGTGATTTACCTTGCAGCTGTCGCTGAATATTTCGTGCTACAGCAACACCTTCTTGTAATGCTTCTGGTGCAACCCCGGTTAATGGTTTACCCTTTTGCTCCACGTAAGCCAAATCCCCAATAGCATAGACGTTGGGTTGTTCTAGTAGTTGTAAGGTGGGATGAACTAATAATTTGCCTTTCTTAGCACTGGATAATTCCTCAGATGTTTCAGGGGGGTTAGCTTCTAAACCCGCAGTCCAGATGACAGTGGCGGCGGGAATCACCTCATGGTTTTCCAGATGCACAGATCCTTGTGTGACTTGGCTGACTTTTGTTTCTAGGTAAATTTTCACTCCTAGCTGACGTAATCTTTTATAAGTGTAAACTCCTAACTTTTTGGGAAGATTAGCCAACAAGCGATCACCTGATTGCACCAAAATCAGTCTCACTTGCTCTAAATTTAAACTGGGATAATCTTGACGCAACTTACTTTGCAGCATTTCCACTAAGGCCCCAGCCATTTCCACACCGGTTGGCCCACCGCCGACAATGATAAATGTCAGCAGTTGTTCGCGCCGCAAGGGATTAGATTCTTGGCTAGCTCGTTCCAAACAAGACAGAATTTGATTGCGTAATGTTATTGCTTCTTCTAAAGTTTTCAGGGCAAAAGCATGTTCTGATGCTCCAGAAACTCCCAAAAATTGGGTTTGGCAGCCAGTTGCTAATACTAAAAAATCATAGGCGATCGCTGAACGATTTGTTTCTACAATCTGTGCTGAAAAATCAACTCGCTGCACCTCCGCCATGCAAAACCTAACTTTGGGCTTGCGGGTGTGCCGTTTCGCTGAGAATCGCCGCAAAATTGTGCGGATGGGGTAAGCAATATATTCTGGTTCTAATTGACTGGTCGCTATCTGATACAGCAGAGGGATAAAGGTATGATAGTTATGACGATCAATTAAAACTATATCTGCCCCAGAATTAGCTAAAGATTGGGCAGCTTGCAATCCACCAAATCCAGCACCAACAATAACAATACGGGGACTTTTCATCTGTCCTCTCCTGATTTAGCTAGCTGGTTAAGTTTCTATACGCTATATTAATTTTTATTTCTAAACAAAAAATGCCACAATCTACTATTAGGTAGAAAAGCAATTTGCTGAAAAGGCAAAGCTAAATACAGTAAGCAGTTTTTTTACAGCTTTACCTAAGTTTGTAGTGAATGAACTCAAGTAAACTCTGCGTTTAAATTTAAACCCTCAATTGCCCACGAATTTACCTTAAAAATTCTTGCAAGTTAAACAACTCGCCAACTATACTCATCTTGAACAAAATTGACCAACCAATCCTTAACATTACGCGTAGCACGGCAATCATCTTCGTTATAGCTTTGAATAATTTCCAGCAAAGTGCGATCGCCTGTTTCTAACCATTGGTCATACCAGTAAATACACTTAGCGCCACTGGCTTCTTTTTCGCGCCACTCAAATCCCAACCAACGAGCGATCGCTTTTAGGGCATAACTTTCTATAGGTAAGGCAACGCTTTGAGTTAATTGTTCATATACATCGACAAGCCGATTTAGTACGGGACGTAATACGGAATGAGGAGTGCGGTAAAGTTTCCCTAGGCGTTTGACTGTATCAAATTCGTATACACAAAAATGGTAAATTGGCGCTTCGGGATATTGGCCAACCAAATCAAGAAATTGTTGCCAAATTAATTCTTCTTCCTCTGGTTGTTCAGCAAGAAACGAATAAAACTGTTCGGTGTTGGCTTGCTTATCAACTACTAAAACCCCCAACAGATAATCTAAATCCATGTCTGGCTGTGCTTCAATGTCAAAATATAGCTCTACAGGAGCCGTAAATGTAATATGTTCTTTTGGTAGCGGACTAGGTAAAATAAACGGCCGTTTTTCTAGTACAGATTGAGCTTGAACTATCAATTTAGGTGCAACTGCGCTGTCAAAGCCAGGGAGATTTTCTAGGACAATAGGACTAGTATTAGCGAGAGATTCTAGGGTATTGATAGATAAAGCTTGGAGTTGGTTGTAGCGAACAGGTGTGACTCCTGGTAATAAGGAAAGGTGTTTTTGTGATTGAGCGATCGCATAACATTGACTATACCAATGACAAAGATTGCACTTTTGACGGGAAATAAACACTTCTGGCGGTTCTGGCAATTCTAAAGCTTGGATAAACTCCAGCAAAACGCGCTGCATCTGTGGTATCCATTTACATAGATCCACTGCATAATCTCTATCTTTGGTACGCAATATCAACCATGCTATTTCCGGCGTTACTTTCTGCACAGTAGCCAATACCTGAGAATGAAAGGCAGTAACAACTTGATATTCTTGCTTGGGACGCTTACCTAGTTCTATATTCGCCGGCACATATATCCAATCGCCAAAGCAAGATTGTCCTGGCTGTTTTACGAGTAAATCGGGACGGCTAAGAAGGGTGTATGCTGCATATTGAGGAGATGAGGAAATCTCTTCATTAGTTGCATCCGTTAACTCGTTGTAATTACCTAACAGCACTCCTTGATAAATATACTCAACCCCACGCTGCATTAATTCTAAAGTTGCTGCTTGCCCTAATTCCCAGTTACCCCGTGGGTAATCTGGTTTGTGATAAGCCAAATCTGCCAAAATACTCCGACGATAAGCGATTTTATCTTGTTGCAGTTTGAGTAGCAACTCGTTAGGCTCATTACGCTGATGTTTGTCGCCGTGAGTATCTAAAACAGGTCGGCGTTTACAGCGTTGATATTGCAGTAGGAGTTCAGCATTAATTAACATTCCTTTAAGTTAACAAGAATTAGAGCTATCTGGGGAGTGGGCATTAGGCATGGGGTAGAAATTGCTTCTATAATTTTCCCTCACTCCTCTAGTCTCGGACTGGGATAGTCGCACCCACAAACCTACGGTATTGTGAAAGTTAATCAGATTTTGAACTATCTATGACTAGTATTTCTACCACACAACCGACATTACATCACCATCGACAACAGTTTCCAGCTTTAGCAAATAAGACTTATTTTAACTATGGTGGACAAGGGCCGATGTCTCAAGGGGCAATGGATGCTATTAGCCAAGCCGAAGCTTACATCCAGCACAATGGCCCCTTTGGTAATGAGGCTTATGCTTGGATTAGCCAGGAGAAACAAGCTCTCAGAGAAGCGATCGCCTCTGAGTTGCAAGCACCACCAGAAACCATTACTCTAACTGAAGATGTGACTGTTGGCTGCAATATAGCCATGTGGGGGATTGAGTGGCGTTCCGGTGACCATCTGCTGCTTTCGGACTGTGAACACCCAGGAGTAATTGCCGCATCTGAGGAAATTGCCCGCAGATTTGCTGTGGAAGTTACCACCTGTCCTCTAAAGGCAACTTTAAATGCAGGTGACCCCGTAACAGTGGTTGCTCAACACTTGCGTCCCAATACTCGCCTAGTAATTTTAAGTCATGTCTTCTGGAATACAGGTCAAGTTTTACCGCTTGACGAAATCGTGGAAGTATGTAAAGAGAATAATTCTTTTGTTTTAGTAGATGCTGCCCAGTCTGTTGGTTTATTGCCTTTAAACTTGAGTGAATTGGGAGCAGATTTTTATGCTTTCACTGGTCACAAATGGTTATGTGGGCCGGCTGGTGTAGGTGGTTTATATGTCCGTCCGGAAGTACGAGAAAGTTTGCACCCGACATTTATTGGTTTGCGTGGCATTACGGTAGATTCTCAATCTCAACCTGTAGACTGGCAACCGGATGGACGGAGATATGAAGTATCAACATCAGCGTATCCGTTGTATGTTGGTTTCAAAGAGGCGATCGCCATCCATCAGCAATGGGGAACACCACAGGAACGTTATCAGCAAATTTGTCATAACGCTGAGTATCTTTGGCGACAGTTAGCGAGACTGTCTAATGTCCAATGTCTGCAAACTTCTCCACCCGCAAGCGGTATAGTTTCCTTTCAACTCACTCAGCAGCAATCACGAGAACATTACAAGTTGGTGCAATTCTTAGAATCACAAAGAATATTCACTCGCACAATTGCTGATCCCAACTGCATCCGCGCCACCGTCCATTACTTAACCCTAGAATCAGAAATTGACCAATTAATTGAGGGTATACAAAGGTTTAGCAAATTTTCAGACTAATTCGCTTGTAGTAAGGGCTTCAGCCCTGATTTTCTGCAACTTAAATGCTCATTAGCTTGGTAAATAAGATACTGAAATCTAGCCCGTCCTTGGTGATTAGCAGGCAAGATGCCTGCTCTACAAAAAATTTTGGGATATTTTTTATTTGTCAGTCCCTGATTACTCTTCCCCGTTCCCCGGCTTTAATTACTAATTAACATGCGTCCAATTTTATACATAGCCATCACCAACCACGGCTTTGGTCATGCTACTCGTACAGCATCTGTTGCTGCCACAATTCAAAAGTTATGTCCAGAAGTTTTGCTAATTATGGCTACCACTGCGCCAAGGTGGTTGCTAGAGTGCTACATAGAAGGCGATTTTATTCATCGTCCCCGCGCTTTTGATTTGGGTGTGGTACAAGCAGATAGCTTGACAATGGATAAGGCTGCGACTTTAGCAAAGTTGCTGGATATTCAAAAACATCAAAATTCCCTAATTGCTTCAGAAGTCAACTTTATCCGTCAAAATCGTGTTGATCTGATCTTGGCAGATATTCCTTTTCTCACTCCTTTGTTTGCCAAAGCGGCAGATATTCCCTGCTGGATGATGAGTAATTTTGGCTGGGACTTTATCTACAGAGATTGGGGTGGCGAATTTATTGCCATTGCTGATTGGATTAGTGAATGTTACTCCAAATGCGATAGCGAAGCGCTCCGTAGGAATCGCTTGTTTCGTTTGCCTTTTTACGAACCGATGTCAGCTTTCAGCAATATTACAGATGTCGGCTTAACTGGTGGTTCCCCACGTTACTCTGTTGAGGAATTACGCGCTACTTGGGGTATCACTGCACCAAGAGAAAAAACAATTTTAATGACTTTCGGTGGCTTGGGTTTACAACAAATCCCCTACGATAACCTGCGACATTTTCCCGATTGGCAATTTATTGTGTTTGATAAATCTGCTCCTGATTTACCTAATTTAGTGCAAATTAGCAACAGCAAATATCGCCCTGTAGATTTTATGCTGACATGTGGACGTGTTGTTTCTAAACCTGGTTACGGCACTTTTGCGGAAGCGACAAAACTTGATATACCTATGGTGACGATTCCCCGTGATGACTTTGCGGAGGCAACTTTTCTTTTAGAAGGTATTGTGAATTACCATCAGCATCAAATTATTACCCCAACGGAATTTTTTCAAGGTACTTGGGATTTTCTGCATCAACCACCCCAAGCACCAAAGCAATCCCAACCTCTACCTAAAGATGGGAATGAAGCGATCGCTAATGCTGTGATTAACTATTTTCGCAGTAAATGAGTCAGCGTTTCTACTAAAATTTGATTTTGTTCATCAGTGCCAACAGTGATGCGTAACTTATTATCTAGTCTTGGCTGCGGGAAGTAGCGCACTAAAATGTTCTGTGCTTTCAGCTTTTGATAAAGATATTCGGCGTTATCTTGTGGAGGCTGCACCAACAAAAAATTAGTTTGAGAATCCCAAACCTGAAAACCTAGTTTTTGCAAGTCTGTTGCTAATTGAGTCCGCGATGCTTTAACCTTTGCTGCACAAGCATTTTTATAAGCTTGATCGGTAATAGCAGCTGTTCCTACAGCACAAGCGATCGCATCAATGTTATAGCTATCTTTCACTTTAAACAATCCATGCAGTAACTGGGGATTGGCAATCCCAAATCCTAACCGCAATCCCGCCAAAGAGTATCCTTTAGAAAGTGTCCGCATCACAATCACATTCTCAAATTCTTTGACTAAATCCAGTGCATTCTCTGCGGCAAAATCTACATAGGCTTCATCAATTACTAAAATCCCAGATAACTGGCTTGCTAGTTTCCGCAGCTCATTTATTGAGACAACATGTCCCGATGGACTATTAGGTGAAGCAATGAATGTTACAGCACCATTGGCCGCAACTAGTTCTTCTAAAGGTAATTTGTAGTCTTCGCTGTAAGGAATCTCCACAACTTCCGCAGCCTGCATTTGGCTCAGTGTTACATATAGTACGTAGGTTGGCATTGGGTAGACTACCTTTCTTCCAGGTTCAGTACAGGCTCGAATTACCAAATTCAATAATTCGTCACTGCCATTACCGACAATAATCCAATCACTGGGAACACCCAAAACTTTACTTGCAGCTTGGCGGAACTGTCCCCCAAAGGGTTCTGGGTAACGTCGCAACCATTCCCCGTCGATGTTTCGCAGCACGGCTAGCGCCATAGGAGAGGGAGGATAAGGATTTTCGTTACTGTTAAGTTTAATGATCTGTGTACCTCGTGGTGGCTGTTCACCAGGTACATAACTAGCCATTGCGTCAACATTAGAACGGAAATAATTACTCATAATGGTTGTCAAGTTTAAATTGACGGGTAAGCAAGTTCGTATTCAGGACTTTAGTCCTTAATTTTCTCGGCACTAAAGTGCTGACTACAAACCCTCAACACTAGTTTGAGAAAGTAATAGGGACATGGAATATCAGGATATGAGGGGTACTAGCGCCAATCATCCAGCACAAAAACATCTGGACGACTGTATCCAGGTTCATTGGGTTTATGCATTGCTACTCCGATCATGTCACTGCGAAAACCACGAGCTAACATTCTTAAGTAAGCTTCATCTCGACTAGTATTGACCCCAGCCACTAAACGAGACATTCCCAGAGTTACAGTCAAATTTTCACATATATCCAACAACTGCTCAAAACGCTGTCCGGCATGAGTTCCTGATCGCGCTGCACCAAACCTGACAAAGCAAGTATTACTACCTGCTTCTGTATTGGCCCCAGCGTGACAAACGGCAAATCCTGCCAAGCCGGAATTATCCCACAAAAACACTGTATCACCCAGTCCTTGAGCTTGAATTGTTTGAATTTCTTTTGATACATCTAACCCTGGATAAATAGCATTAGTCAGTTGATAGCTGGCTTTGAGACTTTCGATGCGTTCAGCTTCACTCATCTGAGAATATTTATTTCCTGGAAGTAATGGCTGTGCTTGCTGTATTGGCTTGGACATAATTGCAGTGAGAAAACGCAGCCGGAAACCAAATTTTTGATATAGTGCGTGATGCTTGGGACTTTCAGCAAAGGTAAATAATCCTGCTAGCTGAGTATTCCATTGAGTAAAACAAGCGATCGCAGGTTCAATTAGACGTTGACCTATTCCTTGATCCCAAAAGTCAGGATGAATACTTAAAGGCCCGAAATAGCCAAAGCTTCCCCAGTTAACAACCATATTAGAGCCGATCAACTTTCCATCTACCTCAGCAGCGAATGCCGCAGTGGGATCAGTTTGCCAACGATGAAGTAAAAAAGTAGCATCCTCCTTGTAACACGATGGTTCAGGTAGTCCCAACAAAGTGCCAAAGGCTAGCCGAAAAATGTGGTCAGCAGCAGCTAATTCATTCGCTTGTAATAACCGAATAGAAACGGTCATCTGGTTGATGGTTGTAAGAGGATATTTTAAAAGTTTCGGGCGAATATAATTCGCTACTATACAAGCAAAGTCCACGGAGGTGGACTAATGAATACAGGACTTACGCAACTGGCACAATGCGATAATGAAAGTTCTAAAAGGCTTTCAGTGATTAGGTTCTCCTCAAGTGATCAAAGAGGATTAAGCAGTTAACATCCAAAAAATTAAGAGTAACATCAAACTCATTATCCCAATCAGATGCTCAAATTGCTCAAGGACACGGGGCAAAATCAGTGCGTAACGTTGAAAAATTAAAAAATATACTATCCAGCCAATAGCGATAATGGCAAGTGCTTTGATGAGATTAGCAATTGTATACGCCTCGAAATAAATGCCACTTGTGGTAATGAGCGCAACAACTAATAAGATTATCGGTAGCCAAAAACCAGGTCTGATTTCTTGGCTTGACCCATGCGGCAGAAAGATGAATTTAGCATATACAATTGCCGTCCCTACAGCACCAACGTTCATCATTATGTCTTGCCAAGGTAGCACATTGTTCAATGTCAAAATTTTGGCGCCATAACCGACGAATAAAGGAAAGCCGGAAATCGAGAGGCTGGGGATCAGTAGGGTAGCCCAGAGCGCAGTATTCATCGGTCTAGCTTGGAGTTCTTTAAAATTTCGGCTCGGTAAGTTACCCACTATCAAGAACAGCGCCGTTTTAGCCAACCCATGCGCCAGGGCATAAAAGCCTCCCACAGCAGGTACAGCTATGATCCAACCTAACTGCGAAATCGTGCTAAACGCTAGTGTGCGCTTAGTATCTTTTTCTATGATTGCATAGGATAGTCCCAGAAACACCGTTGCCACAGCAAAGATTCTCACGATGGGATCAATTTCACCTAACATCAGCGCACAACGCGCTAGGGGAAAGACTCCGGCTTTCTCCACAATTCCCGACAGCAAAGCTGACACAGGTGTTTGTGATTCCGAGTTAGTTAGCGGTGACCATAATCCTGATATGAAGATTCCTCCTTTGGTCAATAGTCCTAGAAAAATCAGGGCGATCGCTTCGGTAGGTGCATTTCTTAACCCTGCAAAGGCAAAGGAATGATTAGCATGATAGATTAATATCGCACCTATTAGATAAAACAGCATTGCCGTATTAGTGACAAACATATAGCGCAATGCCACCCAAATCGAGCGATCGCTTCTTGGATAAGCTACCAACAAAAATGAAGCAATCCCAATCACTTCTAACGCTACATATAAACTGATAAAATCTGCACAGATAAACGCAGAATTAATACTGCCATGTAAAATAATTGTCTGTGCATAAAAGAAAGCCGATTTACTAGTATTCCAACAGTAAAGAATGACAGCAGTTGTTACCAGCGCGTTAGTCAATATAAAGTAGCGACTCAACTGATCAACCATTAAGGTAACACCAAAACTATTGAGTAAATCCAGCGTCAATGGCAACTGAGTCAAGAATAACCACAAAGAATAACCAATTGAAACAAAGGCTATGGCTAAGGCAATGTATCGGTCAAATTTCGGAAGCAAATAAATAACTAATCCGAAAACTAACGGTATTGCTACCCAGGCAATAGTAATATTATTCATGGTTTATTGTTTTGCTTTTTGTGCTTTATTAAGGTCAGGTGATATCGTGCCAATTTTATGACTTTTTTGAATTCAAAATAGCAGATCAAGGCACGCGGTGCAGTAAGTACAGCCATGCACACCAGGACTTTATAAAAGTCAACATGAATAACAATAAAAATTTTAATTGATTAATCTTTGGAGTCAAAGCCTCACCGTAATTTTTGATTTGGCGGACTTTAATTAGTGGAGTAAATTAATTAAAATCAATAAATTTAACGATGTTGTTTTTTCCTAATGAAGATATTTTATATTCTAAAAACGTCAATATTTTGTATTATATATCAATAATTTACAGTTATAAATATTTATATTCAATTAATATTTGATTAATTCTATAGGGAAAAACTATAGCTACTGAGGAACTTTCAGAAAATAAATTATTCACTTTACTCAAGTAAAAAAGTGACAAAAAAATGCCGAAACTAAAAATATCTAAAGAACTCTGAGACTCGCACGAGATATATCAACGCACCACAAATGCTGCACTACAGAGTCTTAAAGCTATTTTGTTACAGTTGATGAGAAACATTCTTGAGGTGCGTTTAGCCTAACAACAAATGCCATCAGCCTAAGAGGTTGTTTGAAAAGTCTAAATTAATACCAGCCCTGGCGATTAGAAATCGCGGCTACACAGACATGAAGCGCAGCTTCTTCCCGAAGGGAAGGCCACCTCCGTGGGTTTCAAATGCCTAATTTTGTGTTAGTCCGCGCAGGCGGACTTTGTTTGTAACGAAAGCAGCGATCGCTTTGACGTTGTAGCTTTGGAGATTTGCCGTCCACAAGCACCTTTTGTAGTTCGTATTCTTTAGCTTCGGGATATGGTTCCCAACAAAGTTGCCAGTAAGTTGACCAGCGAATTAAGTCTGATGGTAATTCCTCGACTTCATCCGACAATGTAGAAACAAGTCCGGTGACTGGCGGTTGTACGATTTGAGGCTGATTGGAGGATATCTCCGTCTGTGCGGCTATCGAATTGCCCAAGCCTTGGGGACTTCTCCTGAGTTCTGGACGAACCTCGAAGCTAAGTATCGGTTGCATTTAGCAAGACAAGAAAAAAAGGAGCAAGACATAGCGCGTAAAAGCTGCTTGTATACTATAGCTCCTATTTCTGAACTAATCTCATTCGATTCCCCTTGATTGTGGCAGTTGCGCTCCCGAAAATGTCTGATTCAAATTAACCAAAAGGATCTTAATATATGATATATGTAAAAAACGGTAATCCTAGCAAGAAGCCGTAGATTAAGTTGCAGAGGTACAGCAGCAGTGGGCATAGTAGTTGAGAATGTATCCAAAAATTTTGGTAGCTTTAAAGCCGTTGATGAGGTGAATCTGGAAATCAAGAGTGGTTCCTTAGTTGCCTTGTTAGGTCCATCGGGATCTGGTAAATCCACTCTGCTGCGGTTAATTTCGGGTTTGGAGATGCCAGATAGCGGTAAAATCTTGCTGACTAGTAAGGATGCTACATATCAAAGCGTCCAAGAGCGAAATATTGGATTTGTATTTCAGCACTATGCTTTATTCAAGCATTTGACTGTGCGACAGAATATTGCTTTTGGTCTGGAAATTCGCAAGACACCAGCTAAAAAAATTAAGGGACGAGTAGAACAGTTACTAGAGTTGGTGCAATTGAGTGGATTAGGCGATCGCTATCCATCACAACTTTCTGGTGGTCAACGACAACGGGTTGCCTTAGCTAGGGCACTAGCTGTAGAACCCAAAGTATTATTACTCGATGAACCTTTTGGCGCACTTGATGCTAAAGTCCGTAAAGACTTACGGGCATGGTTACGCCGCCTCCATGATGAAGTCCATGTTACCACTGTTTTTGTCACCCACGACCAAGAAGAGGCAATGGAAGTTTCCGATGAAGTCGTGGTGATGAATAAAGGACGAGTGGAACAAGTGGGGACACCAGCAGAAATCTACGACAATCCAGCTACGGCATTTGTGATGAGCTTCATCGGCCCTGTGAATGTGTTGCCCAACACTTCCAAGATTTTCCAGAGCAGTGGTTTCGATTCACCACATCCCCAAGTGTTTTTGCGCCCGCAAGATGTGCTGATTGAAAGACAAGCTAATGGCACCACTGCACCAGCTACAGTGAGTCGGTTAATACATTTGGGTTGGGAAATTCAAGTGGAATTAACTTTAGATGATGGGCAAGTGGTAGCAGCGCATTTAACACGCGATCGCTTTAACGAGTTACAGTTAGAACCTCACCAACGAGTGTATGTAAAACCAAAGGATGCGCGATCGTTTCCTCTGTACTATTCAATTTAGACGTCAGTTTCAGTAGTGCTGAGTGCTTTTTTCCTGGCTGCAACAGTCAGTAATTCAAGTTGCTCGTATAAATAAATATGGTTGTTGTTACGTATATACGTATATTTGAATAATTACTTTACATTTTGAGATGAAGTGTGGGTTAAATTTACAGTGTTCAATTTTGAAAGTTGTACATGCTGTATTTTTGTCATTCTTACGTAATGGTATTATCACCGCTATGTAAAGATAAGTATTTACATAAATCAAATGACGGACTGGATTAAAAAAAATACATGGATGCACTACCTATCACCAAAAACATGGTGAGTTATTCAATATATGCACAAAAACTTGCAAAAGCTTCAAATATCAAAACAGGCAGCCTTTATCAGAGTATTAATGTGACTCAATTAAGAGATACAGCAAGAAGCTGTAGGCGATTTATCAAGCAGGTAAATAGCAAATAACATGGTGATAATAGGGCTTGCCAAACCTAATCTTAAATAGCAATAAGTCATAGCAGTATATAAGCTGCTATTTTATAGGTGTCAAAAATATCAAACAGCTACATAGCTTGCTATTGTTAGTAATGCTCGGTTTGTGGCGTGGCTGAGAATATCCTGTAAGTAATTTTTAACTATTGAGATCATCTCACAATTATTTAGACACCAGTTCTGGAAGTACAGTTAGTAACAGCCTCTTTGAAGCAAGAGCTAAACGTCGCCCCCAATAACTGCCCAGGTAATAGTATCTAAAACTACGTAGCTACTTTCAATAGAATGGCTAGCATTGTTAATAATGTTACGGTTAGTAACACTTCGCTCACATAGTAAGCGTGTAAAACACATACAGTATTTAATTCCCTTTACACTTCATGAAAATTTTACTTTTCCTGTAGTTAATGTTGCGTGAAACTCGATAAAACTAAATGCAATGAATGTTACTTTCAACTTATGGTCTAAATATCAGCACTTACGTAAAAAGTTTAGTATCATTGATAACTTAGAACAACGCTAAAGGAAAAGAAGATGAAAATAATTTTTCGCTTGTCTAGAGTATTTATCCTGCAAGTCTTGACATTGGCTGCAATGTCTGCTGTCGCGATCGCACAGGAGGCTCCTGTTGCACCTCAACAAACAACCACCCAGAGACTTTGCTCTTTAGATCCAGTTGCAGATTTATTACCACCACTACCAAGCAGGCAAAATAATTCTTTACTTTCTTATCTTGCCGAGGAAGGTTTTACCCAGAGCCAAGATGGTGCTTGGGTATGTTATGTCAACGATCCCAAGAAAGAGGAGCGTTATTTCACCCTGTTTAAGGTGCAAGAGCTTGATGGCAAACTCATCGGTAGTACTTTTCTCGACGGCGGTAATTTGATAGAGGGACAAGAAAATCGCAGCATTGACTTCTTCATGACTCTTGTGGAGCGTCACATGAATACCAGTCCAGAGAACCGTCAAAGTGTACGTAGATATTTAGAAACCTTTATTTCTCTAGTCAAGGACAGAAAAATAGAAGCCTCCCGTCGTGGGTTTCTCTTTGACCAACCCAACCGTGCATTAGTTTTGTACCACACACTCTCAACAGGAGAACTCAAAGGTACGGCAATCACAATCAACATTCAATCACCTAGTAAATTAAGTGCTGGGTCTGTGAAAAGTAGATTGCAACCATCTTGGAGCGAAATTTTAAAACCAAAACAGAAATAATACTTAGTTTTTAATAAAACATAAGCAAATAACTCTTAAACTCTCATTACTCAGTGTTCTCTTTAGTATGCGCTACGCGTTAGCGGAGCTTATGCCTACGGCAGACTACGTTGTAAGCGTAGCCATGTCCGTCAAGGCTTTACGTAGCGATACATTTTTCCGTCACTTGTACGTAATTCTTGGTTAATTATGGTCAGTAAATGTTCTGTGTATTTGATTGAGGTGTATCTTGTTCAAGTCAACTTTTAAAAGCATTGCCATCTTATGCTCATCTTTCGTAGTAGTGCTGACAATTTGCGAGTCAGCTACTGCACAGTTACGTGTTAACGAACGTTATTCTATCCCCCAAGGACAGGAGCCAGAGTTTCTGGAGTTTCAGCGTCAGAATAATGACAATATACGCCAGATCCGGGTTATGCCTGACTGTACTATCGGAGTTGGTCTTGGCTGTAACAAAACTGCCACAGTAGTCGAGGAAATCATCAATCAGTCTAATGGTACTAACTACTATCAGATGTTGATGCGAGCAGCAGGTGGTCAAGATAACTACCGTAACTTTGCTGCCTTTTACAATAACAATCCTCAACTACCTAAAATTCCCTATGCCTCATTTTGGCGGAATGAAGATCCATCTATTGTAGACGGATATCGATACGTTCTTGGGCAGTCTGTAAGTCGCACTCCTGTGCCAGGACTGGAAGCTGTCACCAATAACTTTGCCTGGTCACCGTCATCAAGAGGTAGAGAGATCAGTCTCCGTGATGGATTAGTAAACTTTAAACTCTCTTACGGACGTGTTCTCTTGGAAGAGATATCAGCAATTCCCAACTTTGAACAGCAGGTTGATTCTCTGGATTTGCCGCCAGATATGACTCAGTTTTATTTGAGTAATATTTCTAGAGGGTTACGCGCATTAAATACTGGTGATGAAAGAGCATTGAGAGAAAGCGTTTTAAAACTACTTTCTTATCCTTACTCTCCAGG
Organism: Nostocales cyanobacterium LEGE 11386; assembly: GCA_015207155.1. GTDB lineage: Bacteria > Cyanobacteriota > Cyanobacteriia > Cyanobacteriales > Nostocaceae > LEGE-11386. The sequence goes on along the minus strand of JADEXK010000036.1, from coordinate 31,939 downwards.
CACTCCCAATGATGGTTGGTATGGACGAAGATTAGTTACTGTTCCAGATACCTTGACTCCATCTGGAGTACAACCTCCTGGGGGAGATACTTTTCTGAGCGAAAATCCAGTACTGGGGGGAGAAGAAACGATTATCGCCCTAGATACTCCTTTCTTTGAAGAAGTTTTATTACCGTCAGGAGGTAGTTCCTTGCTACCTTATGCAGCCTTGATGCCTCTGCTTTTTTTGCTGTTTAGCCTGGGAGGAGATAATGACTCAAGTCAGCCAGCTAATGTCGTAGAAGTTATACCTGAAACTCCCAGCAATGTTATTCCCGATAACAACGGTTCTCCCAGCAATGAATTCCCTGAAGGTACGGGTAATCCAACTATTCCCCCACCGCCAACGGAGGTAGGAAAACAAGTGCCAGAACCATCAGCACTCAAAGCCCTACTGTTGTTAACTCTTGTACTAGGCATACTCAATTACAAACATCGATTTATGCCGACAAAGGGTTGATTTAAATAGCACAAACAAATATATCTGGAAAATATCATTTATTTTCATATAAACCAGATGCTACACCTCTGCTTGAATCTTAGCTGGATATCAGGTGGCGATCGCGTGGATAAAAAATCCCTCGGTAACTAGTCGAGGGATTTCAATTTTTAGTACTTTGCACATGAAATGTATCCCACTTACACAGTGTATCTGTCCTTTTAAAATTAGGTGTGCCAAAATGCCAAATTAAAGTGACATGCACCATCTAATCAATGACGGCTCTTAATTCTTTATGGCTACCTGTACCCACAGATTTAACTTTATTACCAGATGATATTCATGTCTGGCGAATTAATCTTGATGTTCCAGAACCACAGCTACAAAATTTGGTAGCAACCCTTTCCAGTGATGAATTGACTCGTGCTCACCGATTCCATTTTCAGGAGCATCGGCAGCGTTTCATCGCCGGTCGCGGTATCCTGAGGAATATATTGGGTAGCTACTTGGCTATAGAGCCGCGACAAGTGCGGTTTGATTATGAAAACCGTGGTAAACCCGTGTTAGCCGAAAATTTATCTCACAGTGGCTTATCGTTTAACTTGTCCCACTCTCAGGGATTAGCACTGTGTGCAGTGAATTATCATCGCCAAATCGGGATAGATTTAGAATATATCCGCCCAGTATCTGACCTGAAAGCCCTTGCCAAAAGGTTCTTTTTACCTGGAGAATATGACATGGTGCGATCGCTATCCGCTAACCAACAACAAAAAGTGTTTTTTCGCTACTGGACTTGTAAGGAAGCGTATTTAAAAGCAACTGGAGAAGGATTAGCCCAGTTAGAACAAATTGAAGTATTGCTAAATCCCACAGAACCAGCCAAGTTGCAGACATCTCAAGATTGGAGTCTCTTCGAGCTAGCACCTGCTGACAATTATGTTGCTGCTGTTGCTGTGGCAGGTTTTGGCTGGCATTTGCAATGTTGGCAATATTGATGGTCATTTGTCCGGCGATTCATCTCAATTTTCTAGAAAAACTGGGATAAATCGCGGATGAAGCTAAATACTTTTTAAATCACTCTGTTAATCTGAGTAAATTTCCCTAAAATCTATCAAGAGAGAGCGCGAGGCTACGAAGATTGGACGACAACTATCAAACTTACCTGAATCGGGTGGCGAGAATGACGCTACCAGAAGCTTACAGATCCCAAATTCAACATATCCAGGAATCTGCTAAGTTTCAATTGCATTCTGGATCTAGACAAGCCGCACCTTTTCCTGGGTATTCACTAATTACCCCGCCTGCGGAAGAAGAAGCAAAAAACTCTGCTTTCTATACCAACTTACAAGCCTACCAGCAGGAACTGCTACAGTTGCCTATAAACAGTGATTTGATTGTCCCTCTACCCCCGGCTAGCTTTCATCTGACTTTGGCAGACTTGATTTGGGACAATGCTTATCGTCACGCCTGTGCAGAAAACCCTGAATTTGAACAACAATTACGCTCTTGTTGTGTTGAAATATTTCAGCAGTATCAACAATCCATGACAAGCGGGACTATGCCGATTCAATGGCAAATGTTGGGATTGATTGTGATGCCAAGAGCTGTAGGTGTTTGTTTAGTACCCCAAGATGAACGCTGCTATGAGCAGATTATTCAACTTCGCCGTAAAATCTATCAAAATCCCAAGTTAATTGCTTTGGGTATTGAACAGCATTATCATTTTATGGCCCACATCACATTAGGCTATTTTGGAGAAATTTCGCCAGATTTAGACCGGGCAAATCTCAGCACCATGCTTTCTCAGCTGAATCAGCAATGGCTATTGAATTCTCCCGAATTTTTGATCCACCGCGTCGAACTGCGGAAATTTGACGATATGACCTACTATTATCGTGAACCAGACTGGCCGAGTTTAGATTTTTAGGAATTGGGGATTGGGGACAAGGGAACACGGGCATGAGAGGACAAGGGGACAAAAGGTGATTACTAATATTAAGTTTTTTCCCCAATGCCCAATGCCCAATTCCCCATACCCAATTCCCAATCCTTGTTAAAATTCCTTTTGTTGATAAGCAAGATAGACAGCTTCTAAAAATACATCAGGGGCAAAGTTTTCTGGTAATTGCTCTATATTAAGAATAGCTTTAACCTGATGAACTAACTGTAATCCTAGTGTGGTTCTTGCCTTGGATGTCATGGCATCCCGTCGCTGTAAATACTCACGAATTACCACAAAATCATCGGGTAATAATACTGATAAATCGGCAATTTGTAATAAATACTGATATAGTGACTTTGCTTGTTCTGAAATTTTTACAGTCGCCGACGCAGTGGGAATTTGGGCTTGAATGACAATTGTGCCAGATGCCAAATCACCTAGGCGTTTCTCACGGCGACTAAACATAATTAAAAAAGCTCCAATAAATAAAAATTCATCAAAGGGTCGCAGTAAGCCTCTTAAAGTAGCTTGTTGTAGTCCAATGGATCTGCCATTATCTCGCACCACGCGAATTTTAGCCCAGCGTTTACCGGGAGTTTGACCTTGCCAAAAAGTTTCAAAAAATACAAAATAACCTACGTAAATAACGAAGAGAATGAAAAAGGCGATCGCCACTAACCAAACAGATGCGATCGCACCAAAATTCTCTGTCCAAAAATCCACTAACAACCCTGAAACAATTGTCCAAGCGATGATAAACACTGCTAAAGTCAAAGCCAAAATCTGATAATCAATCATCAAAGCCCAGGCACGATTACCGATACCAGCGAGGGTAAATTCTAGTTCTACACTTTCTGGGGTGCGGAATTTAACACGGTTAAAAAGGTGCATAATAGTTTTGGTAATGGCATTTAAATTTCGCGATCGCGTAACTTCAAGCCTAACCCCTCACGGCGACTCCGCAGGTCATAATAGATGACAGCTTTGACTGTTTGCCAGAACGGTACAATCAACGCACCTCCGGCGATGCCTAAAGCAAAGACTAGTACGTAAAATAACGGAACAAATACAGCATAATTTTCTGTTAATAAGGGTAAGAAGACCAGCTGAATCGCAGTGGAAACAATCTGAATCAACACTTGAATAGGTAGTGTGATTAAAAATGCCACAAATGAAATCAACAGAATCCGCCAGACAGAACCCTGAGTTAACCCCCAGCTACGACTAATAGCTGATGTACCATCAACGTTTTCCTCAACAGCAAGGGGCAAATCCACCAAATAAAACCGTGTCACCAGCCACAAAACTGCCACCAATGCGACAATACCCACCACAAAGCCAATCAGACTGAAGAAAAGCACAGTAGCAGGATTTCCTTGCTGACCTGTACCGCCAACTAGCACTATTGATAAAATGCCCAATAAAAAAATTAAAACCAGAATACCGACGCCAATTCCTATACCCACAAGAAAAAGTAACAACATCGCCAGCAAAAACTGCCACAATCGTGAATTGACGAAACGCTCACCTGATGAAATACTCTCAGGTTGATTGACTAATTCGCCAAAAGCTAGGCGGGAAATTAACGCTGTCAGTGCATAAAATTTTGCCCATCCATAAACTGGAACAATTAACCACACATAAGCCCGAAGAGCCAGTAAGAAATAATCTTTGAGATGAGAACGATATAATCGCATTCCCGCACTCACAACATTGCCAACACTCAATGGTTGCGTAGGACTAGGAGAACCAAAATTTTCAGACATAATAATCAAACTTCCTGGAAATACATAGTAGAATTTGAGGCTATCTTAAGGTACGTTAAGTCTTAATATTCCCAAAATTTATGAATATTCAACGTTGGATTGCCCGACGAGAAATCAATTGGCAACGTTTAGATGCCTTATTAAAGCAGGTAGAAACAAAAGGGCTAAAGTCCTTACAGGCGTTAGAAATTAGAGAATTAGCGAGTTTGTATCGTTCTGTGTCGGCAGATTTGGCACGTGCCCGAACACAACAAATTAGCAATACTTTGATCCACAGCTTACAATCACTGACAACTCGTGCCTATACACAGATTTACCAAGGTTCGCGACGACAGGAATGGCACGCAGTTGTGGAATTCTACCGTTGGGGATTACCAGCAGTAGTGCAGCAAACATTTCCTTATATTGCCACCGCTACTGCCCTATTTTTATTGGGGGTAGTAGTTGCTTGGTGGTATGCATGGCAAGACCCCACTTTTATGTCTCTGATAGTACCAGAAGGTTTAATTTCTCAGGTGCGCGACGAGGGTAAATTATGGATGGGTTCGATTATCGGTATTGAACCTCTAGCATCCAGTGGGATTATGATTAATAATCTTGCTGTATCTTTTGGTGCTGTAGCTGGTGGCATGACAGCCGGCGCATACACAACTTTTTTAATGATATTTAATGGCTTATTAATTGGTGCTATTAGTACCTTAGTTGGTCAAAATAATTTGGCTTATCCCTTTTGGGCATTTGTTTTTCCCCACGGTTCCCTAGAGTTACCCGCTATTTTTTTTGCTGGTGGGGCAGGTTTTTTGCTAGCAAGAGCAATTTTATTTCCTGGGAAATTTCGCCGGGGTGATGCGTTAAAATTTTATGGTTCTCAGTCCGTACAGTTAGTATTTGGCATTGTGCCAATGTTGATTATTGCTGGTATTATCGAAGGGTTTTTATCCCCTAATCCTCAAGTACCAGACCCATTTAAGTATTTATTTGGACTAGGATTATTTGTGCTGTTGGTACTGTACTGTAATCGTAAACGTCCTTAGATGAAGTGCTGATGTACGTTCACAAATTGGATGTCGTTTTCTCTTTGTTCCCTTTGTCAAACTCACGTTAATTCTAAGGTGAGGTTAACTTTTCCAGGTGTATCAGTCATTGTTCGATTTCTATGTCATCTCTTATTTACATAATAGCTGCTGATATTCAGGTGGATGAGGCGTACCGAATAATCTGGTAAACATGGTTATTGACCTTTGCAATCTCAGCAAATATTTACATTTAGGTTATTAGTTTGGTGTGTTACGCTGTCGCTAACCCATTATCGCTGTGCTGTTATTACATCAGATATCAGAGATGATAAAAAAACGATCATTTCTTGAATTAATGGGTGTTGTTGCAATATCTTAATTTCTTTATCATTGATATCGCTAAATATTCTCTCATTTATTGAGTGTTCTTTTCCTAAAACTGTCTCTAAAAAATCTTTAGGTTTGCTTTGTGCAAATTGCCATTCTAAATCATTAAATTTCCGTTGTGCTATTTTCTCAATCAAGGTTTTATCTTGTAAAAATACAATTTCTAATTGAGGAATAGCCAAAAATAGTTTAAAGGGAATACCAGAGGATGCTTGAGTTAATACATAATTAATTAAATCGTGCTTTTCAAATATTTGAGATTCGTTATCTGTATCTGCATCGATGACAAGAACAACTGGTATTTTTCGAGTCGCTAGAAGTGAAGTAGCTAAAGAACGCGCTCTGTAAGAACCTCCACCTGCTATAAATTGGATATCTTGAATCAGATTTTTTGGCAACAATTTCTGTAAAATTTCTATATCTCTTTCACCTTCTGCAATAATATATGCTAGTGTCATGAGAAAATCTCCGTTGTAATGTCGTAGTTAGGAATACCTTTATGAACACAAACACGATATTTTTTGACTAGGGATTTACAGATAAATTTATGTTGTAGTGAATATTCAATTTCTTCTCCTCCCCACAATAGAATAGTTTGAGGAGCAACAAACCCTGTTAAAGTTACGGTGGCTTCTGTAAATCCAGTGCGACTAAACACGCTACCAATAGCTGTTGCTGGTCTTCGTAATAGTTGATTTCGTAGCTTTGCTATTGGTTCAATATTAACCTCTTCTATGGCAGATATTTCATCCTGTTGTCCTAAATTCACGTATAAGAATGTAGTATTATATACTGTAATCGAGTATATTTAAGTTAAAAATTTGAATATGAAAGAAGCTCGTCATATAGCTACTGGAAGAATTGTTTCTGCATCTGAAGCGGATTATCCAGAATATTATGGAATTTTTCAGTGTCCACATTGTAAAGTAGGATTGCGGCTAAGAAAAGAATATACTCGCTCTGATGGCACAATAGTAACTGCGGCTTTTATTCATCCTCCAGGTGAAACAGAATTGGAAAAACAATGTCCATATAGAATAAATTGGAATTTTAGCGCTACAAAGTCCAAAATAAGTTACCCTAATTCACGCGAACAATGTTTTAAGCTTCTGAAGAAGAATTTTTTGAAATATTTAAAATATTATAGTGAAGTTAGTCTCACAGAATATTACTCAACAAATACAACAGCATTAGAAGCAATAGATATATTTATGTCTTTAAATCAAAAAATAATTGCTGCACTTCAAAATGGGAAATATATTTTAGAATTAGCAAACTCTAGAAAAATTGAACAATTATATAAAGATAAAATTTATAAAGAAATTAATTCATATAGTGAGAATTCAATACACAGAAAAATAGCAATTCTTTCTATAGAAAGTGAATTAAGTTTTATAAAACAAAAATCTAATAGTTTGATTTGGGGATTAGAGTTTTTAGTTAATGAAGCTAGTGAGGATTTCATAAAACAAACATTGGATTATATTTTTGGCAAGTATATTTACAAGCGAAAAATCAAGAGTATAGAACTAGAGAATGAAATACAAAATATCATAGATTTTGGTGAAACAAAAAAATATTAGGCTTTGATTTAAGCACAATAAAAAAAGGGAATGATATTTTATCAAATGACAAAGTAATCAATGAGTTTTTTACACAAATGTATACTCATACGTTATCAGACAAAGATGCAATTATTTTTAATAATATAATAAAATTTCATAATAAAGTATTTGATTGTATTATTAACTATCTTATTGATTTTCCGTGGGTATGTCTTTTATATTAAATATTATTTATATCCACATATAAATTGATTATTATATACATAATTAATCTATAACAATAATAAAAAGATTGTAATATTAATTAATACATTATTGTTATAATTTACCAAATAATTTATGAGTAAAGAAGAAATTGAATTTATTATAAATATTAGTAATAAGCTTTTACAGAACATATTTTTTATAGTAGGAAGTATCATTACAATACTCACTTACATTAATGCAAAGCAAACAATACTTCAACCAATAAAAACTGAAGTATTCAAATTGCAGGTAAACAAATTTGAATCTATTTTAGATATATTTGATACTCAGGGTTATTTGAAAATAACAAAGTGTTTTAAAAATATTCTATTTATTAATGCTTGTTCACTTTATGATGATTATGCAGAATTATTTTTTAATATAGAAGTAAACAGAAACACAAGACCATACACTAAAGAAAATATTAAAAAGACTATATGTAATATATATTCAATGGAAGACATGGAGAAATATAAACAATTTAGAAATAAATTTAATGATTTAGTATCTATGAAGAAAAATATACAAATCGGTAATTTAAAAGAAGAATTGATTTATGCAAATAATTTAAATTTTTGGATGAACTATAACTATAGAGAATTAAAAATAACTACTGAATACATGGAATTACTTAAAAAAATAATAGATGTAAAGTCATCGCCACTATTACCAAAGGAAATTTTAGTATTAATTGAAGAATTTATCGAAGCTATAAATAAAAAATTAAATTTAGTTGTTGAAACATTAAATCAACATAGTAAAGAATTACCAAATGATTATTTCATAGAGGAAATAGTTGGAGAAAGGTCAAGTATATTTCTGGGAATTGAAATAAAATATAATAAAGAATTGAAAGAGTTAGAATTGATTGCTAATAAAATTGTTCAATATATTAGAAATTACTGGTTAGTAGAAAAAATTAATAAATAATAATTAAAGCCACATATGTACACCATAAGAATATTTTATAGTGGCATACATCTGCGGCTTAAAATCCTTAATGCACTAACTCAATAGCCCGCTTTGTCAACACCTCAGCAGTCAACCCATTAAACGCCATCAACTCACCTGCACTAGCAGTAGTTTCCCCACGCTTCCAGGCGAAAGTATCACGTTTACAATTACTGCGTAACATAATTGGTTCTAACATTGCGGCTGCACCACCAGTCACACCAATTAAGGCATTTCCATCAAACAATTCAGCAAATTTGGCATCATCCATAAAACCGTCATCGGGTTCAGAACAAGTTTCCCAAGCGGTATCATCAGGACGATATAAACGGCGAGGATTAATAATAGAAACTATCTTCACACCAATACCTTCAGTCTCTAAGAATGCAGCTGCTTCAAATACTGGCATTAATGTCATATCGCCAATGACTGCAAACACAACTTGTTGATCACCAGGAACTTCATGCAACAATACTGCACCATCTTCTAACCCTTGGCGAGTTTGGGCTAAAGTTGTGCGAATTGGTAACGGTGATTTACTGGCTGTAATTACAATTCCCTTATTCTTAGTTTTCAAAGCCCAGGCATAACAAGCTTGGATACTGTTAGCATCAGGGGGAAATAATGGGAATACATTTCCATTTCTCATCAATGAAGCAAAGTAAGCTTCAATTTCGGGACGTTGGTGAGTCCAACCGTTACGCCCTTGCTCTAAAGCGCCGGCAGTAAATAAAGTAATAGTTGAGGGAGTCTGACGACGCAATTCTGCCATTGCTTGGATGACTGTTTGCCAAATTGGTAAACCGTTGATGGCAAAAGATTCGTAAGAACACCATAAAGTTCTCGCACCCATTAAGGCTAAACCAGCCGCTAAACCTGCACAAGCATCTTCACTCAAAGGTTCATAAACTTGTCCATTTGGTGCTTGGTTATATAAATCATCGACTGTGGGGTGAATAATTTTTAATGCTTGGTTGATGTTAGCAATCCCTGATGCTTCGTTACCGTCAGCGTTGGTGACTAAGAAGTTACTATCTTTTTTACCGACAATTCCTACTAATCTACCCATTGCGGTTGTTGCAACTTTGGGATCTCCACCGACTGTATATTCTTCTAATGGTAATTCGCCTAATTCTGGTAGTGGTAATTCAAATTCTGTAACTACTGTTTTGGCTGCGGGCCCTCCACCTGCGCGTTCGGCGTTGGTGCGGACTAATTGCCAAGCTTCCACGGGTAAAGCGCGGGTTTGCAATGCACTGATAATGTGGGGTGCATCCAAGGTATCTTTAGGATAAAGGTTGTGAGATTTAGAACCCCGTGCGTGAACTCCTGCACCCTTGAGTTGTTTAATGATGAAGACGGTTAACTGTCCGTTTAAGGCTGAATGGGCGGCTTTATCCATACCCAAAAGTACAGCTTTGGTAAAGGCGAGGCGTTGCTCGAAGGAAAAGGCGGTACTATCAACATAATCCCCTGGTTGGTTTTGATCATCAAAGTCTTTGGCATCTACCAACACGACCTCTGCAAAACCGTTTCCTTGCCAGTATGCTTGCATCTCTGCATTGGTTTTCAGGGAAACCATACTGTGATGTTCTTGGCTGTAACCATTCCACACCAGCACAGGTAAGAAGTTGGTGACACTAGGATAAGCGGTGTTGAAGTGTGCCATGGAACTCATAATATATGGTTCACCCAATCCACCATCGCCCACAGTAAAGGGGAATAATTTATCTTGATGCAGCAGGGCGGCGGCCATGGCAAAGTGTTGTCCTTGTCCGAGAGGGCCAGCTGGTGCCAGAATACCGGGGATGTAACCAGAAAGGTGTCCTAAGAGTCCGTGCTTTTCTCGGAAGCGATCGCGCAATTGTTGTACATTAAAAATTCCCATGTCTTCTAAAGAACGATCCAAAAACATGGCACTATAGAATCCAGGGGCGTGGTGTCCCACTTCGGTGATAATATTCTTATGACCTAGCATGACCAATGCTGCATAAGCTTCTGCTTGACTGGCAAAACCGCCTGGGTGTCCAGAGGCTTTACTCCCAGTAACTTGCAGCGTCAAGTAGCGGAGGGCATCGGCAGCAAGTAAGGTTTGATAAACCGCGACTGGATCTGTGGGATCTGCGATCGCTATTTTGCCAGACTCTATAGCAGGTGTTGCACCATAAGTTTCAAAGCCTTGTAGCGCTTCACTAAAATATTGAATTCCTTCACAAAAATTAGGAAGCGCTGAAGATGCTTTTGATGTCATTACTGTCATGCTGAGTACCTTATAAAAAGAGGGCAAACTGTAGATGCTTGATGAATTTAACAAAAATTTTACATCTTTAAGGTTGTCAAGGTTTATTGCTTTTTCACAAGGTTAGGATAAGTAGTTTAAATAGCTGATATCTTGTAGCCGCCCCATATCTCGCCAAGAAATTGATTTTTTAGTTGATAGCTTAAGTTCACTAAAGTGGACTGAAATCTTTACTGCACCAGCAGTTTAGTCATTTTTAGATAACTTTTGCTATTAGCCTGATGTTTCTCACATCAGGTTATTTTTGATGCTGGTGCCAGATGTAACATAGTCACTTTCTGGGGAATGCCCTTCCTACGGCTATTGAGAATAGTGCTGTTGTCTATTCCTTGTTTCCACCAGATAGCTTTTTCGCTAAATCCTTCTGAGGATTCATGTAAAAGGTGATGAATTCCAGAACAATTAATAGCGATTATTTGCGGCAAGCTATCAAATTAATCATGAAATTACCTAATGAAATATGCACTCCAGCATGGCTACAAACTCTGCAATTAATTGCTCAACCTACAAAATTTTTAGAAACTTGTGCTGCCAAATACGGTGATATATTTACAGTGCGAGTATTAGGTTTTAACTCACCACCGCTAGTATTTTTTAGTCATCCCCAGGCGATTAGTGATTGTTTTGCCATACCTGCCAAACAATTAGATTTTCAGCAGGCAACTCATGTATTTAAACCCTTATTTGGAGAAAGTTCAATTGTATTTCAAGACGAGCGATCGCATAATCGCCAACGACAGTTATTAATGCCCCCTTTTCATGGCGATCGCTTAAAGAATTACGGACAATTGATTTGTGAAATTACTAAGAATGCAACAAAAAATTGGATAACTGGTACAAAAATTTCTATGCAGAAAATTATGCCCGATATTACTTTAGAAATTATCTTACAGGTAATATTTGGCATTAATTCTGGTGTTCATGATCAGAGACTTAACAGATATCTCAGTTCTTTATTGGAAGATATAACTAAACCCTTGTATTCAAGTTTGTTTTTTTTTCCACCTCTGCAACAAGATTTTGGTACATGGAGTCCTTGGGGAGATTTCCAAAGAAGGCGAGAACAAATTGACAACCTGATTTATGCAGAAATTTCCGCAAGACGTTGGCAAAATAATGCTGTAGGTACGAACATTCTCAGTTTGCTGATGTCAGCACGTGATGAAAATGGACAGCAAATGACAGATAAAGAATTACGCGACCAATTAATTTCATTACTGCTTTTAGGTTACGAAACAACAGCATCCGTCTTAACCTGGGCATTTTATTTAATTCATTCCCACCCAGATGTTAAAAATCAGCTAATGCAGGAATTAAATGTTTTGGGCGATACAACAAACCCAGAAGAAATAGCACGACTACCATACCTAAATGCTGTTTGTCAGGAAACACTACGAATTTACCCCATTGCTTTAATTTGTACACCACGAATGGTAAAGGAAACAGTAGAAATTATCGGGAATAAATTTACATCAGGAACAGTTTTAGTTCCCTGTATTTATTTAGCTCATCGCCGCTTTGAAACTTACCCAGAACCTCAAAACTATCAGCCAAAAAGATTTATCCAGCAGAAGTTTTCACCTTATGAATATTTACCCTTTGGTGGTGGTTATCGTGGTTGTATCGGTGCAGCCTTTTCTATGTACGAAATGAAACTAGTATTAGCTACATTATTAACGCAGTTTCAATTAATATTGGCGGACAAATGTCCAGTATATCCTGTACGTCGAGGTATCACCATTGTTCCTAGTGGTGGTGTACCAATGATTGTTACCAAAAAAAGTGCTGAGTAATGAAGGAAGTACAAAAGGATCTAAAATCATTCCATCACGTCAAAGTGCAGCTTTGACGTGATTAAATGCTTCGAGTTTATCAGCAATTCTACAAATTTGAAATAGCCAAGTAAAATTTTTCAGATCAGAAAGGACTATGTATTTTGTTCTGATATACTCATATTTGCATATATCTTATTATAGATACGCTCTTGAGTGTCCAGAGTTTACATTAACCAGTAATAGGACTTACGAGAGTAAAATTTCATGCCAGATAACCAAAGCTTTGAAGAACAATTCCTATCACAGGAAGCTGAACGCAGGCTATCTAATAAACTAGATGAAGCTGAACAAATTGATATAGATGTAAAAACTGATATGTTGAAAATTGTTCAGGGACAGGCAAATGAGGTTTCGGTTACAGGTCAAGGATTGGTAATACAAAAAAACATCCGTGTGCAGCAAATAAAACTGCAAACAGATAGCATTGCGCTCAATCCTTTAAGGGCTATTTTTGGTCAAATTGAATTAAATGAGCCAGTAAATGCCGTTGCTCGGATTGTACTCACAGAAGTAGATATTAACCGTGCCTTGACCTCAGACTTCACTCGCAGCTTGGCAGAAAACTTTAAGTTAAACATAGACGGCGAAGTTATCAGCTTTGTACCGCAAGATATTCAAGTATTTTTACCTGGAGATGGCAAAATCCAAGTTGAGGCAAAAGTACTACTAAAAGCACAGGAAAATACTCGCCTTTTAGGTGCCAGAGTAATCTTACACCCACGAACTAATTCTCAACCTATTATGTTAGAAAGTGTCACCTGTACTGAAGGCAAGGGAATTTCGATAGAATTAATCTTAGCATTCATGCATAAGGTAAAAGAGCTAGCAAGCCTCCCATATCTTGAATGGGAAGATATTGCATTTCGGATTATAGATATGGAAGTGCAAAAAGAGAGTATTATACTAATGATAGAAGCTAATGTGAAGCAAATATCTCCATCACAAATTGAATTCATTAATTAGCAGAACTGGAACTAGTTAAGGCTACCAATTTTTGATAATTGTTAATTTAGTAATTTTATATAAAAATTTATAATATTAACAAGTTACTCTATTTACAAATTACAAATATGCAAGAGTATGATGTTGTCATGATCGGTGCAGGACATAACGGGCTAGTTTGTGCCGCTTATTTGTTGAAAGCTGGATATAGTGTCCTACTATTAGAAAAGCGACCAGTTCCAGGTGGTGCAGCAACTACCGAAGAATGCTTACCCAAAACTGCACCAGGATTTAAATTTAACTTGTGTGCTATTGACCATGAATTTATTCACTTAGGGCCAGTTGTTGCCGAATTAGAATTGGAAAAATACGGCTTAGAATATTTGGATTGCGATCCAGTTGTTTTTTGTCCTCATCCTGATGGTAAGTATTTTTTAGCTCACAAGTCTGTAGAAAAAACTTGTGCAGAAATCGCCCGTTACAATGAACGCGACGCTAAAAAATATGCAGAATTTACAGACTATTGGCAACGGGCAATCAATGCTATGATTCCCATGTTTAACGCGCCACCAAAGTCAATTATAGATATTTTTGGCAACTACAATATTCAAAAGTTTAAAGATTTATTTTCAGTAGTTGGTTCTCCATCTAAAAGCCTGGACTTTGTTCGCACCATGCTCAACAGTGCTGAGGATATCCTTAACGAGTGGTTCGATGAGGAATTTTTGAAAGCACCACTTTCCCGACTAGCCTCAGAACTTGGTGCGCCGCCTTCGCAAAAAAACCTAGCCATTGGCGTGATGATGATGGCCATGCGTCACAACCCTGGTATGGCTAGACCTCGCGGCGGTACTGGGGCTTTGGTACAAGCATTAGTTAAATTAGTGACTAGTAAAGGTGGCGTGATCTTAACAGAACAGCAGGTAGAAAAAGTATTGGTGGATGATGGGAAGGCTGTGGGTGTAAGGGTAGCAAATGGACAGGAATATCGGGCTAAATACGGGGTGATTTCCAATATTGATGCCAAACGTCTATTTTTACAACTAATGGATACTAGCGAGGTGGATCATGCTGACCCTGAGTTGCGAGAAAGATTAGAACGTCGCATCATTAATAATAACGAAACTATCCTCAAAATAGATTTAGCTTTAAATGAACCCCTACGTTTTGCATTCCACGCTCACAAAGATGAATATCTTATTGGATCTATTTTAATTGCAGATTCAATGGCTCATGTAGAACAGGCTCATAGTCAATGTACTTTAGGAAACATTCCTGATGCTGACCCATCAATGTACGTAGTCATGCCTAGTGCTCTCGACCCCACATTAGCACCACCAGGTAAACATACTTTGTGGATTGAGTTTTTTGCTCCTTATCAAATAGCAGGTGCAGAAGGCACAGGTTTGCATGGTACGGGTTGGACAGATGAATTGAAAAATAAAGTTGCAGACAGGGTAATTAATAAGTTGGCAGACTATGCACCAAATGTGAAAAAAGCAACTATTGCCCGTCGTGTAGAAAGTCCAGCAGAACTAGGTGAAAGATTAGGCGCATATAAAGGGAATTATTACCACATTGATATGACTCTAGATCAGATGGTGTTTTTCCGCCCCTTACCAGAACTAGCTAATTATAAAACACCAATTGATAATTTATTTTTGACTGGTGCGGGGACGCATCCGGGGGGTTCAATCTCTGGAATGCCAGGACGTAACTGCGCGCGTGTATTTTTACAGGCAAAACATCCCATTGCTCAAACTTTGAGGGATGCCAGAGATGCGATTAAATCAACTGTAGGGTCAGTATTTAGAGTTAGTTAGTGTAACTAAGTAGTTATCATAAAGTCAGTATACATAAAAATAGTGTAACGTATCCTGACCTCGCTACCTTGCAAATTTCCGCATATTTTGCCATAAAATCACTCCTCAGTCTTCTCTAATTGTGTTGATTGATTAATTTTGAGGCAAAGCTAGGCACGAGTTGCTTAAATGTGCGAATATAAAGAAAATCTTAAGAAGGACAAGACTCATGGTGACTGCCAAAATGATGCAACAAATCTGGGCTGTAATCGAGTCTACCCAAGTCAGCACTTTGCTTCAGTTTGATGATGCTGCCTTAGTACAATTACTTCTCCAGAAGTTAAAAGCTCAACAAGTGCTTGACACACAAACAGATAGCACCCTCAATACTTACATCAAATCTAAACTGCCCTTAATTCGCGATACGGCTGAAGGCAGATTATCCGTTGGGCAAGGTAATCATTAAGTACAAGAAACGAAATAATTGCTCATGGCTAGTCATCTTCTTTGCGTTTAACCATTATGAATCACTGGCTAGTAATTGCCCTGGTAGCTTATCTAATTGGAGCAGCAATTGAAGGGGTGAGTACAGCCAGTCAGCTATCTCATTCAGCTCCAGAGTTAACTCAAGGCACACAAGACCAATCCCCAGAATCAGGCACTCCGCCTAGCTCGAGTTGGCGAGTTGTTGCCACTATTGCCTCGGTGAGCATTTGTGGTGCTTTTTGTTGGCCCTGCCGCCTGCTACACCGTTCAATTAAAGGAAATATTTCATCTAAAGATTTGTAACACTTTACTTGCTCTAAGTATAGCAAAGTGCTGAGTGCTGAGTGAGGAATAAAAAGTACGGAGGATTATGTTTCTTTCGCTCTTCCCGCAACTTCGCCTCCATTGGAGACTCACGTTAATTACCACTGCGAAAACGGGTGTGTTACCAAATTGCTATTGTAATACCTGGGGTCGTGGGAAACTTCTTGACCAATCCAGGTTGGGAGTTCAATTTGTTGATTGGCATCAGTGAGTTCAACTTCTGCTAGAATCAATCCTTTATTCACACCATCAAACTCGTCTATTTCCCAAATCAAACCACCCCATTCTACTTTGTATCTGATCTTTTCTATGAAAGGCCGTCGGCACAATGTATCTAGCATTTCCTGAGCATCTTCTACAGGAATGGGATACTCAAACTCTAACCGCGAATATTTGACGCTAGGCCCTTTAATCGTCAAGTAACCTTGTTCTCCGACTATCCGCACACGTACAGTCACTTTATCTTGTGTTGCAATGTATCCTTGACGGTATACGCTACCCTTGGCTAACTCTCTCCAGCTATCTTCTTTGAGTAAAAATTTACGTTCTATTTCTTTCGCCATTTTGTTAAATTATTATTTTGTTTTGAGGAAAACATCATAGTTATTTTTATCAAAAAGATTCTAGCATTTGATGTACTAAAAAGATTAATTTGATATTAATCTTGATTGTGGTATCTACCACTAAATTGTAGGTAATTATTTGTTAATAAAAAACAATTGATAAAATAGCAAAAATTTAGTGCGATCGCTCTGATAATTCTGGTCTATGGAAAGAGTTCCAGAAACGAGGATTGGCGATCGCACTGTGTAATTTCTCTCATGAATGTTTCCAATGAGAGAATAGTCAAGTTGATCAAGTAAAGTCGGACTTAATGACCACGGCGATCGCGTCCAGATCCACGATCATAGTTAAGGTCGCGATCATACATATAGCTATAAAGAGGTAGGCGTGTAACAGTATTAGTTCTCTGAGCAACAGCCGCAGATGACATAGACGCCTTCCAACCTACAAACGAGACAGAGGTGAAGCGATTCATAATTTGAGTTTGGTAAGTTGATGGTAATTTCTACAAGCGCAGGAAGTTTACGAAGAGAAGATTCCACAAAGCTTTGAATATATTCTAGCAAAATTATTAGTTATGCAGCAGCAGTACACGCCATATTAAAGTTACATGACAGCCCAACACGTTCTTTCCTCAGCTTGAAGACGATTCTTACCTGAGAAGGACTAACTATTAATAACGCGATTGCTATTGTTAATGCATAACAGTTAGTACTGGATGGGTGTTATGCCGCAGTGACCCATTGTTGTGTATCGAAGGAGAGCGATTTCAGATACATGAACAGTACTTAGAGTTACCATGGAAGATGTGGAGTTTTTATCGCTTCCTCCACTTAGTTATCACCAAGGGAAGTTTAAATACTTCATCAGAGCGGTCTGAGGTGATAAATTTCTGGTATCTCTTATAGGAATGATGAAAGCTAAACTGTCTTGGTTGATTAATTTAACTAAGACAGTTTAGCTTTTGCAAAAACGAGTATAAATTAAAATTACTATTGCTGAAGTTGTGCGATCGCTTGCATAATTTGTTGATAATACTGTGTATTTCCTTCTTGATAATAAATATCAGCAGATTTTTGGAAATCGCTAATTGCGGCTTGATAATCTTCTAGTTTACGGTGAATATCAGCTCGCAGCATGTAAGCTGAAGCCCAATGAGGCTGACGCTGTAAAGCTGCGTTTAAGTCGGCTAGTCCCCCTGGTAAATCTCCCAGTAGAGAACGGCTACGTCCCCGGTTATACCAGTCTTCAGCCAAGCTGGAATCGATAGCAAGTGCCTGATTATAATCTTCTATTGCCCCTTGATAGTCTTGCAGGGCATAGCGGGCATTAGCGCGATCGCTATAAAATGTGGCTGATTGGGGATTTCTTTCTAAAGCTTGGGTATAATCAGCAACTGCGCCCTCATAGTCTTGGAGAGCATAGCAAAGAGAACCCCGATTGTAATAAGCTTCTATCAGATCGGGATTAATTTGTAATGCTTGATTATAATCTGCCATTGCTCCCTTTTCGTCTCCGAGAAAACGCCGGGCATTACCCCGATTGCAGTAGGCTGGAGAAAATTCAGGTGCAAGTTGTATTGCTTGAGTGTTATCGGCAATTGCTGATAAGAAATCTTGCAAAATTTCATAAGCAATACCTCGACCATAATAAGCTTCAGCTAAATGCTTATTAATCTGCAATGCCAAATTGTAATCTTGGATGGCCCCTTGATAATCTCCCAGACTACGACGAGCTGTAGCGCGATCGCAGTATCCTTCAGCTAGATGCGGATTGAGTTGTAAAAGTCGATTGCTATCATCAATTGCTCCTTGATAGTCTCCTAATCGGCGACGAACGTTAGCCCGAAAGCCGTAAACTAAAGCTAAGGTGGGATTTGCCTGCAATGCCTGATTATAATCCTCGATAGCTCCTTGATAATCACCTAAAGTATCTCGAACCAAACCCCGTTCATAATATGCTTGGACATCATCAGGGTTCAGTTTCAGCGCTTGGTTAAAGTCTGCAAGTGCCTGCTCGTAATCTTTGAGGCGAGAATAAACAAGACCCCGATTATAATAGGCTTCAGCAAAGCTGGGGTTAATTTCCAATGTGCGATTGTAATCCTCAATCGCACCTTGATCGTCTCCTAGAGCAAAGCGGGCAATACCTCGATTATGGTAAGCTGCTGCCAAGTTAGGATCTAGCTGTAATGCGCGGTTATGCTCAACGATCGCTTGCTGATATTCTCCTAAAAGATAGTTGATATTACCGCGACTGGTGTAAGCTGCGGCAAAATGGGGATGCCATTGTAATGCTTGCTGAAAATCGGCGAGTGCTCCTTGATAATCGCCGCGATCGCAACGAGCTACACCCCGATTATGCAATGCCTTGGCAATATCAAAATTAATACACGTAGCTAACTGAGTGCTATTTTCAATGGCTTGCTGATAATCGTTGATCGCTTGGTCATATGCTTGCAAAGCAAAGTAGGCATTACCCCGGCTATGATAAGATGCCGCAAAGTTGGGATTGATTTGTAATGCCTGATCATGATCGGCGATCGCTCCCTCATAATCTGCTAAAAAGTAACGTGCATTAGCTCGGTTGCAGTATGCTTCCGCCAGATGGGGATTAAGTTGTAACGCTTGATCAAAGTCGGCGATCGCTCCGTGATAATCTTTGAGTTCAGCACTGAGAATGAGACCTCGGTTGTAATAAGCTTCGGCATAGTCGGGATTCATCTCAATCGTTTGAGTGTAATCTGCGATGGCTTCTTGATAGTCCCCTTGCAAATGTTTGTGGAATCCCTGCTTGAAAAATTCGTCAGCATTCATCTAATTTCTCTGGGTTTCGACACTCCCGTCACTCATTGTAGGACGGTCGTACCTTGCCTTCAATTTATTGGTGTTTATTGGTGCGATCGCGCTGCAAAATAGTGCTGAGTAAAAAGTAAAATTAACTGCACTCACTCAGCATATAGGGTTTGAAGCCCCTCGCTTACGAAGGAAAGAAAAGGAGGAAACCTCCGCTCTGACTTCGCGCTAAATTTATTTATGAAAACAGGTAAAACCTTTTTTTCTTGCACTGCGCGTGTCTCGAAAAAAAGTGTCCTTGTTTCAATCCCCTAGTTTTAACTATGGGGTTGTACTCAGCACGGGCTAAATGCCCCGCTACCGCTAACAGCACTTTCAACTCAGCACTGAGTATTCTTCTTACTCAGCACTCTTCATCATGACTAAGGTCAAGAATAATTAAGTTCAAGGAACAAACGGTACTATAAGTTAAAGCGCAATCTAAGACTGTTTCTGGGAAAATTATCAGCAAAAACTTGGGAACAATTTGTCAAACTGTTAAGCGTAGCTGGCGAAAAGCTGATTTACACTCTTTATTTTTTCTGCTAACAGAGAAATATATGCAAACTAGTTTACAAAATTAGAAAAAGTGGCAGCTTAATTATAAACTATTGACAAGCTATTAATTAACCTGTTAATTGTGGATACATATGTAACACCAATTGTGTAAAATCTGCTGGAGTGACTTATGGCTAACTTTAAAGATTGTATGATGCGAAGCTTTAGTTTTATTCAACGCTTTGCACTTTGTGTTACGCCATTAATTGCTAGCTATTCCTTGGCAATTGCACCTAGTAGAGCAGCTACTTTTGGGTATTCTGAAGCAAATTTAAATTTTACCAACATTAATATAGAACCTCTGGTGTTTTTAACTGATGCTGATGGTTTCACGAATGTCAATGGCATGGCAAATGCTTTTTCTTTTGCCGAAGCAGATGCTTCAAGTTTTTTACAGCAAGCATCTAATTCAACATTCAGCGAAGCTTTTGGCGCAGGTAGAAGTTATTTAGGAGAAGCAGAAAGTCAATCCAGATTGATTGGGTTATTTTTTGTAGATGCTGGTCAACATTTTTCTTTTGACTTTACAGCATATTTAGAACTAGAAACATCAATAGATAACCCATTAGAAGAAAACGCCATAGCCTTTGGAGAAATTGATTTTGAGTTAATTGATATTGATAATAGTAATGTTTTAGATTTTTTTCTTCTTGTCGGTGATATAGTCACTCCAGACAATAGTGATTTTATTACCCTTGACAAAAGTGACAATGTTACTTTCACTAACTCAATTACTACGTCTAACTTTGGAGGAATTAAAGAAAACGCTACAGCGTCGATCCAAGGTTCTGTACAACGTCATTTTGCTAATCCAACAAATTTAGCTTTAATAGCATTTACCAGAAATCAGGTTGTTGTAGTTGCAGTACCTGAACCATCAGCTAAGACAGGTTTACTGTTTGGTGCTATTTTGATAGGTTTTACTATCAAAGCAAAACGTAAAACAATTTCCTCGCCTTTACACTCAACATTAGCGCAGTGAAGCGTATTAATTTACATTGACAAAAGTAAGTATTGAGTTGACAAGAAAGCTACTTTGTCAAGGTATAGCAGGTGAAATATAGAATAAAAAAATTGCTCATCGGACACTTTTTTATAAAAACCTACGTCTTGCTAAAACTTTGTGAGAGAATCATTACATACATTAACTCTATCAACAGGATGAAAAATTGTACGCCTTTAGTTAGAGTGAAAAAATACTGAGATACCGATATTTTGAGTAAAGACAAGCACGAATTGAGATGCCTCCTAAGGGAAAACTTTCATAAAAGACACAGATAGAGGATTCATCTGTGTTTATTCGTGTTTATGCTTGCTTAAATGTCAGTTTGACGGACTTCACCATGCCACTTGCTCATAAACTAGGTGGATTGGTGGAGTCAATACAATACCTGTCGAACTCACGTTTGCTTCGACTAAAGGGTAGATACTCAGTCTGTCCTGTAAGTCAAAAATGCAGAATCAACGTTAGGGGTTACCATGTCTGAATTGATCCAAGCAATCCTGGATAGCGAAGAAAAAAGTGATTTGCGTTCCTTTATTAGTCAATTACGCCAAGAAGAAAATAATTACTTGCTGCGTAACGACATCTTGAGTGTGTATATTAATTATTGCTTCAAGTCCGAGAAGTCCCAAACCTTTGCTGCGTCTTCCCGCTTAGGCAAACTGATTTACTATACTCAGGAAATTATTCAAGAAGACTCAAGCCTTTGTTTTATCATTCGTCCTAAAATTGCTAGTCAAGAAGTTTATCGGCTAACAGAGGACTTGAACGTTGAGCCAATGACAGTACAGGAACTGCTGGATCTACGCGATCGCTTTGTGAATAAATTTCATCCCCAAGAAGGTGACCTGCTAGAACTAGATTTTGGCCCGTTTTATGATTACACCCCAGTGATCCGTGATCCAAAAAATATTGGTAAAGGGGTGCAATTTCTCAACCGGTACCTATCCAGCAAAATATTTCAAGACTCTAAACAATTGCTGGAAAGCTTATTAAATTTCTTGCGCCTGCACCAATATAATGGTGTCCAGCTGCTAATCAACGATCGCATTAAATCACAGCAGCAACTTTCTGAGCAAGTTAAGAAAGCTATCAGTTTTGTCAGTCAGCGCCCCAGCGATGAACCCTACGAAAACCTCCGGTTTGAATTGCAAATGATGGGTTTTGAGCCGGGTTGGGGTAACACCGCTATGCGTGTAAATGACACCCTCAACGTTCTAGACGATTTAATTGACTCTCCCGATCCCCAGCTTCTAGAAGCCTTCATCTCTCGTGTGCCAATGATTTTTAGAATCGTTCTGGTATCGGCTCACGGCTGGTTTGGACAAGAAGGAGTCTTGGGAAGACCTGACACTGGTGGTCAGGTAGTTTATGTCCTCGACCAAGCCAAGAATCTGGAAAAGCAACTGCAAGAAGATGTCCAACTAGCTGGGTTAGAGGGACTGAATGTCCAACCAAAAGTGATTATTCTCACTCGTTTGATTCCCAATAGCGATGGTACGCTTTGTAATCAACGGCTAGAAAAAGTTCACGGTACAGAAAACGCTTGGATTTTGCGCGTACCTCTGCGGGAATTTAACCCCAACATGACGCAAAACTGGATTTCCCGATTTGAGTTTTGGCCTTATCTAGAAACTTTTGCCATCGACTCAGAAAGAGAACTGCTAGCAGAATTTCAAGGCAGACCCGATTTAATTGTGGGTAATTATTCTGATGGAAATTTGGTAGCATTTCTGTTAGCAAGGCGGATGAACGTCACTCAGTGCAACATCGCCCATGCTTTGGAAAAATCCAAATACTTGTTTAGTAACTTATATTGGCAAGATTTGGAAGATAAATATCATTTTTCCTTGCAATTCACAGCTGATTTAATTGCCATGAATGCTGCCAATTTTGTTGTGAGCAGCACCTACCAAGAAATTGTTGGTACACCAGATAGTGTGGGACAGTACGAGTCTTACAAATGCTTTACGATGCCAGAGTTGTACCATGTAGTCAATGGAGTTGAATTATTTAGTCCCAAGTTTAATGTCGTACCTCCTGGAGTTAACGAGAGTTACTATTTTCCTTATTTCCGGACTGAAGACCGAGTAGAGAGTGAGCGCGATCGCATTGCGGAAATGCTCTTTACTTTAGAAGATCCTGCCCAAATCTTCGGCAAACTCGATGATCCCAAAAAGCGCCCCATCTTTTCTATGGCGCGACTTGACCGCATTAAAAACCTCACTGGGTTAGCGGAATGCTTTGGTAAAAGTCAAGAATTGCAGGAGCATTGCAACTTAATTTTGGTAGCAGGTAAGTTGCGCGTAGAAGAATCAGGTGATAACGAAGAACGCGACGAAATTGTCAGACTCTATCAAATCATTGATGAATACAATCTCCACGGTAAGATTCGTTGGTTGGGTGTGCGCCTGACAAAATCTGATTCTGGGGAAATTTACCGCGTAATTGCCGACCATCAAGGAATCTTTGTGCAACCAGCTTTATTTGAAGCTTTTGGTTTGACAATCTTGGAAGCTATGATTTCGGGACTACCAACTTTTGCTACCCAATTTGGTGGGCCACTAGAAATTATTCAAGACAAGGTAAATGGCTTTTACATTAACCCCACAAATTCAGAGGAAACAGCTACAAAAATCTATGAATTTGTGACTAAATGTGAACAAAATTCTGATTATTGGAATGCCATTTCTCGGCAAGCAATTGACAGAGTTTATAGTACATATACCTGGAAAATCCATACTTCCAAACTGTTATCTCTAGCCAGGATTTATGGCTTCTGGAACTTTACTTCCAAGGAGAATCGAGAGGATTTGTTGCGTTATCTTGAAGCTTTGTTTTATTTAATTTACAAACCCAAAGCGCAACAATTACTAGAGCAACATCAGTATCGATAACTAATAGTGCTGAGTTGAAAGTGCTGAGTAGAATGAGTACCTGTGTCATTACTCAAACAATATGAGTAAACAAGTATCCTCACTCAGCACTCAGCACTCCTTTAGATTGTCAACTCGCGCCAAGTTCTGGGGCCAACTATTCCATCTACTGCTAACCTTCGCTGGTTTTGGAA
The DNA here is from genome assembly GCA_015207155.1 of Nostocales cyanobacterium LEGE 11386. Lineage (GTDB taxonomy): Bacteria > Cyanobacteriota > Cyanobacteriia > Cyanobacteriales > Nostocaceae > LEGE-11386. The sequence goes on along the minus strand of JADEXK010000036.1, from coordinate 7,871 downwards.
AGCTTTAACAGCTGTTTCTGTCAGTGGACCAAATGCCCCATCAACTCGAATGGCATAGCCATTAGAGACTAAAAGTCTTTGCAAAACTCTGACAGAAGTACCTGAATTACCAAAACGCAGAAGTGGCATAGGTTGGCCACTAAACCTTTGGGGTCGTGCTGCTACTTTTATGCCTGCCTTGCCTGTGGCTTGGGCATAGCGGGCTTTAGCTAAGGTCAACGAACCTTGAGATAGATGCTTTTGGGAAATTTTCTGAAGGATTTTGTCTTGCTCTAATTGAAGTGCTGATAAAGTCGCTGAAGAAGTTTCATCTGTCTGGATGAATTCAGGTGGTGTGATTTGGGTATTTGGAACTAATTGAGTTAACTTACTCTGTGTTAACTTCGGCAAGCTATTTTCCATTTGAAATGGTTGCTGCTTCGGTAAATTATTGGGCAAAGAAGCCGGTCTTGTAGTTAATACGCCCGACATCAGCAGGCCAATTTCACTCATGGTAATTCATTTTACTAACACCCTGATCTCTCTTGACAAACAAACTTGTTGTTAGTCCGGAATAGTTTATACGGATAAATACAAAAAATGATGTAATAATTTTTTAGAAAAGTTTGACCCATAAATAGTTGAACATGACAATTGTCATCAAAGCTACATCCTGATTGATGATTTTTTGGCTTCATTCAATAACTAAAACTACTTCATAGAAGAGTTAATTTGGGAGCATTGCATTTTGGCAAATTTAATTTTACGCAAATCAAATTTACAGTAGCCTATTACTTGCTTTCTTCCCCCCAAAGTCTCATTAAATTACTAAGTAATTGAAGGCACTAAATAAACATATATATTAAATAATATAGTCAGTAATCAACTGTATCAATTACTGATAACAAGTTGAACAACGATGATGCAACATGAAGTCTTCAAAAGTTTATCCAGTAATTATTTTTCTGCGGTTCACCACGCAAATATAATCCAAAATCTCAAATTTAAAATCTAAAATAGTATGATTAATAACCATTTTCGGTGTTCAAAGTATGATAAAATTTTGTACAATTTTTAACCACAATCAAGTTGTTGATTGAGAAAATATCACTTTGTGACTGCTAACTAAGTAAGAAAAATTACCACCAATTCTTACCTCAGTCAAAAAAAGCGATCGCTCTCGGTTAAACTCAAGAGCGATCGCCTCTAAAACTAACTATCCGATACCATCGATGACTGGATGAAAGTAGAAAGCAAATCCCAGCACTATATAAGCGGCTAAGAGTAAAGTGCCTTCTAACCAATTAGACTTACCATCAGAACTAATGCTATTAGCAATCAGCACTGATACCGCCACAGCAACTAATTCAAAGGGGTTGAAATCCAAATCCATTGGTTGACCGAGTACCCACCCCGCAATCACTAATACAGGGGCGACAAATAAGGCAATCTGCATACTTGAACCTACAGCCACCGATAGGGAAAGATCCATCTTATCTTTCATGGCCACGGTGACTGCGGTGGCGTGTTCAGCAGCGTTACCCACAATGGGAACCAAAATCACCCCTGTAAACAGTGATGTCAAACCTAACTGAGATGTAGCTACCTCTAAAGAACCCACCAGCATTTCCGATTCCAGTGCCACCAGTAGAGTACATACTAGTAGCACCCCACTCCACAGCCAAATGTTAGGTTTAGTATGCGGGGGTTCCTCTGCTTCTATCTCTGCTACACCCACATCATATAGATAAGCGTGGGTTTTCATGGAAAATAGTAGCGTCAAGGCATAGACCAAAATCAATACTACTGCAACAGCCAGCGACAGATTTTGCAGAGTTTTTTCGCTAATTCCTATAGAGGTGTAGTTCATTGCTGTTGGCAACAAAATGGCAATCACCGCCAAATTCATCGATGAAGCATTCACCCGCGCCACAATTGACTGAAATGTTTGTTCTTTGTAGCGCAGTCCACCTAAAAGCATGGAAAAACCCATCACCAGTAGTAAGTTGCTGATAATCGAACCTGTGATACTCGCTTTGACTACATCCACCAACCCGGCGTTTAAGGCAACTAAAGCTATAATCAGTTCCGTGGCGTTGCCAAAGGTGGCATTTAAGAACCCTCCCAGTGTGGGGCCCACTACGACAGCAATTTCTTCTGTGGCTGTACCCATCCAAGCGGCTAAGGGCAAAATTGCTAATCCAGCTGTGATGAAAACTATCAATTCTCCCCACTCCAGAAAGTGAGCTGCTAAGGAAACCGGGATAAACAGTAAGAAAACGAGAAAAATAGCGTTTTTAACTGACATTTACTACCTTAAAGTGAGAATAGCCGTGAAACATAAGGGAACTGCAAGTAAAAAATCACCAATCAATCTTAGACAAGAAGACAAAGGCGAATTCTTTACCTAAAAAGGAAGCACCCAGCACTCAGCACGGGCTATAAGCGCAGCTATGCCCGCAGGGCTTTACAGCACTCAGCACTTAGAAAGCACTCAGCACTATTCAAAACTCTAGGATACTCTCAAGTGTTCACGGTTCCATTCAGAGATTGTACTGTTTCTAGTCTGGTGCAAGATATGTAAAATAAAATTGCAATATATGGAGTTTTGGCAATCTTTCGTAGTAAAAATATCAAATTGAGCCAGTATTTCATGCCAAATATAGGGTTTAATAAATTAAAAGACAATTAATTTTTTTACTGGCTTTGTCAACGAAGAAACCCCAACTGAGGCGTTGTTCAATGGCTAATTATTTCGAGTAATCTGGGAAATGGCTGTGCGATAACGCAGATTTCCCACTCTAGTCAGACAGCTTTTTTGGAGATTTAACTGTATTCTATACCCATAGTTTTCCTATATACCGGATTTTGTGTTCAAACCTCTGTAGAAAGGTTTCAATGCAAGATTTTCGGCGCAAATGTAAGTTTTTTGTTTGGATAAATATACATGACTTCTGCTGCTGAATTGCCAGCTAGCTCTGGCTCTACATTTACATCACATTTAACTCCCAAAGATCATCACCAGACTGATCCCCTGAAACAGGCGACTGGTGTTTATGTGACGGTGCATGGTCATTTTTACCAGCCACCAAGGGAAAACCCTTATTTGGATGCGATTGAACGCCAACCTAGTGCGGCACCTTTCCATAATTGGAATGAACGCATTCATTGGGAATGCTATCGCCCAAATGCCTTTGCCAGGATCTTAAATGACCGGGGCGAAGTAGTGGGGATCGTGAATAATTACGAATATTTCAGTTTTAATATAGGGCCAACGCTGATGTCGTGGCTGGAACGCTACGATTTAGAGGTTTATCAGCGCATTTTGGAGGCGGACGCTAAAAGTTCTCAACGCTTGCAAGGTCACGGCAATGCGATCGCGCAAGTATACAATCACATCATCATGCCTCTGGCCAATGAACGGGATAAATACACCCAAATTCGCTGGGGTAAAGAAGACTTCCGCTCCCGCTTTGACCGCGATCCCGAAGGTATGTGGCTAGCAGAAACTGGTGTAGACTATGCCACTTTAGAAGCCTTGGTTGCCGAAGGAATTCGCTTCATTATCCTGGCACCCTCTCAGGCACAGCGTTGTCGTCCCCTACCAACTGAGGATGATCCCCAGCCTGAATGGCATGAAGTTGGCGGGAGTCAAATTGATCCCACCCGCCCTTATCGCTGTTATTTAAAGTCAAAACTCAGTACTGCGGCTTCACCCCTCAGCACGATTAAGGAGGGGAGTGGGGATCATAGGGACTCCCATCCTTACATTGATATCTTTTTCTACGATGGCCCAATCTCGCGGGATATGGGTTTTAGTGATGTTGTTTATAGTTCAAATCACTTTGCTGGACGCATCGGTTCAGCAGTCCGTGGGGATCACCGTCCAGCACAATTAATTTCTGTGGCGACAGATGGAGAAACCTTTGGGCACCATAAGAAGGGAACCGAGAAAACTTTAGCCTATGCCTTTATCGGCGAGTTTCCCAACCACGGGTGGACAGTGACGAACTTTGCCCACTATCTCAGCCTGAATACTCCCACCTGGGAAGTTGAATTAAAGCCAGTCACAGCTTGGAGTTGTGCCCATGGTGTAGGCAGATGGCAAGATGACTGTGGTTGCGGTGGTGAAGGTGGTGTGTGGCATCAAAAATGGCGTCGCCCGTTGCGGAATGCTTTAAATTGGCTGCGGGATCAGCTAATTGAAGTGTATGAGGAACATGGTAGGCAACTATTTCGTGATCCCTGGCAAGCGCGGGATGAATATATTCAAGTCATGCGCGATCGCTCTCCTGCCAATGTTAACCGCTTTCTCTCTCGCCATCAAACCCACAAACTCACAGCAGCCGAACAAGTAGATGCTTTACGCTTGTTGGAAATGCAACGTCATGCTTTGCTGATGTTCACCAGTTGTGGATGGTTTTTTGAAGAAATTTCTCGCCCAGAAGGAACGCAGATTCTCCGCTACGCCGCCCGTGCTTTGGAATTGGCTGGAGATGTGGCGGGTGTACAGTTAGAAAAGAGTTTCCTCAAACGCTTGGGTTTAGCCCCCAGTAATGTGGATCTCTTCAAACATGGTGCAGAAGTTTATCGGCAAATGGTGCAAACTGCCCAAATTAGCGTTAAGCAAGTAGCTGCCCATTACGCCATTACTTCCCTGTTTAACAGCCAGGAATTGACACTCAGCACTCACAAAAAGCGAGTTTATTGCTACACAGTCAATGAGATAGATTACCAAATGCAACGCATGGGATCATTGACTTTAGCTGTAGGTCATTTGAAGCTAGTATCAGAAATTACCTGGGAAAGCGAAAGTTTAGTGTTTGCAGTTCTGCATTTGGGAGGTTGGGATTTCCACTGCTGCACACAACTATTTACTGGACGACGTGACTACAGCCAATTGAAAGAAAAATTATTTGGCGTACTGCAACAAGCCAGTGCATCTCAAACAATATTGGCAATGACGCAATTATTTAGAGAAGAGACTTTCAACTTGCAGAATCTCTTTGCCGAAGAACGCCACCGGATTATGCGCCTACTAAGTCAGGAAACGCTGACACGTTTAGACCAGCTTTATACCCAAGCATACCGGGATAATTATGGCGTGCTGATGGCCTTTCACCGAGATGAATTAGAGGTTCCCCAAGAGTTGCAAGTAGCCGCAGAAATTGCTTTAGGTTATCGCTGTATGATGACATTGCGATCGCTAGAGCAAGACATTACCGAACCGTTACTAAGTTTAAATCACATTGTCGAATTAGAAGCGATCGCTACTGAAGCTAAACATTTGCGTTGTCGGCTAAATATTCCCGAAGGCAAGCAGATATTAGAACAATTGATTGTGCGATTACTCTGGCAATTGTTACACGATACTAATGGTACTTTTGCTACAGAAATTCAATGTTTAGAAAGGTTGATTGATGTCGGCTATCAGCTAAATATTGGTATCTCTTTGCATCGTTCTCAAGAGCTATACTTCAGCTGTCTGCACAGTCAAATTGTGCCATTGTGTCTTACTACTCTTGCCAATAAAGAAGATAATAATCAATGCCGTCAGTTGCTCAAGTTAGGGCAAAAGTTAGCCGTTGATGTCAGTAAGGTTTTGAGTCAATTTGACTAGGACTTTTACAGTGAACTAAAGCCAGGGGGATAATTAAGAAATTTCTTTGTTATCATATTATCCCCCTGTCAGATGTTACCTAATGATGATGGTGATGGTGATGGTGATTAATAGCTAATTGAGGATTAATCACCATAGCTTGCTCATTGATTAACTCACTAATATGAGCATTTGCCCATTCAGCAGCCATGTCCAAAAATTCTGGATGGTCGTTAACGCAAGGCATTTGTACATAATTCACACCAGAATGTTTTTTCTCTAAAGTATGAATGATGTGGTGTACATCTAATAGAGTTTCATGGTTTTCTGTGGCAAAGCCAATGGGCATAAAGACCACGACTTTTGCGCCCAATTGAATCAGGTTACTAGCAGCTTGCTCGGCATTTGGCAAAGTCCATTCAATTAAGGGTGTGTCGTGGTTGAGCCAACCCACGGAAATCAAAGGATAGCGGTTAATTAATTTGTCCCGTACCGCATCGTACAGTGCTTGACTTTCGATAATTCCCGATGTGAATCCCTTGGCTTTGTGGGGACAACCGTGATTCATGAGGACAATACCGATTTGAGAAGGTAGGTAAGTTGCACTTAAGTCGGCGGTAATTTTTTCCTCAACTAAATGAGCCATCAAATTGATATAGGCTGGTTCGTTAAAAAAGGAGGGAATGTAACGCAGTCCTTTGACCCAATGTTGCTCTTCATCAGCCATTTGGGCTAAAGCGTTGTTAACTTGCTCAACAGCAATCCCACTGGTAAAGATAGAATCAACAACCAACAACGGGTAAATGAGTATTTTGTCGAAGCCTTGATTTTTTATTTCTGCCAGAACTTGGTGAGGTAGGTGAGGAGCGCAGAAGTTGAAGGCTTTGAAAACTTGGATAGCATCGCCCCACTTGGCTTGCAAATTCTTTTCGATACCAGCGCGTTGCTGTTCAAATATGGCGTTGTGTGGGGAGATAAAATCGTGGTGCGTATGTCCCCATTCATGGCGGTCAAATAACGCCAACAGCTTTGCTAGAGGAGGATAAATCCAGGTGGGTACTGGTGCAAATTTTGCTGTCAGTAGATTTAAAGCTTGTTCGTTATAGTTCGCGAAGTCTTCGTAGCTTTCAACTTCACCATAGCCCATAAGCAATACAGCTACTCGGTCTTGACCTGATAATTGCTCGTGGATGTGTTGCTGTTTTTCCGGCGTGGCAACCACAATGAGTTCCTCAATATAAATCAATATAAACCAGAGTGCAGAACAAAACTAGCTAAGGAATAGCTGGATTGTGTCGCTGACTCGTAAATTATTATCCCATCCCCCCGGATAGGATAGCGACAAAATTAACAACAATATATCAAAAGACATACTGTGGTTATTACTAAATACTGAGTATTAGAAAATAGTTATTCTAGTATTCTGTATCCAACACCTGATTTGTGTCAGCGCGAAATTTTCATATATCCTAAAAGCAAGGTTGGGTAATTGAGTAAATTTTTGTTAGCACTGTGTTTACTCTAAATCACTTAAAACCCAGTCTTATTGGATACAAAACTTTTTATAAATAACTTGACAACTGTTTAGTACTAAAGACGAATGAGTATAATCATTTGCCCTGGAATCCATGAGCCAGCCTTAACTGAAAGCTTTATATCAGAATGGTTATATCCCATATCTGATAGCTTAATATATCAAAATAAGGTGAAAGTGCTGGTTTTTCCAGGCCACAGTTTATTAGCTTTATCATCACTTCACATTTTGCAGTTTTTAGGCGATCGCTTGCAGCATGAGCTAAAATCGCCAGTTGTGTTCATTAGCTTTAGTGCTGGTGTGGTCGGGGCAATAGGTGCAGCTTATTCTTGGCAACTTTTGGGAGGTAATGTCAAAGCCTTTGTTGCCATAGATGGCTGGGGAGTACCACTATGTGGCAACTTTCCCATACATCGGATCAGTCATGATTATTTTACCCATTGGAGTTCTTCGTTACTGGGTACTGGGCATAATAATTTTTATGCAGAACCACCAGTTGACCATTTATCCATGTGGCGATCGCCCCAAACAGTACAAGGTTGGTGGGTAGATCCATCTATTGAAGTTTCTCCCCCGCCAGAGCGCCTGACAGCAACTAAATTTTTGCATCTGCTGCTAAAACGCTATGAAGATAATTAGTCCGGAAAACAGAACGAATCAGTAGGTAGTAGGGAGTAGGGAGTTGAGGACAAGGGGACAAGAGGACAAGGAGACAAGAAAAATTATTTCTACCGTCCCATCTTCCCCATTCCCCATTCC
>JADEXK010000035.1 GCA_015207155.1 Nostocales cyanobacterium LEGE 11386 | reverse complement strand
CCCCAGTCCCCAGTCCCCATCGATACCCGTCGTTCTGAAGCTGTCGCTATAGATATTCCCCGTCCTACGCCGCCTTTCTGGGGAACTCAGTTATTACAGCCTGGTGATATTCCTTTGGAGGAGGTTTTCTCATATTTGGATTTACAGGCGTTGGTTGCTGGACAATGGCAATTCCGTAAGCCGAAGGAACAGTCTAAGGAGGAGTATCAGGCTTTCTTGGATGAGAAGGTTTATCCGATTTTGGCGGGTTGGAAGGAAAGGGTGATTGGGGAGAATTTGTTGCATCCCCAGGTGATTTATGGGTATTTTCCTTGTCAGGCTGAGGGGAATACGTTGTATGTTTATGATGCGTTCGCGGAGCGTGCGCGAAGCGCATACCACAGAGGCACAGAGAACGCTGAGGTAAGAGCGAGTTTTGAGTTTCCGAGACAGAGGTCTTTGCGGCGGTTGTGTATTGCTGATTTCTTTGCGCCAAAGGAATCGGGGGTGATGGATGTGTTTCCGATGCAGGCGGTGACTGTGGGGGATATTGCGACGGAGTTTGCTCAAAAGTTATTTGCTGCTGATCAATACACTGATTATCTGTATTTTCACGGTTTGGCTGTGCAGGTAGCTGAGGCGTTGGCGGAATGGACTCACGCGAGAATTCGCCGCGAGTTGGGTTTTGGTGCTGAGGAACCGGATAATCTTCGGGATATTTTGGCACAGCGTTATTCTGGTTCACGGTATAGTTTTGGCTATCCGGCTTGTCCGAATATTCAGGATCAATATAAGCAATTGGAGTTGTTAGGGACTGACAGAATTAATCTGTATATGGATGAAAGTGAGCAGCTTTATCCAGAACAGTCTACGACGGCGATTATTGCTTATCATCCGGTGGCTAAGTACTTTAGCGCTTAATTACCAGATATAAAGAGAGACGCGATATATCGCGTCTCTAGATATTGTTGATCTGACTCAGCACTCAGCACTCTTCATTTAACGTGAGTTCGACAAATATCAAAAACCCCTCTCCAAACCTCTCCCCTGCAAGGGGCTACGGTGTACACACAAGTCTTAAAATCCCACCGGAAACTTGGTTTCGTTGCCCTAGCGCCAAAATTAGCAGAATAAATGGAGTTTCCAGTTGCCCAAAATTAGGGTATTTATGGGGCTAAAAGAGTTGAAACCCTTGCGGCTTATACTTGTGTGTACACGGTAGCCTGCAAGGGGAGAGGCTTTGAAACCTTGATTTTTAGTTCACAACCAGGGAGATTTTTGCCCCTCTCCGTGTCGGAGAGGGGTTGGGGTGAGGTTCATCGAATTCACGTTCATTTAACTCTTCGCCTGTGATTGAGAATCAGGAATTGTTACATCTATTGGCGTTACCTGTGCAGCCAGCTGCGTCAACGGCGGTTTGATAGTAGTTTGATTTCCTACGACTAAAGTCACCATATTTTCTGGCTTGAGATATTCTCTCGCGACCCGTTGCACATCGGCTTCTGTTGTAGTGGCTACGGCTTTTTGATAGCGGAAGAGAAAATCAGCCGGATAGCCGTAATATTCATATCGCATGAGCCGTGATAAGGTTTGGCTGGGGTCTTGAAAGTTGAATACAAAAGAGTTGAGGGTAGATTCTTTAGCAAAAGCCAGTTCGTTGGCGGTTACAGGTTGCGCTTGGATGCGTTTGATTTCAGCCTGTAAAGCTTTGACAAACTGCACAGTAGCATCCGATCGCGTTTGTCCACCAGCAATGAACATCCCCGGATAATCAAAACGGGGACTCCAGTAACCATAAACAGAGTAAGCTAAACCTTGGCGCGATCGCACCTCATTTAACAATCTGCCACCAAATCCATTTAAGACCCCATTCATTACGTCCAGGGCTGCATAATCTGGATTGTTGAACTTACCGCCTAAATGCCCAATCAGAACGCTACTCTGAGTTAGTTGTGGCTGATTCACAAAAAAGACACCACCAGTATGAGCTGGTGTCACCTCTGATAAATCAGGTTTAGTGATTTGGGGATTGCGCCGCCAATCCCCAAACTTAGCTTGAATAAGCGATCGCATTTTCTGCGGTTCAAAATCTCCCACAATTCCCAAAATCATATTATTGGGGTGAAAATATTGCTGGTAGAACTGCAACAAATCCTCACGGGAAATATTATCCACCGTGCCATACTCTATTGTGCGAGCGTAAGGGCTATCTTTGCCATAGATTAATTTCTGAAATTCCCGACTAGCAATACTCTCTGGATCGTCATTGCGTCGGGCAATACTACCCCTAGCTTGTGTTTTGGCTAAATCTAGCTTTGATTGAGCAAATACTGGCTCTCTCAGTACTTCAGCAAACAGTCCAAATACTGTTTCTAAATCTTCACTCAGTGACTGAAAGCTCGCATTACCTGTAGCTTCGCTGATACTAGTTTCTACGGCAGCAGCTCTTTGTTCTAACATCTCATTGAGTTGATCAGGGGAATGCTTCTTAGTTCCTCCAGTCCGCATCACCTCACCTGTCAAACCAGCCAAGCCAACTTTATCACCAGGTTCCCAGCGACTTCCTGTCCGCACCAACACCGTACCATTTACCAATGGCAGATCGTGGTCTTCCATCAAATACACAACCAAGCCGTTTTGCAGCACAAAACGTTCATTCTTGGGTATCTTAATCTCAGGTAGTGGTGGCAACTCTAACTCAGTGTAATGCTTGGCTGCCGCCGTCGCCGCCAAAGAAAAGTTAAAAGTTAAAAGTAAACAAGCAACAGACAGCATCACAGCATAAAAAAGCCGTTTGCTCTTGTGAAGTTTCAATTTAAAACTGGGAATTTTCAATGCCATCTGCCTCTTACCCTTGAGCTTGTATCTCTGCATACTCTCTTCCTTTGCCTGCTTTGCGGTTCATTTTTCCTTACCCCTGTTTCGACAACAGCTTGCCAATGGTGCGATTCTCTGGCGTAAACGACGCTTTGGCCACACGCTGAATATCGGCAGTTGTTACCGCCGCAATTTCATCTAACTGCTTAAACAAATTTCGCCAAGAGCCAGTTTTCACCTCATATTCCAATAACTGCTGTGCCATACCCATGTTGGAATTGAGACTACGTAACAAACTCGCCCGTGCTTGAGTTTTCACTCGTTGTAACTCAGCCGCCGTTACAGGTTCGGTTTTCAATTTGTCGATTTCTTGACGCAAAGCTATTGCCACCTCATCAACCGTGTGACCGGGAGCAGTGAGAGCATAGAATAACATGAGATTTGGATATTTATCCCCAGGAAAACCACCAAAACCTTGGGCATTTAATGCCAAGCGCTGCTGTTCTACCAAAGATTTATACAATCGCGACGTGCGCCCGTTACTCAATAAACTACCAATGATTTCATATACGGCATTATCAGCATGGGTAACTGCTGGGCGGTGATAGCCTTCTAAATACCAAGGTTGAGAAGGCAGTTCTAAAGTAAATTCCCGTGTTTGTGTTTGTGGTGGTTCAGCTGGAATATTTGCTTGTGCTTTGGGTTTGGCTTGATAGCGGCCAAAATAAATTTGTGCCAGTCTTTTCACCTCAGCCGGATCAACATCTCCGACAACTGCGATCGTTAAATTACTAGGTGGATAGTGAGTGTCAAAAAACTGCTGCACATCTTCCGGTGTCAAATTGCGGATATCTTCGTCATAACCAATCACTGGTCGCCTGTAGGGATGGACTTTGAAAGCTGTATCGATAAATTTCTCTACCATCATGCCGATGGGCGAATTATCCACCCGCATCCGTCGCTCTTCTAAAATTACATCTTTTTCTTTATAAAACTCGCGACGAATTACAGGGTCAAGAAATCGCTCTGATTCCAGGGACATCCATAGTTTTAGCTTATTAGCAGGAAAGCTGTAAAAGTAACGGGTAGCTTCCGCCGAAGTGGTAGCATTTAAACCCACACCTCCCGCTTGTTTAACAATTTGCCCCAGTTCGTTTTGTTTAACTAGCTTGTCTGCTTGTGCTTCTACTTGTTTAAACTCAGTTTGTAACTGAGCCACATCATCTTGTTTGTTATTGGCTTTCGCTGTTCTAATTTGGGCATCCAACTGTTCTAAGCGGTCTAGTAAGGATTTTTCAGCTTTGTAGTCCGTTGTACCAATACGCGTTGTCCCTTTAAACGCCAAATGTTCTAGAAAGTGTGCTACGCCAGTTTTTCCATCTGGCTCATCCACACCACCAACATCGGCATAAGTAACAAAAGAAACTACAGGCGCTTGATGTCGTTCCAAGACAATGAACTTCATCCCATTATCAAGGCGAAACTCCGTCAACTGCTCAATCACCCGATCTAAATAAGGTTGAATCGAACTTTGCTCGGGTGGGGTGGGAATTTTGCCAGGTCGCAGGATTCTTTGGGGAGGAGGTGCAGTTTGAGTTTGAGCTAGAGCCACTTCTGGCGTTAATCCCCACCATAAAATTATTGTTGCCATCAACATTGGTAATAGCCGACGCAACATAACGGATACTTGATTGGCGCAATCCCAAATCCGAAATCCGCCTAGAAAAGTTTGCTGCCAAGGAAAACCAAAGCCAGTCGCCTGGGTTGGGAAACCCTCAGAAAAGTTCGCTCGGAGGGAAAACCTCTTCACGACTTCTCTTTGTAGCGCTGGCTCCTTCACAAAACTTTTCGCAAAATCCAAAATTGAACGGGTGGGCTGATTCATAAGCGACAATTAAACTAAAGTTCCACTACCTGAGAAACATGCTACCTACCAAACAGGGCGTTAATCTTGTATTAAGCTTTCTGTGCTTTTTGTACCTGACGTTAGACAATAATGCTACAAGTCGTGTTCCGAAGATCACACAATAATTTTTATGCGAGTTTTTAATTCTCCCCCACCCTCAGAAGCACAAACACGCACCCGCATTTTACAGGCGGCACAGCGTTTGTTTGCCTCTAAGGGATTTGATGGCACTACCACCCGCGACTTAGCCCAAGCAGCAGGAGTTGCTGAGGGCACCCTGTTTCGCCATTTTCCCAATAAAAAGTCAATTTTAGTTGAGGTAGCTACTAGTGGCTGGGTGGATATTTTAACAGATTTGCTCACAGAATTGAGCGAAATGGGCAGTTATAAGGCTGTTGCCCAGGTGATGCGCCGTCGAATGTGGAATTTACACAAAAATGTCGATTTGATGCGCGTTTGTTTCATGGAAGTGCAGTTTCATCCAGACTTGCGCGATCGCATTCAAATCGAAGTGATTAACAAAATGACGGATGTGGCCGAAGCTTTCTTTCAAACAGCGATGGATAAAGGTATTTATCGTCAAACTGATGCCAAACTAGTTGCCAAAGTTTTCTTAGGAATGTTTGCGATCGCTGGTTTTTCTGACAACACCCTGATGGAACCCAACGCTTCCCCCCAAGAAATGCAGCAGATGGCTGAAGGACTCGCTGATATCTTCCTCAATGGTGTTCTAGCTAAAGAATAAGGGGATAGAGTTGAAAATCTCTTGGTGTCTGGGTTTGATGATTAGTTTATTTCCTAAACTATGTAATAAATGCTATGGTTTCTCACTCAGCACTCAGCACGGGCTAAACGCCCCGCTTCCGCTAACAGCACTCAGCACTCAGCACTCAGCACTCAGCACTCCTTTTGCTTGCTGACTCCATTGCTGCACTAACTCAATGGCGGGACACAAATCTCGGCGTTGCATTGTTGCTACTTGCAAGCGCATAATTTGTTGATGCAATCTGTGGGTGGGAGTTTGAGATAATTGTGCTACAGAACCAATACCTGCATGAAGTAATAGACCGCAATATTGCATTCCCACACTAGGAATCCGGGCCAAATCGGCTAGGGCAATCCATTTATTTACATACTGAAGATTTACTTGCAATTTATTGGCTAAGTTCACCCTAGTTTCAGCAGTTTTTCCTTGTTTGATGAGTTCTTTTGTGGTTTTAATTCCACAATTTTGGAATCGGGATTTTTCTTCCTGACTTAATCCCGGTAGTTCCTCAATTGGCCAGTCACAAGATGTGAGAGGACTTCGGTTGTTTTTTTGTTGAGCAGGCATTTGTGTAACCAAAAGATAAACCTATTTCAATATATATTGAAGCTTTAGCTGAGATACAAGCTTTTAAAAGGTGTTATAACTTTCCCTGTCCAAAATCCATCAAATTCAATTCTTCCTTCTTTCAAGGCAATCATTTTTTTCTTAAATAATTGATTTTCATAGGTGAACCTAACTTGATATTTGCCAGACTGAATGTACCAGAAAATCCAAATACCGCCATAAATTGCATTCCCTAAAAGCTGTAGACAATTTTCGCCGTACCAACTAAATTGAGCATCTATTAAAAATTCCCAACTTTCTCCAGGAACGATTAAAGGGATATCTGAATCTTCTACCTCCCTTGTTGCATTTTTATTTAAATAAATTTGCATAAATTGTCCGTAATTATTTAATATTTCTGGTAAGAAATAAGGCAAATCAAAGCGATAGGGAGTTGATGATTTATTAACAATGCGAACACCAAATTGAACAGACGTTTGTTCCCCATATTTGGGCAGACAAATTATTTCTTCAGCAACCAAAGTTTCAAAGCAAATTCCATCTATTTCAATGGTATTAGGATTGTCTGACGCATAAAATTTCATATGAGCTATTTCAGGTTAGACAAATTGCAATATATATCCCACCTGAAGTTAACATAAGAGTAAAATATTCTAAATCTAGCTCTTCCACCGTGGATTACCAGAGCATATGACTCCGATCTCAAAAACTATACCTCAGTTGTATGAAACAGACTTTGTAGCATGGACAGAACAAACTGTGCAACTCATTCGGGCTGGAAAATTTGCACAAGTAGACTGGGATGCTGTGATTGAGGAGATTGAAAGCTTGGGGCGGTCAGATCGACGGGAGTTGAAAAGTCGTTTGGAGGTGTTAATTCAGCATTTGCTCAAGTGGCAATATCAGTCTATTTTACGGAGTGGCTTCTGGCGAAATACCATTGATGAGCAACGCAACCGCATAGCAGATTTATTGCAAGATAGTTCTAGTCTCAAATCATATCCAGAAGAGGTTTTAGCTGAGTGCTACCGTCGCGGATTGAAGGCGGCTATGAATGAAACCGAACTACCACAGGATAAATTTCCCGTGGAGTGTCCTTACAGTATTGCCCAAATTCTGGATGCTGAGTTTTTACCGGATGCAGCTTAAGTCAACAATTCGCCTCGCATGACAGTTACTGCTTGTCCAGAGAGAAACACGCGATCGCCTCCTGGATACCGCACCTTAACTACACCACCGCGACGGGATGCTTGATAAGCTAAAAACTCATCTTTACCCAGGCGATCGCGCCAGAAGGCAGCTAGGCAACAATGAGCCGCCCCAGTCACCGGATCTTCATCAATGCCTAATCCCGGTGCAAAGAAGCGAGAAACAAAATCATATTTTGAATCAGGATGAGTCAGGCTAGTAACAATCACATCAGCCATAGGCAAAGTTTTTAGTTGCTGAAAATTGGGCTGCATTTGCCGCACCAAATCTTCAGACTCTACTTCTACTAAATACCCCAAAGAATTCTGTAAAACAGATTTACAAGGTACACCCAAAGCCTCACTTAGTTCTGGAGGGGCGACTGTTGCTTGTGAGTGATTCACAGGAAAATCTAACTCAATCCACTCACCCAACCGCTTGGCCATCAAAACACCGCTTTTGGTATAAAACCGGGCAACTGCATCAGGTAACAAATGCCCCTCAGACCAAAGTACATGAGCACTAGCCAAAGTTGCGTGACCACAAAGTGGTACTTCCACAGTGGGTGTAAACCAGCGCAAACTAAAACCATCATCCTGCCTCACCAGAAAAGCCGTCTCAGATAAATTCATCTCCTGCGCCACATTCTGCATCCAGCCATCATCTTGAGACTCAGACAAAACACAAACAGCCGCCGGATTCCCCGCAAAAGCTTTATCAGTAAAAGCATCAACTTGAGTAATAACCTGTCCCATCTAATTCTCACTTCTTGCCTATAGTTTTTTGTGGTTCAATTCAGTAGCCGTGACTAAAACAGTAAAGCAACTTTTTTGGGTATTTTCCCATAGAAATATAGCCCGATAAATTCCGCTACGATTAGCGTTCGCGCTCCAGCAAGTAAAATGGAGGTACAACTAAGGTTGTACTTGCAGAGGCTAACAAGATGAAACGAACACTTTATATTCCTGATGAGTTGTGGACACAACTTAACGAATACTTAAAAGACCACCCAGAACAAAATCCATCAAGTGTTGTACAGGCAGCACTGGCAGAAAAGTTACGTCCCAAAAATGGTTCAAGGCTACTAACGCTAGCAGGAATCGTAGAAAATGCTCCTACGGATGCATCAGTTAATGAGAATTATTTGATACAAGGATGAAGCGTCTTGTTTTGGATGCAGGCCCCTTGATTGCCCTGGTTTCTGTCCAAGATGACTACCATCAGGAATGCAAAGCAGGTTTTAGTCAGTTACCAGCGTTGTTTGGTGAAGTTCTTACTCCTCTACCAGTGTTGTTTGAAGTTTACAAGTTTGTGCTGCGAGAACAATCGAGCCGAGCTGCAATGACTGCATTAGCTGTCATTAGCGAGAGCACAGTAACCGTACCACTGAGCATGGAAATGTTTCAGGATATTTACAGCATGGTTCATCAGATACCAGACTGGCAAGGAAGTTTAGAGGATGCCTCTGTCGTAGCGGTGGCTCAGCTTTATGACGCTACTATTTGGACATTGGATTACAGGGATTTGAGTTGGTTCAAGAGTCTAGAATTGTGGTTGCCATGAGAATTAGCGCTGTACAGGACAGTTTTATCCCTGGCGATCGCATCGCAGTATTGAATGCGGCTCATTAAGTCCAAGCGCTTTAAAAACTTATCTCATAAGGTTGAGATAAGTTTGAGGTAGTCATGAAGCCTGGAAGTAAGTTCAGAATATTTACACCATTTATGTTATGCAAAAAACCTCCAACTCCCTCGTCGATACCCTACGCCATCGACGTCAAAAACTAGCTAACCTAATTAATTTTCCCGCAATTCTCTGGTCAGGCAGCATAAATCCACGCAATTTCCTCGCCAATCATTTTCCCTTTCGCGCCAGCAGTCACTTCCTCTACTTTGCCGGACTACCATTACCTAACGCCGCAATTCGCCTAGAAGCAGGCAAACTAGAACTATTCATAGACGATCCTCATCCCAGTAGCGCCCTGTGGCACGGAGAAATGCCCACCTGTAACGAAATAGCTGATAAAATAGGCGCAGACAGTGCTAAACCAATGGCAGAATTAGAATCTCGGCTAGAAGGTGCAGCCACGATTCCCGTTCAAGATGCTGCCACTTGGACACAGCAATCGCAACTATTAAATAGATGGGTATTACCACAACAACCCCCCCAAGAAATTGACTTAGAGTTAGCCAAAGCCATCATCTCCCTCCGCCTCACCCATGATGAAAGCGCATTAACTGAATTACGCAAAGCTGCTGCTGTGACTGTTGCAGCACACAAAGCTGGTATGGCAGCCACATCAAAGGCGAAGCTAGAAGCAGAAGTCCGAGCGGCTATGGAAGGGGTAATCATATCTCACAACATGACTACTTCCTACAACAGTATTGTCACAGTTCACGGTGAAGTATTACACAACGAGCAATATCACCATCCTCTACAACCAGGTGACTTACTACTTGCTGATGTAGGTGCAGAAACCGAGATGGGATGGGCCGCTGATGTCACTCGAACTTGGCCAGTTTCTGGTAAGTTTTCATCTACCCAAAGAGATATTTATGATGTGGTACTGGCGGCTCATGATGCGTGCATTGCCAAAATATATCCTGATGTAGAGTATGAAGATATTCATTTACTAGCTGCTACCGTCATCGCTGAAGGTTTGGTAGATTTAGGCATTTTACAAGGAAATCCCCAAGATTTAGTCGAAATGGATGCTTATGCCCTGTTTTTTCCCCACGGTATTGGTCATTTACTCGGCTTAGATGTGCATGATATGGAAGATTTAGGCGATTTAGCAGGCTATGAAGAGGGAAGAAAAAGGAGCGATCGCTTTGGCTTGGGCTACCTGCGTTTAAATCGTCCCCTGCGTCCAGGGATGTTGGTGACAATTGAGCCGGGATTTTATCAAGTACCAGCCATTTTGCATAATAGAGAAATGCGGGCAAAATATGAAAATGTAGTGAATTGGCAGCGATTATCTCAATTTGCAGATGTGCGGGGAATACGCATAGAAGATGATGTTTTGGTAACACACAAAGGTAGCGAAGTTCTCACAGCCGCATTACCAAATGCAACCAGTGAAGTAGAAGATTTAGTAATTCGTAATTAGGGAATACCATGTCTTAATCTGTGGTTGAATTTTTTTGTTGAATTTGGCTTTTCACCCAGTTGCGAAATTCTTTAACTAATTCTAAATAATCTTTTTCTCCCACCTGTTGTAAAAAACTAGCAATTTCTGTAAGTGGCAAATTCGGAAACGCTAAACTTTCCTCTACAGCTATGTATTGTTTTTCTTGCAAAATATTGATACTAAATTCATTACCATCATATCGCCAAATTTCTGGCACACCCATATCAGCGTAAACTTGAAAGCGATTTTTAGAACTGCTGGTAATATCAATTTCTACTACCAAATCTGGTGGCGGGTCTTGTTGCAAATTAATTCTTTTTTTGCCTTGAATGAAAGCGACATTTTTCAAATAGAAGCATTCATCTGGTTCAGCACCACTTAATTCTGGACGTTTGAAAGTAGTAGAACCTAGCGGTTCAATCCTCATTTCTAATTCTTCTGCTAGAGTTTCTACAAATCGGCCCAAGACTTTTTTATAACTTTCGTGTTCAGGGGAAGGAACCATAATTTCTAAATTACCGCGATTATAGGTAAGTCGCAGGCGGCGATTGACACTAAGTTCAGTGAGCAAGTTTTCATAGGTTTGCCAACTAATACCTGATAAATGGACGATTTCTGTCGGCTCAACCAGAGTATTGCTAGTCATAGTGTTATGAAGCTTGTGTGTTAAACCCAAAATTTAGTTAAAGAGGCAAATTGTCCTAGTAATTTAATCCCCATTCAAAAGAAAGCATATCAAATCTTTTCCCAATTCGACATACTTCTTCCCAAGAATAGACTTCTGTGGAAACTCTCTCCTGTGTACCTGCTAAGTTAGCTATGCATATGTAGTATTTGCCTTGCCCTCGAATTCGCTCCTTGAGCTTAAAATAGAGTCCACTGATGCCCAAATTCACACATGTATAATCTATATTCTTTCATATAATTTGTATCTCTTGATATGCCTCAAAGATACACACTAAAATAACCGCTCTATTTATAGTTCCGGTATTCTCTGCTTGGAAAAAATCAAAATTTACATACAAAGATCGGTTTACCACCTCAAGAAAGATGGGTACTGGGTTGCTCAAATCGGGGTGAAAACTACTAAGCTGGTAAATAGCACGTTAAAACTTGAGCGGAAAATCTGAATCGCATTCATGGGCGGTTCAATTTTACCTACTGGCGAACTACCTGTAATTACATTATGTTTGATGCTTTATCTGACCGTTTAGAAAGTGCCTGGAAGAAACTGCGGGGACAGGACAAAATATCTCAATCCAATATTCAAGACGCTTTGCGGGAAGTACGCCGCGCCTTGTTGGAAGCTGATGTCAATCTCCAGGTAGTTAAAGATTTTATTAGTGAAGTCGAAGCCAAAGCACAGGGAGCCGATGTGCTGGCTGGCGTGCGACCTGACCAACAGTTCATCAAAATTGTGCATGATGAATTGGTGCAGGTAATGGGGACGGAGAATGTTCCTCTAGCGGAAGCTGAAGCACAACCCACCATCGTGTTAATGGCTGGTTTACAAGGTACTGGTAAAACCACAGCCACTGCTAAGTTAGCTTTACATTTACGGAAATTAGATCATAGCTGTTTATTAGTAGCAACAGACGTATATCGTCCAGCAGCGATTGACCAGCTGGTGACGTTAGGTAAGCAAATTAACGTGCCAGTTTTTGACCTGGGAAGTGATGCAGACCCAGTAGAAATTGCCCGTCAGGGTGTAGAACGTGGCAGGGCAGAAGGTGTAAACACAGTCATTATTGATACGGCTGGTCGTCTGCAAATTGACGCAGAAATGATGGCGGAATTAGCCCGCATTAAAGAAACTGTCCAACCCCATGAAACTCTGCTAGTTGTGGACTCCATGACTGGTCAAGAGGCAGCAAACCTGACTCGTACCTTCCACGAACAAATTGGCATAACTGGAGCAATTCTCACCAAATTAGATGGTGATAGCCGAGGTGGTGCAGCGCTGTCAGTGCGGCAAATTTCGGGCGCGCCGATTAAATTTGTGGGCGTGGGCGAGAAAGTTGAGGCACTGCAACCATTTTATCCCGATCGCATGGCATCGCGGATTCTGGGAATGGGTGATGTTCTCACCCTGGTAGAAAAAGCCCAGGAAGAATTTGATTTAGCAGATGCTGAGAAAATGCAGGAGAAAATCCTGTCAGCGAAGTTTGACTTTACCGACTTTCTCAAACAGTTGCGCTTGCTGAAAAATATGGGGTCACTGGGAGGCATCATGAAGATGATTCCCGGAATGAACAAGCTCTCAGATGACCAGCTCAAGCAGGGAGAAACCCAGCTAAAGCGTTGCGAAGCCATGATTAACTCCATGACTCGCCAAGAACGCCACGACCCCGATTTATTAGCCAGTTCACCCAGTCGGCGGCGACGGATTGCCAAGGGTTCTGGCTATAGAGAAACCGATGTCAGTAAACTAGTGGGTGATTTCCAAAAAATGCGATCGCTCATGCAACAAATGGGTCAAGGTCAAATGCCAGGAATGCCTGGCATTCCCGGCATGTTTGGCGGCGGGGGTAATGCCTTGGCAGGTGCTGGTAATCGTCCCTCAGCTCCTGGATGGCGGGGTTATAATAGCGGCGCAGCCACGAAAAAGAAAAAGAGCAAAGATAAAAAGAAGAAAGGCTTCGGCAATCTTTAAAACTAACTCATAGCAGCGAATGCTAGGCAAGTGCTAAAATTAGCATTTCCACACTAGAATTTATGAGCAGAGGCAGATCACCTGCAATTTCTCGGCAGCCCGAGTCAGGTTACTTCTTTGCCAACTCATACCTACAAACAAGAGAACAATTCCTCAACCATGATCAAATTGCGCTTGAAGCGATACGGCAAAAAGCGGGAAGCAAGTTACCGCATTATCGCCATTAACAGCCTTGCTCGCCGCGATGGCCGTCCCCTAGAAGAACTAGGATTCTACAACCCCAGAACCGATGAAGTGCGACTAGATGTTCCCGGTATCGTCAAGCGACTACAACAAGGCGCTCAACCTACTGATACCGTCCGTAGCATCTTAGTAAAAGCCAATGTTTTTGAACAGGTCAGTGCCACAGCCGCATCCTAAAGCCAAAATGCAATCCCCCACAGCTAGTCCCAACTACGTTGGGCTAGTTAAGTTTTTGATACAACCATTTTTAGAATCTCCCAAGACTTTAAGTGTTGATTGTGAAATTTCTCCCACCCTCAAACGGGCTTGGATTCGCATCGCCTTTGAAAGCACAGATAAGGGGAAAGTGTTTGGTCGAGGGGGACGCAATATCCAGGCAATTAGAACAGTAATTGCTGCTGCTGCGGAACTTGCCGGGCAATCAGTATACCTGGATATCTACGGCAGCAATGCTCCGGGACGGGATGGGATGTCTTTTGATGAAGATCGGGAAGAGCGATCGCCAGCACCAAAAACCCGAGACAGACTAGCTGATGGGCCTAGACCAATTGTGAAACCCCGAACTCGCTAGTTAACAAGAGAAAGTCTGAGCGGTGGAAGTTAACTCCGCTCAGAACTTTCAGTACATACACAAAAAAGACCCCAGAATACAGTCTAAAAATAGTATAAAAACCAACTTACACAAGTTAAAAACTCGTACTTTTGCACCCTGTCACGCAAATAATCACCTCTTCACAAATTAAGAAATTAATACTTATGGCAGATGCCTTAACAATTAAGCTGCCTAATATTCCCAGTGCGATCGCTCTAGCAGGTGATCGGGAAGAAAACCTCAAACTCTTATCCCGACAAACAGGAGCTAGTTTAGTACTACGCGGGCAAGAACTACATATTGCAGGCACAGAAGCCCAAATTAACCTGGCAGCTCAATTAGTGCGATCGCTTGAAGAAATCTGGATTAAAGGCAACACCATCTCCAGTGCCGATATCTTAACAGCCCGTCAAGCCTTAGATAACCATCGGCAAGGGGAACTTCAAGAATTACAGCGAGATGTCCTGGCCAAAACTCGTCGCGGTGAAGAAATTCGAGCCAAAACTTTTCGCCAACGGCAGTATATTGAGGATATCCGTAAGCGTGACTTGACATTCTGCATCGGGCCTGCTGGTACAGGTAAAACATACCTCGCGGTTGTCGTTGCTGTGCAAGCACTTTTAAATAACCAAGTAGAAAAGCTGATTTTAACTCGTCCTGCCGTGGAAGCTGGGGAAAAACTCGGCTTTTTGCCCGGAGATTTACAACAAAAAGTCAACCCCTATCTCCGCCCACTTTACGATGCTATTTATGAATTCATCGATCAAGAAAAAGTCCCTAATTTAATAGAACGCGGAGTGATTGAAGTCGCACCACTCGCCTATATGCGTGGACGCACCCTCAATCATGCCTTTGTAATTGTTGATGAAGCCCAAAATACTACACCCGCTCAAATGAAAATGGTGTTAACTCGTTTAGGCTTTCGTTCCCGGATGGTAATTACAGGAGACACGACACAAACTGATTTACCCCTGAACCAAAAATCAGGATTAGCAGTGGCTTTACAAGTCCTCAAGAATGTTGAAGGCATTAGCTTTTGCGAATTTACCCAACAAGATGTCGTACGTCATCCTCTAGTTCAGCGCATTGTTGCTGCTTACGAACGATACGAAAAATAGTCATTATCTTGTTGTTGCATTTCTTGGGGTCCTACAGCCCTTACGAGCATCGCTGCGCGCGGGTGCCTTGGCGGTTCGTTAATAGGATTTCTATATCAAATTTAATAACTAACAAAAGGAAAATAATTATGAGTAAAACATTAAAAGACTTTTTAGAAGCTTGCGAAAATCTAGGAACTTTACGGATTATTGTCACCAGCAGCGCTGCTGTATTAGAAGCACGCGGCAAAATAGAAAAGCTATTTTATGCCGAATTGCTCAAAGGTAAGTATGCAAATATGCACACCGAAAACTTTGAGTTTCACTTGAATATGGACAAAATTACTCAGGTAAAATTTGAAACAGGTGAAGCAAAAAGAGGTAACTTTACTACTTATGCTATTCGGTTTTTAGATGACACACAAGAACCTGCTTTAAGCTTATTTCTACAATGGGGTAAACCGGGAGAATACGAACCAGGACAGGTGGAAGCTTGGCATTCTCTACGAGAGCAATATGGGGAAATTTGGCAACCTTTACCAATTGAAACTTTATGAAAAACTCCACCCACAAGGGGATGTAGTTTTCGGGCATAGGGAATGGGGCATTGGGCATGGGGAAGAAGTTACCAATGCCTCGCGCCCAATGCCCCAAACGGCATAAGCCTGGTCAATTTTTAAAGCTTGCATGGGCTGTAAAAATTCAGCTTTTGACTTTTCTGATGTATCTAGTTTTGCTTTGACTGTTGGCAGATCACGATTCATCTCTCAATCCTCATCTAAGTTTCACTTAGTATCAATACAGACGGCAATAACCTCATTTCGTAATTAATAGGACTTACGCAAAATACTTCTCTAACTCTCATTCCTCCGTGTTACGCCATTTTACAACGCGGGGAACCCGCGCAACGCAATGGCTCCTCTGTGCCTCTGCGGTTTGATTCTTCCGTAACTTGTGCGTAAGTCCTAATTAATTTAAAATTTTGTGCCGACACTACGAATAATTTAGGGCTGCTATATCTTTCACAAGAATAAATTTCATGCTGACTATAAGGGCGATTTGGAGTTGTTGCTTAATTATTTTGTGCCTACTCGGATGGAGTGGGAAAGCAACAGCAGGAGAGTTATCTGAACGTTTGGCAAATTTTCCCCAATGGCAACAACTCACTTCAGTACAACCAGCTTCCGGAGACTTGGTTTACCCGCAATGGATGGCTGGTTCTTGGCAGGTGACAAGCACTTTAGTGGATTTGGTTGCACCTTTAGCACCGGATATCATCACCCCTGGGTTTGAAGCTAATCGCCAACAACTCAATCAGCCTGTGAGTTTCTTAGTACGTTTTATTCCAGAAAAACCCCCGATTACTGGGTTAAAACTCATCCCTCAGCTAGATACTAAATCATCAATTTTGGTGGCAGATAGAGCATTTAATAGCTTGAATTTGGCTAGGGCCTATTTAGGGGATGCAGCTGTATTATCAGTCAAAGTAGATCCAGATTCACCTAATCGTCAAATTACCCTTTTGCGCGGTGAACGCCAATTAGTTTCCATCGTCACTGCACGCGTTACTGAAACGAATTCAGATGGTAAGTTTATTACCTCAGAAGTTTTTCAACAACTATTTAAAGGCGGTTCACGTCCCTATTTCAATTCGGTCGAATCTACCACTGCTTACCACCAACTTTCTACATCTCAACCCAGCATCGAAGCGGATCAAGTTACTGCTGTTTATCTTTCACCCCAAGATCCAGATTATTTTGCGGCAAATTCTCGTCCAGTCGCCCTTTACCGCTATCGCCTAGAATTTTTCCCACCACTACCCACTACTCCTCAAGAGTGATTTAGTGGCATAGCACTTGACTACATTGTATTACAAATGTAGTATAAATATTCCAAGCTAACGCCCGCGCTCTTGGACGGTGTGAATCATGGCAAAATTTCGAGATATTCTCAATTACTTTCGTCCCGACTGGAGGCTGAGTGTTTTTAGTATTACCGCATCCAGCATTTACGAAATTATTGATTTGGTTGTTCCTTATGCGATTGGCCAGATTTTAAATGTTTTGTCAGATCAACCTTTGGATAGACCACTGCAAAGTGCGATCGCCAGTATTGCAGAATTTACCAATTACCCAGTTAATAAGCCTCTATCTTTGGGTGTATTACTGGGGTTAATTTTTTTAGTCACCGTAGTAAAAGCGCCCACTCAGCCTTGGATGACCAGTTGGTTTCACTGGGATATACCCTTAAGGGCACGACGAGATCAGACTCAAACAGCTATAGCCAAAATTCTCACTCTCCCACTGGAATTTTATGATGAAAATAACCCCGGACGCATTTCCGGAAGAGTAGCTAGAGGTCTTGCTAACCACACTTGGACATATCCCGAAATTGCCGGACAGTTAATCCCTAAACTAGTTCGTGTAGTGGGAATTTTTGTGTTTATCTTGTTAATTGAGTGGCGGATTGCGATTTTATATCTGATTTCCTTTGTAGTTATCCTCAGCTTTACCTTAAAGACCTTGCGACGGATAATTTGGCACGAAAGTCGCCTGGATAAATACATGGAAAACACCGAAAGTCGGACTTCCGAATTAATCACTAATATCAAAACAGTGAAAGCATTTGCCACCGAAGCTAATGAACTAAAACGGCAAAAGCAGCGTTTGGATCGTGAGTTTCAAGTGGTGGATCATCGTATCCATAAAGGATATGTGAAATTGGTGACTTGGCAAAAGGCTGTAATTCAGTTTTGTGTGTTTGCAATATTAAGTTTAACTCTAGCGGCAACAGTAGATGGGAGGATTTCTCTGGGTCATTTTATTATGACCTTAACTCTTTCTAGCATGGCATATTCTGAGTTAGAACCTATTAGTACTCTGGCAGAAGTTTTTGCCCGTCGTTATTCCTCAATGTTGCGGTTTCATGAATTTCTCCAAGAACCAATTGCAGCTGATTCAGCTACTCTTTTAGAAGAGGAAATTCAAGCAGGTTCGTCCTATAAATTCACTGGAAAAATTGAGTTGTCGCACGTCAGTTTTGGCTATGATGACAGCCGTCAAGTTTTGCAAGATATCAACTTGTTGATTGAACCGTACCAAACAGTGGCATTAGTCGGACGTTCCGGTTCTGGTAAATCTACCTTAGTAAAACTGCTGCTGCGGTATTTTGAACCTCAAGAAGGCGAAATTTTGATTGATGGTCAAGATATTCGCACCTTGGATGTAGGTAACTATAGGCGCAGGTTAGCGATCGTTCACCAAGAAGTCGATGTTTTCAACGGTACTGTATTGGATAACCTCACTTATGGCAGACCAAATGCCAGTTTGGCACAAGTCAAAGAAGCCTGTCGAATTGCCAGAGTTGATGAAGTTTTAGAACACTTACCCCAAGGTTATTACACCGTTGTGGGGGAACGTGGTGTCAGGTTATCTGGGGGACAAAGACAGCGCTTGGGAATTGCCAGGGCGTTGTTAGTAGAACCAGATGTGCTGATTTTTGACGAAGCTACCTCTAGCTTAGATTACGAGTCTGAGCGGGCAATTCAATTGGCGATGCGATCAATTCAGGGAACTTGTACCACAATTGTCATTGCTCACCGTCTGAGTACAGTACGGGAAGCAGACCAGATTGTGGTTCTCGATCAAGGAAGGATTGCAGAAGTGGGTAGTCACGATGAACTTTTACGTCATGAGGGCATTTACCGCCGCTTGCACTCTCTGCAAGAAACCGGAGAATTAATGAGTTAGTAGTGAGAAACTGGGTTTGTGGAAAAACCCAGTTTCTCTAAATTTTTTAACTTGTTGCAATTTCTCAAGCCTGGTGCTACGATTGATAATCGTGAGACAAATGGGTCGGTGTCCGAGTGGTTAATGGAGACGGACTGTAAATCCGTTGGCTAGCGCCTACGCTGGTTCAAATCCAGCCCGGCCCACCACTTCTGAAGTTGTGAGTTATAATTGCTGAGTAACTGATAGAGTTTACAGATTTATAGCTCATAACTCTAAGATTAAGGTTAATTTTTGCCCGTGTGGCTCAGTGGTAGAGCACACCCTTGGTAAGGGTGAGGTCACGAGTTCAATCCTCGTCACGGGCTTTTTATAGTTTACGAATAATTAAAGAGTTTCAGTTTTATCAAAAAAACTGTTTAAATGCCCTTTTGACAGCAATCAAAACAGACATCCCACGACTATAAGCCGTGGGATGCGTTAGATATTGGTTATTAATCTTTAATTATTATTAACAATAACCAAGGATTAATGACTAAAACAGCAGACGACGGTTCATCTCAACCCTTGAAGGATGAGGCTCTCCCGCCGTCTTCCTGTAATGTACCCTGTCTTAGCTTTGTCTAATGCTCAATGGGGTGTAGTAATGCTTTGCGCTGGAACTGTGTGAAAGATGTTCCCAATTCAAAGCGCTTTAACTCACTTGGATGAGCTGTAGAGAGAAAATTGTCACCAATCCACCCCCAAAGTAAAAGACTTGTGATGTGGCTATCAGCTGTCAGCAGTTAGTTAAACAGTTAAAAGCTGACGGCTGAATGCTGATAGATAATTAAGCCATTTGATTCTCAATCGCCCAACGTGCTAGTTCAGTGCGGTTGTGAAGATTGGTTTTGCCCAACATATTGGACACATGGCTTTCAACTGTGCGCTGACTAACGTTTAATTCTTCAGCGATTTCCCGGTTAGCTAACCCTCTAGCGACAAACTGTACTACTTTCAGTTCAGTTGGGGTTAACTGCACATCGAAGGGAACTTGAATACGGGAACCGTTTTCTCCTCCTTTGGCTTGGTGTTCTTTCCAACGGATAGTTTGCTTCAGCGAAGATTCTACTTGCGCTACGAGTTCTTCAGGCTCAAAGGGCTTGACCATGTATACATCAGCCCCTTTATTTAGACCTTTAACTCGGTCTGCACTTTGTCCTTTGGCTGAAAGGAAGAGGACGGGAATCCAGCCAGTACGCTCGTTTTGCCGGACTTGTTCTACAAAAGTATATCCGTCCATTTCCGGCATCATTACGTCACAGATAATCATGTCTGGAACATCTTGTTCGAGAATTTCCAGAGCTTCTCGTCCATTTTCGGCAGTGTTGACTTCATAGCCTCTGAATTCCAGGTAATCCTTCACCAGCAAGATGAGGTTAGGGTCATCATCAATCAGTAGAAGTCGTTTGTGATCTTTCATGCTGGGCTCTTTCATAGCAGTGGCACTTGTCGCGCTTCGGTCCATCAAGGTCTTGAATGGTTATCCTCTATGGTGGATTGTTGAGATGTTGTCCTGTTCCCACTTAACTTGCCTTTGTTTTCTGAAAGTCTCAAAAGTGGTGATCACTTTCTGTGAGACTACTAGCTCATTGGCAAATGTCCGGTAAGGATACGTAGAGCAGTAGTATTTATAATGCGTTATTATATATCGCTTTGAAAGTGGCGGGTGAAAAAACACTGATTAAATAATAATCTTTCCGATTCACAAGTTACGTATTGGCTCAAGATGACCCTAACTTCAAAACAACCCGCGCTTTCATAGGCTTACTGCTTTACTATATCCTGCGGATGTTAAGCCTTTATCAAATGTTCACAAGCAAGTAGGGGAGTATCCGGCAAAAGATGGGTTAAAAATGCATATTCTTCCACCACCTTAATTGCCGATTAAGTGTTCTGGGATGATCCGCTCAATAACTTCCGGGTTTGCTTGGCGATACCGGGCACCATCTGGGTAGACAACTATTATCGGTCTAGAACAACAAACTCGCAAGCAATTGGCTTTAGTTTTAATTATGCACATGGAATGACTGTCATGCAGCCGATCAAGTTTTAGCTCTTGAAGTTGTCGCTTTTTCAAGTATTCTCAGGATTCCAGACTAAATTGTTTAGAACAGCAATCAGCAATTGTTTGTTCAATACAAATCAAAATGCGGCGCTGAATTTTGGCAATTCCTAAAGCTTCCACACAATTACTTAAGGCTTTTTTGTCTAAGACTGAGTGGTTTTAGGGATTTGACTGCTGCACTGGATCACTGTAATGTTACTCATCGAGCGGCACCCTGATTACAGTTCTATAACAATTTCCCGACTTTGCAAATAAATTTATCCAGATAAAAATATTCGTAACTTACCAAACAGAACCTGAAAGATAGAAATAATCAAGTATTTATACTGTAAGTAATCCTGCACTTTCTGAGTGCGGGAACCCGTACTCAGGTAATTGTTGCCATGGGATGCTGCTGTTAGGTAAATTAGCACTCAGGAGTTGAGAGTGCTAACTCTGGAGAAATAAATATTTATGGCAGCTGTAACTTTAAGCGTTTCTACAGTTAAACCCCTAGGCGATCGCGTTTTTGTCAAAGTGAGCGCCCCTGAAGAAAAGACCGCAGGTGGTCTGTATTTGCCCGACAATGCTCAGGAAAAACCCCAAGTAGGGGAAGTAGTCGCCCTTGGCCCTGGCAAGCGTAACGATGACGGTAGCCGTCAGGAATTAGACATTAAAGTCGGAGATAAAGTGCTGTACTCCAAGTACGCTGGCACCGATATCAAGCTCGGCACCGAAGAGTATGTACTGCTTTCTGAGAAAGATATCTTAGCAGTCGTCAACTAATAGGGAGTGGGGAATGGGGAAGCCCAATGCCCAATGCCCAATGCCAAATTAAAACAAGATTGACAACTTACTCCCTGAAATTGAGACACCTATGGCAAAGCGCATTATCTACAACGAAAACGCCCGTCGCGCCCTGGAGCGAGGCATTGACATCTTAGCTGAGGCTGTAGCTGTTACCCTTGGCCCGAAAGGTCGCAACGTAGTTCTAGAAAAGAAATTTGGCGCACCGCAAATCGTCAATGACGGTGTAACTATCGCCAAAGAAATTGAATTAGAAGACCACATTGAAAATACTGGTGTGGCTTTGATTCGTCAGGCTGCTTCTAAAACCAACGATGCTGCGGGCGATGGCACCACTACTGCCACCGTTTTGGCTCACGCTATGGTCAAGGAAGGCTTGCGGAACGTTGCTGCTGGCGCTAATGCAATTTCGCTAAAGCGTGGTATTGATAAAGCTACTAACTTCCTTGTAGACAAAATTGCTGAATACGCTCGTCCAGTAGAAGATTCCAAAGCGATCGCCCAGGTTGGTTCTATTTCAGCTGGTAACGACGAAGAAGTCGGTCAGATGATTGCCCAAGCCATGGACAAGGTGGGCAAAGAAGGCGTAATTTCCCTAGAAGAAGGGAAATCTATGACCACTGAATTGGAAATCACCGAAGGGATGCGCTTTGATAAAGGCTATATTTCTCCCTACTTCGCTACCGACGCTGAGCGGATGGAAGCGATTTTTGATGAGCCTTTCTTGCTGCTAACCGATAAGAAAATTGCCTTAGTTCAAGACCTGGTACCAGTTCTCGAACAAGTAGCGCGCGCTGGTCGTCCTTTGGTAATTATTGCCGAAGATATTGAAAAAGAAGCTTTGGCCACCTTGGTGGTTAACCGCTTGCGGGGTGTGCTGAACGTTGCAGCTGTAAAAGCTCCTGGTTTTGGCGATCGCCGCAAAGCAATGCTGGAAGATATCGCTGTTCTTACTGGTGGTCAATTAATCACCGAAGACGCTGGTCTGAAGCTAGAAAATACCAAGCTGGAAAGCCTAGGTAAAGCTCGCCGTGTCACCATTACCAAGGACAACACCACTATTGTTGCTGAAGGTAACGAAGTGGCTGTGAAGGCTCGTTGCGAACAAATCCGTCGTCAGATGGATGAAACCGAATCTTCCTACGACAAAGAAAAACTGCAAGAACGTCTTGCTAAACTCTCTGGTGGTGTCGCAGTGGTGAAAGTGGGTGCAGCCACTGAAACCGAAATGAAAGATAAGAAACTGCGCCTAGAAGACGCTATCAACGCCACCAAAGCTGCTGTGGAAGAAGGTATTGTTCCTGGCGGTGGTACAACTTTAGCTCACCTGGCTCCTGGACTGGAAGAGTGGGCAAACAGCAAACTCACCGGTGAAGAGTTGATTGGTGCTTTGATTGTCGTGCGTGCTTTGCCTGCGCCTCTGAAGCGAATTGCTGAAAACGCTGGTCAAAATGGTGCAGTAATTGCTGAACGTGTGAAAGAAAAAGATTTCAACGTTGGCTACAACGCTGCAACCAACGAATTCGTTGATTTGTTGACTGCTGGTATTGTTGACCCTGCCAAGGTGACTCGTTCTGCTTTGCAAAACGCTGCTTCTATCGCTGGTATGGTGTTGACAACCGAATGTATCATTGTTGACAAGCCTGAGCCTAAAGATGCTGCTCCTGCTGCAGGCGGTGGTATGGGTGGCGGTGACTTTGATTACTAAGGTCTTTACCCTGATTTAAAGAATGGCCGCTTCCGCAAGGGGGTGGCTATTTTTTATGGAAATCTCACCGCAGAGCGAAAAGAGAAAGGTTAATCAAGTGCTTCACCTAGTAAAATCATGGTTATTCAGCTTTTAAGTTTTTCGGGCTGTGGATGAATGTTTCTAAAATGAGTAATAGCGTGTTTAATATTTAATTTACTAATTATTTAGATTATTTAGAAAAATGAGGTTTACAGACTGGGCGACTAGAGTACTACTCATTTCCCTAATATTCGTCGCTTTGATTGTGGCGTTGTTGGCCGGAAAAGCAACACAATTACCAAATAATACGACAACTGCAAATTCAGAATTTTCAGATTTAACTCCAAATTGGAGTCAATATCCCCAGGCTGAATTGCAATCAGCAAAAAACCAAGAGGATACAACTCAAGAAGGTTTAACACCATCCCCTGTAAACACTAATCAAACTTCTGGAAGATACAGAACTACAGAAGCTTTCGCAAAGTACAAACCCAGGTATGAAATCGTCTCAGTACATCCAAGTAATTATGGAGAGCGGTATACCCAAGATTTGAATAACTTGCCTCTGAATAATCAAGCGATTGTTGTCCTTCATGAAACTGGCGATTCTGCCTCCAGCGCCGTTAATTTCTTTCAAACACCCCACACAGATGAAAGTGTACAAGCGAGTTATCACGCTTTGATCAAGCTAGATGGGACAGTTGTTTATTTAGTTCCTCCAGACAAACGAGCTTTTGGCGCTGCTAACTCGGTTTTTGAAAGTCCCAATGGTTCTGAAACTGTGACGACGAATCCTAGTTTACCATCTTCTGTAAATAATTTTGCTTATCACGTTTCTTTGGAAACACCACCAGATGGTCGCGGAAATAACTTCCAAAAATTTCATAGTGGTTACACAGAAGCACAATATAATTCTCTTGCTTGGCTAATTGCTCAAAGTCAAGTGCCAGACTATCGGATCACTACCCATCGAGAAGTAGATCGTTCTGGTCAAAAAATTGATCCCATCAGTTTTGATGCCGATAAATTTCTGCGCTTACTTCACACTTATCGTCAGCTAACTCCCATTTATCGAGCAAATCAATAATTAATGATTTACTCAAGCAAAAATACTAATTTGTTTGAGTTTACCATTCAAAGAAGGCGTTGTAGATTATTATATTGATTATGTCCAATACCACACTTTTGGCAAAATCGCAAGCAATTTAATTTAGCCTATTTACTAAAGCTGTAGATTTGCTGAGTTTCCAAGCGATCGCATATCGTCGAAGGTAACGTATCCAAGGAGAAACTCTGCCGATCTAGTTTGACTTGCAAGTTACTCAAAGGATCACTACCAGAAGAAATCAAAAATTCTAACTTGTGGGTGTAAGGTAAAGTAGCTAGATTGTCTAGAATTTGGAAAATCGCTTGTAGGTAAGGATGGCCATTCTGCTGATACCAATCACAAGCAGCAACTTTTGCTTGATCAAAACCCAAGTGTACTGTCAAGGCTGGCTCATCAAATAGGGCCAGCCCTAGTGGACGCGCTTCTTCTTGTAATAATAAGTCATGGCTTTTGGCTAAATGCCGTAGTTTCTCTAAACGCTCATAGCGTTTCGTTACTAATTGCGGGTCATCTTGCCAATGGAGTGCGACTGTCACTAGATAAGTCTGTAACAGCATATGACCTAGTTTTTTTGCCTTAGTTGCCAAGTAATAAGAATTGTAGTCATTGGCTTCAATCAACAGTGGCACGCGATCAACTACTTCCAAACCGTAGCCTTTGACTCCGGCAATTTTGCGAGGATTATTGGTAATCAGGCGAATTTTTTTCACGCCTAAGTCCATTAGCATCTGCGCTCCCATACCATAATCGCGCAAGTCAGCTGGAAATCCCAAGCGCTCGTTCGCCTCTACCGTATCGAGTCCCATATCTTGTAGAGAGTAGGCTTTGAGCTTATTAATCAAGCCAATTCCCCGCCCTTCTTGCCGCAGGTAGACCACTACACCTTGACCTGCACTCTCAATCATTTTTAGTGCCGCTTGCAGCTGCATCCGACAGTCGCACCGCAAAGAACCCAAAGCGTCACCAGTTAAGCATTCGGAGTGCATCCGTACCATGACTGGCTCATCTTGGAAATGAGCAGGATCGCCTTTAACAATGGCAACGTGTTCTGTGTTGTCGAGGGTGTGGCGGTAGGCATAAATATCAAATTGACCGAACTGACTGGGTAGCTTGGTGACGACTTCACGATATACCAAGCGATCATGTCGCAGACGATAACTGATTAAGTCCGCAATACTAATTATTTTCAGATTGTGATGTTGAGCATATTCAATTAACTGGGGCAACCGCGCCATTGAACCATCAGGGTTTTGAATCTCACAAATTACCCCAGCTGGGTATAGTCCTGCTAGTCGCGATAAATCAACAGCCGCTTCCGTATGTCCTGCCCGTTTGAGTACGCCGCCTGCCCTAGCTCGAATGGGAAAAATATGACCAGGACGACGTAAATCTGAAGGTTGTGTAGCTGGGTTGAGCGTTACTTGGATAGTACGGGCACGATCTTCTGCTGAAATCCCAGTACTCACACCCAAATGCGGCCCTGCGTCAATACTCACCGTAAAAGCAGTCTGGTTAGTATCTGTAATATTGCTAACCATTAAGGGTAAGTCTAATTCATCTAGGCGATCGCCTGTCATCGCCAGACAAATCAGCCCTCTGGCTTCCACCGCCATGAAATTAATCATATCGGGTGTAGCAAATTGGGCTGCACAAATTAAGTCGCCTTCATTTTCTCTATTTTCATCATCCACTACCACGATGACGCGACCTGCTTTTAAATCTGCCAAGGCAGCATCAATCGGATCAAATTTAAAGGCTGGGGTTAAAGAGGCAGCACTGTCAGTGTTTTCCCCTGCTTGAGGAGCCACACCCATGCGGGTGTCCTTCCCGTTGAGGGGAGTAGCATGAGACTGCCTTATAGGCTTAGGGTTTGACACAGAGGATTTCTAGCTACCAAAAGTAAATTTTTTTAACAATTTCTTCTTTTAGATTGTAGCTCGTTTATGCGGCAGAGAAGTAGACTAGCAATGATTTGATAACATGGCAAAATTTCTACCGCTAAAATTATGGTTTAGTACTAAAGTGCAACAACATTTAAACTATCAAAGTTTCTCGTTAGAGAAGTCACCTGTATTGAGATACTGGAGATGATTTGATGAGAGCATACCAAAGACACTGTGGTTGGGGTTAGTGGTATCTTGTACACCTTGCGTCTGGTAGCTGATAGTTGACAACTGACAACCAAATTAACCAAAGCGGATAAGGATTTCATAAATCATGGGTAATTTTAGACGCGTACCCGTTGGGATTATTGGCGCGTCAGGCTATGGCGGAGTGCAACTAGTAAGATTACTGATGGAACATCCAGAAGTCGAACTAGTTTATTTAGGCGGTGATAGCAGCGCGGGAAAATCGTTTGCAGACCTTTACCCGCATTTGGCTCATATGGTTAACTTGCCAATCGAGGCAGTAGAGCCAGAAATTATTGCTCACCGATGTGAAGTAGTGTTTCTCTCTCTACCAAATGGTCTGGCTTGCCAAATTGCACCGAAATTGTTAGAGAAAGGATGCAAAGTACTAGATCTGAGTGCAGACTATCGATTCAGTGATTTGGCAACTTACACCAATTGGTATGGCACAGAAAGAAGCGATCGCGCAACGGCCGCCACAGCAGTTTATGGATTACCGGAACTTTATCGCGATCGCATTGCCGAATCCCAGTTGGTGGGCTGTCCTGGTTGCTACCCCACTGCCAGTCTCTTAGCACTTTCACCACTTTTGAAGCAAGGCTTAATTGTCCCAGAAACCGCCATTATCGATGCTAAGTCTGGTACATCTGGCGGTGGACGGCAAGGCAAAATCAATTTGTTACTTGCTGAAGCAGATAACTCATTAGGAGCCTACGGTGTTGCCCGTCACCGCCATACTCCAGAAATTGAGCAGATTTGTAGTGATTTAGCTGGTCACGAAGTCACAGTCCAATTTACCCCGCATCTCATTCCTATGGTGCGCGGAATTTTGGCAACTGTATATGCCACACTCCGTGATCCCGGACTAGTGCGAGATGACTTAATTACAATTTACACAGCCTTTTACCGTAATGCCCCTTGGGTGAAAGTGTGTGAGAGTGGCGTTTATCCCCAAACCAAGTGGGCTAGTGGCAGCAATCTTTGTTTCATTGGCTTAGAAGTTGACCCGCGCACTGGCCGTGTGATTGTGATGTCAGCAATTGACAACCTCATCAAAGGACAGGCGGGTCAAGCAATACAATGTCTAAACCTGATGATGGGCTGGGATGAAACCTTAGGGTTGCCCAAATTAGGATTTTATCCGTAATGGGGGGAATGGGGAGTGAGGGAGTGAGGGAGTGAGGGAGTATTTTTGTTCTTGTCCCCTTGTCCCCTTGTCCCTACTCCCTACTCCCTACTTTGGCCCTAAACCCACAGTCCCGGCATAAACGGCGCGATCGCCTAGTTCATCCTCAATGCGTAGCAAGCGATTATATTTTGCTACCCGTTCGCTGCGACAAAGGGAACCTGTCTTGATTTGACCAGCACGAGTAGCTACTGCTAAATCAGCGATCGTTGTATCTTCAGTTTCTCCAGAACGATGGCTAATCACTGACCGGAAACCGTTGCGGGTTGCCAAGTCAATGGTTTCTAAAGTTTCGGTAAGTGAACCAATTTGGTTGAGTTTAATCAAAATGGAGTTGCCAGCTTTTTCCTGGATGCCTTTTTGTAAGCGGGTAGCATTAGTGACAAATAAATCATCTCCTACTAACTGCACTCGTGAACCCAACTTTTGGGTGAGTAATTGCCAACTGTGCCAATCTTCTTCGTGTAAGCCATCTTCGATTGACACAATTGGATATTGCTCAACTAGTTGAGCCAGGTAATCAATAAACTCTGTGGGGGCATGGGGTTTACTGTCATAGACATACTGCCCATTTTTGTAAAACTCACTCGCCGCTACATCTAGCGCCAAAGCTACTTGTTCCCCTGGTTTATAACCAGCTTGCTTAATTGCCGCTACTAGCAATTCCAAAGCTACCTGATTAGACTCCAAATTAGGCGCAAAACCGCCTTCATCGCCGACACCAGTCAATAAACCCTTTTCATCCAACACCTTGCTCAAAGTAGCAAATACTTCTGCCCCCCAGCGCAATGCTTCCCGGAAAGAAGATGCCCCAATAGGGACAATCATAAACTCTTGAAAATCCACGTTGTTGGCTGCGTGGGCGCCACCGTTAATCACATTCATCAACGGCACGGGTAATAAATTCGCTAAAGGGCCCCCCAAATAGCGATACAGGGGAATTGCCAAAGATTCAGCACCTGCTTTGGCTGCTGCTAAAGAAACTGCCAAAATTGCATTCGCGCCCAAGTTGGATTTATTAGCAGAACCATCCAGGGCAATCATCGTCCGGTCTAACAGTTCTTGGTTGAGGACATCCAAGTTGAATAACTTCGGGGCAAGTGACTCATTGACGTTTTGCACCGCTTTGAGTACCCCTTTACCCCCATAACGGCTTTTATCGTTATCCCGTAGTTCATGCGCCTCAAAAGTGCCAGTAGAGGCACCACTGGGAACTTGTGCCAGCCCCACAACACCGTTTGCTAAATGCACTTCTGCTTCTATTGTTGGTCTACCCCGTGAGTCAAGAATTTCGCGGGCAACAATTGCTTCAATGGCAGTATCTAGAGTGTTACTCATCTGTTTTTTGTCCTTTGTATCCTTTGCAAGAGTGCATTCTTAACGTTGATGGCATACATTCCAGTCCGCTTACCCTAATCGCTAGCATAGGCGTTTAAGTGACTCTGTAGGCTGAGATTAAACAAGATTTCCAATGTTAGGTCAACTGACTCCCCCCAAATTAGGTATTCAAAGATACAAGCAATTGAGAAAAATTTTCCTAGTTCCTAAAATCTATTGTCCAATCTCCAGTTCCCAGTTCCTAATTTTTGTATCTTCCTTGTCCGCCAGTGCCCATTTAGAATTGGTAAAGCACTAATCACGAGTTAATTATGCGCTTACTACACACAATGCTGCGGGTAGGTAACCTTGAAAAGTCTTTGAAATTCTACTGTGATGTCCTGGGAATGAAATTATTACGTAGAAAAGACTATCCAGGCGGAGAATTTACCTTGGCTTTCATAGGCTACGGCGATGAAAGCGACAACACCGTGATAGAACTAACCTATAACTGGGGGGTAGAAAAATACGAGTTGGGTAATGCTTACGGTCATATTGCCCTTGGTGTTAATGATATTTATGCCACTTGTGAGGAAATCAAAAGTCGAGGCGGTAAAGTGACACGGGAACCAGGGCCCATGAAACACGGTTCGACGGTAATTGCTTTTGTAGAAGATCCAGATGGATATAAGGTGGAACTAATTCAAATAGCTGACTCTTCAAGTCCTAGGGAAAGTCAGGAACGAGAAACAGTTAAAGGGTAAGGATTAAAAGAACCTTTGCCAGGCAAAAGCCCCCGTTATCTGGTCTGGGCATTTAACGGGGGTAGGATGCTAAGGATTAATTCCCTGAACACAATCGGGCAAAGTACCCTCAGAACACTATTTTCGTTTTAAATTGGGAATAGGTAAGGAGTCAAACTTTTACCTAATTACTAGTCCTCAACTATAACCGTAGATACACACGGATAAATACTGTTAATGTTTGGATAACTATTTGGGGAGTGGTTACGGGGAAAATTATGCAGGATGAAGGAAAACTACTATCATCCTGGGCTACTGACAGGGGACGCCGCGAGAGTGTCTGATACTTCTACATCCTTTGCCAACCCCCAATTCCTCACCTAAAATCCAACAGCCATATTGAAAAGGTTGCCACCAAGGAAAACCCTTTCGGCAACTTTACTCAAAATCCCAAATCTAAAATCCTTAAAGATGCAGCCTACAGATCCCAATAAATTTACTGATAAAGCCTGGGAAGCGATTGTTAAATCTCAGGATATAGTCCGTGCATATCAACAACAGCAACTAGATGTTGAACATTTAATTATTGCTCTTTTAGAAGAACCTACTAGTTTAGCTATCCGCATCCTTGCTAGGGCTGAGGTTGATCCCATCCGTTTGCAACAACAACTAGAAGCGTTTACCCAACGCCAACCTAAAGTTGGTAAAAGTGACCAACTGTATCTCAGTCGCAGCTTAGACGTGATGCTAGACCGAGCCGAAGATATCCGGGTGAGGATGAAAGATGCCTACATCTCCGTGGAACACATACTCTTGGCCTTTGCCGAAGATGAACGCATTGGACGGCGGATACTCAAAGGTTTTAATACGGATAGCACTCAATTAGAAGCCAGTATCAAAAGTGTTCGTGGCAGCCAAAAAGTGACAGATCAAAATCCAGAGTCTCGTTATGAAGCCCTACAAAAATTCGGACGGGATTTAACAGAACAAGCTAAAGCTGGCAAATTAGACCCAGTAATTGGCCGAGATGACGAAATTCGCCGGGTGATCCAGGTATTGTCACGCAGGAGTAAAAATAACCCAGTGTTGATTGGTGAACCTGGCGTGGGTAAAACTGCGATCGCCGAAGCTTTGGCACAGCGTATGGTAAATGGTGATGTGCCAGAATCTTTGAAAAATCGCCAGTTA
This sequence comes from Nostocales cyanobacterium LEGE 11386, assembly GCA_015207155.1. Lineage (GTDB taxonomy): Bacteria > Cyanobacteriota > Cyanobacteriia > Cyanobacteriales > Nostocaceae > LEGE-11386. Next base: position 32,479 of record JADEXK010000035.1, on the reverse strand, counting down.
ATTTCTCTAGATATCGGCAGTTTGATTGCTGGGGCTAAATATCGCGGTGAATTTGAAGACCGCTTGAAAACTGTACTCAAGGAAGTTATAGAATCAAACGGTCAAATTGTTTTGTTTATTGATGAACTGCATACCGTTGTCGGCACTGGTTCCAATCAACAAGGGGCGATGGATGCGGGAAATTTACTTAAACCTATGCTGGCGCGGGGGGAACTGCGTTGTATTGGCGCTACTACCCTGGATGAATACCGCAAACACATTGAAAAAGATGCTGCGCTGGAACGCCGTTTTCAGCAAGTCTTTGTCGATCAGCCCAGCGTAGAAAATACTATTTCCATTCTGCGGGGATTAAAAGAACGCTATGAAGTTCACCACAACGTCAAAATTTCTGATTCGGCATTAGTCGCCGCCGCAACTTTGTCAGCACGTTATATTAGCGATCGCTTCCTACCAGATAAAGCCATAGACTTGGTAGATGAAGCCGCCGCCCAGTTAAAAATGGAGATTACCTCCAAACCCGCAGAATTAGAAACCATTGACCGCCGCTTGATGCAGCTAGAAATGGAAAAGCTATCATTAGCTGGAGAAGAAAAGGAAACTGCCCCAGCTAGGGAACGTTTTGAGCGCATTGAAGCAGAAATTGCTACTTTGACGGTAAAACAGCAGGAATTTAATGAGCAATGGCAAGGTGAAAAACAGCTATTAGAGGCTATCAGCACCTTAAAGAAAGAAGAAGATGCTTTGCGGGTGCAAATTGAGCAGGCGGAACGGGCTTATGATTTAAACAAAGCTGCCCAATTGAAGTATGGCAAATTAGAAGGAGTGCAGCGCGATCGCGAAGCCAAAGAAGCGCAACTGTTAGAAATTCAAAGCCAAGGTTCTACATTACTCCGGGAACAAGTCACAGAAGCTGACATCGCTGAAATCGTTGCCAAATGGACAGGCATTCCCGTTAATCGCCTGCTGGCATCAGAACGGCAAAAATTACTGCAACTAGAAAACCATCTGCATCAAAGAGTCATCGGACAACAAGAAGCAGTAGCAGCCGTATCAGCAGCCATTCGTCGCGCCCGTGCGGGGATGAAAGATCCCGGCCGTCCCATTGGTTCATTTTTGTTCATGGGGCCTACTGGCGTCGGTAAAACCGAACTTGCTCGTGCTTTAGCCCAGTTTCTCTTTGATTCTGATGATGCCCTCATTCGCCTGGATATGTCCGAGTATATGGAAAAACACTCGGTTTCCCGGCTAGTGGGAGCGCCTCCAGGATATGTTGGTTATGAAGAAGGTGGTCAACTTTCCGAAGCTGTGCGCCGTCACCCCTATTCGGTGGTGCTACTGGATGAAGTGGAAAAAGCACACCCTGATGTGTTTAATATTTTATTACAAGTCTTGGATGATGGCAGAATTACTGATTCCCAAGGCAGAACAGTAGACTTTCGCAACACCGTCATAGTCATGACTAGTAACATCGGCAGCGAATATATTTTAGATGTTTCTGGAGATGACACCAAGTATGAAATGATGCGGACAAGAGTAACAGATGCCCTGCGATCGCACTTCCGCCCCGAATTTCTCAACCGGGTAGATGATATCATTCTCTTCCATGCCCTCAGCCGTTCAGAAATGCGCCATATCATTCGCATTCAACTAAAACGGGTAGAAAACCTGCTGCGAGAGCAAAAAATCTCTTTTGAAATATCCGCAGCCGCCTGTGATTATTTAGTAGAAGCTGGCTATGACCCAGTTTACGGCGCCAGACCTCTGAAGCGGGCAATTCAGCGAGAAGTAGAAAACCCCCTTGCCACTAAATTATTGGAAAATACTTTTATCTCTGGAGACACGATTTTCATTGATAAAGAAGACCAGGGTTTAACTTTTAGTAAAACCATGCCAGTTAAAGTCACAGTCTCACCATCCACTGTGAAGGTTTTAGAGTAAAAAGGTTTGTAGAGGGGGCTTGAGTCCTCTCTTATCCTTAAATAATAAGTAGGTAAGTATGAATATTTGTAACTACTAGATATTGTTCCCTTTGTGATTTCATTAATGATGCCTAAAACTGTGAATTGCGTAAGCCGGAAAACCCTTAGGAGGCAAGAGGGTATTTTAAATTTATATGAGGTGTAATTCCTTTATTGGCAAAAGTTTGGAGAGATTCCAAATATTGAGTAGATTTAAGTCCACTTCCTAAATAGTGCATAAACAATTGCAGTCATACATATCAAGTGTGTGTAAAGACATGAAATTGGTAACTGCAATGAAGAGCTTAACTTTGAACTCAAAAATGATTTGCGGAAGTTTGATTGCCTTAAGCTTCCTCTATGTTAGCCCCAAACCTGCAATGGCTCAACTCAACTGTAGAGTAGTAGAAGTATTGGGTAATGGTCTTCAATCTGAGATTTTGACAGAATTGAACAACCATTTAGCTGGAGAACGTGAACGAATTAATCGGCGCAAAGAGTTACAAATTAATCATATAGAGAACGTTTCTTTTGATGCTTGCCGCATGACAACTACAGTTAATGTAACTTTAGAACGCAAAATCCGCCGTGATGCCCACGGAACTGTACAAGTAGGTGCGGATATTACGTCCTTTAATTTACCTAATAGACAGTTATGCTATGGAAATGCCAGAGTAACCAATGTCAATTTAAGTAGAACTCTAAAGATTGGTGAAGCTGTTTATCAATGGGTAGCAAATGCCGTCCTTCCTAATAGTGGATGTTTTGGGGCTTAAATCAAGGGCTTGACATCAAGACGCAGAGTGATTCAGAAGAATAAGTATCACAGCGATCGCGTAGCAGAATTAATCACAAGTAATTTGGTAATTCATAATACAGCGAATAAAATAGCAAGAGCTGATTGAACATGATGGAGACTCGATTATGAAAACCATCCAAGCTCTTGCTCGTTATTTTCCAGATAAATGTGGCGGTATTCAAGTTAACTTAAATGATTTACTACCAAAACTGCGATCACACAATATTGAAGTTAAGATTGCTGCCGCTAATAACGGTTGCCATCAAGAAAACACTTATGAATATAGTGATGTAGAAGTTTATCGATATCCTGTCTTTCCATCACCCAAGACACAACCTAACCACGGACAAATTCCTCATGGTAAATTTGAATATTTTGCTAATTGGCTATCTCGCCAACAAGCAGATATATATCATCAGCATCATTGGGAAGTTTATTGTGGTTTACCTCATTTGCGCTTGGCTAAAGAATTAGGCATGGCGACGGTGGTAACAATACATTATCCTATACCTATTTGCCAACGAACTACTTTAATGTTTCATGGGCAAAAGGTTTGTGATGGCAAAATCGACATAGTACGTTGTTCCCAGTGCGCTGATACTTTGACTAGCAAGCTACCTGTTGCAATAGTCAAAACTATAAGCCATATGCCTATGCCTATTTTAAGCCGTTTACCTTTACCAACAAGCGCCTATATTCCGGCTTCCTTAGACAAAGGTGATCTGGGAGAATTTATTCGTCCTTTCCTCATACCTGGTTATGTTGCAGCTCGTCAATATAGTCTGCAAGAAATGGCAAAATACGCTGACCGCATCGTAGCAGTTTGTGATTGGTTATATCAAGCTCTACTTATTAACGGCATCCCTGAAGAAAAACTTATTCTCAGCCGATGTGGAATCTCTTATCCTACACAAAAACAATCTCCACGAGTCAGACAACCAAATGAACCTTTAAAAGTAGTTTTTTTAGGACGCTGGGATATTTATAAAGGCGTCGATATATTAGTACAGGCTATTAAAAATTTACCACCGGAGATTCTTATTGAGTTAGTTATTTATGGAATAACGCAGGACGAAGGATATCGCCGAAGAATCTTGAAAATGATTGGTGATGATTCTCGGATTCACATCAAAAAACAACTAACAAGACAAGAACTGCCTGAAGCTCTAGCCAATCACGATATACTAGCTGTACCTTCCCAATGGCTGGAAACTGGCCCTTTAGTTGTCCTAGAAGCCCATGCTTTATCTGTACCTGTAATTGGCTCAAATTTGGGTGGTATTGCAGAACTAGTGAGGCACGGCATTGATGGTTGGTTAGTTACAGCTAATGACATCCAGGCTTGGACTAAAGCTTTGCAGCTGTTGGCAACAGATGTAAATTTACTTCCACAACTACGCCAAGGCATAAAACCTGTTCGCACTGTGAGTATGCAAGCTACGGAGTTAGCAACCATATATGGCAAGCTACATCGATAGTTTCAACAGTGCCTCCTCCTAAGGGTAGTGAAATCCGAATAAAATTTAAGAGGCATTCCTTACCTATAACAACAGAGAATCACGGAAAATTGATCTTCAGAATTATCTCTGCAACTACAACAGACAGATAACTATGCTAGAACAAGGCACTATCAGTATTCATACTGAGAATATTTTCCCAATCATCAAGAAGTCACTGTACTCAGATCATCAAATATTCTTGCGGGAATTGGTATCCAACGCTGTAGATGCCATTCAAAAGCTGAACATGGTATCCCGTGCAGGAGAATTTGCGGGAGACATCGGTGAACCGGAAATCCAAATTGCTATCGACAAAGATAAAAAAACTCTTTCCATCACCGATAACGGTATTGGGATGACAGCAGAGGAAGTAAAAAAATATATCAATCAGGTTGCTTTCTCTAGTGCCGAAGAATTTATTCATAAGTATGAAGGGAAAGCAGATCAACCGATTATTGGTCACTTTGGTCTAGGTTTCTACTCCTCCTTCATGGTGGCGCAAAAAGTAGAAATTGATACTCTCTCATATCAAGAAGGGGCGCAAGCTGTTCACTGGAGTTGTGATGGTTCTCCGGCATTCACTTTGGAAGAGTCAAACCGCACAACTCGCGGTACCACCATTATTCTTACCCTCCAAGGAGAGGAAGAAGAATTTTTAGAACCAGCACGTATTAAAAATCTTGTCAAGACCTACTGTGACTTCATGCCAGTACCAATTAAACTGGAAGGTGAAGTACTAAATCAGCAAAAAGCACCTTGGCGGGAGTCAGCTAATAACCTGAGTCAAGAAGATTATTTAGAGTTTTACCGCTATTTGTACCCATTTCAAGAAGAACCTTTGTTGTGGGTGCACTTAAACACTGATTATCCCTTTATCATCAACGGGATTTTGTATTTCCCTAGAATGCGTCCCGATGTGGATGTGACGAAAGGACAAATCAAGCTATTTTGCAATCAAGTTTTTGTCAGCGATAACTGCGAAGAAATTATCCCACAATTTCTCACGCCCATGCGGGGTGTGATTGATAGCACTGACATTCCCTTGAATGTTTCCCGTAGTGCATTGCAAGGCGATCGCACAGTACGCAAAATCGGCGATTATATTGCTAAGAAAGTAGGCGATCGCCTCAAAGAACTGTACCGTGACAACCGCGAACAATACATCAGTGCTTGGAAAGACCTCGGCACGTTTGTGAAATTTGGTGTGCTTAACGACGAGAAATTTAAAAAACAAATTGAAGATATTATTATCTTCCGCACCACAGCCAAGCAAGAAGAGAATAGTGAAAACCCTTCAGTTCAAGTCCAGTCTAGTGAAGAAGATGCTTGGCAAGATGTCACTCCTTCCCCCGACTCCCCCTCTTCCCACCCTCCATACACAACCCTGAAAGAATACTTAGAACGTAACAAAGAACGTCACGAAAACCGGGTTTTCTACAGCACTGATGAAGCCAGCCAAGCAACCTACATAGAACTACACAAAAACCAAGGTTTGGAAGTCCTGTTCATGGACTCCTTCATCGATACTCACTTTATCAACTTCCTAGAACGGGAATATCAGGATGTCAAATTTACGCGAGTAGACTCTGACTTAGATAACACCCTGCTAGATCAAGACAAAACAGGGGAAATAGTTGACCCCAAAACCAACAAAACCAAGAGTGAGGTAATCAAAGAGTTATTTGAAAAATCCCTCAACAAACCCAAGGTTAATATCCGTACCGAAGCCTTGAAGTCAGACGATCCCCAAGGGACACCACCCGCAATGGTATTGTTACCAGAAATTCTGCGTCGTCTGCGGGAAATGAACGCCATGATGCAGCAGCAGAATGCAGAATTTCCCGAAGACCACATCTTGCTGGTAAATACGGCTCATCCCCTCATTCAAAATCTCGCTAACCTTAACCAAGGGAGTATCATTCAGAGTGATGGCCACTCATCTACAGACCAGTTAGTAACAATGATTTGCCAACACGTCTACGATTTAGCGCTGATGTCCCAAAAAGGATTTGACGCTGAGGGAATGAAATCTTTCGTTGAACGTTCAAACGAAGTACTCACCAAACTTACAGAACAATCTAGCAAGTAGAAATCTCTGCGTACCTCTGCGTTTAAGCAAAGCCGTACTAAGTCCTGATAGGACTAAAATAGAAAGGTTGTATTTAAATACGTCATCTGGAGATAGTTGCTATGTCTCGTCGCTGCGAATTAACAGGTAAAAAGGCAAATAACGCCTTTGCAATTTCTCACTCTCACCGCCGTACCAAACGCCTTCAGCAAGCAAATCTGCAAAACAAGCGTGTTTGGTGGGCAGGTGGAAATCGCTGGGTCAAACTGAAGTTGTCTACTAAAGCCATTAAAAGTTTAGAAACTAAAGGCTTGGAAGCAATGGCAAAAGAAGCTGGAATTAATCTGAATCATTACTAAAGTTTTGAACAAGGTATAGACTGCCAAATTTAATTTCTCAGTATTTACCTGTAAGAGAATATTTACTCCAGCAGCCTCCCCATTCCAGATCCCCGACTTCTTGAAGAAGTCGGGGATCTTGTTTTTCACGCTATCTGATTTTGTACTAACTTGATATGTTTTTTTAACCAATGGGTACTATAAGTTTACTGCACTAACCATAGCTTCAATAGAATTACTTAGAAGCAAGATAAAGTTTGTCAAAGCGTAATGAAGTAAATAATTTGAAAAAATCAGTATTTTCTGTAAATTATCAAAAATCGATAAATGTTATAAAGAAAGCAACATCTTTTATGAATTGATTTTGCATTTGGGAGTTAGTTAAATAGGGTAATTACTTATTTCGTTAAACAATTAAATTTACAAAATTTCTTCCCAATTACCAAAAAAGTTAAAACCTTGTTTGAAAATCACTTGACAGGAGATCATTCATGTCTCTAAATCGCCAGCTAGTCAAGACAATCACAAAAATCGCTAAACAATTTAGTCGGATTAGTAGAAATTGTTTATCTGCAATTAACAACAAAATCATTTGGATACTGCGAAGTCTATTTGTCTCCAAAAGACGACGAAGTTCTGCGAATGCTGGTTTTGTATTGCCAACAGTGGCAATGGTATCGATAGTAGTTGTACTGCTAACTACTGCAATTTTATTTAGGTCTTTTGAGCGCTCTAAAAATGCCAGCAATGTCAGAGTAAATGAAACTGTTCTCAATGCTGCAACTCCAGCAATTGATCGAGCTAGAGCTAAAATCAACAAACTATTTCTAGATGGAAGACTACCACGCGCTACACCAACAGATGATGCTTTATATGGCACTTTAACCAGCAGTATAAATGAATATACTTTTGGTGACGAAACTCAACTGAAGCTAAAGGAAGGTACTGAGCCTGAATTGGAAACGGCTTGGCAATATCCGGTCGATACTGACAACAATGGTAAATTTGATAGTTATACCCTTTATGGAATTTACTTTAAAAACCCTCCAGTCGTTGGTGGTGCATATACCCGTGCCAGAAATTCTCTAGAAGCAAGAACTCCACCCATGAATGCTGGTAGTGTGAGTGGAGATTGTGGAGATACATTTGGTACAAGTGCCACTTTGGTAGGTAGTACTGGCTGGTTTAATCTTGGCGGTAAGTTGAAAAAAAGCTTTTTTGTTTACACTGCAACTGTTCCTATTACCCAAAATATACCAACACCAACTGACAAATACGAGCGTTACAAAGGCAATAAAGGCTTTTCTGCTATTGAGTATCAACAAGACCGTGTACAACTTCCAGTAGTTAACAATGCTGTTGTTTATGAAGACGACATTGCACTTGCTCCTGGTACACCTTTCAACCTAAACGGTCGGATTTTTACTAACAGTAACTTCATTACTGGGGGAGTAAGCAATACTGCCGTCAGACTATACCAAGTTAGCAGTAAGGATTCCTGTTTCTACAGTGATGACAATGCCAAAATCATAGTTGGCGGAAATTTAGGCGCAGGAGGATTTACAGATAATAGTGACTTGAATTCTAGTACCTTGGTGCATTTATACCAAGGAAAAGGAACTAATCCAACTACAACTGGTACAGCTACTAGCATTAAGGATAACAAATCAGTCACCGAGGGTCCCGCAAACATAGCATATAACAGCCTAGCTTACGTAGAACGCATTAATCGCTTAGTTGACGCCCAAATGGCCAATGCTGCAACTAGCGACCCACAGGAAGTACAAGACGGTATTCAACAGCAAAAAGATAAGCTGGGTTTACCAAGTTACACCGCAGAAGAAAATGAGCGCTTCCGTAGACAAGAACTACAGACTTACTTCAGAAGGCGTACCCGTCGCGTACCTTACACGGAAGTTGGATTTGGTGGTGATGCTCTGGGAAATTACGCGGTCGGTGGGAGCTTAGCCGGTGAAGTGCTTCAAGGAAGCGGCAATACGCTACGTCCGCCAGATGTTTGGATGTACCCCACTAACCCAAGTGATGGTAAAACAGGCACTAATTATACTAATTTGACGCTCAATCCCAATGGTACTGACAAACTTCTACCTGCTGCTACTGAACCAAATAAACTACAAAAAGACTTAGGCGGTAAAGAGCAAACCTTGGGTGACCGAGTTATGGTTGGCAACAATCTACCTGAACTCTGGTGGAATGGCAGCAGCTTTGTTGGGCCAAATCAACAAGATACGCAAAATATTGCAGGTATTGAATGGGATGACGGAGACGGAACCCGCACTCGTCGTAGTCGCATAGAAGCATTAGCTGATTTAGGAGCCACAGACCGAGATAAAGATTGGGAATTAGCAGCAGCTAAAATACCAACTAATCCACAAGACCCTGTTGGTGGCTTGCGTGTAGTAACTGGTAGTGGTATTTACTTACCTGATAGTTTGACCACTACAGCTACAGATGTTGCTTTTGCCTCAGCACCTCAAGAAATATGGTCAGATATGATGCCAGTTGCTTCTAAGACAGCTGCAACTGCTACGGGCGGTATAGATCCAGAGATTCAATTACCCGCAAATATGCCCTATCTGCGGATGCGGGCAACTGCGGTTTATCACTACAATATTGCGAGCTATGACGAGAAAGCACCAGCACCTATCGCTTGTGTTAGTAGTTACTATGATCCCACGAGTAGCGTTAGAGCTAAGAATTTAGACTTACCCACAATCCCGTATGATAAAGCTCCTGGTGGTGCATCTAATAATGGTGTAGTTTATGCTGCTCCTAATACTGCAACGGGTGAAACTACTTATGCCAATGTCCTGAATTACCAAGCCCAGTTAAAATATCCCAACGGACGTTTAGTTAATGAGCCACTCAAACAAGCTCTAGCAAAAACTGCTGCTAATCGTACTCTCTCAGAAAGGTCTGCGGTTGAATCTGCACTTTGCGCCCTACAAATTTTAGATGGGACTATCAGCGTTCAGACAACTCCTGTAGTTCCTCATGGTGCCATTAAGGAAATAGCTTTTCTCGATGCCAGACAGGTTAAGGCAATTCATCTCGACGAAGGCACATTAGGCGTAGAAACATTTACAAATGCAGATGGGAATGGAACAATTAGCGCCAGTGTACCACCAGAAGCAAACTACAACCTTCCCAAAGAACAGCGTCAACCCCTAGAAATTCGTGCCACTGTATTAGACATTAACCAGCTGCGAGGAAAATCTATCAGTGGTGGTGTATCAGCAGCAACAGAATATCTACTACCCAATAGCGGCATTATCTACGCCACTCGCGATGATGCACTTTTAGATTTGAGCGCACCTAAACCCTCAACTGGCTCAAATACACAAAAAGAAGAAATCCAGAAGACAGAAAGTCCTGTAGATTTCAAGCTAGACCCGACTCGTCGCCCTAACGCCATTATGTTGACCAATGGTTCCGAAATTGGTCGTACAGATACTTATAGAGATGTGGAACGAGGGTTAATTCTAGCCTCAAATTTGCCTGTATACATTAAAGGTGACTTTAATGTTCATACTCAAGAAGAATTTACAACAGCACTGGCAGATACCTGGAGTAATTTTTATAGCCGTGCAGCTGCTCAACGCAATCCTAATTTTGCGTGTCGCAAAAATGACCCAAGGCTGCCGAATTGTACTGTTGGGGACAAATGGCGACCTGCAAGTGTGCTGACAGATGCCATAACTCTACTATCTAATAACTTCCGGGAAGGTTTCCGCAATGAGGGAGAATATGACCTGAATAATAATTTGGGGAATCAAGATTCCATTGACAAATTTCAAGAAAAGGGTTTTTTTAGTAACGCTTACGTTATCAATGCTGAGTGGTTTGATAGCAATGGCACTCCTAGAGATATTGATGCTGATCCAGGTTTTCAAGGTAGTTCTTATCTCAATAACTTTGTCACACCAATTCAAAGACGAGTTACTTTTAACGAGTATTTAATGGAACTGTGTCCGAAATTACCTGTTTCGGCTTGTGAACCTGATGACTGGTATGTAAACCCATCTAGCAATGAGCATTCGTGGGATATTGGTGGCGGAATTGTGGGTAAAGCAGCAGACACATTAGAGTCGGGTACAACAGCTACATTTGCTGCCACTGCATATCAGCGTTATCCCCGTAGAGTTGCTTATAAGCGTAATAGCAGTGGCAATTTGTTTCTTGACGCAAATGTCAACAAACGCCCGACGCCTTTGGGAATTAATTCTTCTGGGAATGTAGCAGAGTTTCCTTATGGCGCTAGCGCTAACCCCCGACAAACGGCGAATACTCTGTGGTTCCGGACAACTACAAGGACAAATCCAAAACAGGATAATAATGTTAATGCAGATCCCGTAGATACTAAATTGCTCCTTGCTAATGAAGATTTAAGTGAAACAAAAGAAAGCCAGCCTCGTCCGCTACCAGTCTTACAAATTACTAGACCTTTTGGAACCCCTGAAACAGCAATAAATGTCAATGTTGGTCCTCCTAATAGTCAGACTCCTAATCCTAACTGGTTGCAACCAGCTACAGAAACCGAATTTAATTTAGTCGCAGCAGCAGGAGATACCCCAGCACGCCCCACAGAAGATAACGGTGGGTTACATAATTTTGTGCGGTTTATGGAGAACTGGAACCCAACTGGTAACGTAGCAGATGCTAGGAAGGCGAAGATTAGTGGCTCTTTTATCCAGTTCAAACGTAGTGCCTACGCTACTGGGCCATTTAGAGCATTTTTATCAGGATCATCAGAGTTATATCCGATCGCTGGTAACCAGGGTAGAGCGCCTTTCTATCTTGCTCCTACAAGACAATGGGGTTATGATGTCGGGCTGCTATCACAGTCACCTGATTTGTTCGCCCAAAAATTGGTAAGAATTCCAGATGATTTGCCAGATGAATTCTTCCGAGAAGTTGGTCGAGATGATAAATGGGTAGAAACTTTGTTGTGTGCTAAAAAAGCTGACAACACTTACGCAATTGACGCAGACCAACGTCCTTGCACCTAAATCTGACGATTATAAATCGTGGCTATACAAACAAAGTCCTCGGCTCGACTGAGCTTCGCCGAACGTCCTGCGAGGACTAACGAAAAATTAAGGGTTTCGCCTGTGTAGCCGCGACTTCCAGTTACCTAGTGCAAAATATCAGTCCTTCTTGCTGGTAATGAGAAATGATAAACCACAAACAACAACTGAATAACTGCCCTGGTGATGATTCTGGTTTTACGATTATTGAGTCGTTAGTAGCATTGCTTGTCGCTGCTGTTTTACTAACAGCGATCGCACCTGTGATTGTTCTATCGACAGCAACCCGAGTTCAAGCTCGTAGGATAGAACTGGCAACACAAGCTGCAAGAACATACATTGATGGTGTCAGAACTGGAGCAATTGATGCACCAAGTGTAGATATTTCACTCACTGATGATCCTAGAAGTGTTATGAATCGACTAGGCCCACCACCAATAACTGGTACACCAGCTGACTATCTGATTGACCTGACAAAGATGCCTCTTCCCACAGCTACGGATGCAAGTACCACTCTATATTGCTTTCAGAAGGACGGCATTATTAGTAATCCAGGCTGTAATACTAATACCAACAATTTATTCTACATACAAGCGGCTCGAATTGTTCAAAGTACTGGGACAAATGATGGCTACCGTTTGGGAATTCGGGTTTATCGAGCAGATGTTGACTTTACAAAACCTCTAACTGCTAGCACTCCAGATACTAAGAATTCCCAAAGGACTTTTACAGGCGGATTAGGCGATCGGCAATCACCATTCATAGAAATGACTACTGACATTGCTAGTACTGCCACTTCATTTAGGGCTTTATGCCAGCGTCTTGGTGTGGCAACAAATATAGCCTGTGATTAAAAGATAAAAGATATCAACAAGTTTGTAGTAGGACTAAAACACTACTACAAACCAGTGATAATTTTTCTTACTTTGATTGAATACCTGATATTTTGCATCATTTTCAATAATCGTAGGGTTAGCACTGCCAAAAACGGAAAAACAAAGGTTTGGTTTTACATCGATTAATAGCAATTTATCTATTCAATAAATGGAAAGCAGAAGTATGATAAAAACATTAAAATGTTTGCTTATCAGCCAGTTAAAATGCTCTAAGATACCTCAAGAAATTGGCGGTTTTACTCTAATTGAATTGTTAGTCGGCATGATCATAGCAGTCCTTGTCATCACACCATTGCTAGGATTCATGATTAATGTTCTAAGTACAGACCGACAAGAACAAGCTAAAGCAAACTCTGAACAGGAAGTCCAGGCGGCTTTGGATTACATTGCTCGTGATTTACAACAAGCAATATATATCTATGATGCTGCTGGTGTTGATGCTATTAGGAATCAACTGCCTAACCCGACTGTGACAGATAGGGTTCCAGTACTAGTTTTTTGGAAGCGAGAATTGGTGAAGCAAGCCATCACTATTACAGGCATTCAAAAGGATGATACATACGTATATTCGTTAATAGCTTATTACCTACTTAAAGATACTAATTCTACTTGGTCTAATGCGGCTCGCATTACCAGATGGCAAATTAAAGATGGTGTGGCAGCGACTACTGGCGCTGGTGTAGATTGTGTTGGACATACAGGAAAGTATATCAGCAGTGATTATTGTCCTAGTGACGGTTTTGCCTTATTTAAATTAGATGGACCAGGCACTATAGATGAGAAAATGAATGCTTGGCTAAAGGGATCAGCAACGCCTCCAAGTCCTATTGTACTTGTCGATTTTATAGACCAAAGTTTGAGTACAAATAGTCCACCACCGCCATCTAAGATAACCTGTCCTACTGGCTCAACACTGGTAGCTCCAAATACAGTTAATTTCAATGGTCGTGATACTTTTAAAATGACTAGCTTTTACGCTTGTGTTGATCGAGTTAACACCACAGCACAAGTATTTCTACGAGGCAATGCACTTGCACGCTTACAAAATAATAATTTGGATTACACCCCTAATAAAAGTACTTATTTTCCAACTGCAAGTATACGAGTACAAGGACGCGGATACTTATTTACTAGGTAAATGCTGAAGATACGAGAGTGGATAATTTAGATTATGAAAGAGCTAACTTCCAATTCATTACACACTTACAACATCAATAACAAATTGAGACAAAAATGTCTGGCTAAAACCTGCCATACTTCTAAATACGCTCAACAGGATGCTGGCTTTACTTTGATAGAATTGACAGTCGTAGCGTTAATCATAGGAATATTAGCTGCGATTGTCGCACCTAGCTGGCTTGGCTTTCTCAGCCGACAAAGAGTCAATAAAGCTAATGATGCTGTCTTAGCTGCATTACAGGAAGCACAACGACAAGCAAAAAGGACAAAACGTAGTTACAGTGTCAGTTTTAAAGTTGAAAGCGGCCTTCCCATGATCCTTATTCATCAAGACACTGTTCCACCTGCTTCAGGATGGAATAATTTAGGTGAAAATATGGGATTTAATCCTAATCAAGTGCTTTTGTATAGCAACACTAATACTACTACTTATAATACAAAAAACGCTACTGGTAGTGTAGTTAACACTGCACCAGGAAGTGGTACGATCACTTTTGACTATATGGGTGTTTTGGCAAGTAAAGGTGATAATAGTATCGCCGATACACCTCTAAAAATCATGGTTGCAGCACCTCAGCCAGGAACAACCGCAGCTAGTGAATTGAGACGCTGTGTCATAGCAGAAACTCTGCTTGGAGGAATGCGAACAGCGAAAGACACTCAATGTAATTAAATATTTTTAAGCAAGTTTCACATAATAACACGTAATAATACGGTACATATAACTGCATTTTGAGAGCAAAATTGAAGAATCAGATGCAGTTTTTCAGTTTTATTTTACTGAATTAATGCATTAATAAAATCCAATTATTTCACTAATGATTAATTCAATTGACTTTACGGTAGCTATCCCAACCTACAACGGCGCTAGTCGTTTACCTAAATTACTAAAATTATTACAAAATCAGCTGCATACTGAAAATTTTTCTTGGGAAATCATTGTTGTAGATAATAATAGCACTGATAATACTGCTCAAGTAGTTCAAAATTATCAAAAAAATTGGCAATCTCGTTATCCCTTAAAGTATTGCTTTGAAAGCAAACAGGGAGCTGCGTATGCCAGAAAACAGGCAGTTGCAGAAGCTAAAGGCAAATTTATAGGATTTTTAGATGATGATAATTATCCTGTTTTAACTTGGGTAGCAGCAGCTTATGCTTTTAGTCAAAAGTATCCTCGTGTCGGAGCTTATGCTAGCCAAATTCACCCTGATTGGGAAGTAGAACCACCAAAAAATTTTCAGCGTATATCCCCATTTTTGGCAATTACAGAACGTGGAGATATTCCACTTTTATATGAAGCCAATAAAAAAATACTACCTCCTTCTGCCGGACTAGTTGTTTGCCGACAAGCTTGGTTAGAAAGTGTACCCAATAATCCAATTTTGACAGGCAGAGTTACCGGAAATATGCTGACCAGTGAAGATTTAGAGATGCTATGTTACATTCAAAAGGCAGGTTGGGAAATTTGGTACAATCCTGAAATGGAAATTTATCATAAAATACCAAAATCCAGGTTACAAAAAGATTATTTAATTCCATTCTTTAGAGGTATTGGACTTAGCCGTTATGTGACAAGAATGGCAAACATCAAGCCTTGTTATAGACCATTAGTATTTTTAGCTTATGTAGCAAATGATTTAAGAAAAATAATTTTACATTTGCTCAAGTATCGCAACGATTTCAAACATGATTTGGTTGCAAATTGCGAGTTACAACTTTTCTTGAGTAGTTTAATTAGTCCTTTTTATTTGTGGAAAAATGGATATTTAAAGATGAGTAATTAATAATTATTTACATGAATTTTATGATGAGTAAAGTAATAATAAATAACTTAGATGTTACCCTAGCTATTCCTAGTTATAATGGGGCAGCACGTTTGCCTAAACTCTTGGATTTACTGTTTCAGCAAGTAGATATAGAAAACTTGAATTGGGAAATTATTATTATTGATAATAATAGTTCCGATAATACATCTGAGGTAATTAGCAATTATCAAAAAATATTTAGCAGCAAATGTCCCTTAAGATATTTTATGGAATCTCAACAGGGTGCTGCTTATGCACGATTGCGGGCAGTGCGCGAAGCTAGGGGTCAATTTATTGCATTTTTAGATGATGATAACCTACCAGCGCCTGATTGGCTGGCAGCAGCTTACATTTTTGGAATTGAACATCCTCAGGCTGGTGCTTGGAGTGGTCAAATTCATGGTGAATTTGAAGTAAAACCACCTGAGAATTTTGAAAAAATACAAGCCTTTTTAGCTATTAGGGAGCATGGAGAAGAAGCACATTTATTTGAACCAGATAGATTAAGGCTTCCTCCTGGTGCAGCACTTGTTGTGCGTAAACAAGCATGGGCTGAAAATGTTCCCCAAAAACCTAAACTGAGTGGAAAATTACCTGGTGTTTTAGTGCAGGGTGATGACTATGAACCATTACTTTACATCCACAATGCAAACTGGGAAATTTGGTACAATCCAGCAATGCACACTTATCATCAAATACCACATTGGCGATTGGAAAAAGAATATTTACTTAAACTAGCCCGTGGCTGTGGTTTATGTATTTTTCAATTACGCTTGATTAATGCTAAAAATTGCCAAAAACCCCTTATTTTTTTAAGAACATTTTTAGGTAATTTACGCCGAATATTAAAACATTTTTTTAAGCATAAAAATCAATTAAAAAATGATCTAGGATTACTTTTCGAGATGCACTTTTACATAGGTAGTATGCTAAGTCCTTTTTATTCATTTAGATGTTTCTTAAATAAACTAAATCAAGCATAAATGATGAATGAATTTAATCTGAAATCACCAAGAATATCTGTCATTATTCCAGCTTATAATAGTGGAAAAACTATTAATGAAACAATTCAATCTGTTTTAAACCAAACCTTTACTAATTTTGAACTAATTATCATTAATGATGGTTCACAAGATTCAACATTAGATATAGTATCTCAAATTAATGATGCCAGAATTAAAATATTTTCTTATCTTAATGCTGGCGGAAATGTTAGTCGTAATCGTGGGCTAAAACATGCAGTCGGCGAATTTGTGAGTTTCCTAGATGCAGATGATCTATGGACACCTGATAAATTACAAGTCCAATTACAGGCTTTGCAAAAAAATACAGATGCTAAGGTTGCTTATAGCTGGACTGATTATATTGATGAACATGGAGTAATTTTTCTTTCAGGCACACATATTACTGCTAATGGAGATGTTTATGAAAAGTTGTTAGTCAATAATTTTTTAGAAAATGGTTCAAACCCCTTGATTCATAGAGAGGCTTTAATCGAATTAGGTGGATTTGATGAATCTTTAGAGGCTGCTCAAGATTGGGATATGTGGTTAAGATTAGCTGCTAAATATTTTTTTGTAGCTGTACCTACAGTACAAATATTGTACCGTGTAAGTGCTAATTCACTTTCTTCTAATCTTGTAAGACAGGAAAAATGCTGTTTGCAAGTGTTTCAGCGTGCTTATAAAGCTAGATGCATAACTAATCAAAATATTTTGCATTTGAGCTTTACTAATCTCTATAAATATCTGACATGTAAAGCTCTGCAAAAGCCCTATAATAGACAAAAAGGTATGGCTGCTGCTAGATTTTTATGGAAATATTTTATCAATGATGCTTCAAGGTTAAAACGGACAAATTTTACAATTAAATTATTATTTAAAATTGCTATGATTATTATTTTACCTACTAATATATCTACTAGGTTTTTAGCCAGTATAAAAACAATGAATCAAGAAGCTTGAAATTTATCATGATTATTTTCAATTAAAAAATTACCAAAAATTAAATCTTATTTCAGGTGCGTTTACGATATCCATCTAATATCAAAAGTAATTTGAATTATAGAGATGAGAGTGGCTTCACTCTACCAGAGTTATTGGTTACCTTTGCCATAATTGGAATATTAGGCGCGATCGCAGCACCCAGTTGGTTAGCTTTTGTAGATGTTCAGCGTCTCAATACTGCCCAAAGTGAAGTTTACAGTGTTATGCGCCAAGCCCAAGGTGAAGCTAAAAAGGAAAAATTGACTTGGCAAGCTAGTTTTCGTGAACATAATGGCGTTGTAGAATGGGCAGTCCATCCTGCTACAGTGTCTGCATCTAGCGCTAACTGGAATAACTTGAATTCCAGTATACGTCTTGATTCTGAGACAACCTTGCAACAGTCAAATGGTATTAGACGAATCCAATTTGATTACAGGGGTAATCTTGTTGGACTACCACGAAGAATAACATTATCTAGCACGTATGGTGGTAGAGCCAAGCGTTGTGTCTACATTTCTACTATTTTAGGGGCAATGCGAATGGCGAAAGAACGTGCTCAAGCAAACAATCAAGATGGTAAGTATTGCTATTAAAATATTTTAAGTTAATTGAAACTTAGGTATTCTGTGCTGAAATCACCAGACATTGCCAAACAGCACTTGATTATTTTTACTCGCTACCCAGAACCAGGGAAGACGAAAACCCGACTGATACCTACTTTGGGTGCTGTTGGTGCTGCTAATCTGCAACGGCAGATGACTGAACATACAGTATTTCAAGTTAAAGAACTGCAAAAAGCAACTAACATATCTTGGGAAGTGCGGTTTGCAGGTGGCAACTCGCAACTAATGCAAGATTGGCTGGGGTCAGATTTAGTCTACCACTCTCAAAGTGAAGGTGATTTAGGTTCGCGGATGGCGCGATCGCTTTCTCATGCTTTTCAATCTGGTGCAGAACAAGTAATCATTATTGGTACTGATTGCCCTGGGGTAAATTCGCAGATTCTTACTAAAGCCTTTGAAAAACTAGACACTTGTGATCTCATACTTGGTCCAGCGATGGACGGCGGTTATTATTTGATGGGATTGTGTCGCCTAATTCCGGAATTATTCGCTAATATCGACTGGGGAACCTCTCAAGTATTACAACAAACTGTGGATATTGCTGTGAAACTTCAGATATTAATTGCGTACTTACCTTATTTAGCTGATGTTGATCTTCCAGAGGATCTGCCGATTTGGGAACAGACCCTGAAGAAAAAAGTTGGATAATGGCAAGATGGTGACCAATTACTTAGTGTTCTCTAAAGACAGTCCACATCACACATGCTAACGTGGTGTAATTTAAAACTTAAGTAGCCGTCATGAACTGCGTACATCAGAACAGATAAAAACTCTTTGTGTCTTGGTGTCTTAGTGGTTCAAGATTTTTTACTACCAAGGTACAAAGACACCAAGTTTTTTCAAGCTAGGTACGTGCCTTGTGTACTTACTATAAAAGGTAGATTTATGAAATAAGTTTCATACAACGGTTCTGGGAACAATATTCAAGTAACTTTAAATAGGATAAGCACTCTGATCTACCACCAATTTGAAAAACTATGACTAATCGCTTTACTTCTGGGAACGCTGCCCTCACGCTTAAGGTAGTGGGGATAATTTTAATTTTGTCCTTTTTACTTGATTTTTTAATTCTGATGTTGCCCTTCCAGCCTACTGATCGGAGCTGGCAAATCAACTTAGCCACGGCATTAGTTGACAGGGGCATTGTGCCTTTGGTTGGTATAGGGATGCTGTTCGTTGGCTATTGGATTGATAGCGTTGGAGATAGCGATCGCCCAAAACCTTTAGATGTAAGATTTCCCATCCTGATACTATCTAGTATCTTAGGTTTGATTTTCCTACTAATTTTTCCTCTGCACCTCAATAATGTGCGACAAGCTAGCGCTCAAACTGTAAATCAAATCGCCCAAGATGCCGAGCAGGCAGAAAACCAACTCAAAGGCCAGTTATCTCAATTTCAAGCCCAAATAAACAACGAGCAGGGAAAAGCTCAACTAGAACAGCTGCGAAACCAAGCTAGAAATCAGTTTAACGAGCTGCTAAAAGATGAGCAATCATATCAACGTGCACTGAATAACCCTCAACTTCCCGCAGCTCAAAAAGAATTACTCAAAAAGTTTAAAGCCAATCCCCAAGAACTGGACAGCTTTATCGCCCAGCAAACAGACCCTCAAGCACTGGCAACCCAAAGATTGACGCAAATTCGCCAACGTCGGGAAGAAGCTCAAAAACAAGCTAGAGACAACGCTTGGAAGTCTGGACTGCGGATTGGGATTAGCAGTCTGCTGTTATCTATTGGTTACATGATCATCGGCTGGACAGGATTACGAGGTATGGGTGCTTTACAAGGTGGTAAGCGTAAAGTGGCTGCTCGTTAAAAAGGAGTAGTAAGTAGGGAATAGGAGAGAGTTTGTCACCTCTGTCACCTGTTCCCTATCACCTGTCACCTATTTTCCAGTTAGTTAGTAAATTTCTTATAAATCTTAGAAATGCTGTCGATTTATATACTGACATATAACGAAGAGTTAGATATTGCTGCTTGTATCGAGTCGGCGATGCTATCGGATGACATCATTGTTGTAGACTCATGCAGTAGCGATCGCACTGTAGAAATCGCTAGTCGCTATCCTGTTCGCACTGTCCAACACGCTTTTGAAAGCCACGGACGTCAACGTACCTGGATGCTAGAGTCTATTGCTCCGAAGTATGAATGGGTCTACATTCTCGAAGCCGATGAGCGCATGACACCAGAACTGTTTGCCGAATGCATACAGGCAACTCAAAATTCAGACTACATCGGTTACTACGTAGCAGAACGTGTAATGTTCATGAATCGTTGGATTCGCTACAGCACCCAATATCCCCGCTACCAACTACGCCTCTTCCGCCACGGTAAAGTTTGGTTTACAGATTATGGTCATACTGAACGAGAAGTTTGTGAAGGTGCTACCAGTTTCTTAAAGGAAACATACCCTCACTACACTTGTAGCAAAGGTTTAAGCCGTTGGATTGAAAAGCACAACCGTTATTCCACAGATGAAGCCAAAGAGACTTTGTATCAAATTGAACAAGGAAATGTTAATTGGCGAGATTTGTTCGTAGGAAAGACAGAAGTCGAAAGACGCCGCGCCTTAAAAGATTTATCTTTACGTTTACCCGCCAGGCCCTTTCTCCGCTTTCTGTATATGTATTTTATTTTGGGCGGCTGCCTAGATGGACGCGCTGGCATGGCTTGGTGTACATTACAGGCATTTTACGAATATCTAATTTTGCTGAAAGTTTGGGAAATGAAATACATGCCTACACCCACTTTAGAAAGAGGAATCTCTCAGGATGAGGAGAACCAAGCAGAAGCACATCATACTGTTTGCGAAACCAAAAAGAAGTTTGATGCGGTCTAGCATGGTTAATTTGCCTGAAAAGTATGCTTGCCAAGACACTCAGAGTTTCACGGAACCTGAGAAATTTTGGGAAGATATAATAAATTAATATTCTTAACTAAGTTTTCAGAAAAATCTTCCCTGCCTAGTTACAAGTTAACAACCTGCTCAGAACGTTCATCTAACTGCACTGTAATACTTGCAGAATTATAGGCAGCTTTTGATTGAGCGCGGTAGGATTAGTAATATCTAAGAGGCTTGCAACAATCATTTACAAGTCTGACAAAGAAAAGTAACATCCTCAAAGTCAAACCAACCATGATTTTGGTTGGTACATGTTTATATGCACCTTTGTCGGAAAATACTAATTTTCTAGCCACAAGTGCATGTTTTCATCGCATTAGCCCAGATGCTGACAGTTTTGGGCAGTTGCCTGCGGTACAAAATACCACAAGTAATGTCTTCGCAATTTGACAAGTATGCTGGTATGAATACTAATAACAAAAGTTCCAGTAGCCTAAAACAGGAGAATAAGGGCTTGGGAATTAATCACCTAAAACAGGATTTAAAGAATGACTTGATTGCTGGTTTGCTGGTAGTGATTCCGTTAGCAACTACCATTTGGCTAACAATTACTATCGCCAATTGGGTAATCAACTTTCTGACCAAAATTCCCAAACAACTCAATCCCTTTGACGGTCTCCACCCTATACTAGTAAATATACTGAATCTAGCAGTAGGATTAGCTGTCCCTCTGCTAAGTATTCTATTAATAGGGTTGATGGCTCGCAATATAGCTGGGCGTTGGTTACTGGATTTTGGTGAACGAGTATTGCAGGCAATTCCTTTAGCTGGGCAGGTATACAAAACCCTGAAACAGCTTTTGGAAACACTACTAAAAGATTCAAACAACAAATTTCGCCGGGTAATTTTAGTAGAGTACCCCAGGCGGGGAATGTGGGCGATCGCCTTCGTTACAGGTGCTATTAGTAGCGACATTCAAGCTCATATGTCCCGTCCCATGTTGAGCATTTTCATTCCCACTACCCCGAATCCCACCACAGGATGGTATGCAATAGTTCCAGAGGATGAGGTAGTAAACTTGTCCATGCCGATAGAAGATGCCTTTAAAGTAGTAGTCTCTGGTGGGATTGTCGCCCCAAATATGCCTCTCCCTCCCTTAGTTATCTCCAAAGAACACAATCTAGAAGTACCACCCCTAGAAACAAAGCGCCCTATCCCCTTTGACGAAACTTAAAATTATTCCGGCAAAGTTACCAGCAAATAGATAATATGATTGTTTGACTCTGCCAATTATTGGATTTTACGGTTCAGCAATTTCAAAATTGCCAATCTAAAATTTTTTCACTACCAACCCCTTAATTAGTGCTTAGGCACTCACTGCCATGCAAGACCGAAAACCTCAGCAAATTGCTCGTGAATTGGCACTGTTAAGTCTCAGTCAGTTGCCAGTTAACCCCAAAAAATTGACAGAAGAGCATCTGCCAAAATTAGTGCTAGCGACAGTACGCACCCTGAGATCAGAAGTGCAAGATACTTTAGATAACGCCACAGGTGAACTGCAACGCAGTAATGAGCGCCTCTTAACTAGTCAAACTCGTGCTTCAGACTTAAATACTGCCAGAAATCTCCTTAAAGAAGCGATTGACTACACCCAAACAGCAATTAATCAACTTGGTGCAGCTGTGGAGTTTCCCGAATTGATTCAGCTAGCAAACCAGGACAAGGAAGTCGGTAGATATGCCATCCAACTTGTCAAACTAGTCAATGAACACAAAACTATTATCGATGAACAAATCTCCTCTGCCTTAGTAGATTGGCAAGTCACTCGTTTAGCTCAAATCGACCGAGATATTTTGCGAATCGCTGTCGGAGAAATGAGGTTTTTAAATCTGCCAGACAGGGTAGCTATCAATGAAGCCGTGGAGCTAGCCAAACGCTACAGTGGAGATGAAGGTCATCGATTTATTAATGGCGTTCTGCGTCGAGTCACAGAGCAAAAAACCACCGCCTAGAACTTTATCCTTACTTCGTAACCGTTATGAGTGCTAAGTTTTGAGTTGAGAGTGAGGAGGAGCCTATTTTTTACGGAGGTTCCCCCCGTTGAGCAAACTGGCATTGAGAGGTGAGGATAACCCTCAGGTTTTCACCCCAGGAAAAAGTTACGAGTTAACTTAAACTCATAACTTATAACTCATAACTCACATAACAACTAAATTTAGCTGCAATGGTTTTTAATTGGTTCCGTCGTCAATACAACGATTCCTCTGACACTCCCTCTGAAAAAACACAGGGAGAAACTTCTCCAAGCAAAGAACCCCAACCAGAGTCAGCCGCAACGTCAACCCCAGCAGCAGAGACTGCACAAGACTCAACGGCAGATTTGTTGGCGTTTGCTAAAAATGCTTATAAAAATATCCAGCAAAAACAACAATCTCAAGTAGTTGAAACTGCACCTGATGCAGCAGATGTTGAAGCACTATCAGAAAAACCTGAAACTGTAGAAACAGCAGCACCTCCAGAAGCCTTAACTACGGTAAGTGAAGTTACCGAAACAGCACCACCAGAAAAACCTGAAATCGCAGAAACTGCCGCACCTCTAGAAGCCGTGACTACGGTAAGTGAAGTCACCGAAACAGCAGCAGCCATTGCAGAGCCATCTAGTATAGATGCTGAACTGGCAGAAATTGCCGCAGAGCCAGAAACTCTGAACCAAAAATTAACAGTAAGTCAGATAGAATCGGCATCCACCGAAATATTACCTACACCAGAGTCACCAGCGCCGACCAATTTATCCTTCTTAGAACGAGCAGCAGCAGAACGGCAAGCCAAGCAAGAACGGCTGATAGCCAGCGCCATTGAAGTACCAGAAACAGAAGTATTACAGCCAACCACTGCCACACCAGAAACAACCGAGGAAATTGCCGGATTGGCTTTTGATGAAGGTTTTGTGTGGTCAGCAGAAGTCTTAGCAGCCCAAGGTAGACGACCTGAAGATGTTTCCATTGAGGAAATTACCTGGCTGAAGAAGCTCAGACAAGGGTTAGACAAAACCCGTCGTAACATCCTCAACCAACTCAAGGCCATTGTTGGGCAAGGGCCTCTCAACCAAGCAGCTGTGGCAGAAATTGAAGCTGCGCTTTTACAAGCTGATGTGGGTGTAGAAGCCACAGATTACATTATCAATGCCCTCCAGAAAAAACTGTTAGCAGAAGTCACCCCGCCGGAGGAGGCGATCGCCTACCTCAAACAAATTTTGCGGGAGATGTTAGATGAGCCGTTGAAAAAATCCCCAAGCCCTAGTTTTACACCAGAAAAAGAAACTTTGAATATTTGGTTAATTACTGGGGTCAATGGGGCTGGGAAAACCACGACCATCGGTAAAATTTCTCACCTAGCTAAACAATCTGGTTATAAATGCTTGATTGGTGCAGCCGACACTTTCCGCGCTGCGGCTGTAGAACAGGTGAAGGTTTGGGGCACAAGAAGCGGTGTAGAAGTAATTGCCAATCCCGGTAAAAATACAGACCCGGCAGCAGTGGTGTTTGATGCGATCGCCGCAGCTCAAGCACGAGAAACAGAATTACTGCTAGTAGATACCGCCGGGCGTCTGCAAAACAAGAAGAACTTAATGGACGAACTCAGTAAAATTCGCCGAATTATTGACAAAAAAGCCCCTGATGCCAAAATAGAATCGCTGTTGGTTTTAGATGCCACTTTAGGTCAAAATGGATTGCGGCAAGCTGAAGTCTTCTCCCAAGCAGCCCAACTCAGTGGTGTGGTCTTAACCAAACTAGATGGTACAGCTAAAGGCGGCGTTGCCCTTGCGGTTGTGCAACAACTAGGTTTGCCCATTCGCTTTATTGGTGCTGGCGAAGGAATTGAAGATTTGCGGCCTTTTTCTAGCTATGAGTTTGTCGAAGCTCTATTGAGTGGCTAGTTGAAGGTGACAGGGGACAGGTGACAGGGAACAGAAAGGCTATATGTTTCTTTCATTCGTAGCAGGTTTTCACCTGTTCCCTAAATTATTTTGTTGACAAAAGATTTTTTTAGGTCTAAAGATGTATGATTTGCTAATTAAGTATGAAAAAATTAAAGGTTTTATAGGTTATGACAAAAATTGCTGATTTTTACCGAGTAGTTTTTGACTAAACAGACATTAATTAAAATTTTTCTATTTAGCCATAAATGTAATCAGCAAATGCAATACTCATATCCAGTTATCTCTTACGTCTTTTTACTCTTGCTAAAGTGGCAAATCTTGTCTCAATATGATTTAGCAATACCAAAACAACAAAAGTTACAAGTAATCTAAGTCTGCCAATATCAAGTGCAATAATACCTGTGCCTGTGTCTCAACTGCCCTCTCAACCCACTGATAGTAATAGTAGTGCCACGACGGATGTCACACCAGTCGTGGCACTCAAAGAACTCGTGGCGCGGCTACATCGGGAACAGAACAAAATCCAAGATTTGCTAAGTTCTTTAGGATTTGCCCTCAGAAGCTTCAATAATTTGAACCAATTTTTGGAGCTGATCCCACTGATGGCAACAAGAGTAACAGATGCAGATGGTAGTGCTTTGTTCCTCTATAAACCTAACGGTCAAATTAGGTTAGAGCAGTTACACTGGCAGGATAGTCGCCAGCGTAAGAACATCCGTAAAGCCCTAGAAACAGCCAGTAGTCAAATTACGTTGATGTCCAATACAGCCCCTCTAACAACAGCTACAGGGATGTTGGATGACCAAATGCATCGTTACTTGGGCCCTGATGTGCAAATTTTTGGCACGGCGATTCTGGTGAAGCATACAGAACGGGGATGGCTTTATGTCCTCAGTCGCGATCCAGAATATAGCTGGACAGAAACCAGGCAAAAGCTAGTTAGATTGGTGGCAGATCAAACGGCGGTAGCAATTGAAAACGATGAACTGGCAGTAGAACTGAGGAAAAAAGAACGCCTCGACCAAGAACTAGAAATTGGGGCAGAAATTCAACGGCGACTTTTGCCCCGTCAATGCCCAAGTATTCCTGGTGCATCTCTGGCTGCACGCTGTAAACCAGCCAATCGCGTTGGTGGAGATTACTACGACTTTATTCCCACCAATCACAATCAAATTCAGCCAAGTAAAACTGGTCAGGAAACTGGGCGCTGGGGTTTGGTAATTGGGGATGTGATGGGTAAAGGTGTTCCCGCCGGGCTGATTATGACCATGATGCGGGGAATGCTACGGGGAGAGGTATTGCATGGTAATTCCCCATGTGGAATTCTGCAAAATTTGAATCGAGTTATGTACGCGGATTTGGAGAATTCCCACCGTTTTGTCACACTATTTTATTCTGAATATAATCCCCTCAATCGAGTTTTGTCTTACAGTAATGCGGCGCATAACCCTCCCTTGTGGTGGCACGCAGCTACGAAAACTATCACCCGCTTGGATACTTTGGGAATGTTGATTGGTTTAGATGCCAACAGCCAATATGAAGATGCCCAGGCACAGTTAGAGCCTGGAGATACAGTAATTTATTATACAGATGGTTTGACTGATGCGGCGGCTGCCAGTGGCGATCGCTTCGACGAAGAAAACTTTGTTGCTGCTTTTAATGCCGCTTGTAGGTATTGTAGCGGCCCACAGGAAATTGTGGATTACCTGTTTGACCAAGTTTTACAATTCATCGGTGCTGATAAGCAAAACACCGATGATATGACATTAGTTGTTCTAAAAATTCAATAGTCGGCTGGAATTAAATTGGCTTGTAGTGAGGACTTTAGTCCTCAAAATTGACCTCGAGTCCTCACTACAAACATTTAAACTGCCGTCATTTCCAGTTCGGCTGGAGATAAAGCACCAAAAAAGTCATAGCGATCGAGTGCTTCCAAAATTCCCCAGGCATACTGTCCTTGGGCAAAGTAAATTTGTGGATAGCCGCGCAACTTTTCAATTTCATGGCTGTAGTTACCAACAACCACAGCTAGGGTATTCCCAGCTAGCATTGATTCATCATTCCCTGATGCACCTGCTACCAAAAATCGTTTGATTGGTAATCCCCATTTCAAGGCACAATAACGAATGGCATCACCTTTGGAAGCCCGAATAGGTAACAAATCAAGATACATGTTATGGCTGTAAATTCCTTTGACATGCAATCTACGCCGTCGCAGATGACGCATGATTTCCTTGAAGCTGACAGATTTTGCTTCATCAATAAAGTAGCTGAGTTTAAACTTACCTTGGGCTTCCGGGGGTTGTAGCATTACTCCTGGCAGTTCTTCCATCGCTTGCCGAACAGCATCAGCGTTCCAGTGGTAGCTAATGTGTCTTTGCCAGTTTGTATCTGGTACTACCTGAGGTCCATAATAAATTTCGCTACCTGCTGAGACAATTAGCAAGTCTGGCCTGGGGAATTGCCATTCTTCTAACATCTGTAAGGAACTTTCCAGGTTGCGCCCGGTAGCAATTCCTACCCCGGTTGAGTGACCTTCATTATGCAATCGCTCAATCAGTTTGTGTAGAGCGTCTTGGTCGCCTAATAAAGTATTATCGATTTCGCAAACCAGAAAACGATCTGCGGTTGGTAAGCGGTTTTGGTCGGGGATATTCCAATCAGGTAAATCGGTTGCTAAAGCTTTTGGCAGGGGACTGAGTACAGATTTAACTCGTCGTTGTGGTAATTGCTGCACCTGTTCCAGATAGCGTTCTACATGACTATCCCAAGAGAAATTCTCTCGGACTCTATCCAATCCATTGGTAGACCAACGCTGCCATTGCTCATTATCAGTGAGGGCTGTGCGTAGGGCATCCTGAATCTGTTGAATATCGAGTGGGTCAATTAACATCCCATTATCGCAAGCCGCTAGGATATCTCGCGGCCCACCATCTGATGTAGCGATAATTGGTACACCGCAGGCTGTAGCTTCAATTAAGGTCAAACCAAATGGTTCAGTTAATGCCGGATTGATAAAGACTCCCCGTGTTTTTGCCAATAATCGATATAGTTCGGGAACTTCATCGGATTGGTGGTGTTTGGGATAGGCGACGTACCCGTAAAGGTCGTAGCGGTCTATTAACTGGAAAATTTCTGTGAGTACCTGGCGCGGGCCTGATTCCATCGTAGTGATGTCATCTCGGTTACCTAAGACAAGAACTAAGTTCGCTAAGTGACGCAACTGCGGATCTTCACCATAGGCTTTAACGAGAGTACTGACATTTTTACGAATTGCCGGGCGGGAAAGTGCCATAATTATTGGCTTTTGAGGATTTTTGAGAAATCTTTGCAAATCCTCATAAATGGGTGGTTCCTGCCAATTTTGAGGAACAGGGTAAAAGTTTTTGAGTGCTACCCCAGGAGGAATGACAACCATGCGATTTGGCTGATAGTGGTCGTAAACGCCATACTGCTGGGTGACTTCTTGATGAGTACTGGCGATGACTAATGCTGCACTCGCCAATGTGTTTTCTTCGGCTTCAATTCGTGTACTAATATGAAAATTACTTTCAATGGTTTCCCGTTTGGTTCCCTGCTCTAACAGTCGTTGTTGTTTGATCCGTCCGAGAGAGTGACCAGTATGCACCAGTGGAACACCTAACCAACCGGCGACTCGACAACCCACATATCCAGCATCGGCATAATGGCTATGAATCACATGGGGTAATTTTCCCACCTGACGCAGATGTTTGAGTAACTCATCTGCAAAATTATCTAAATGTGGCCAGAGAACTTCTTTGCGGAGATAGCGCCGTGGCCCGCAGTTCAGGCGAATAATTTGGGCTTTGTCAGAAAGAACTTCTACGGGTTGGGCGTAGTCGGAGCTAACTTTGGGATCGTTGACTAAACGGGTTACCAGGTCTACACGTTCTACTTCTGGGTGTGCGGCTAAGGCTTCAGCGAGTTCTAGGACATATTTAATTTGTCCGCCCGTGTCAGCATCTCGTCCTAATTCTAAATTTTTACCCCGGATTAAGCCGTGAACGCTAACTAGTAGAATATACAACCCTGGGCTATTTGACATTGTGCATTCCTCAATTTTACTGCATTACAGCCCGGGAACAGCTTCTCATACACATGGCTGTTGACCGCTACAGATTTAGTAAAAAAAATTATGCTGATGTTTAAAGATTATAAAACAAATGCGTCAAATTATAACAGCTATATTAAAGGTGCGATAGTAGCGCATCAAAAAGCCCAAGGGTAAGGTAGATGGGTGCGTCTCAAGAGTTACATTATCTTTAGCTTCATCTCTGCAAAAAGGCGATTGTTCATTGTTCTTTGATAAACAATCGCCAAAGCTTCATTTACGTTCCAGCAATAAAAAAGCACATTTAACAGGCATTGCCCCCCAATTGATGTTAATTTCGTGACAAACCTCCGAATTAAAATCTGCTTTGTCTATAAGTTGGTAAATATGATCTAAATCACACATCTCGTAGTCCACAGCTAACAATATCTGCCCGTTTTCAGCCAAGCGACTGTTACAATCAGCTAAAAATTGCGTTAAATACTGATAATTTGGATCAAAACCTGCTCGAAATTTTACTTCATCAATTCCGCCTGGATTTTCTTTGAAAAACGGGATATTCCAAAATATAATATCGAATTGTCCTTCGGGGACGTTCTCAAATAAACTACCTTGGTGAATATCACACTCTACACCCCACCATAAAGCATTAGCTTTGGCATTCAAGGCAGCCATTGGAGCAATATCTGAGGCACTGGCTACTACTCCCTTCATTTTGGCAACTGTTAAGATAGCTGCACCAGTACCCATGCCCATTTCAAATACTCGGCATTGATTTTTAGTTTGCAGACAATTATTTGCTAATCCTTCGATTAATTCTGAAATTGTAGGAGTATTGTAAGTTGGTGGAAAAACTGTGGGTAATACAATTACCTCATGACCACGAAAATCAAAAATTCCATACGGACTTTGATTGATGTATTCTTTACCTATTTTAGCCAGTTCTAATTTATCCATTTTCACTATCCAAATACCGAATTTCAATTGTAAATAAAATTAGCCAATTTAACTAGGTACAACGCAAATTAGCATAGCAATAAGAGCAATTAAATGAGTCACTTACTTGCTAAACATCTAGTTTTCAGCTTGTTAACGCTAGTAATATGCAAGGAACTACTATGTATTTTTTGAGATTGTTTAAATATCTCAAACCAATAAACTAATTATAAGCATATACACTTATTTTTATTCAAAAAGAGATACAAAAAATTTGAAATTTCACTGAATCTTGATAAATTAACTCAAGCGATCGCCTGGGTTGGAGTACAGCCCCTTGACTTTCATCGGTTTCTGTGGAGCATTTAGGGGAGTATACTATTTCTTACCTTTGCTATTTGTACTAAACCTACTGGGATTGGATGAAATCAAAATCACTGACAAAACTAAATTACAGGTTTTTTGTCTAGGCTGATTCTGATAAGTTAGTAAACTAAATAACTGGCAATGCTTTCCAGAGTTCCCGAATTGGCGGAATGTTGATGAAAGTAAGCACAATTGATTAAATATAAACTTATGGCGCTCATAGTTCAAAAATACGGTGGTACATCTGTCGGTTCAGTAGAACGGATTCAAGCTGTTGCACAGCGTGTTTATCAGACTGTAAAAACTGGAAACTCTCTGGTAGTAGTGGTTTCCGCAATGGGCAAAACCACCGATGGACTCGTCAAAATAGCTAATGAAATTTCTCCAAATCCCAACCGTCGGGAAATGGATATGCTGCTTTCCACTGGTGAGCAAGTCACCATTGCCTTGGTAAGTATGGCATTGCAAGAAATTGGACAGCCAGCAATTTCTATGACTGGCGCTCAAGTAGGAATTGTTACCGAAGCTGAACATACCCGTGCCCGAATTTTGCACATTGAAACTAATCGTCTGAGTCGTCATATTAATCAAGGGAAGGTAGTTGTAGTAGCTGGATTTCAAGGCATATCCAGCCTCAGAGATATGGAAATTACCACATTAGGTCGCGGTGGTTCCGACACATCAGCAGTCGCCCTAGCTGCGGCATTACAGGCAGATTTTTGTGAAATTTATACAGATGTACCAGGTATTTTAACTACAGATCCCCGCTTGGTTCCCGAAGCCCAGTTGATGGATGAAATCACCTGCAATGAAATGCTAGAACTGGCAAGCTTAGGAGCAAAAGTCCTGCATCCCCGCGCCGTGGAAATTGCCCGCAACTATGGTGTTCCCCTAGTGGTGAGGTCTAGTTGGACAGATGCTGCTGGGACTTGGGTCAGATCACCCAAAAACCAAGAGCGATCGCTAGTGAATTTAGAAATTGCCCGTCCTGTAGACAATGTAGAATTTGACACAGACCAAGCAAAGGTAGCACTGTTGCGCGTACCCGATAAACCAGGAGTCGCCGCCAGGTTATTTGGGGAAATATCCCGGCAAGATGTAGACGTAGATTTAATTATTCAATCAATACACGAAGGTAATAGTAACGACATTGCTTTTACCGTCACCACACCAATATTAAAGCGAGCAGAAGCAGTAGCAGCAGCGATCGCCCCAGCACTGAGGAGTCAATCTCACCCTAAATCTGACGAAGCAGAAGTGATGGTAGAACAGAACATTGCTAAAGTCAGTATTGCTGGCGCAGGCATGATTGGCCGTCCTGGAGTAGCAGCCAAAATGTTTGCCACCTTAGCGGAAGCAGAAGTAAACATCCAGATGATTTCCACCAGTGAAGTCAAAGTCAGTTGTGTAGTAGATGCAACAGAATGCGAGCGCGCCGTTGCTGCATTGCGTAAAGCCTTTGAGATTGAAGCAGATAAGGAGACAAGGGGACAAGGAAGACAAAAAGAAACTTTCTACACTCAGCACTCAGCACGGGCTAAACGCCCCGCTTCCGCTCTAAGCGCAGCCATGCCCGCAGGGCTTTACAGCACTCAGCACTCACCCCCCCCCGTTCGCGGCGTTGCTTTAGATATGAACCAAGCGCGTCTGGCCATTCGCCAAGTACCAGATAGGCCGGGGATGGCAGCCAGGTTGTTTGGACTATTAGCACAGCACAACGTCAGCGTTGACATGATCATTCAATCTCAGCGCTGCCGAGTAATTGATGGGATTCCCAGACGCGATATTGCCTTCACAGTCTCGCGGATAGATGGGGAAAGTACACAAAAAATGCTCACCCAAGTGGCAGCAGAATTAGGATGGGGTGAAGTTGTGTTAGATAATGCGATCGCTAAAGTCAGTATTGTTGGTGCAGGGATGGTAGGACAGCCAGGTATTGCCGCTAAAATGTTTGAAGCCTTAGCCCAACACCAAATTAATATTCAAATGATTGCTACCTCAGAAATCAAAATTAGCTGTGTTGTGGCACAAGAACAAGGTGTTAAAGCTTTGCAATTGATTCACGCTGCTTTTGGGCTAGCTGGGAGCGAAAAATTTATAATACCAGCTTAGTTGGGAATAGGG
>JADEXK010000034.1 GCA_015207155.1 Nostocales cyanobacterium LEGE 11386 | reverse complement strand
AATGCCCCATGCCCCATGCCCCATGCCTAAAGTTCAAGATATTGGCGAACAAGGTCTTTTAGAAAGATTGCAGCGCTTTTGTCCCCCAGAAGTAATTGGGGATGATGCAGCAGTACTTTCAACTTCACCAGGGCAATCTTTGGTAGTGACAACGGATGTGTTGGTGGATGGAGTGCATTTTAGTCATGTCACTACGTCTCCAGAAGATGCTGGTTGGCGAGCTGCGGCTGCTAATTTATCCGATTTGGCAGCAATGGGGGCTTCGCCTTTGGGAATTACCGTCGGCTTGGGACTTCCTGGAGAAGTTAGCGTCAGTTGGGTGGAATGCTTATACCAGGGAATGACAGAATGCCTGCAAAAATACCATACCCCAATACTTGGTGGTGATGTCGTGCGATCGCCTGTGACGACTTTAGCAATCACCGCTTTTGGTCAAGCTCATCCTCATCAGATTATTCGTCGCTCTACGGCTCAAGTAGGAGATGCGATCGTCATCACAGGTGTGCATGGAGCCTCCCACGCTGGCTTACAACTGCTCTTGCATCCCAAATTGCAGCAAAACCTCACTGATGCAGAACAAAGCACTTTAATCAAAGCCCACCAGCGCCCAAAACCAAGATTAGATGTCCTACCTATCCTCTGGCAAATTCTAGAATACCCCCCATCTCCCCACCTCCCCATCGCCGGTATGGATAGCAGCGACGGTTTAGCAGATGCTATTTGCCAAATCTGCCGTGCCAGTGGTGTTGGTGCTATCTTAGAATTTAACCAAATTCCTTTACCAGAAAGTTTTCATCACTGGCTGACACCAGAAACAGCATTAAAATATGCCCTCTACGGTGGCGAAGACTTTGAATTAGTGCTGTGTTTACCAGAATCACCAGCCATCACTCTAGTTCAACAATTAGGTCAAGGTGCAGCTATTATTGGTACCATTACAGATAGTTCACAAGTACTATTAAGAGATAGAAATAAAAAATTCCCCGACCAAGTTTTAAATCTTAGTCAGGGATTCCAACATTTTAGTCAATAGACCAGCAAACAGTTTGATAACTGACTAAATTAACCCTCTTTAATCACTATCGCTAAAGAAGAATTTAAAACCCTTATTTTACAAGGTTTTTATCAATTTAGGCGTAGTAGCGCGTCTAGTCTAATTTGTTGGGTTGAGTAATCAATTATCATGATTAAATTTTGGTTTTTCAATCTGATGAACCCAACATCTTAAGCTTGCCGCGCTACTACATTTATTTTTCTCTCCCCAAAGTGATAGAACAGGATTAAGCCCATTTCTCAGCTACTAGTTCAGCCAAATCTAAAACTCGCTGGCTATAACCCCACTCGTTGTCATACCATGCCATGACTTTCACTAGGTCATTACCCATCACCAAAGTCAAGCTGGCATCAACAATAGAAGAAGCGTCAGTGCCTTGATAATCGGATGATACAAGTTGTAATTCGCTGTAGTCCAAAATGCCTTTGAGAGCACCTTGAGAAGCATCTTTGAGAGCTTGATTAACTTCTTCCGTAATAGTACGCTTCTCAACCTGAACTACGAAATCTACCATTGAAACGTTCGGGGTAGGTACACGTAAAGCAACACCATTCAGCTTGCCTTTGAGGTCTGGGATTACCAGAGCCACAGCTTTTGCCGCACCAGTGGAGGTGGGAACAATGTTGATGGCTGCTGCTCTTGCCCGACGCAAATCCCGGTGAGAAGCATCTAGCAAACGCTGGTCACCAGTGTAACTGTGGGTGGTGGTCATCGTGCCTTTGATGATCCCGAATTTATCGTTCAACACTTTGGCTATGGGGGCCAAGCAGTTGGTAGTACAGCTGGCGTTACTAATAATGTGGTGCTTGTTGTGTTCATAGTCGTGATGATTCACGCCCACCACAAAAGTACCATCGTCGTTTTTACCAGGAGCGGTGATCAGCACCTTTTTGGCTCCAGCATTCAAATGCTTTTGTGCCCCTTCTCTGCTGGTAAACACGCCTGTTGATTCGATAATCAGGTCAATTTCCCACTCTTTCCAGGGCAAGTTTTCTGGGTTGCGATCAGATACGCATTTAATGGTCTTGCCGTTAACGATGATCGAGTTATCATCGGCTGTAATGTCAACATCCTTTAACTTCCCTAGCATTGAGTCATACTTTAGGAGGTGAGCATTGGTTCTAGGGTCTGATGTGTCATTCACAGCAACAAGGTCAATGTTGCTATTTTCTCTACCCACCCAGCAGCGTGCAAAGTTACGTCCAATTCGCCCGAAACCATTGATTGCGACTCTAATCACAGTGTCTTGCCCTCTGTATTTATGCCTATAAATTGATATCTTTGACCCCAATCATATCGCAAAGGGGGGGGGTATTAATAACCATAAAGTGTTAGATCCATAAAAAAAAAACATATTTTATTCAGATTTATCTGAGTAGAGGTTGTGGGCAGTGATGTACGATCTAGCCGGTTCCGGGACTAAATAGCGAATTGACCTGTGTTCGCGGCAAAGTTTACGAATTAGACTTGACGAAACTCCTACTAAGGGTATATTCAAGAATTGCCAGCGAATGGTAGATGACTGCTTTCTCAGTAGTTGCTCTACTTGCTTGCAGATTAACTCGCTTTGAGCTATAGTCTCACCACCTAGCTGTCGGGGTGCGATTAACCAATCACACATTTGTGCTAGTTCGTGTCCACGGTACCAACGAGGTAAGGTTTGGAATGTATCCAAACCCACAATCCAGTACCAGTGAGTATTTGAGTAAACAGTAGATAAGTCGATCAAAGTGTTGATGGCATAGGAAGTCCCAGAGCGATTTGTCTCTACTAGGGAGACAGTAAATGCTGGGTTTTCTCTTGTAGCTAGTTGCAACATTTCCCAGCGATGCTCAAACAAAGCCGCTTTTTTATGGGGAGGATTTAGTGATGGCACCCAAATTACTTTTTCTAGGGGTACTTGATACAAAGCTGTCTGAGCTATGAGCAAGTGTCCCCAATGAATTGGATCAAATGTGCCACCAAAGATTGCTATTTGCTGCATTTAGTCATGCCTAAACTTTCATTCAATTGAAAATACTTTTAATACCAATGTACTATTGTACTCAATTTGCGCCTGAGCTTGATGTAATTTAAAAGCAGTTTCACTGTCAATGTATTACTGTAGCCAACACCAGTAAGGAATTTAGAAAGATGTATTTGAAACTACAAGAATTTCTGTCCCGATGCAGCAGAAATTTTGAGAATAATCTTAAGAACAGTTCAGAAATAGCAAAAACCTCCAACAAAGGTAAAATCATTCTCAATCAGCAAAACAACAGAGGAAAATAATCCAAACATCAGGTATAAACAAGATGCAAGCGCAGTTACGGTAAAAATCAAATTCCTGTTATGATACGCGTGTCATTTGTGATTATGGTGTGGTGTAAGAGGAGCAATCAATGAATAATTCTGTAGATTTTGGCGGCAGACCATTTCATTTCATTGGAATTGGTGGTATTGGTATGTCTGCCTTGGCATACGTTTTGGCAAAGCGTCAATTGCCAGTATCAGGTTCCGATCTTCGTCCAAATCATATTACGTGCAAGTTGGAATCTATCGGAACACATATTTTTGGTAGACAAGAGGCAAGTAATCTCGAATTCTTTCTTCCTAGTGAATCAGCTAATAGAGTATTATTAAACCCACAAGAACTATCACCTAATGCTACCAAGTCAACACTGCCTCAAGTGATTTGTTCAACAGCAATTAATGCCAATAATTTGGAATACAAAGCAGCACTGGAATTAGGTTGCCCAATTTTACATCGTTCAGATGTACTAGCTGCTTTAATCGCAGATTACTATAGCATTGCAGTTGCAGGAACCCACGGTAAAACTACAACCAGTAGCATGATTGGCTATATGCTATTGCAAGCTGGTTTAGATCCAACAATTCTTGTAGGTGGTGAAGTTAATGCTTGGGAAGGAAATGCTCGATTAGGGCAAAGTCAGTATCTGGTGGCGGAAGCGGATGAATCGGATGGTTCTCTGGTGAAACACGCCCCTGAGATTGGCATTATTACTAATATTGAACTAGATCATCCTGACCACTACGACACATTGGAAGAAGTAGTTGACATCTTCCAAAAGTTTGCGGCAGGTTGTAAAACTCTTATAGGTAGCATTGATTGTGAAACAGTACGCGAGTTGCTACGCAACGCCTCCGGCGATCGCCTCCAACCAACAATCACCTACAGCCTCAACCCAGAGACAGAGGCCGACTACACCGTTAGTAATATTGAATATCGACCTGATGGGACTACAGCCCTAGTTTGGGAAAAAGGTAAAGCTTTAGGAGTATTGAAATTACGACTGCTGAGTCGGCATAATCTAAGCAATGCTCTGGCTGCGGTAGCTGTGGGTCGGGTCTTAGGCTTAGAATTCGGGGTAATTGCCAAAGGAATAGCTACCTTTGAAGGTGCAAGACGTCGCTTTGAATTTCGGGGAGAAGTGAACGGCATTACCTTCATTGATGACTATGCTCATCACCCCAGCGAGATTCGTGCTACTCTTGCTGCTGCCCGCCTGCAAGCCAGACCAGGACAAAGAGTGGTTGCTATTTTTCAACCCCACCGCTATAGCCGCACACTGACATTTTTAGAAGAATTTGCCGAGTCATTTACTTATGCTGATTTAGTTGTGCTGACAGACATTTACAGTGCTGGAGAAACCAATTTAGGGCAAATTAGCGGTGAACAACTGGCAGAGGAAATTGCCAAACAACACCCACAAGTGTTGTATCAGCCAAATTTACCCTTGATGAGTGAGTTCTTGCTGCAAACCTTACGCCCTGGAGATTTGGCACTATTTCTGGGTGCTGGGAACTTAAATCAGGTGATTCCTGAAGTAATTACTGCGCTTTGCGAACCAGCTACAGCCACATCCTAGGTGAGGAAACTTAAATAAAGTTTTCTTCTAGCAACGAATTTATCGATTCACACTATTGCTGTATTTTTACGGCAGATAAATGTAAAAATTTCACAAATTGACGTAAAGATGAAAATCTCCCAGGCAGCTGGAAATGTCTGCACAATTTCTGCTTCAACTACACAGAAGCAGAAAACAGAAAAATCAAGTGATAGTAAAATAATTTACTTAAAAGACACTGATTGTGTGATCCAGTCACATGCTTCTTTATCCGCGTTTACTTCTTATAGAGTTGGAGGAGATGCTGAATGGTACGCTGCCCCTCGTAACTTAGAAGCGCTGCAAGCTAGTGTTGAGTATGCAAAAGAACACGAATTAACAGTAACAATACTAGGAGCAGGTTCTAACTTATTAGTGAGCGATCGCGGTATTCCCGGCCTAGTAATCTCCACTCGTCATCTGCGCCACAGCTATTTTGATCCCCAAACAGGTCAATTAACCGTCGCCGCAGGTGAATCAATTCCCAGTTTGGCATGGGAAGCAGCAAAATTGGGTTGGCAAGGATTAGAGTGGGCTGTGGGTATCCCGGGAACTGTTGGGGGTGCCGTTGTCATGAATGCCGGGGCGCACAATAGCTGTATCGCAGATATGTTAGTCAGTGCCCAAGTACTTTTACCAGACGGTACTTTAGAAACCTTGGCCCCCGAAGACATCGGTTACAGCTACCGTACCTCCGCATTGCAAGGAAGCGCAGCTCCTACGGAGAGGCGTTGCCAACGCATCGTCACCCAAGCCACCTTCCAACTCCAACCAGGTGCCGATCCGGCAATAGTTTTGGCAACAACCAAGCAGCACAAAAAACATCGGCTAACCACCCAACCTTACAATTTCCCTAGTTGTGGCAGTGTGTTCCGTAATCCCAAACCTTATGCTGCTGGATGGTTAATTGAACAAACAGGTCTAAAAGGCTACCAAATTGGTGGAGCGCAAGTAGCATTATTACATGCTAATTTTATCGTCAATCGTGGCGGAGCAAAAGCTAGCGATATTTTCTGTCTCATTCGTCATATCCAGCACCAAGTACAAGAAAATTGGTCGATTTGCTTAGAGCCAGAAGTGAAAATGATCGGCGAGTTTCAAGCAGCTTGTTGAGGAGTGGGGAGATGGGGAAATGGGGGGACAAGGGGACAAGGGAGATTCTTACCTATGCCCAATGCCCAATGCCCCATTCTCCACACCCAGATTAATTATTGGTAATAAAAGAGGCAAATTGCCGACCGCATCTATAATTGAATTTGATTTTATTATTCAACGCACACGCGGACAATCAGTTATGACAGGAAAAGGACAGGGATTTGGTTTTGGTTTAGGAAAAATGAAAGAACTAGCCGACGCTTTCAAAAAAGCGCAGCAAGTTCAAGAAGGCGCAAAGCGACTCCAAGAAGAATTGGAGCAAATGGAGATTCAAGGGGAGTCTGGCGGTGGTCTGGTTAAGGTGATTGTCAGTGGTAACCAAGAACCCAAGCGAGTGGAAATTTCCCCTGATGCCCTAGCACAAGGAGCAGAATTACTTTCTGACCTCGTGACAGTGGCAATGAAAGATGCCTACAACAAGTCCACAGCAACAATGCGGGAACGAATGGAAGATTTGACAAGTGGTCTGGAACTACCTGGATTTTAGTCATTGGTCTTGCGACTGCGCTCAGGATAAATCATTAGTCATTAGTCATTAGTCATAAGCCATTAGACTGATGACTGTAGACTTTTGACCTTTGATGGGTACTAAGTGAAATATTTATGCCTTATAAGTTGCTTTTTGTCTGCCTGGGTAACATCTGTCGTTCGCCATCGGCAGAAAACATCATGAATCATCTCATCGACCGGGCTGGCTTGAGCGATTGCATCCTCTGTGACTCTGCTGGTACATCTAGCTATCACATTGGTAGCCCACCCGACCGACGCATGAGTACTGCTGCTACTGCGAAGTTGGGAATTAAACTGCGTGGTCAGGCTCGCCAATTTCAAAAATTAGACTTTCAGGACTTTGATATGATTTTGGCAATGGATCAAGAGAATTATCAGAATATCCTCGCTCTTGACCCTACTGGGCAATATCACGACAAAGTTTACTTAATGTGTAAATTTTGCTCTCAGCATACCTTGAAGGAAGTTCCAGATCCTTACTACGGTGGAGTAGAAGGCTTTAATCAGGTAATTGATTTACTTGTTGATGCTTGTGAAGGTCTGCTCGAATACATTACTAACCAGCAACTAAAAGCATAAATGCTATTCTACTAAGCCATGCTTAATGGCAAAACGCACCAGCTCCGCTCTGTTGCTGGTGGCAGTTTTTCTTAATAAACTACTAACATATTTTTCTACTGTTCTCGGACTCAGGTGTAGTTGATTACCCATATCCGCATTAGAAAGTCCGTGAGTCAACAGTTCTAAGACTTCCTGTTCTCTGGGAGTCAAGGAAGAGAACAAATGGGATTGCTGAATATGAGTAGACAGAGAGTTGTGGGTGTCTGCCTCTTTTGTGGGTAGGAAACTGCCTAAATTCTCTTTATGAGAGAAGCGGTACTCAGATTGAATAATTTGCGATCGCTCCAGAAGATTGCGAATCGCTGCTGCTAACTCTTCTAGTTCAAAAGGCTTAGGTAAGTATAAATCGCACCCTGATTGGTATCCCAGAATTCTCTCCTGAGTCTTAGTCCGTGCTGTTAATAAAATGACAGGTAATAACCGGAATGCTGGTTGTTGACGTACCCGGCGGACTAGTTCATAACCGTTCATCCGTGGCATAACAATATCAGTGACTATCAAATCAGGATGGTAATTATCTACCATTGCCAAAGCCTCTTGACCATCATTAGCCGTAACCACTGAGTAGCCAGACAGTTCAAGATAATCACTAATAGATAGACGAGTGCCCAGGTCATCATCTACAACAAGAATCGTCAAGGGCATGGATAATACACCCCTAGCATTTTTTTTACTCAGAAATTTGCTTCTACGAGCTACATCAGTGAACACAACTAAAAATAGTGTTCTTCTGTTTCATACTATGACAGGATTACTAGCTAATGACCGCCTAAAGGTTGATTTATGAAGAAAGTCTTAAATCCTTAGGAATAGTTAAAGAAGTGTAACGCAATTAGATTCTTATTGCTGAAAAGACACAAATAGTTTTGTATTTCTTAACAATAAGCCAATATAATAGTGCATAGGTACTAAATAATCTCATGTAAATTAATATTTAATTTAAAATCATTATCCAGTAAATTTGGCGCTAGAAAACTTTTAATAGAGAACTTAGAAAAGCTAAATTAATAGAATAACGCTCGTATCACATTTATAGAGGTATAACATCTCCTGAGAAATTCACAAGCTAGTCCCAAAAAAATTTTGCAGCACATTTAAAGCACGAAAAATTTTCAATGAGCGAAAAGAGCGAAAGTTACAAAGTTATTAGTGACAACCGTCAAGCCCGTTATTTGTATGAAATCCTGGAAACTTATGAAGCCGGAGTTGAATTAACAGGAACAGAGGTCAAGTCTATCCGCGCCGGTAAAGTCAATCTCCAAGACGGCTATGCCTTAATTCGTAATGGCGAAGCATGGTTAATTAACGTGCATATTTCCCCTTACAATGCTAGTGGACAATATTTTAATCATGAACCACGCCGCACGCGTAAGCTGTTGCTGCATCGCCAAGAAATCCGTAAGTTAATTGGCAAGGTAGAACAGGAGGGTTTAACATTAGTACCTTTGAAGATGTACCTCAAAAGAGGCTGGGTGAAAGTGAGTATAGCCCTTGGCAAAGGTAAGAAGCTCCATGATAAAAGAGAATCCCTAAAACGACGCCAAGATCAACGTGATATGCAACGAGCAATGAAAAATTATTAAGCATGACTATGGACCCAATACCACACTAGAGTGAAAATCTGATGCAATTAGAAAGCAAATTGTATATCTTCAGTGTGAGTTGAGACAAAGCCTAGTTTATAGCTGGAGATTGATTTGGCTGGTTGTGAGACTCGATACAGTGGTGAGTAACGTTGCAAGGGATGAGGAATTTTTACCATGACACGTAACTTGACTAAGGTAGTGAGTGCTGGTTTTCTGACTTTGAGTATGGCAATGTTGCCTTTAACTCTACCTGTAAACGCTCAGGTGACTGACCCCAGAGTTGAAACTACTCCAAGGACAACAGTTTACGATCGCCAAGATTTTGATTGGGGTTGGTTAGGATTAATTGGTTTATTTGGTCTAGCTGGTTTGGCAGGCAGAAAGCGTAGCGATGAACCAACTCGTTATCGTGACCCCAGTGCGCCTGGGGCCACTACCTACAGAGACTAAATGCAAAAATTAGAACTCAAAGCAACTCCACAGACCAATCGTCTGGTTTAGCAATTTTGATTCTCCATTCAGGAGCCAGAATCTATTATAGATTTATAGCTCCTGAATTTTGAATTTTTTTGCTCGATTATTTTCTGACTGATCACTACCCAGATTCACGTTAATTTACCGTAGGTTCTGGGTAAGGTGAATTGACTTGTTGAGTCTGACCTTGATTTAAAGGTTTCCAGTAGCTAGCAATCAAGGCCATCATTAGCCACCAAAGGCTATTGACTTCAGGACGAAACCAGATTGTATCCACAGTACCGTGGGCTAGCATCCCCGATACAGTAGCGATCGCTCCAATTAACCAAAATCCTTCCGCATTTCTGGACTGGCGCAATCGTTGCATTTGCGCCCACGCGTGATTGAATGTCACAATGATCAGCCAGAGAAAACAGGCTAAACCAACTAAGCCAGTTTCTACAGCCACCTCTAAAAAAATCGAATAAGCACTCAAAGCAGTATAACGAGGACGTTGATAAAGCGGGTAGATTTTATTAAAAGCATTGTGACCAGGGCCAATGCCAATAATCGGGCGATCGCGAATCATCTCGAAGACAGCATCCCAGACGTTTCGCCGAAAATTATTACTGCTATCTTGGCGATCGGCAAAAATACTAAAAATCCGCAGACGTACTGGCTCTACAAATATTACTGCTAGCAACAAAAAACCAATCATACTTGCCAACATAATTGGCAGCGACCAAGTGCGCCAAAAAGGAGGCATTTGCACGCTCCACCAATAAATTAGCAAAGCGATCGCAGTTAAAACTGCCACCACCAAACCAATCCAACCACCACGACTAAAAGTCAGAACCAAACAAGCCGTATTCACAATAAACATCGTTAACGCTAGAGCTTTTTTGATCCAGCTTTGCCAAGCAAAAATTGCCACCAAACTTAAAGCTACCGCCGGTACCAGATATCCAGCCAATAAGTTGGGATTCCCCAAATAACTATAAACTCTGGTTGTCTTAGCTAGAGGAGATTGTGGGTCTACCCAAGTCGCCAGTGCTGTGGCGCCAAAAAACCATTGCCGCAAGCCGTATATACTAATAATTAGCGATACATGCAGGTACAGGGTAATTATCCAAGAGCGCCAGCGAGGCGATCGCAACACCCTAGCACAAAGGGCAAACAACAATAGATAAAGTGTCAATACTATCAAGTCTCTCAACGCCGCCTGTTTTACTGGTGATAATGCTGTTGCGATTACAGCAATTCCCCAGTAAAGCAACACCAGTAGGTGAATTGGGGTAAACAACGGCGTATTTGCTGGTGCTGATTCATCAGATAAAGTCAACAGCAGCCAAAATCCTACACAAGCTACTAACAACACTCCTACTAAAGAGCTAGATACAAAAGGGGCAAGAGCATACACCAAGCTAAGTAAAGCAACCGCTATTGCGTCTCCCCACTTGATCAGAACGCTACTTTGCCGCCAAGAGTGTAATAGACCAACCGAATAACGGTGTAGATAGCTGGTAGCAAGATATTCTTTGATCGGTAAATAAGATAAATTAAATCGTTGCCAAACTAAATTTATCAGCCAGACTAAATTCATAAAACACGCTGTGATCAACTAGCACGCCCGCGCGGAACCTGAATTTAATCATAATGCGGGTCACATAATAATGTAATAACGCAGATTGTAAATAGGTAATTACTTTCTTGTTAAGAAGTATGTCCACCAGATGCTAATTGAAGGCAGTCATTTTGCACAAGGATGGCGATAGATCAATCGCTAATTGCTTCTGAGGAAGTAGCTAGTTGTAATGGCAAGGAAAGTACATAGCGGCGTCCTGATTCTGATGAACCTTGAATGGCAATCTGTCCACCATGCAATTCTGCTAGCTGACAGCCAAGCAACAGACCCAAGCTTTCGCGTGACAAATTACCATGTCCTGCCGCTAAATCCTTGCCAGGAATCATAGTCAACATATCTGAGGGAGAATCAGTCAAATTTGGTGATTTGTCTAGTACTACTGGCATCCTTGGTTCCTCATAACTTTCTGAATAAGTGCCATAGGTTGCTCCTTCGCCTGTAAGTTCAAGCAATGATAAGGAGTTAAGGCGGAAATAAGGATCAACCTCAGTTATGCCATCTCCTAGCCAAGGATGAGAAACCCAAACAGTAATATTCAGTGTATTTTCCTTGTAAGAAACATGAATACGCACAATGCTGCCTGTAGCAGAAAGTTGAATGACGCTAAACACCAAGTGATACAGGATTTGCCGCACTTTATCTTTATCCAAAAGCCAAATGCGACTGTGTCCTGGTTCTATCGATAGGCGAATATCTTGCTCACGGCGGTTAGCTGCTTCTTCTAGGGTATTAATAGCTTGTTGACATAGCATTTCAATATCTACAGGCGCTAGATTTAACACAGCTGTGTTTTCATCCATAGCTCCCAGTTCGGTAATTTCATTAACTAAAGAAAGTAAGTACCGACCACTATGTTGAATAA
Source organism: Nostocales cyanobacterium LEGE 11386 (assembly GCA_015207155.1). GTDB lineage: Bacteria > Cyanobacteriota > Cyanobacteriia > Cyanobacteriales > Nostocaceae > LEGE-11386. The sequence continues at coordinate 52,191 of JADEXK010000034.1, read as the reverse complement.
TCTCTAGATACTCTCTCTGCTTCGTTGTCAAAGGCCCATAAATTTCGCGTCCTAAGACGCTAGCCATGCCTAACACAGATGTTAACGGTGTACGCAACTCCTGAGTGAGATGTCCCAAAAGTTCCAGTTTCAGTTGCTTAGTAGAAACCGATTCTTGTCCCAAATTAGGTGGAGTGACTCTGATGTCACTTATGGGTTCGTCATTGACAGATAAAATAGGAGTGCCGTTGAAAGTAGTTTTTTGTGGCTTTGCTTGCAGTAGCAATCGGTTGCGCTCAAATTCACTCATACTCCAACGAGCTATTATCTGTAAAAACTCCAGGTCGCGAGTTGTGAAGTTACGCGGCACTAAATCCATCACTGACAATGCACCTAAACAATTTCCCGCAGCATCAATCAGTGGTGCTCCCAAGTAAGCACGAATGCCATAATCCTGCACTAATTTACTAGTAATAAGTACTGAGTCTGTCAGTTTACGAGTATCATTTATAGCGACAATTTGTAAATTTTCTACCACTTGGGTACAAAAGGATTCCCGGCGTGATAATTGACGATTTTGTGCCAGATGATTCATTAGTCCCAGCCTAGATAAGCCTACTGCTGACTTAAACCAATGACGTTCTTGGTCCACAAATCCCAAAATGGAAATTGGCGCTTCTAAAAAGTGAGCAGCAGTTTGAGTGGCTTCTTCAAAGACTGGAATCGTTTCTGGTTGCCGCAAACCTAATTCAGACAATGCTTCGAGGCGTTGTTGCTCTCTTGCTTCCTGAGAAACCCAACCATCCTTGAAGCCAAATAATTTGTTTTCAGGCTCTACCATTGCCACCGCTACCTTGATAATTGCTCGATCTTGTAATTTATATAACCGCTGTTTCCGGGTTATGGTTTTCTATTTTTAAGCATTCCCCAAATTGGCTGCTGATAAACAAGATGGGAGCATAAATTTTACAACTTTTTCATAAACAAAGTGTGTAATCACGCTTGCTTAAGGTTTTGTTGCCAGACAGCGTTAGTTTCAGATTCGATGAGGGTAATATAACGCTAAAGAATGAAATAAAAAACTGAACTAATTTTTCATCTGGATTTCCTATCATGTAGCTTTAAATCTAGGGCTTACGTGAGATAAGTTTTGTCAGTGTTAAGGTAACGGTTAAGAATTATTTTTTACTTGAAGGTAGATGTGTGTTATCGAAATAGACAGCAATTTTAAATACTTTTCATGATGAGTATCAAATTTAAATTAAAAGATGTACTTAATTTATGCAAATTTTCAGATATGATTCTGATTGTCCCAGTATTTTTACATACGCATTTATTTTTTTATACAAAAATTAAATTTAAATATACAAACAATTACTTGCTTGATTTCATGAGATTTATCAAATAAATAAATATCTTATTCAGACTTTACTATTAATTCATCAGTAGAGACTTGTATTGATAGGCAAAAATTTGTTATGTGTTTCTCAGGATAACTAGTATGAATAAAATGAATCTTAAAATTCCTTTTGTAGACCTTAATTTACAGCATCAGCCAATTCAACATCAATTACAACAGGCAATCCAGGCTGTGTTGGCCCAGGGAGATTTTATTTTAGGGAAAGCACTGGCAAATTTTGAAACAGCTTTTGCAGCAGCGTCTGGCACAGAATATGGTGTAGGCGTTGCATCAGGAACCGATGCGATCGCCCTCGGTTTGCAAGCGTGTAATATTGGTGCTGGGGATGAGGTGATTTTACCCGCCAATACCTTTGTGGCAACATTAATCGGAGTTTTACGTGCTGGAGCCAAGCCAATTCTCGTAGACTGCGATCCCCAAACAGCTTTAATTGACTTGGAAGCAGCAGCAAAAGTAATTACGCCATCTACTAAAGCGATTATCCCCGTACATCTCTATGGTCAAATGGTATCACCAAGGCAGCTATTAGACTTGGCTGATACTTACAAACTACTAATTTTTGAAGATGCGGCACAAGCACATTTAGCCGAAAGAGAAGGATATCGCGCAGGTTCTGTGGGGACAGCAGCAGCTTTTAGTTTTTATCCCAGCAAAAATTTGGGAGCATTTGGGGATGGGGGAATGCTGGTGACGCGTGATGCGGATGTAGCCCAAAAGATGGTGCGCTTGCGAAATTATGGTGCATCTCAAAAATACTTTCATGTGGAATCAGGGACGAATAGTCGCTTAGATACATTGCAAGCAGCAGTGTTGTTAGAAAAACTACCACATTTGCCACAGTGGAATCGCGATCGCTTAAAGATTGCTCAACAGTATGATCTGGAACTAGCACCATTAGTCTCTGCGGGAATTATCCCCATGCAAAATCAAAGCGATGCAGGACACGTATATCACCTTTATGTAATCAAAATTGATGATACTTGTGCCCTAGAACGCCAGCGAATCCAGGATCAACTCTCAGCATTAGGAATTCAAACTGGTATTCACTATCCAATTCCCTGCCATTTGCAACCAGCATTTACCAACTTAGGCTATCAAGCGGGAGATTTTCCCCAAGCAGAACAGCTGGCAAAGCAAATATTATCGTTACCCATGTACCCTGGTTTGAGCCATAGCCAAATTCAACAAGTTGTTACAGCGATCGCCTCAACTCTCAGTGGCGAACAACAACAGTTATTGTGTATTTAATTTACAGTAGTTAAGTAGCCAAATAACTAACGTCGGTTCATGGAAACACCTTGTAAATTATCAATGGGAAATTATTTAAAATCATGGCACTTCAGCAACAGATTAAACACAGAAACTCTGTACAATTACTCAATGTAGGGATTTTGGGTATTTTAGTACTGCTCTATGCTCCTTTATTACTACATTGGTTAGATGGTTGGCTCAACAAAAGCATCAGTATAGAACACGAATATTTTAGCCACGGTATTATTGGTCTACCATTTGCCGCTTACCTCATTTGGATGAACCGGAAAAAGTGGCGACGTCTGCAAGATACAGCCCATCCTTTGGGTGCTGTTTTGCTTGTAACAGGGGGAATACTTTATCTTAGCGGTATTCCAGAGTGGGTCAATGTCTCCTTTCCGGCTATCTTGGCAGGATTGTGCTTGTGGTTCAAGGGCATAGCAGGCTGCCGATTACAAGCATTTCCTCTGCTATTAATATTTTTAGCAACCCCAACAGCAATACCCTACCTCCTCGTTCCCTACACCTTACCTCTGCAAAGCTTCATTGCAGGTACAGCAGGCTTCATTCTCAATCAAGTGGGTATGGAAGTAATTGTTGATGAGATAAATATATACGTAGGTGGCAGGATTGTGGAAGTTGCCCCTTATTGTGCAGGGCTAAAAATGTTATTTACCACTCTTTATGTCAGCTTAATGCTGCTTTATTGGACAGGTGCATTATCCTCACGCCGCACTACTACTTGGTTTTTATCTTGTGCGATCGTTATTAGCATTACTGCCAATATTATTCGTAACACTTTACTCAGCTTCTTTCATGGCACAGGACGCGAGGCAGCTTTTAAATGGCTGCATGACAGTTGGGGCGGTGACCTCTACTCTGCTTGTATGCTGCTGTTATTAATTCCTTTGCTGAATTGGATGAATGATTATTTTTCCACAGATGCAGAACTACAGCCAAAAGCGGAAAGCCAAAGGTAATAAAATATACTTGATGAAATAGAGAGATAGTGACAAAGCAAAGAGGAAAGACTCATAGAAAATTACCCTGTGCTCACCCATGCTTAAATACTATCTCTCATTTCCACTGAGTATCAGATGAGATACTCAGGCTAAAAATGTAAAATTTACTGAACTTACTGTGTCATTTTTTCAAGTAGAATTTTGCGTAAATACAGCAATTTTTACTAATGATTTCCTTATCTAAGTTTTTCAAAGAAAAGCAATTGGCTCATGTCGTAGTGCTTTTGTTGTTACTACTGCTATTACTGATAGGAGGCGTTCCTGGATACATAACAGGACGTTGGCAATGGAAACAGCCACCACCTGTGGCCAGCCTCAATGAATTGCGGGAAATACGTAAAACAGGGTTAAATCTTCCTGATTGGCAAACTATTGAACAAGCTGAACAACAGATTGGCACAGGTAGATGGTCATTGCAGATTCTCAAGAACGAAGAATTGCAATCTCAGGCAATATTACTTTTGCATCCACAAAACGGCCCGATGGATCAACCAGAGGTAGAGTGGACTGATATTAACGGCTGGGGAAGGTCTCGTTGGGGAAAATGGGATATAGCTCAATCTCGCTCTGCCCAATTCACCGTCAAACGACCCCCTTCGTCGGGGTCAAACGCTGAAACTAAGGTAGAAGCTAGATTCTTTCGTGTCTCCACCCCACAGGAAACCTTTGCTGTCTTGCAATGGTATGCTACACCAAATGGTGGACATCCATCGCCTTTACGCTGGTTCCTCGCTGATCAATTGGCACAATGGCATAAAAAACGCGTTCCTTGGGTTAGTGTAAGCATAATGATTCCTATGGAACCTTTGGGCCAGGTGGAAACTACTTGGACTGTAGCACAGTCTATTGGTGAAACAGTACAAGCTACCTTAATGGCAGGTCCTTTGTAGAAAAATCCATGAGTGTGTCGATTTTTACATAAATTTGGCAACTATCCCGACTTGTGAATCTGCTCTCAAGGCTAAAAGTTAGTTAAAGTATGAAATCCAAAGTTAAAACTGTCACCATACAAGGAGATATTTAAAATATTTACAGAGTAAAATAACCACTTGGTGGGACTCATTTTGAATTCAGCTTTACCATGATTCCAGTTTTCATATGCGTGCATCATTTAGCGCCTTGTGCTTTGTTAGTTTTCAGATAAGCCTTTTGTTCACAACCCCTGGCCAAAGTGTTGTTGCTCAACCTTTACCATCTCCAGGGAAGTCGTCAGGTACTGTTGAAATGCAACCACTGTTGCAACCTCCTGCACCACCCCCTAGTAATGAGGGATTCAATAACGAAATTTCTCCCCAAATCGACCGCTATCTCCTAGGACCAGGAGATGTAATTAACGTTGTGTTTCAGCGCCCTCCTGGCCCCTATCGCTTAGGACCAGGAGATACAATTAGCGTTTCAGTTCAGCGCTTTCCAGATTTAAGTTTTCAAGCTTCAATTAACCCAGAAGGCAACATTATAGTGCCACTTCTCGGCACAGTATCCTTGCAAGGCTTGAGTTTGGAAGAAGCACAAGAAAAAATTCGGTTGTTGCTCAATCGTTTTGTAATTGATCCCATAGTAGTTTTATCTTTAACTGGGCAACGTCCAGATTCGAGTTTTCAAGCCCAAATTAATCCAGAAGGCAATATTGTAGTACCACAAGTAGGAACAGTGTCCCTACAGGGCTTGAGTTTGGAAGAAGCACAAGAAAAAATTCGTTTGAGTTTAAGTCGTATTTTGGTTGACCCGATGTTGGTCGTGTCACTGACATCACCGCGACCAGTTCAAGTGACCATTAGCGGTGAAGTATTTCGGCCAGGAATTTATCCTGTAACTTCTTCAACAGCTCGTGTGGGTGAAGCTTTATTTACAGCTGGTGGTTCTACGATGGCCGCAGACCTACGTCAAGTACAAGTACGCCGCAGGTTGATTGATGGTTCTGTGATTTCACAAACTGTCGATTTGTATGCAGTATTGCAGAATGACGGATCTCTGCCTAGCTTACGTTTACAAGATGGGGATGCAATAGTTGTACCGCGTCGGGAAATTGGTAATGACGACGGTTACGATCGCAACTTAGTAGCTCGTTCATCCTTGGCTGTACCGCAAATTCGCGTCCGGGTTTTAAACTACTCTGCATCTGGAATTGTGACTCAAGCGCTGCCTAATGGTAGTAATTTTGTTGATGTTTTAGCGGGAATCAATCTGGATAGGGCTAACCTCCGGGATATTGCCTTAGTGCGCTTCGACCCCGAACAAGGTAAAGCTGTTACCCAAAAACTGGATGCGAACAAAGCTCTTTCCGGCGATGCGTCTCAAAATGTGCCACTTCAAGATAATGATGTAATTGTTGTTGGTCGGAATTTGATTAGTAGAATTACTAATTTTTTGAGTACTATTACTCAGCCTTTTTTCAATATTCGGACTTTCCTCAATTTCTTTGAAAACTTTGGCGGCTCTAGGTAGGTTTGCCAACCTTTGTGGCTGATAGCAATAGACATAGAAAATGGCGCAATGGAGTGACTAATAACACATGAATGATCAATAATGATTAATAACTCAAAACTATTGAAGATTGACTAAGTTCAAACCTATTCTTATATGCCTCTGCCATGACTCCACCAATTGTCAAGCGCTATATTATTGCTTTTGAAAAATACAAGTGGATTGGATTAGCCAGCTTCGCTTTAGTTGTAGCGGGTTCAACAGTGGTAGCTATACAGCCAGAACCACCACCCAGCTACATAGCAGACGGCGCACTTACCTACACTCGTCCACCAGTTTCGTTCTCAGCAACTGGTAGTGAAATTCAGCAACAAGGACAGGAACTAACTCAACAAGTTTTGCTATCAGACCAGATTGTCGAAACTGTAGCAACGAAAGTTAATCTTAAACCAGCAACGATTGGGACAAATGTTGCCCTTCGTCTACCGAATAGAAGCAATCCTGCAGAAGCTCAATCGACAATCATTGAGTTGAAATATAAAGATACTGACCCTAAGCGTGCTCAAGAGGTATTGCAGGAATTAATGCAAGCCATGATCAATTTGAGCGGTGATATTAATACTGAGCGATTAAAAGCAATTATTCAAAAAATTAATGAGCGTTTACCGCAGGCTAAGTCAGAACTTGAAGGAGCAGAGCAGAAGCTAGAACAGTATGATCGCCGAGAGCGTCCGGCAATATTGGCAGCCGAGAATGGTAGTTTATTGGGTGCAGTAACTAACAGTCAAAATCAGCAACGGTTAATCCAACTAACTATTGCGGGAATTGATGCCCAAATTCGCAGTTTACAAGAAAAGTTGGGTTTAAATGTTGGCCAAGCTTATGTTTCTTCGGCTTTGAGTGCCGATCCCATTCTGGCCAACTTGCGATCGCAAATTTACCAAGCTGAATCTCAAATCACTTTACTTAGTAAAGATTTACGACCTGAACACCCAACGATGATTCAGTTGCAGCGTCAAAAACAATCAATTGAAGAATTACTGCAACAACGGGCAACTGAGGTAGTAGGGGGTGGTGGTACAGCAGCGCCTTTACCTGGGAATATTTCTGGTATTCGCGAACGAAGCAGCTTAGATCCAGCTAGGCAACAGCTAGCAAACCAGATGGTAGGTTTGGAAACCCAAAGAGAGACATTAGAACAACAATTAGCTCAACAAATTAGAGAAGAAGAGCGATTACGGCAGGAGTATTCCCAAATACCTAATAAGCAACTAGAGCGATCGCGCTTGGAACAAGAGGTGGGACTCAAAAAAGCTGTTTTTGACCAAATGCAGGCGAAGTTAACTGATGCCAGAACCGCAGAAGCTGAAACAATCAGTAGCTTAACAGTTGCCAGAATCCCCAACGTGGTGACTGATGCCAAACAAGCTAGAAGTGTACCTCTCACCTTGGGTGTTGGTGGTTTCTTGGGATTGTTGGTTGGCGGTGGGGTCGTATTTTTATTGGGGTCTTTGGAAGGAACCTTCAAAACCAAGGAAGACATCCGCGACAGCTTCAGGCAAAGGGAAACTGCCCTGTTGGGAGAATTGCCTTTAATGCCTGTAGATGATTTAGATAAAGAAGCCGTACCTGTAATTCTTTCCCCAGATTCTCCTTATTTGGAGTTTTATGAAAAGTTTCGCAGTAATTTGCGCCGCATTGGTGGTAAAAACTTGAAGGTATTGTTGATTACTAGCACTAGCAGTCAAGAAGGTAAGACGGTGAGTGCTTATAACTTGGGTATAGCATCCGCCCGTGCAGGTAAACGAACCTTGATTATCGAAACAGATTTGCGATCGCCATCTCGCGCTGCATCCCTGAACGTAACTCCCGATAATGAGGCTACTATTGAACCCCTGCGCTATTATGCAAGACTAAGTGAGTGCGTCCGGATGGTTCCTGATGTAGAAAATCTCTATATTATTCCCAGCCCTGGCCCTGTACGTCAATCTGCTGCTGTGATTGAATCAAGTGAAATGCAACGGCTGATGAAGGATGTCCGGGAACGTTTTGATTTAGTGATTTTAGATACTAATCCTCTCAGTTTATCTAATGATCCTTTGTTAATCCAACCCTATAGCGATGGCATAGTATTAGTTGCACGGCCAAACTATACACAAGAAAATATGTTGGGAGAAGCTATAGATCAATTAGTTGAGTATGAACTAGGGTTGCTGGGAGGTATTATCAACGGTGCTGATATTCTCGTTTCATCCCCTCAGCCTATTGAAATTTCATCTGAGGAATCAGGAATGGTAGAAGAAGTTTCAGCTAGTGCCAACAACAACTAATTTCCTCCATAATACTGTCATGGGTGAAGGGTAATATAAGCGATTACCTATTCACCCATTTTATTTAGTCGCGCCTAAATAACCCAAATAACGGGCCAAGAATCACTCCAAAAACAAAGCCACCAATGTGTGCCCAGTAAGCAACTCCGCCTGTTTCTACACTCATATTGGCAGCTGCTTGTAGGCTGGCTAGACCGGATATCACATTCTGGATAAAGAAAATTCCGATCAGAATCATTGCGGGAATTCTAATTGTCGTGACGAAAAAACCCAAAAAGGCTAAAGTCAAAATTCTCGATTGGGGAAACCGGATAATGTATGCACCTAAAACTCCAGCGATCGCACCACTTGCTCCCAATGAAGGAATTGTCGAATCCATAGCAATGAACCACTGACACAAGGCGGCTAAAGCACCACAACTCAGATAAAAAATTAGATACTTGAAGTGACCCAAGCGGTCTTCAATATTATTACCAAAGACCCAGAGAAATACCATATTTGAGATCAGATGCCACCAACCACCATGTAAGAATTGTGACGTAAATAACGTAGTCCACTCCTCGGCAAAGTTAGTGGTTAACTCTCGTGGTATCACCGCATACATTCGGAAGAATTGCTCTAATTGTTCACTGGACAAACTCACTTCATGAAGAAAAACTAAAATATTCATTCCAATCAACCCGTAAGTGAAATACGGGGTGATTCGCGTCGGGTTTTCGTCATAGAGGGGAAACACAGGTGTTTTTCCTAATCATCGCTTATTTGCAATATAGCCTGTGTTGCTGACAGATGCTGAACTAAGTAGTGATTTGCGTAAAATCGTGGCGAATTGAAGGTTGAAAAAAATGCAAATCTTGGGACTTTTGCATATTAGCTTATCCAGGCAAAGATTCTTCCTGAGATTTATCGCCAAACAAACCCAGCAATGGAGCCAGAACAGCACCAAAAAGAAAACCACCTGCATGGGCCCAGTAGGCAATACCGCCACTTTCCATGCCGATGTTGGTGGGTGTTTCTAGACTAACAAGTCCGTAGAATGCTTGTTGGACAAACCACAATCCCAAAAAGAAATATGCTGGGACGCGAAAAGTGGGAAAGAAGAATCCTAAAGGTATGACACCGAGAATTTCAACTTGGGGAAACCGAAGAATATATGCTCCCATAACACCTGCGATCGCACCACTTGCCCCTAAAGATGGAATATTAGAATTTTGAGCGAAGAACCATTGGGCTAAAGATGCCAAGACACCGCAAGCTAAATAGAAAAGTAAATATTTGGCATGACCTAACTTTTCTTCCACATTGTTACCAAAAACCCAGAGAAACAACATATTGCCCCCTAGGTGTAACAAACCGCCATGCAGAAATTGTGAGGTAATTAAAGTTGCCCACTCTGGTACTGGCTGATTAACAGAGACACCAGCAAAACTTAAACTAAGTTCTCTCGGGACTACAGCCGCAAGATGTAAAAACCCATTTAATGCTTCGGGGGGAAGACTTGCTTCATAAAGAAAAGCCAAGACATTGGCTGCAATCAGTCCATAAGTCACATAAGGTGTGATTTTTGTAGGATTGTTATCTTTAATGGGAACCACGGATGTTGTCCTAATTTTCCAGCAACTAGCTTCAATTTACTGAATTTTGTCAGTAGTTTCTTCTACCTGTGGTTGGGACTAATGATGATTTGCTCAAAACAAGCCCTTCTACTTTCATCGTGAGAAGGGCGGGGTTATGCTCGTAAAAACACCTCAATTGTTCTCAAAATCCGACGCAGACCTCAGCAAAAATAAATTTTTACGTTTGTGCTTATTCTTATTCTGGAGGATAGCTAAATAATTATCAGCGTAGCGAAAAGCTGATGCACAGTCATAAGCAGCAATGGCTACAGCTTGCAAGAAAACTTTTATGGGAATTTCAAACCCTGAAAGCTTTTGGGTCAAAATTAGTAACTCTCTATCTGTTGCTGGCAAAGCAGTCTCTTCTCCCCATTCTGATTCTGGGTCATTAAAGAAGATATCTTCAATTAACGCTTTGGACATTTTGTACCTCCCCAAAAGCATAAGATGCGAAACCTGCGATAAAATTTAGCTGTTGCTCACGAGTTTGTAAGTTAACTGGAAGTTCAGTGTCGGGACAGCCTATTTCTCTCAAAATCTCCAAACAATAAGCACTGATGTCAGTGTGTGAAGCTTGCTCCCACTGAAGAGCGACCTCTTTAGCCATCGCCAGATTGACTCGAATAACTGTCTTTGCAGGGCTGTTCATAAATGCACCCTAATAAACTGGATAGTTGCAGTTTTGATCAGAAGCACAAATCAACGTAACCGTATTTTTGCGGGATTTATGAAGACGGGCAATGGCAGCGTCAGCGCATTTGCGGAAAGGTTTACCAAGCGATCGCCTACATTCTCTGACCAATTGCTACACTGAAAAAATTTGCGCCAGTGTTGCATTGATTCTGGAGTATTCCACTGAGTTGAGAATAAATGATGATTAACCTAATTTTTACTTAGAGATTTGCCTAGCAATCTGATTTGATTCCTCAATCATTGGCACAGACGGGGAACAGGGAATCAAGGTATACTGAGTGTTTTTTAAACATCAAATAGGATTTTTATATTTATAATTTTGGTTGAGCTAACAAAACCGTAGTCTTTGGTAATCAATGCTGTAAAATTTGCCCAAAGAAGATGTGTGGCAGGCTACAAAAAAACAGCCTTTTAGTTAAGGGTAAGACAGCGAAACAGACAATTTTTTAGTTAATTTTTGTTAATATTAGAGACGGTGTTAGTACTTCGTCCTTAACTACCCATTCCTTACTGAGAGAAACTTGATGCTGCGACTCGAACATATCAGTAAAATTTATCCCACAGGCGAGGTTCTCAAAGATATTAATTGGGAAGTCAAACCAGGCGATCGCATTGGCTTAGTCGGTGTCAACGGTGCGGGAAAATCTACTCAGCTAAAAATTATCACTGGGGAAATTGAACCCACCGCCGGCGAAATCATTCGTCCCGCCAGCTTACACATAGCCTACCTGAACCAAGAGTTTGAAGTAGATCCCAGCCGCACGGTTAAAGAAGAATTTTGGACAGTCTTTGCCGAAGCCAATGAAGTCCAAATTTCTCTGTCCCAGGTGCAGCGAGAGATGGAAACAGCTACGCCAGAGGAACTAGATCGACTGATTAACAAATTGGATCGTTTACAACGCCAATTTGAAGCCTTAGATGGTTATGGCTTAGACGCACGGATTGGGAAAATTTTACCGGAGATGGGGTTTGATTTTGAAGATGGCGATCGCCTCGTCAGTGCTTTCTCCGGCGGTTGGCAAATGCGGATGAGTTTGGGGAAAATCCTCCTGCAAAAACCTGACTTATTGCTACTGGACGAACCGACTAACCACTTGGACTTAGAAACCATTGAGTGGCTGGAAAATTACCTTAAAGGTTTGACTACACCCATGGTTATCGTCTCCCATGACCGGGAGTTCCTGGATCGTCTTTGCACCCACATTGTAGAAACTGAACGTGGTGTTTCTACTACATACCTAGGTAACTACTCGGCGTACCTGCAACAAAAAGCCGAAAATCAATTAGCACAACTAAGTGCCTACGAACGTCAGCAGAAAGAAATCGAGAAACAGCAAACATTTGTTGACAGATTTCGTGCTAGTGCGACTCGCAGCACCCAAGCGAAAAGCCGGGAAAAACAACTAGAAAAAGTTGAGCGCATTGAAGCACCCATTGCTGGGGTCAAAACTCTGCATTTTCGCTTTCCCCCCGCACTCCGTAGCGGCAGGGAAGTAGTAAATATTAAAGATTTAACTCATATTTACGATGATAAAATTTTATTCTTGGGAACAAGTCTCTTAATTGAAAGAGGTGATCGCATTGCTTTTCTCGGCCCCAATGGTGCGGGTAAATCAACGCTTTTACGCGTGATTATGGGCATGGAACCACCTACAGAAGGTAGTGTTCAATTAGGCGACCACAATGTGATCCCCGGCTATTTTGAGCAAAACCAAGCCGAAGCTTTGGATTTAAAGAAAACTGTCATGGAAACTATCCATGATGAAGTTCCTGACTGGAAAAATGAAGAAGTCCGCACACTTTTGGGACGATTTTTGTTCACTGGTGATACTGTATTTAAGTCTGTTGGGGCCTTAAGTGGAGGAGAAAAAGCTCGTCTAGCACTGGCAAAAATGCTTTTACGTCCAGCAAATCTCCTGATTTTAGATGAGCCGACCAACCACTTAGATATTCCAGCCAAAGAAATGTTGGAAGAATCGCTACAAAACTACGATGGTACTGCGATTGTAGTTTCCCATGACCGTTATTTTATTTCTCAGGTAGCCAACAAAATCGTGGAAATTCGTGATGGTGAATTCCGCGTTTACTTAGGAGATTATCATTACTATCTGGAAAAAATTGCTGAAGAAAAAGAACAGGCTAAGTTGGCTGCAATAGCCGCCGAAAAAGCTGCTAAAAAAGCTGCCAAGGCTGCCAAATCTTCTGGAAAAAGGAAATAATAGCACTGCTTAGTAGTAGCCTAAAAGTGCTACTACTAAACTAAACAATTAGTTTAAATAATACAAAAATAAACACAGCAGTTACTAAAATTAAGAAAATTGTCAATAATTTATAAAATAAGTTAATAAGCAGAAATTCACTTGCACTGGTGATTAGCAGTGGTATCATGCGGATATTACAAAAAGTAAAGGGCAATTTTACTATGACCAAAGCACCTGTTGCTCCTGTGGTGCTAGTCATTTTAGACGGGTGGGGCTATTGCGAGGAGACGCGAGGAAACGCTATTGTCGCTGCTAAAACTCCAATCATGGAAAGCTTATGGACAGCTTACCCACACACCCTCATTAGCACATCAGGAAAAGCCGTAGGGTTGCCAGAGGGTCAGATGGGCAACTCGGAAGTTGGTCATTTGAACATTGGCGCAGGGCGAGTAGTACCCCAAGAATTGGTACGCATCTCAGATGCGGTCGAAGATAATTCGATCCTCAGCAACCCAGCACTTGTCAAAATTTGCCAAAAAGTTCACTCTCAAAATGGCAAGCTGCATTTAGTTGGGCTTTGTTCTGAGGGAGGGGTACACTCCCACATTACACATCTATTCGGACTACTTGATTTAGCCAAGGAACAGCAAATTTCCCAAGTTTGTATCCACGCCATCACCGATGGTCGTGATACTGCACCTTCGGAAGGTATAAAAGCAATCCAGATGTTGCAGGATCACATAGATAGTACAGGGATTGGGCGCATAGTTACCCTCAGTGGTCGTTACTACGCAATGGATCGCGATCACCGTTGGGATCGGGTAAAAAAAGCCTACGACGTGATGACACAAAATGGCGCGGGTGACGGTCGTAATGCTGTTGAAGTCCTGGAAGCATCTTATGCTGAAGGTGTGAAGGACGAGTTTGTGATTCCAGTCCGAATTGCCCCCGGTGCGATAGAACCAGGGGATGGGGTGATATTCTTCAACTTCCGCCCTGATCGCGCCAGACAGTTGACTCAAGCTTTTGTCAGTCCCGAATTTACAGGGTTTGAAAGACAACAAATTCAGCCTCTGTCCTTTGCTACTTTTACTCAATACGATCCAGACCTACCAGTAGCCGTAGCTTTTGAGCCGCAGAATCTGAGTAATATTTTGGGTGAAGTAATTGCCAATAATGGTTTGAAACAGTTTCGCACCGCCGAAACAGAAAAATACGCCCATGTCACCTATTTCTTTAATGGGGGACTAGAGGAACCTTTTGCTGGGGAAGACCGAGAACTTGTTAGCAGTCCCATGGTAGCGACTTACGACAAGGCCCCGGCAATGTCAGCAGAAGCAGTCACAAATGTAGCGATCGCCGCGATTCAAAAAGGTCTCTACTCGTTAGTGGTAATTAATTATGCTAATCCAGACATGGTAGGGCATACTGGTAAAATAGAAGCCACAATTACGGGTATTGAAACAGTTGATCACTGTTTGGGTCACCTACTCGCCAGCATTAGCAAAGCTGGAGGCACAGCAATTATTACTGCCGACCACGGGAACGCAGAGTATATGCTAGATGATGAAGGTAATCCCTGGACAGCTCACACCACCAACCCAGTCCCGTTGATTCTAGTTGAGGGAGAGAAAGTAAAAATCCCCGGATATGGCACCAATGTCGAACTGCGAAACGATGGCAAGCTAGCCGATATTGCCCCCACAATCCTGGAAATTTTACAGTTACCCCAACCATCGGAAATGACTGGGCGATCGCTCCTAAAACCAGCAGAATATGATGTGCAACGCACACGCACTCCCGTGCAAGCTGGTATGTAGAAAAGTGAGGAGTGAAGATTTTTCTCACTCCTCACTTTTGATTTTTCAATTTGAAACTTGTGATAAATGAGATTGCTACCATGACAGTTACTAATATCGTGCAAAGCGTTTGGGCACTTTCTGCCATAGGTTTAATTATTTTGGTACTGCTACATAGCCCCAAAGGCGATGGTATTGGAGCCATTGGCGGACAAGCCCAGTTATTTAGCAGCACCAAGAGTGCAGAAGACACCTTAAACCGAGTTACCTGGGCGCTGACAGTTATTTTTATGGGTTTAACAGTGGTTTTGAGTGCCGGCTGGCTACCTAAGTAAGGATAGGGGAATAGGAAATGGGCAACAAAATCCAATACCCAAAGCCTAAAACCCCCAAAAATTTCATGACAAAACACTTACTTGCAGCTCTTGCCTTAGTTATAGGTACAGGGCTGTTAGTTATTTTTACTAACTTGCCATCTAGTGCTGTATTAAGAAGTACACAAAAGTCTAATCAAGATTTAACAATTTCTCTCCCCATATCCCTTTCCCCAACTACCCCAAAATCCCATCCTTTACCATCTACACTGGCGCAGTGGCAAGATAACTTAAATAATGGCGATTACTTTGCCCAAGTTGCAACTACTCAAGTAGGTTATTTAATTTGGTCGCAATTTCCTATTCAAGTTTACGTTGAGTTACCGAAAGCAGTGAGTGATACACAAGCTCAAGCATGGGTTAATGGCGTATTGCAGGCTGTAAAAGAATGGAATGCCTATTTGCCTTTAAAAGTAATCGAACAGCCCGATATTGCTGATATTACCATTGTGCGAAAAGCGCCACCTCTATTGATTCCTCGCGGTGGTCATATTCCTCGTGCGCGTTCGGCAGAAACTCGCTATGAGTTATACACCAGGAACAACATTTTATCCCATCGCTTTACCATCCTCTTGAGTCCCAGCCAAACAGGTGTGTATTTGCAAGCAGCCGCCCGTCACGAACTAGGTCACGCTTTGGGTATTTGGGGTCATAGTTCGTTACAAACAGATGCTTTATACTTTTCTCAAGTTCGCAACCCGCCGCCTATTTCTCCCAGAGATGTCAATACTCTTAAGCGGGTTTATGAACAACCAACTAGTTTAGGATGGCCAATAAACTAATCATCAAACCCGGAGACCAACAGATTTTCTAGCCTGCTTCCTGTCCCTTATCCCATTCTGTATGATAAATCTTGCAGATATTTGGTGTTAAATTACCAAAATGAAGAAGCAAATTTTTCGCTGGTTAATTTTGGGTGGGACGCTATTTTTTCTAGGTAAAGCCCTGAAGGATCACTGGTCTGAAGTAATAGCTATCCAAATTGATGCAGTAGGATGGACAACTTTAGCGATCGCGACAGGTGTAACTTTATTAGCACATACTTGGGGAGGCTGGATCTGGACTTGGATTCTTCACGAATTAAATCAACCTGTACCAGTTTCCCAGTTTATTCAAGTTTACTTAAAAACAAACATTGCCAAATACTTACCTGGTAATGTCTGGCATCATTATGGGCGAATTGTCGCCGCGAAAAATGCCAATATTTCTGCTGGTGCAGCCACCTTAAGTGTGTTGCTAGAACCACTGCTAATGGCGGCCTCTGCTTTAATCATCATTGTTATGTTTGGCAGCCAATTTACAGTTACAACTATAACCCTGGGATTGCGAATATTACAATTTGTAAGTCTAGCTTTGGTGCTTTGTGCAGTGCATCCCTGGTTTTTGAACCTAGCGATTCGCTTTGTTTACAGATTAAAGGCGAAGAAGTCTGTTAATAACAGTCAACCTATTGTTGCTTTCAATATTAAACGCTATCCCCTACGACCCTTGTTAGGAGAACTGGGCTTTTTAGTATTACGTGGTACGGGGTTTATATTAACTGTATTTGCCTTAAGTCCGGTGAATGCCAATCAAATTCCTTTATTATTAGGGGCTTTTAGCTGTGCTTGGTTATTAGGACTTGTAGTTCCGGGTGCGCCTGGTGGTTTGGGTGTGTTTGAAGTAACTGCGATCGCACTTTTACAACACCGCTTTCCGTCTGCTGTAGTTATTAGTGCAATTACCATTTATCGTCTGATTAGTATTGTTGCAGAAACATCTGGTGCTACCTTAGCTTGGCTTGATGAACGCCTTGCTAATTCCTGAATTTTACTTATCTTGTTTGTGTATCTTCTCTCAACTGAGAAAACACACGGTAAGCCTCAAAATTTGATTGAAAATTGCCAGTTTGCTCATCTTCTGACATCTTAATCAAGTTATATTCAATGTTTTCTGCATATATCGCAAATATAATATTAAAAATTTCTATAAAGTTAATTACCCATTTGCAATCTTCCTCTGAATAATTTTCGTAGTAACTAATTAAATTAGCAATACGAATTTCTAAATGACTGCGGGCGTTTTTGCAAATCAGAATAATTTTTAGTAGTATAATTACCAATGTTAGAGGATGACCTTGAGAAAGTAACAAAACGAATAACGGCGAAGGTGCTTGACTATTTTCTGTGGTTAAACAATCAATAACTCGGTTACAACTTCTCAGCAATAAATTCTTGTTTATAATTTCTTCATCTTGTTCGACCTTCCAGGAAGATAGATTATCTGTCAAATGTTGCTGCAACATTTCTACTAATTCCTGGCTTTGAAGAGAAAAAAATAAATATTTGACTATACTTTCTTTAAAAAGTTTCAAGGTTTGATTTTGAGTTTGCTTAATAAATATGTTTGCGAGATTTTCATAACTAAATTTACCCTTCTTGACAACAATCATCTTGATTAAACGCAAAACATTATCTCCCAAAATACTAGGATTTCTGTAGCGTGTTGTACATGAGGCAGCAGACTGAGAACGAGCAATATACATCGCTAATTCAAACTTATATTTGTCTTTCATCTGTTGGGACAGTATTCTCGCAGCCTCTTGTTGCTCTGTGGGATTATTGATATCAAAAGACTGAGCAACTAGTAAATATGAAGTATAGCGGTTAATCCAATGGTCTTGATTTTTTACTTCATATTTACAAGCAAATAATTTAAGTTTTTCATAGTCATGACTATTGATAAATTTCTTTAACCAGTTTTTGTAAATATCTAATTGTTCACAATTATTTGTTGCTGCTTGGGGAGAATATTTAGTAAATAAGTTAATTAATTCTTGGATATACTTGTATTTTCTTTTAGATGCCCAGTTGTTAACTAGAATGTAGCAACAACGTTTGAGTGTGTTGCGAAACTCATATTCGTTATTGACACAATTAATTATATTAATTGCTGGAATATTATTCCAGCTACTTGAATCCAAACAATCTATAAACAACCGTTTAAATTCCCGCAAAACATCTTCTGGTTTCCATTCGTTGACAATTTCCACCAAGAAGCTGTAAATTAGCTCCTCTTGTCTAATTGGCAAATTTAGCTGTTGAGAGTTGGATTTAACAATATCCTCATGTTTTGGATTATTAGGTAAACTTTTAGCGGTCATGCTAGTTCTCAAGACCAATAATTTTTCTGATCCTTTTGGTATCAGTTTACCCTGAGTGAATAACAGTATCAATCACTGTATTCAAAGTTTTAGTAATGTTTCTCAGGGAATTTGATAAATTTACGGAGAACTTAATTAAATATTAAATTTTAACTAAAAAACTCAGAAAAACTACTGAGACTTAAATTTGTCTGCGATCATATCTTATAGTAAAGCTAGATGCTGGCAGATTTCCACCCCTTGGAGTGGGAATGCAGCATGAGCCAATTCGCCTGTGTGGGGCTTGCTATGCTGAAACACTTTGTCACCGAATTGAATGGCAGTATAAATCAGTATGGAAGTGTGTTAGCAAAACTCCTCCTATGGAGGCTCACCATCAACTCAAAATTTTAGCGAAGTGTCCCAATTGTCAAGCACCTTTCAAAATACCTGCGGTGTGGTAGGATGGGCGCTGTCATAGGTGTCGAACACTGTTTGCAGAGATGGCTAAGTATCAAGTAATTGCTTTAGTATCAAAAATTACTAGTATTTGAATTTTTGGTACGATATCCTTGATTGGGGTGAGTAGGTTTCTCAGGATATCGTAACTCTAGTTGACCTTTCTTTTGCATCTTGCTCAAGTATCCAAGTCGTAATGTGTTATGAGAACGACCTAGCAATTCCTGAAGTTGTCTATGGTTCAAAAACCTTCCTTGGCAAAGCTTGAGAATTGTGGACTCCAAAATGTCTGTTGATACCTTACGCTTATTTCTGACAATTTCTGCGATCACCATTAGCGATTGCCAATCATCGGAGCTTGACTGTAAATCATCGGAGCTGGACTGCAAATCATCGGAGCTTGACTGCAAATCATCGGAGCTTGGCTCCAAATCATCAAAAATTCCTTCTGGTATAATTCCTAACAATAAATCTTCAGGGCTGGTTTTTTCTACAAACTTATAGTTTTGAGCTACCAAGTCAGCTTCTGCATTAGGAGGCTCTCCGGGAAAAAAATAGAAAGTTCCGCGTGCAATACCTCCAGATTCAAGGAAGCCATCTCTAACAAGAGCAGACAAAGCTTTTGTTAAATCATGAGGATGAGCAGCACTCATACACTTGAGCCGAGCATGAGTCACCTTACCCTCAAGAGCTACTGTCACTAGAGCAAGGCGTTGGTCATCTGATAATTCCCTAAATGCAACACCAAATCGTTCGTCAAGTTCTCTAAGGGTGTCCTCTGGCAGTAGATTGATCATAAGCATTGCCAGTAGTGTTTGATCCGGTTCTATTTCTTCTAGCAAAGCTGGTAGTCGCCAGTGCTGCTGACTCCAGTTACAGTAAATTTTGGGAATCCCTGAACCAGCTTGCTCTCCAATGCCCACAAGCTGAAACATTTTTTGTAGCTTGCGATTTCGGCAATCACTTGTACCACCCCGCAGAGCATCTTCTAGAGGTAGTCTCATAATGCCAGGGTTCCGAAATACAAACATATCGGGACGCTTAATAATCTGTATTGGTACTCGCCCAGTATAGTCAGCATGAATTATTGTGTTGATTAATGCTTCGCGTAAGGCTTCATGCACGGGTGTATCATCCACCCGTTTTGCTCCTTTGAGCTTGAAGGGAACTTTGAGGTCTGAAAAAAGTTTTTGAATAACCCGACGGTAAAAATCATAAAGGTTTCCTGACCATGTTCCATCTGTGGTAACACGATCTACCCACCGAGCTTCCGTTCTTGGCTCTGGACGTTCTTGATAATCCACTACGTAGTGAGGCATTGCCTCAAGGATTGATGGGAGTTTACCAAACATTAACAAACCTGCTACTGTTAGCCCTTCTTTTCTTGTTTGGCGATCGCGTAGCCAACCACCAATAGATTGTAAAAATTCTTTATCATCTTGATCGAGCCAAGGGTGATCAGGTTTAGTAGCTTTAAATTGATTTCGGTATGCTTTAAGGGTATTCAGGTCAATATCATCAAAACCATAGTTTTCTAGTAACCGAGCGTCTCGCACTTCTTCTACTTGTTCTGCGAGCATCCGTTTAACGGTTTCTTCATCACAAAGGTAATCTCCCTCGTAGTTCCTTCGATAAGTACCTGTTATAGGATTTTGCCCTACATACACTGGACGCTGTGATCGCTTCGCTCGCGGAACGGCAATGCGAATTACTTGCTTGTCTTGTACTTCGATTACTTCGACCATTTTATCAGTCAGCAAGTTAATACTGATTCGCTGGCGATTATTCAGCCCATTCCAAAGGGTTGTGAGGACGCGATCTGGATTGGCAATACCTGTGGGGCTAAATTTACCTTTAGGTTTTTCTTCAATACCTAAAAAAATAACACCCCCGTAGGTGTTAGCCATTGCGGAATAAGACTCAAAGAAACTTTTAGGTAGTTCACCTTGTCCATCTTTACCTGATGCTTGCTTGGCTTCAACGTCACACCCCTCGACTAATTCTTCGATGTCCAATATCGATAGGCTCGCCATCCTGAATCCTCAAACTGCCAAAATATACCCAATACTAATTCCAGGGCATCTGTTAATCAATATTAACAGTGGCGATCGCTACTAGGGGGCAGGTCAGCAATTGACGAAGTTATTTAGTTTTGGGCTGTTTGATTCTGGATATTGAGTAAGTAATTTGTTAAGGAAGCTATCACATCTTGATGGCTTTTCAATATTTGAGTGAGTGCGATGTCTACAACGGGCTACGCCTACGCAGTCTTCCTCAATTTGAGTTAATAGTATCTGGTGATCGCCTGCAATTTGCCTGCGATCGCTATG
Organism: Nostocales cyanobacterium LEGE 11386; assembly: GCA_015207155.1. Classification (GTDB taxonomy): domain Bacteria; phylum Cyanobacteriota; class Cyanobacteriia; order Cyanobacteriales; family Nostocaceae; genus LEGE-11386. Next base: position 31,172 of record JADEXK010000034.1, on the reverse strand, counting down.
TTGTCCACAATGCGTGAGTGCATAGCAGAAGTATTCCTACTGTTGATGTTACGTGAGAGCGATCGCACTAGAAAGGAATCACAGTTTGTTCAGGCGATCGCCAAGACACTAATCTGTCACGCATGACAAACAAGTAGTTACTGTACAGGTATGTAACTAAGCAGGTTAATTTAAGTTGGAATTTTTAGTGGGGGTGGAGGGACTTGAACCCTCACGACCTTTTACGGTCAACGGATTTTCATTCTCCCGCAGCTTTCACTACTGCCTGGTTTTAGCAACCTGAGGCTTTGAGAATTGGACTCTCCCTTTACCCTCGACTTAACGTTAGGGTAGCTCCCGTCGAGTCTCTGCACCTTCCGATTAGTTACAAGTAACGAGTTACAAATTTTTCACTCAGCACTCAGTACTTTCTCCGGCTTGGCTCAGGATTGCCGTGTCTGTTACCAGATTTAGGTTTCCCTGAGTTTGAGAGCTGTCACTTGAAAGATTTCTCTATCAAGGCTCAGTTTTCTAAGTCCGTAGCGTCTACCATTCCGCCACACCCCCTAATTATAGATGGGAGCCACTTATTTTCTAGAGGTAGCAAATACCTCCTCATCTATTCCAGCATCAATCGCGTCTTTTGTGCAACTAGATTGAAAAAAATTTGTCCAGATCTGGGAAGTTGCTTTTGTTTCTTCTTAATTAGTCTGGAACAGTATCTTCAATTTTGCTTGACTAAAGCATTTCTTGGTTACTGGCTTTGCCATTGTAGCATCTATATAGGCATATACAAGAAATTTTTGCACAATTCCTTAAAAGCATAATGGGCATACTTTCCTCAGCTTAGGGGTTCAGCCTATGATGGGAATATAGATGCGCTCAATGCTCTTGTCTACTTAAAGAAAGAATCTATGATTGTCGCCCTGCTATATCTGGTTTTGGCTGGAGCTTACCTGTTAGCAATCCCTGTTGCTATCATGCTGTACCTGAAGCAGCGCTGGTACGTAGCTAGCTCTATCGAACGGACTGTAATGTATTTTCTGGTGTTTTTATTCTTGCCTGGGTTGTTGGTTTTATCGCCATTTGTCAATCTTCGACCCCGGCCGCGCAAAATTGAAGTTTAACAAGATTGGTAGGTCATAATTCTCATGCGACGCATTGACGCTATTGGCATTGGCTTGGGTGTTTTTATTGCTGGCGGCTTGGCATATGTAGGATTACAGCTAATCGGTTTAGATGGGCAAAAAGCTGGTATCTGGAGCCAAGTCTTGCTAGTCAGTGGCTTGATTGGCTGGCTAGCCACCTATATATTCCGCGCGGTGGGAAATAAAATGACCTACCATGAACAACGGGAACAGTATGAACAAGCCTTTCTGCAAAAACGGCTAGATGAACTTACTCCCGAAGAACTAGCAAAAATTCAAGCAGAAATCGCACAAGAAGAACAAACTCAGGTGTAAAGTGAACATTGGTTAGTTGTCTAATGTTTGTTAACCGACCATACTAATTTGAGATTTGAGATTTTAGACTGCAAGAAAAATCTCAAATCCCAAACTGATTGACCACTGAGTAATAATTCTTGACTAATGACCGCGATTTCTGATTGCTTTGAAACCTTGGGGCGAAATCGAGAGTGCGCTCTAATTCCGTTTATTACTGCTGGTGACCCAGATTTAGCAACAACAGCAGCAGCGTTACAGACATTGGATCGCCATGGAGCCGACATCATTGAACTTGGTGTTCCCTACTCTGACCCTCTAGCAGATGGGCCAGTGATTCAAGCGGCTGCTACCCGCGCTTTGCAACGAGGGACAAAATTAGAACAGGTGTTAGAAATGCTGCAAACTACTACTCCTAGTTTGCGATCGCCGATTATTTTGTTTACCTACTACAATCCTATTTTGCATCGCGGGATTGAAAAGTTTCTCCAACAAATAGCTGCTGCTGGAGTGGCAGGATTGGTAGTACCAGACTTACCTTTAGAGGAAGCCGCAGGCTTGCTGCAACCAGCGAGTGAAATCGGTATTGACTTAACTTTGTTGGTGGCTCCTACCAGTTCTGCCGAACGGATAGAAGCGATCGCTCGTTCCTCCCAAGGATTTATTTATTTGGTCAGTGTCACTGGTGTCACCGGGATGCGATCGCAAATGGAATCACGAGTATCAGATTTACTCCAAGAAATTCGTAGTGTTACCGATAAACCGATCGGCGTGGGCTTTGGGATCTCGGAAGCTGCACAAGCCCAGCAAGTTAAAGCATGGGGAGCAGATGCGGCGATCGTCGGCAGTGCCTTTGTTAAACGCCTAGCAGAAGGCACACCAGAGCAGGGACTAAATGCGATCGCTGAATTTTGTCAAAATCTCAAGTCTGCCATTAAGACAACCGACACAAGTGAAAATACTCAGCTTGATCCAGGATATGTAAAGTAGATTAAAAAAGATAACAGCGTCGTTTTTTTACCCTGATTTTGTGGACATTTTAGCGGATATAGTCTTGAATATTAACAGCAGATAATAGGCTATAAAAAAACTAGCTAATTCGGTCGCTTATAGTTGAGTATTATGTGACGTTGAGTAGGCGAAAAAAGATGAGTGTGAGAGTGAGTCAGTCACAAATGATAATAGTTGCGTCGCAGTTGAGGAGTGAAGGCGATGAGTGAGAGTATGGCATTTATCGGCGGAGTCGCCGTAGCTGGGCTGGCGGCTCTCGTATTGCTAAGGGGGGCAGATACTCCCATGCAAAGTAATTTCGCTATTCCTTCGCCGCAAATGCCGGCTAATGTAGCGCCTCAGATGATGCCGCCTCAAATGTATCCACCTTATGGCGTGAATCCGTATTATCCTAATCCTAATCAACCACCTGTTCAGAGCAATCCAGAGCAGCGTGTGGAAATGGAACGACTGAATATGCAGTTGGAGCGTTTAAAAAGTGACAATGAACAGCTAAGAGCGCAAAACCAACAACTCCAGTTCCAGTTCCAAAATTGGAATAACCAGCAGATGCAATTTGCCCAGCAAAACAGCCAAAAAGTTGCAGCCGAAGTGTTTAAACCGCAAGAACCTTGGTGGTCTTCACCCATCGTTTGGGCAGTAGGAGGTGCAACTCTCACGATTGGTGGTGGTGTTGTAGTTGCTGGTGTATTAGCCTTATTTTCACCAAGGCAGCGTCCCGCCCGTACTGTACAAGTTATTCATCCTTACCACGGTTCCACACCGCCCTTGGCTCCTGTGCGTCGCGCTGAATTTTTGCCTTCTTCTCGAGTAGAAGCAAGACGAGTTGAAGCCCCAGAATACGACGAAATGCATTGAAAGTGCTGAGTGCGCTTGCCCTGAGCGAAGTCGAAGGGGAGTGCTGAGTGCTGAGTAAAAAGCTCAGTACCCAGTTCTTTCGTATTTATTTATTTCATATAGTTTGGTTTTTCAAGTCATTATACGTACTATTTCGTCAGGCAACTACGATTGGAATAAACACTTATAACCTGTGTTTCCTCGAAGTAATTTTATTACCGTATGAGCAATTAATTGTCGTTGCTGGGACTTTCTGGAATAGATGGTTCTTCAGAATGGGGAATTTCTTGTGGTGACTGATTTTGGTGACCTAAATTTTCCATATTAGGGAATGCTTGTTTTGCCAAATTTTCGGCTGCTTTTTGAAATAATGGTCGGATTTTGCTGCTCCAGTATTGGGTATTAGGCAGCTTTTCGGGATGGTTTCTATAATCTAAAACTTTATCCCATTGACCATTATCTATTGCTTCATTAATATCATTAAATAAAGCCTCTGCCTTAGCCCAATCTTGCTGCCATTGATTAATGATGGCGCCTGTCTCTCGAATGCCAGAAGAAGCATTAGCAGGAATAGACCGCAGCAAAGCGATCGCTCCTGGCAAATCTCCTGATTCATACTTTTGTCTGGCTTGTTCTACAACCGTTTCACTATTATCAGGCTGCGATCGCTCCAATCTATCTACTGGTTCTGATGATGGAGTTGCTGCATTACTAGGTTTAGCTTGAGGCTGAGGAATCGGTCGAGATGCAATCAAACTACTATCATCTACCGTGTTAATCGTAATACCTTTGTCATGTAGGCAAGAAATCCACTGTTGATCATTGGTGATGACATCCGAGTGCGCCCAAGCCAAACGACCAGAGTTCAATTTAAGTTCTACCCAACCGCGTTTTGTGCGCTTACCAGTTACTTTAAACTCAGTATTATTACCAACTGCCTGTAAAATATTATCAGAATTAATAGAGCTAGGTTCAGAACGAATATTAGAATTACCTGCAACCACAGCTACGCAGTTGTCTGTGGCAGTATTATTACCCGTAAAACTAGCAGCTAAATTTCTGATACTGGGATACACATTACTCGCCAAAGTAGCAGATCCACCCACCAAAAATAAACCAATTAATAACGGCCAAGGGTCAAATTTGCTACATTCTTGACGTGCTGGTTGAGCCGCAGGGTTGGCTGGTGCAACTGCAACGGTTTTTTGCCGGGATACTTGGGAGAAAGATTGAGTTGGTTGGTAACGTTGATTGTACGGAGGTTCTGGAGATGTGGCAGATGTAAACACCGGATGCATCACGTTCCGACAAGCTTGCAGTGCTTCCGTAGCACTTTGGTAGCGGTCTTTAAAGTGATAATGCACCATCTTGGTTAACACAGCTGCTAACCGATAGTTCACCGATGCTAAATGCTGCCAGAGGATTTCTCCTGTATGAGGGTCTTCTTGTAATTCAACCGCCGATACTCCTGTGAGTGCTTGAATAGCAATGATGCCAAGGGAGTATATATCACTGTTGGGTCTAGGTTTACCTTGCCCTTGTTCAGTGGGCATATAGCCAGGAGTCCCAATGGCTACTGTGGCAGTAGGTTGTCCACCAACCGTCACCATTGGTGTCCGTAACTGCTTGACTGCCCCAAAGTCTACTAAAACTAACTTATGATCAGAAGCCCGACGGATGATATTATCTGGCTTAATATCACGGTGAATCACACCTTGGCGATGCACAAACTCTAGGATTTCTAAAATTTCTTGCAACAGTTGAATGACTTGGCTTTCACTCCAACGTTGACCGGGTATGAGTTCCTCAGCTAAGGTTTGTCCGGCAATAAATTCTTGTACTAAATAAAATTCTTGGTTTTCATCAAAGTAAGCCAGCAGCCTGGGTATTTGGTGATGATTGCCTAAATTTTCTAAGGTTTCGGCTTCGCTATTGAACAAACGCTTGGCAGTCTCAAAGAATCTGGGGTCAGAACTTGTGGGTTTGAGGTGCTTGACAACACAAATAGGGTTGCCTGGCCGCCTGGTATCTTGGGCAATATAAGTTTGACCAAATCCTCCCTGAGCCAGGACTTGAATCACTTGGTAACGATGGTCTAGTAACTTGCCTATCATATTTTCCCTCAGAGTTATTACCTAATTTTGCTGATGGTAATAAATATCTCCAAATTTTCTTGAATGAAATCCGCTATCTTGAGATAAAGATTTAAACTAAAAAATTAGCTTTTTAATAAACGCAGACTGTTTATTTGTCTTTTAGTGCCCCTGTTTAATACCAATGCCACCGAGAATAACCAACCCAGTCACATGGCAGCAGGCTGAACTCCTCATGCAACCTGCTTTCATTCGTGTTGTGGATAATATCCGCAAACATCTTGATACATCTACTTGGAAGGGAACTTACCACGATGTGCTGATTTGGCCAGCTAGCACCACTGATGAAATTAAAGCTTTAGTAACTCAGCTGCTGCAAGAAATGGAAACCGCAACATCAGAACAGGCAGATGCCATCAGAGAAACTCTTGCTGATCTGCCAACGCCCCATCCAGGATATCATCTGCGCTTGCAACGTCAACAGCAACACGTAAGTATAGATTTGTGGGAACTATGTTATCAAGTGTGTTTTCTGGATTACACACCGGAAAATGAAGCAGCTAACATTGATACTAGTTTAATTGATGAAGTGGGTGAAGTAGATTGGCAGCGTTTGGAAGATAAGACTAAAAATTTAGTTAGACAGGCGTTTGCCAATTTACCAAATGATTAATAAATATTAAGTAAAAAATCAGACCAAAATACCCTCAGAATTATCTTTTGAGGTCTGGGAGACTGGAAAAGTACTAAAGGATGTTTTAGAGGTCGCAGCGAGGAAATTGGCACTAAATTTATGGCAGATGTCACAGAAGTATCAAAAGTAATAGCCCCAGTAAATTTACAGTCACAAGCAGACGCCGAACTTGACCGTCAGCTGCGAGAACTTAAGTTTAGACAGGAACTCAGAAAAGATTGGATTTTATTTATTGTCAGGGATGTAGTCATGTTTTCGGCGGCGATCGCTTTCGTTTTTGCTATCTGTGGCTATTGTTTATTCACCTTGATTAGCAGGCATTGATTTTCTGCTAAGGAATGAAAATTCCATTGTGACTTTTCGATGACTTTAGGACTTACGCAAAATACTTCTCTAACTCTCATTCCTCCGTGTTCTCTGTGCCTCTGCGGTTTGATTCTTCCGTAACTTGTGCGTAAGTCCTAGACTTTACCGATTTCCACAAGAAAAGCCCTCATAACATGTCTGAGGGCCTGAATGAAATCTATGTTATGTGCCACCTATCAAGTGCGGAAACGTCTCTTACCCTGCCTGTGCTTGGCAATTTCTTTACGCTTGCGTTTTTCAATAGGCGTTTCAAAGTGACGATGCTTCCTCATATCTGGAAAAATCCCAGCCTTGGAAACTTCTCGTTTAAATCGGCGTAAGGCTGACTCAATGTGTTCATTGTCACCCACTATTATTTGGGTCATTATCTCTCCTGCTAATTTGACTTACTTAATAGCTCATAAAAGAATGGTAAACTGCCCAGCTGACTCAAGTGCAAAAAAAGACAGACTCTTTTTCTGACCTAAAACTTCGCTGGTAAAATTTTAGGTTTCACAGCCTAGTAGCGGTTACGTCCACCGCCACCGTATCCGCCCCGGTTACCAGAAGAACCTCTGTCTTCCCTGGGCTTGGCTTTGTTAACTTTGAGGTCACGACCCATCCATTCAGCACCATCGAGGGCTTCAATCGCAGCTGCTTCTTCAGCTTCGCTTCCCATTTCTACAAATCCAAAACCACGTAGTTGTCCTGTTTCGCGATCAGTAGGTAGTTGAACGCGCCTGACAGTGCCGTATTCTGCAAAAACAGCGCTTAAGGTGTCTTGGGTAACTTCATAAGAGAGGTTGCCTACATAAATTGACATTGATTATCTCCAAAATTATCACTGTATAGAGATGTAAATTTCGGAGAAAACTCTGTCAATACCAAAAGGGACAAGCCTGTCAATACTAAAAACAAAAATACTCACCGAATTAACTCTCGTTTTCTAGGATGACATATAAGCCAATTCTCCGCATCCAGTAGATGGTTAGTTAACCAGTAATTATGTGGATGCGATCGCCTTATTATTCCATAATACGAAATACTCATGGTGATGAAATTGCCCATTGAGGAGCGATCGCTAACTGGATCGAGTTTTTAACAGCTTTTTGTCGCACTCGCTTATTCTACTGCTCCCAAGATGTGTAAAGTTGTTTTCTGGGTGGCGGTTAAACCTGTCACACCTTTGATGTTCATCCCTTCATAGGGACGAGGCGATCGCAATATCTGTGAACATTTACCTGTGGCTATGTCCCAAAGCCGAATCGTTTCATCTTGACTACCACTGGCGAGGATCTGTCCTTGAGGGTGGAAGGTAACTGCCCAAATCCAATTCGTGTGCCCCACGATAGTGTTCAAACATTCTCCTGTATGACTATCCCAAAGCTTAATGGTTTGATCATGACTCACGCTAGCCAGCTGATTGCCCTGGGGACTAAATTTAACATCAGTCACAGTTTTTGTGTGTCCGTGCAAACTGTGTTGGCATTTCCCTGTTTTGACATCCCATAAGTTCACTGTGTTTTCTATACCTCCCCCGACCAGTTTTTGCCCATCTGGACTAAAGGCGATGGCACCAAACCAACTCTGATGTCCTGGTACTACTTTGAGAGATTGCCCTGTCTGGACATCCCATAAATGAATGCTATTATCGCTGCTACTAGCTAATAATTGCCCATCTGGACTCCAGTCCACTGAGAACACCCAACCTAAATTCCCTTCTAAAGTGTTGAGGCATTGACCAGTTTTGACATCCCACAATTTTATTGTCTTGTCTGCACTCCCACTAGCAAGAGTTTGCCCATCAGGGCTACAGGTTAGTGAAAATACAAAACTTGTGTGTCCTGGTAAAGTTTTCAGACATTGCCCTGTATTGACATCCCAAATACGAATAGTCTGATCGCAGCTGCCACTAAAAAGAGTTTGACCATCCGTACTAAAGACCAACGCCATCACTTCCCGAGTATGCCCATGCAAATGTTTTCGACACTTGCCAGTGGCGATATCCCAAATTCTAATGATGTTGCCAGTATTATTAGCTAAAAGCTGACCATTAGAACTAAAAGCCACAGAGTAAACAAAAGTTGGATACCCCTGTAATGTTTTGATACATTGTCCTGTGGAAATTTGCCATAATTTTACACTTTGGTCTTCGGCAGCACTTGCCAAAATTTTGCCATCAGGACTAAAGTCAACTGACCAGACACGACCAGAGTGACCAAATAAGGTTTGGATGCACTGTCCTGTATTGATATCCCACAAACTAATTGAAGGCAATTCGCTGGCGATCGCTAGGTTGTGACCATTAGGACTAAAGGCAACTGACCACACAAATTCAATTTGCTTACCTTGTAAGGTTCGCCAGCATTCACCTGTAGCCACATCCCACAGTTTCACTGTTTTGTCTTGACTCCCACTAGCTAAGGTTTTGCCATCAGGACTGAAGGTAACTGACCAAACTCCTTGAGTATGTTCTGACAAAGTGTACAGACATTCACCCGTGCTGATATCCCAGAGTTTTACGGTGTTGTCGTCACCTCCGCTTGCCAGAATTTTCCCATCTGGGCTAAAGGCAACTGGACGAACAATATTTGTGTGTCCTTGCAATGTTTTCAGGCATTGACCGCTACTGACATCCCAGAGTTTGACTGTGTGGTCGGCTCTATTACTAGCCAGCAAGGTTCCATCTGGGCTAAAGTTAACTGACCAACCACGCACGGCATCTTCTTGTAAGGTGTGTAGGCAATCACCTGTGCTGACATCCCACACCTTAACAGTGCCATCGTCACAGCAACTTGCTAGAGTTTTGCCATCTTTAGTAAAGGTCACTGCCCAAACCCAGCCGAGATGTCCTTCAAAGCTTTGCAGTTGTTGAAAATTGTCTACATTCCACAGACGGACTCCACCATTGGCATCACTGGTAGCGAGGAATTTGCCATCGGGACTGAATTCTACCCACAAGATGTTCACCAGAGCTTCACTAAACGTTGATTTATTGAACTCGGCGTTGGTAAAATTTACCTGCGGTAAGTTAGCGCCTTGAAGGTCAGCTTGCCAAATCGTTAAATTAGAAAAATCGTAGCCTGTAAAATCTACTTGCAGTTGACGCAGTAAGTTGATTGTATTGCCACTGGCATATCCGGGGATTGTTGCAGATTTTTCACGCAGTTTTACAATAACGTTATGGAGTTTTTGTTTAATTGCTGCTTGGGTTCTCAAGCTAATTTTTAACTTGCTCAAGATTGGTTGTAATATTACCCGTATCTGACTTTCTCGGACATAATCTTTGGCGGTAGCACATATCAGGGCGTAGGAATTGAATAATTGGATGTTTCCCGTTGTCAGTTCCTCACACACTTGATCAATAAGTTTCTTGATCATGTATTCCATGACCACAGTTTGTTGGGTATAGCTACCTGAGAGCCTTTCAATTAGCGATCGCCCTCGTAAAGACAAGAGTGCTTCTAGCAGTTCCCGCTCCGAGATTTTTGGTATGATATCCTCCTGTAATTCCAGCAGCATCACCCATTCCCGCTTCAGCGCTAGCCAGTACATTACTTGCTTTTCATGAGATGACAAGCGATGAAACTGTTGCTCTAACAGTTCCCAAATGTCGCCAATGACAACTTGACCTTGTTGTGTAAATTCAGTAATATTCCCATCAAATAAAGTTTGAATTGTTGTTGCGGCAATTTTTAACGCCAGAGGATTACCTGAATAATAATGAATCAGCTGATTACATTCATCTGCTGAATTGACTAATCCCTTATCTGTAAAAATTTTTTGTGCTTCTGCTGGTTCTAAACCGGTTAGTTGTAGCGATCGCACCGGTAAGGTTTTACCTTCTCTGGCTGTAAAGCCACTTGGTTTTTCCCGACTTGTCAATACCAAACAACTTTGATGGGATTCATCTGCTACTCGTCTGCAAAGTTGACCATATCCTTCATATCCAGAACGATAGCGCCCAGCTCGTTCTCCAATCTGTAAAATTGACTCGACATTATCCAGGACAATCAGACAACGTTGCCGACGTAGATACTTGATTAAGCAACAGATTTTAGCTTCTATAGTTTCTGGTAAATTAACTTCTTGCTGCTGCGAAACAAATAAAATTATTTCTCTCAATACATCAACTACGGGTGGCGCATTCCGGAGACTACGCCAAATTACGTAATCAAAATTACCCTGTACCCGTTCTGCTAACTTCACCGACAAAGCTGTTTTACCCATCCCGCCCATGCCTAGCAGCGCTACTAGGCGGCATTTATCATTCACAATCCATTGTTGCAGCAAGTTAACCTCTGCGGTGCGTCCATAGAAGACAGAAACATCAATTGCTTCTCCCCAGTCTTGATGCTGCTGGGCAGATACTGGTGATTCTACTGACTTGTGACTACGAGACTCTGTTTTCAATAAGCGAGAATAACGCCGTCTTAAAACTGATTTAACATTATTTTTAGTGACATTTTCTCCCAATGCCTTGGAAAGGGTTTGCCATAACCTAAAACCTACGTCTCGGATGTAATCATCGTCATAGCCTGAGCTTTCAGCAATCTGTGCATAGGTGTACCCTTCCCAAGATTTCCGGAGTACTAATTCTTGAGTATCAGTTAGAGGCTTTGGCTGCAACACTGTATCTAACAGTAGCATTGCAGCTTCATAAGTCATGTCTATTGATCCCACAGGCATTAGGTAGAAGATGCTGAAACTACTGGCAAATTAACTCTCTTTATATCAGTCTGGGAAACTTTAACGAAACTTTGCCGACGGAAACGGCAGAAAATATAAGTTTTACCACTAGATTGACGGAAGAGTGTTTATTTGATAATAAGGCTGATTTTAAGTTTATTTACGTAAAAAAATCATGTCTACCAGCAAAAACCTGATTTTTTATGATTTTTTCCCCTAGTAAACAAGTGCATAACAAGGCATAAATTCGTAGTGAGTAGATAAATGTTCTGTGCTGGCAAATGCCTCTCTGGATGAAACTGAGTTTCCACAGGTATTAATACTCGTGTATTTGAATACCTGATGGCACATACAATGTCAAAATACTTTTCTGTATAAATTGATACTAATTTTAACTTATTTTCATTTGGGTTGTCAAAACTACATAAGTAAAAATACTGAATTTGTTCAGTGTACTATTCGCTAAACTCAATTTGAGTTAGGTATTTAAGTATATAGAGTAATTATTAGCTGTACTGGTTTCAGTATAATCAAAAAATAAAATGTTAATAAAAGCAGAAGGCAACGTATCCAAAAGTATAGTGAGCGCAGGCAAAACTCCCCAACAGCAAATACAATCTGCTAGACAACTTCTCTTGGCTACTCCTAACCCTGAACTATTGCGAATAGTTTCATACCTACGCATTTGTTGCTCGGTAATGGAGATAGACTACCTACAAGAAGCAACAGAAAAAGGGGACAAACCACGGGAAACACCTTATTTTATTAGTCTGCTAAAGTCTCTTTTTGAATATGATCCTGAGTGGTGGCAAAAGTGCATAGTTTCTGTTGATGGTGATTTAAAGTCTGATGATCCAATCATTGCGGAAATTTTGCAACCTTTAGAGGCTATTTGTCAAAAACATTAAAATAAATTTTTGTTCGTAGTGAGCGATTTATCGCTTTCTTACAAGGTTTTCAAGGGCTAGAGCCACTTACTGCGAACTTGTGTTTTCGACGGTTGTACAAAATCAAACAATGTGCTTTGAGCAGAGTTGAACTACGAGATGGCGATCGCCAACAGGTTGCTCATTTTTATACCCAATTTAGTTATAGGCTAGATCTATGCCACACTTGAACTAAAGCCGATGACGGGATTTGAACCCGTGGCCTGCTGATTACGAATCAGCTGCTCTACCACTGAGCCACATCGGCGCACACAGTCAGTAATTATAGCATTACTTTATTTATGCCCGAAATAAATCCGAAAAATCGCCTTAACCCTGAACAATATGCTCGCCTCAAAGCTGAAATAGCCGCCCCCTATCGTGGCTTGCGACAATTTATTTATATTGGTTGCGGTGCTTCTGGTTTGATTGGCGCATTTATTTTCTTTTTTCAAGTGCTTGCTGGACGAGAAATTGATAGCGCTTTGCCTAATTTAGCTCTTCAAGTAGGAATTGTTGCTATGATGGTCTTCCTATGGCGCTGGGAGCAAAGACGGCAAAACAGGGGACAGGTGACAGGTGACAGGCTTCGCCGTGAGCGTTAGCCGAACGGTGACAGTATTGGACTACAGAGATTTCAGACGTGTTGAAAAATCGCTAAATGTTTATGGGTAGGTACTTATCAGTGCTGAAGCCAAAAATTAACAGTTAATTTTTTTGGTTCTTCGATTATTTTTATGGAAAACGTGGTTCAAATTCATTGCAAGCCTTATCCTGTAAGGATTTCATTTAAAACAAGAGCATAATTCTTCATAACCCTTGCCCTGTAAAGATTCTGTTATGATCAATCGTCAATCACCTGTTTTTAACTAGTTTTGCTTGATAAATCTTTATTTTCTAAACAACATTGATACAATCCTTGGTAGTTTATTTTGATCTTGTTCATGCCACCACTCTTTGAAACCCTCAAGTAGGAACCCATGATCTTTCGCTGTGTTAAAAAAGTCTGATAGATGATGCACAAATGCTGGAATTTCAATGATTTCTTGATGTCTTTGAAAATTAGCTTTTGTTCCTTGATATTGCCTGAATGGATGAAGCTCAGAGATAAAAAAGTATCCTCCTTTGACTAATACACGGAATGCTTCTGAAAATATCAAGCTGAGGTTTTCGATGTGTTCTAGAACAAGATTACAAGTGACTAAATCGGCAGACTCATTGCGACAAGTCCATTGTTTCGTGATGTCTTCTGTAATAAACACTACATTAGCTGACCTCACTTTCTCTTTCGCTTTTTCGATCATGTTTGCTGAAAAATCGAGCGCATAAACTTTCTTAGCAATTTGTGAAAGCAAAAGCGTATTTTTACCTGTACCACAGCCAATTTCAACTACTGATTTACACTTCAAAAGCATCAAGGTTTCTCTGGTGACGGTTTGATCCAGATCACGCGTTAGATTTTTGTCAACATCGTATGTGGCTGACCAATTATCGTATGCTGCTTGAACATTCATATAGCTTCATTTTAAGGTATTGTTTTCTTCAAATTTATTTATATTTTGACGAAATCTGAAACATAAATAGAGAAAAAATAAAAAAAATATTAGGAAAACACTGAAAACAAAAATTTCTGAGAAACTGGAAATTGTTCAAACGGGGTCAGCCAATATAAAGACCCTGAACATAAACTCAATCTCATTCAAATGGGGTTAGCTATATTTAAAAACCCCAAATTTTATAAAAATCATAACTTTGAAAGCGCCAGACTAACATTCGTCAGTCTAGCGCTTTTAATTTTCTATCTCAAGGTTTACTGAGCTGTTACCAAATAGGGTGAGGGAATTGGTTGGGCGCGGCCAGCATTGACCAGTGCTTGATAAACAAAGGCAGCAATTTCGGCTCTAGTCGCAGCACGATTGGGATTGAGTTGCCTAGCTGTAGGATAGTTAATCACTAATTGTTTTGTAGTCGCAGCCGCAACCGGGCCAATCGCATAATTAGGAATCTGGGCAGCATCGGTGTACAAAGAAAGGGCATTCTGATTGTCGGCAGTTAAACCCAAACCATTGGCTAAGGAAACCAGTGCCTGTACTCTCGGAATTTGCTGTTGTGGTCTAAATGTGCCATCAGGATAGCCAGCTAGAAATTGACTCCGGTAAGCAGACTGAATAGCAGCGTAAGCCCAGAAATTGCTGGCCACATCTCTAAAATTAGTGCCTGCGCGTTTAACTGGTGGTGTTAAGGCTTTGGTGATAATGGTGGCAAACTGAGCACGGGTTACAGGGTCATTGGGTTTAAAGGTGCCATCAGGAAAGCCAGCAATAATATTTTGGGAGGCTAAGGCTTCGATGTAAGCTTTTGCCCAGTAACCCTCTGGTACATCTGCAAAGGCAGTTTGGCCAGTAGGTAAGTCAACAGTGGCAGCAACGAAATTTACTTGACCGGAAATCCGACTTTGATCAATATCGTTGCCAATAGCGAGAATTGTATTAGTTCTGGTGGCATTGTTCACGTCATGACGAGTGTTACCACGAATGAGATTGCCACCGGGATTTTCATTAGTACCGAGGTCAGGTAAGGCGTTGACAGTTGCTACAATACCATCTCGCTTATTATTCTGAATGACATTTTTACGTAATATGGGTTTGGCTGACTCTGAGATAAACAGACCGTCTTGGTTTTGGACAATCTGATTTCCTTCTACTAAGGGCGTGGAAGTACCACCTATAGCTAAACCAAAACCTGTATCCTGAAATAAGTTATTGCGGATTTCACCTTGGGCAGTTCTAGCTACTGAAATCCCATTGCCCTGGTTTTGCACAAACAGGTTACTTTCGATTGTGGGATTTCCTGAACCAGTGACAAATACACCCTCTCTGACACTGTTAGTAAAAGTATTATTGTTAATTCTGGGATTACTTGATTCCACCCAAACTGCCGTACCACGCTGATTGGGGTTAGTAACAGTGACACCCGTGATAGTGGTATTGTTGTTAGCCAGAATTGTAATGTCTTGTCGGGCAAAGGTACGACTGGTGTAAAAACCACCACCTGTAATTAAAACAGCCTGACCTCTACTTTGTTCATCACCCCGTAATGTTACCCCTTCTTTGAGTAAGAGTGGGAATTGTTCACCACTTTCACTGTTGTATGTTCCAGGTGCTAGTTGAATAGTAGTACCTGGTTGGGCTTGATTGAGAGCGAAGGTAATAGTTTTATAAGGCGCTGCTGCCGTTGCACCAGCACCAGCAGTATCTGCACCAGTGTCTGGGTTGACATAAATCACTGTTGCATTTGCTGGAACCTGCGCTATTAAAGTAGGGGTCGTTGCTGTGTGCTGGGTAAAACCAGCATTCGCCACACTATTCAGTAGTATGGAACCTCCAGAAACAACTAACAAGGCCGTGAGTCCGGCAGGCAAGGGTTTAGCAGGAAGGCGAAAATTGTTTGCTGACGGCTGGCGTGACGCAGCCTTAAAAATGTGAAAGCCCCGATATTTCATTTTTGTGTCTGTGATGTGCTGAATTACAGTTGGTTAAACAGGGTCAAATATAGCAGCTAAGTAGCTAGCAAACCCATGCAAAACTATACCGGATGACTAGCAATTAATCAGCTAAGTTTCGTAAGAAAACACATAAATGATTTTCATTCAGCTCTGAAAATTTTACCAGGGTAACCCACAAGACGCAGCGATCGCCTGTGCTAGTTATCCCTGGGGTAGATACCTAGAGCTAGATGTACCAACTAGTTATAATTGATATCATCTCAGAAAAAGCAAGCCTGGGGATAATTAGAGGAAATGCGTTGTCAATTTTTAGTGCTGCGTCGAGCCATTGTTATAGTTAGCACCTTTCTTCTACTCCTGGGCAATCCTGCATTGGCTGCTGAACGAGTAGTACTGAAATATAGTATTTTCCGTGAAACAATTTCCGTGGAGGAACTGGCAACTTTTGCCGAAACTGGGGAACTTTCACGTTCGTTACGAGTAAATTTTGCTTTGGCGCGACAAGATCCCCAAGCGATTCGTCAATATTTAATTACACCAGTGCAGGTAGATTTGGTGATTTTAGATAAAGTATTAAATAGCCCAGTTGGTAACGTCATTCTCGATGAACTAAGTCAAGTTATTCATACGCCATCCCGTGCGGCAGATCGGCAGGCTTTACGTTCAGCGTTGATCCTGTCTGCTAGTAAAGACGGACAGGTGACGTTGCTAGAAATAATTCAAAATTATCCCACGCCGGATGTGGAAGTTGACGGAGATCGCTTAGAGAATGCTTACCGTCAACTCCGCCGCTTGCAAACAGGTTTACAAGATTTACTCAAATTTTAATAAGCTAAGGTTTCTAAAGTTTCTCGTAAATATCTCTGTACCTGCTGTTCCAGGCGCAGCCCTTGTAATTGAGTATCATGTTCTAGTTGCCAGCGTTGGAAACCGGAACTAGTGGCGATCGCGCATTTGAGACTGTACCAAATTTCCGGATCAGCAGAAAATTGGCGATCGCTAGTAGATGGAATTTGAGCCATAGTTCCTCATTCCTCGGTTTTAACTTTAGTAAATATGACGCTGCCTACATAGGACAGGGCATAATTCACTGAATACCTATCAGGGTTACTTTAGAGGTTTTTGCGAGTCTGTGTTAATCTCTCTTAGGGATGGAAATAACTGGGGCACAATTTGATTAACCCGCACACCTAAAATTGTAAAATCCTGCTTAATCTTTTCTAAAGATAATGGTTCTATAGCCGCAAATTCTGTGTCATTGGTCACTAAAACTCGTGCCAAACTCACGGGAATTTGTAGAAATAGATTACTGGCAAAAAAGGCTAAAGCAGCTAGTAGTAATCCCAAGCTCCGCCATTGGGGTAGAAACCTGGCTAAACGTTCTACCTGTGGTACCACTTGGTAAAGTTGCCACAACACCCCAACTAATAATATTGCTGCCACAAGGGCCAAAAAGCGATTTAATTTTGTATTAATTAAACAAAGAATTTTACGCTGTTGCTCAGTCAGATTTTCCGGCTTGAGGGCTACGCCCAAAATAGCAAATATGTAAAAAGGTCGATGTAATTGCATCCACAACAGTGGAATCACGCCAATGCTAGCTACGAGCAACAACTCTACCCATACTGGTAAAAGTGGTTCGCCCACAGACAAAAACAATAAGCACAGTAATAAAAAAAGTGGTAGCATCGCCAGTCCGGCGACGTGAATCCACAATATAGGTTCAGAGCGAAATGAGGTCATATAAAAGTGCTGAGTGCTAAGTGCTGAGTGCTGAGTTTTGAGGTTTGAGGTTTGAGTTGTCAACTCTTTTCAACTCAAAACTCATCACTTTTGCTGATGACCCAGCACTATTTCGTCAATGTGAGAGTGCGTCGCTTGGTTACCATTTGGAAGGCTTCAATAATGTCACCTTCAACCCAGTCATGGAATTTATCGATATTAATACCGCATTCATAACCGGCGTTCACCTCGCGTGCATCTTCCTTCATCCGTTTGAGGGAGTCAAGAACACCTTCGTAGACCACCTTACCAGCGCGACGCACCCGCAGTTTGCAGTTGCGAACCAGTTTGCCCGATTGCACGTAACAACCAGCAACGGCTCCACGACCAACTGGGAAGACAGCACGGACTTCGGTTTGTCCCAAGGGTTCTTCCACCAACTCTGGTTCCAGAAGACCTTCTAAGGCTCCTTGGATGTCTTCCAGGAGTTTGTAGATGATATTGTATTCCCGCACATCCACCCCAGCTTCGTCGGCGGCTTGTCTGGCACCACTGGCATAGGTGGTGTTGAAGCCAATAATTACAGCTCCACTGGCTGCGGCTAGATCAATATCTGTTTCTGTGATTTCTCCAGCAGTAGCCAATAGCATCCGAATTTGGACTTCGTTTTGGGGGATTTGTCTGAGAGATCCCACGATCGCTTCCACAGAACCTTGGACGTCTCCCTTCAAGATCAAGTTGAGTTCTTTCAACTCGCCTTCTTGTGCTTGAGCTGAGAGGGTTGTGAGGGTGACACGTCCCTGCAACAGGCGGGATAGACGTTGTTTGTCGGCGCGATCGGCAGCCAGGGCCCGAGCTTCTTTCTCATTAGCGAAGACTTCAAACTCATCGCCTGCGGCTGGTACATCACTTAAACCCAGCACTTCGACGGCAAAGGAGGGGCTAGCAATCTCTACTCTTCTGCCTCTGTCATCGACCATTGCCCGGACTTTACCAAATGCCGAGCCAGCTACCAACATATCTCCTACATGCAAGGTGCCATTCTGAATCAACAAGGTAGCAACTGCGCCTTTGGCTTTATCCAGATGTGCTTCAATTACGGTTCCTTTAGCAGATCGATCTGGGTTAGCAGATAGTTCTCCTACTTCTGCTACTAGCAGAATCATATCTAAGAGCGTATCTAGGTTTTCACCCTTGATAGCACTCACAGGAACCATGATTGTCTCACCGCCCCATTCTTCTGGGGTGAGTCCATACTGAGTGAGTTCTTGTTTCACCCGTTCTGGTTGTGCCCCTTCTTTATCAATTTTGTTGATGGCTACCAAAATGGGTACTTCGGCGGCTTGAGCATGGCTAATAGCTTCCACAGTTTGGGGACGAACGCCATCATCAGCAGCCACTACCAAAATGGCAATGTCAGTTACCCTAGCTCCCCGTGCCCGCATCGCTGTGAATGCTTCGTGTCCAGGGGTATCTAGGAAGACTATCTGCTGCGCTTTGCCCTCATGTTCTACATCCACATGGTATGCACCAATGTGTTGGGTAATACCACCAGCTTCGCCAGAAGCTACTTTGGTTTTGCGAATTGAGTCGAGCAAGGTAGTTTTGCCGTGGTCTACGTGACCCATAATCGTCACTACTGGCGGACGGCGTTGGAGATTTTCCAAATCTGCCACATCCAACATTTCTGTGACTTTGCGGGCTTCGGCTTCTGGTTCGGCGGTTTCGACTTCTATTTCTAGTTCTTTACCTACCAAAGTGATTGTCGGCACATCCAAATTTTGGGTGATACTCACCGCCATGCCTTTGAGGAACAGGATTTTTACAATCTCTGTATCGGCAACAGCCAAGACATCGGCTAGTTCTTGCACTGTCATTGGGCCTGTGACCACTACTTTTTCCGGTCGCTCACGCTTTGTTTCGACTTCTTGACGACGGTTTTGGTCGCGGCGGGAAAAGGATCTCTTGGCTCGAGTGGTTGGGGCACTTGCAACTGCGGCGCCTGGCGCTTGGGTGGGACGAGCTGCTTTTGGTTTGGGAGGACGGGCAATGGAAAGACTTACCTGGACAGTTGCTGGTGAATCGAGATCCTCATCATCCAGTAAATCATCTTCTTCAAAATCATCATCCAGGATCGGTTTAACCCGCTTGCCTTTAACACCTACCTTGCCAGTTTTCTCTTTGATTTCGTCAATAATTTCTTCTTCTTGCCACTTTTTACCACCTTTGGCTAAACGCGGTGGTGTTGGGCGTTTCAAATCCAGGAGTTCGGCTGCGACGCCATCATTACCTACTTCCGCTTTCCCTGCTGCGCCTGACATTTGTCTGGGCGGAGTAGCAATTGGCATTGCTGCTACAACTTCAGATGAACGTACGGGCCTACTGGGTCTTTGTCCATCTGGGAGTGGTGCTTGGCCAGGAGTTCTATTTCCTCTCTGCTCCGGTCTCGATGGGGATGGAGTCGGACGAGCCTGTTTTTGAACTGGCGCTTGTGTGGTATCTGTGGTTGTTGCCTTTGCGACCTTTGGCTTGGCTTGATCGCGTTTGAGTATTGGTTTGTCTGCCGGACTTAGTTGGTCAGTTACATGAGAATTTTCCGCCGCAGGTCTAGCGGGTGGGGACACCAACTGCGGTTTTTGGGGTTTTTCCGGTTTTGGTCTAGGCGAAACTGTTTTTTCCGGTTTTTGCGTTGCTGTTGTTTCTGGTGCCTCTGTGTTAGACACTTGATCTGCTTCGGTGGTTGCAGGTTCTGGCGAGGTCTCAGAGTGATTCCGGGGTACAGGTCGAATTGGTGCCGTCGGCTTCATGGGTGAGACTGGTGTATCGAAGGGCCGTGGAGGTGAAGGAGGATTAACTTCAGACGACGAAACAAGTTGGGTGTCTGTAGCAACTGACGCCTCTGGGGCGTTGGAGGTAGGATTTCTCAATATTTTGGGTTTGCGAATTTCCAAAATTTGCTGTTTGTGAGGTGGAGCTGGTCGGTTACGAGAGCCAGTTTGTGGTGAATTTGGTTTATGACTGGTTGTACCTTGTTCCCTTTTAGGCATCACATTCGTAGCTGCCAATTTTTCGGCAGCCGCCCGGATGCGTTCTGCCTCAGATTCTGAAATAGTGCTGCTATGGCTTTTGACCGCAATGTTGAGCTGGTCGCAAATTGCTAATAGCTCTTTGTTATCCAAATTCAATTCCTTTGATAATTCGTAGATTCTAACTTTGCCGTTGTTCATCCACTCTTCCCCTTTAATTTACAGTTTTTTAGCGGATGGTTGCCTGGTTTTCGACATCTCCATCCTTCGATTACTGTTTTTAGGTTGCCCTTGGTGATTTTGCCGGTGCCTCCAGTCAGGAAAGAGAGATGTTTAGGTTTAGCGCTGGCATCGCCACCAGGAAGGATGGTTGAAGCCAAGCTGCGCCTGAGCGTTACCAGGTTGCCATTTTGTATTTTCTTGTTTTGCTGATTCTGAGTCTTCCACAACACAATCGAGTAAAACTTACTGGGAGTTAAGTATCGCTTTGCCTATCTTCAATTGTGGAAGAGGCTTAAACTAAACTACACCCATTTACTATTTTGGCACTAACCCCATTAATTGCAGAGGGTGTGACTATAGCACGACTAGTTCGGCTTTTGGCACAAGTACTCTGGGGATTACCGCCAGAAAGTCTTTCAACTTAATTTTGATTTTGGGTATGGCTATGGGCTAGACGCTGCCACAATGTTTGATACAGTGTTTCTGGCACTGATGCATGTAGCGATCGCCCTAGTCGATTTTTTTTCTGAGCTGCTTGCAGGCAACTCATTTGTGGGCAAATATAGGCAGAACGCCCCATGCCCTGATCTAATTGTACCTTTCCCGATGGAAAGACGCGGACAATCCGCCAAAAGTCTTCTTTCAAGCCTACTTTGCGGCAACTAATACAACGCCGATAATTCGGTTTCATTGGTCTTTTGTGATCTCAGATGAGCAATCTGGTGATGAAAATAAAGTTGGCTTTACCAAATCTTTACTTAAAAATAAATTGCTTCATACTTGGTAATCATTAAGACTAATAATGCTGTCAATAGCACCAGAAGTCCATCAAGGCTAACTAAAATTAATCTCTATCGCTAGTGCCAAAAGATTTTACTTGTTCTTCTAGTTCCTCTTCCTCTTCTAGTTCTTCTTGATTTTCATACTCTAGCTCCTCTAGTTCAATATCATCTTCCTCTGGTTCATATTTGGCACGTGAGGCGGCGAATTTAGCATCTTCTGCTGCATAGTCATACTTAGCTTTGTCTTTAATATCTATTTTCCAACCAGTTAAACGGGCTGCTAAACGGACATTTTGACCTTCTTTGCCAATAGCTAAACTCAATTGATCTTCGGCTACCAGTACGTGAGTTTGCCGGGTTTCGGGGTCCATGAGACGAACTTCATCCACCCGTGCGGGACTTAAGGCGTTAGCAATATATGTCGATGGGTCAGGAGACCAACGAATCACATCTATTTTTTCACCGCGTAATTCGTTGACTACTACTTGAATTCGCGATCCCCTAGCTCCAATACAAGCACCAACTGGGTCTACATCGCGATCAAGGGTATCTACAGCAATTTTAGTCCGAGGCCCCACGTAACGGGAAGGGGGATTAGCCTCTCTGGCTACGGCAACAATCCGCACCACTTCGTCCTCAATTTCTGGGACTTCGTTGGCAAACAGATAAACTACTAACCCAGCATCAGCTCTTGATACTAAAAGTTGAGGCCCGCGTTGTTGACCTTGGGACACTTTTTTGAGATATACCTTAAACGTGGCATTTGCCCGATAATTATCGTTGGGCAATTGTTCCCGCTTTGGTAATTCAGCTTCTACTTCTGGCTGACCAAAACCACTGCTCACTGCCAAAATTACTGATTGTCTCTCAAACCGCAAGACTCTGGCTTGCAAGACAGTTCCTTCCAAGTCTTGGAACTCTTCTTGTACCATCTGGCGTTGTTGATCCCGGAGTTTCTGCGCCAAGACTTGCTTGGTTTGCATTGCTGCCATGCGACCAAATTCTCCTTGATCTGGAGTCACATCCAGGACTACAGAATCTCCTAATTGGGCTTCGGGGGCTACTTGTTGTACTTCATCTAAAGAAATTTGATGGTCGGAGTTACTGACTTCTTCAACGATGCTTTTAGTAGAAAGAACCCGAAACCCTTCTCCTTCAATATCGAGTTCTACTTCAAAATTATCAAAATATTCTTCATCAAATTGTTTTCGTTCTAAATTTTGGGCACGACGATAACGTTCATAGCCTTTGAGTAGTGCTTCTCTAATAGCTGATTGAACTGCTAGACGAGGCAAATTGCGCTCGCGGCTGATACTTTCAATTAATTCTTTTAATCCTGGTAAACTAACCATTGACATAAGCAATCTCCTTTAAAATTAGGGACTAGGGACTAGGGGCTAGGAACTAGTAAAAAAGAAGTAGCAACTAAGCATTAGAGAATGGGGATTTAGAGAAAAGTTTGACTCTAGTCCCAAATTTCTAACATCTAGCCTCTAGCTTCTAGCCTCTAATTCCTCGTTTATCGGCGCTCATCTAGCTGCACTCTAGTAATTAGGGTGCGGGGGATTTCGACGACGCGACCTTTTTGGTTTAAGTAAACAGTTGTCTCATCCCGGCGAATTAACTGACCAGTCCACTCTTGCTGTCCATCGTAGGGTTGGGAAGTGGAGATGATGACAGGAAATCCTTTGAAGGAAATAAACTCCCTATCTGTTACTAGTTGTCGTGAAATCCCAGGACTGGATATTTCCAAGACATAGGCGTCGGGAATGATCTCCGCCATATCTAAGGAAGCTTCCAAAGCACGGCTCATCCGCTCACAATCATCCAAACCAGTGTCCTGCTGGGGATTGCGGATGTCTACCCGCAAGACTGGTGGACGCTGGTTAGTGTGAAAAACTATGCCAACGACTTCCAAGCCCAGTTCTGCTGCTACTGGTGTTGCCAAATCTATAATTTGTGGGACTAAGGGATGAGTCATGCGAGATTTCAATAAAAAAAGTGGGTGTAGACCCACTTCCTGCGATAGGGATATCTTCCAAGAAGTCTTGTGACGAGCCAATGGTGGTTCGTCTCTATTCCGAGTTTAGCGCATTTCTCTAATAGTCAATAGTCATTGGCATTGGGCATTGGGCATTGGGCGTTGGTTAGTTATTCTCCCAGTTACCTTGTCACCTTGTCCTCGTTATCTCCTCTAACTATCTTGAATTTTTGAGAGAGTAGTATTTTTGTCTACTAATGGTTGAACTGATGCTTGTGTTCTTAGCTGTCTGGTTTGTTCCATAATTTGGTCTATATCTTCTTGAGACAAACGCTGGACGTAGTTGATCTTGACTTCTTCTAAAAGGTCAAACATTAAGCTTTGAATTTCAGAGATTACATGTTTTTTCTGCATTTCTGTTCCCAAGGCTGCGCTAAAGCGTTCTGCAAGTTCACTGGTAAGTTTTGCACCTACAGGATCTTCCACAGCAGCAACTACAGCTTTGTACAGGTTAGTTGTGATTTGCGTGGCTAGTTGTTCGCTGAGCTGAGTTTGAATTTCTCCCACTTTAGGAAGATTTTGGAGATTGCGATAAATTGGGGTTTGATGCAGGACAGTTGTAATATTGTGGCGCAAAATAGCAATTATCTCTGGTTGGATTTGGGGTAAAACTTGGTAAACGATTGTTTGCACCAAAATACCTGCGATCGCTTCTATTTCATTGATATTATTAATATTTATGTAGGGGCGCAGATTTTCTTTTTGCGACAACCAGCGTGTGAGGTCACCTCGTTGAATTGAACCTTGGAACTGGTTAATTACTCTCACTACGACAATTTCTGTAAATTCCTCAGCAAAATCAGCTAAAATCGCTTCATGTATTTGCTGCTGTAATGGCTGAAGATTCAATATTCGTGCTTGGTCAAGGCGGATTGACACAGGTATAATTCGCAACCATCGACTAAATGGCAGCAGCAAAAATAAGTCGTACCACCGCCACAAAATCGCATTTACCCAAGTAAAACTAGGATGACTACGCCGCAGATAAAAGGAACGTGCTAGTAGTTCTAAGCCGAACAAAATGACAAAAGGTAAGTCAATCAGCCAAAAATTGTCAACAAATTCGCCATTTTCGCCAATTGAGCGGTAATAATTAGTGGCAATCAAAGGGCGGAGTTTTTGGTTAAAAAAATTAATTTCTTGCTTCCAACCCCTTTGGGATAAATATTCTTGACTCCAAAAAGTGTCAAAGGATTGTTTTGCAGATTCTTGTCCGATGCGATCGCGTATCCGATTTTTGACTTTTTCTAAAGTACCACTCTTATTGACTGCGGCGAATGGATTACCGTCAATCATCTCATTGCTGAGACTGCTGAGTTGTTCTAATTTAGTTTTGGCCTGTGGTGAGGTTAAACCAGTCTGGCTGACTTGTTCTTCTAGTGCGTTGACTGTCGCTAAATAATTTTTTGTTTCTCTATGTGCTTCAATGCCCTTAATTGGATCATAAATCTGGGTAATTTGGGGGAGTCTTCGCAAATAAAAATCTCTCCACGGTACATAACTCAAATCAAACAATACTAAACATAAATTTACTGTGGCAATAATCGCCATTAATCTTTCAAAGACAAGGTTTCGCTGTTTTGGAGATTTTCGTTTAGCCATTTTTAGTTTTGTCTTATACATAAATGAAAACGTACTTATTTTAGTTCCATATCCATTCAGCTCCTAATGATTGCTAAATCAAAATACTTCTATAGGAAGATGTCAAAAATCTGAGTTTAAATATCTGGTAAAATTTAACCAATAAAATTTACATTAAGTCAAAATTATTAATTATTAATAATAAGCATTTTAACAAATTGTAAAATTTGTCTGTTAATCTCTATATACTGCTGAATACTGCTAAATACTGCTGATTTAACCCAAAGGAGTTTTATATATGTGGTGTGGGTTTGGAAAATCCAGCATGATCATTGCTGTTAGCTGCTTAGTAACCACTACTCTGGTGGTTGCGGATACGACTTTTGCCGCTCGTCAACGTAACTATACGCCACAAGAATTCCGTACTGTGTTACAGGGCTTGGGCTATAACGTTAAACCGACAAATGCACCTCTAACGGATGAAGAAACAAAAAAAGCCATCAGTGAATTTCAAAGGGGTTACAAATTATCTGTTGATGGGATAGCAGGGCCAAAAACCCAAGATTTTGCTGCTAACATCGTCAAAATTCTGCAAGCCAATTTAAACGCGGTACTTAAACCCGATCCTCTTTTACCCCGTGATCAATTTTACGGGCCCCGAACAGAAGAAGCTGTGAAGGTGGCTCAGAAAAAGTTTCAGATGGAAGAAACCGGCATTGCTAATTTAGCATTCCGCCAGAAACTAAATGAAGAAGCAAAAAAAGTTATAAGTCAGCCTAGTACTGAGCCGACACCAACACCAACACCAACGCCGACACCAACACCAACACCGACACCAACACCGACACCAACACCGACGCCAACACCGACACCAACACCAACACCGACACCGACACCAACACCGACGCCAACACCGACACCAACACCGACACCAACACCGACACCAACACCGACACCAACACCAACACCGACACCGACACCAACACCGACGCCAACACCAACGCCGACACCAACACCGACGCCAACACCAACGCCAACACCAACGCCGACACCGACGCCAACACCAACGCCAACACCAACGCCAACTCCGTAGGCTTTACATAGAATAGCTACAAAGGATTAGTGAAGCCTCCAGTGCATGAAGCATAGTGTACTGGAGGCTTAATTACAAATTACGTTGATTTGGTTCTTCCATTGGTCTGCCTTTGGGTGATAGCTAGGATGGGATGACGGTTATCATAAGGTTTAATTGCAGGATATATTGATGAGAAGAAGCCATATAAAAATTTCGCTAAATTTTCAATCAAGTTTGATTGTAGGCTGCTAAAAATTCCTCTCGTGAAATACCTATTTGAGTGCAAATTGCTCTTAATGTTCCAGATTTAATCTCCAAGTGGTTTGGCATGACTAATGGTGTCTCTGTGCCATCGTCATTTTGTCGATTCATTACAATATGCTCACGTTCTCGTACAGTATAAAAACCTAATATCTCAAATGCCTTGATCACTCTTTTTTTGGGTGCATCAACAGGAAATTTAGGCATTAAATAACTACCTCAGTTTCCGTGATAAAAGCATCAATCACTGGTGAATCATCTTCTAGCATTCCTTGACCAAAGATTTCTATATAGCAGCGAATAGCAGATTTAACATCAGCTAAAGCCTCGTCAAAAGTATCACCTTCACCAACTACAGCCCCTTTAATCCCTAATGGATAAGCTACATATCCATCTGGATGTTTTTCGATAATGATCTTGATTTGTTTCATACTTACCTTATATCCATGTCAGAGTCAGTTTGTTTTGTAATTATCCTAACTCAAAAGAATTTTCATACTCTAGTTCTTGAAAGATTATTTATTTCCTCTCAGGACTTACGCAAAAATAGCCAAAAAGTTTAATTTAACGCACAGCCAAGACGCCAAGACGCCCGCGCGCAGCGATGCCCGTAAGGGCTGTAGAATTCAATGATTTTGCGTAAGTCCTAATTTCCTCTCAGGACTTACGCAAAATCATGAACAAACAAACGTATCGCTAAAGCGATACATTTACCGCGAAGCGTCTCGTAAAGCCCTGACGGGCATAGCTGCGCTTACCGCGTTAGCGTTGCGTAGCAATAGAGATAGAAAAGAGGGTTTGGGAGAGTTCTTGCGTAAGTCCTAATAGTAATTAAACGTGAATTACGAATTACGAATTTTGATTTGGTTCTTCCATAGGTCTGCCTTTAGGCGACGGTAAAATTGGGCGACGCTCATTGTAGGGCATGGGAATGTATTGGACAGTGGGTCGTCCCCCTTGGGGTTGTGGATACAAATCCATGAGTTTGTAAATAGAAAGGGGTAGTCCAACGGTTATGGGCAACCCTATTTCTGATGCTTCCTCAACAGTGACGGGATAGTCGTGGGTAACACGTCCTGTTGTCAAAGCTTCGATAATCGGTTCGATATTTTCCGGTAAAACTTTTTGTTTGGGTATACTGTCTTTCAGCAGAGTTCTAACAAAGCGCTGTACTTGCTGAATGGCTTTTCCTGCAAGATCTGCCATGATTAGGGTTTGGTCGTCAATATCACCGATGGGTTTATCTGCGACCACTTTTAAGATACTGGCTGCTGGATAATTACCTAATTGGGGATCAACTGGCCCCAAAACTGCGTTGGCATCCATGATAATTTCATCTGAGGCGAGGGCCAGCATGGTACCGCCACTCATGGCGTAGTGAGGTACAAAAACGGTGACTTTGGAAGGGTGACGAATTAATGCCCTAGCGATTTGTTCGGTGGCTAATACCAAACCGCCGGGGGTGTGCAAAATTAAGTCAATGGGGACTTCTGGCGGGGTGAGGCGAATTGCCCGCAATATCTGTTCTGAATCTTCAATAGTAATGTAACGCGAGAGGGGAATTCCCAGTAAGCTGATGGACTCTTGACGGTGAATTAACAAAATTACCCGACTTTTGCGTTCTTGTTGGAATTCTTGGAGGGTGCGTAAGCGCCGATATTCCATTTGGCGCTTTTGCCAGAGGGGTTGTAAGGAAGTGAAGATCAGGAAAATCCAAAATAAATCACCAATGCCAAAGCCCATAAAAAAATTGTGTAAAAATAACGGTTGTTGTCATTATTGTGACAATTTTTGAGCGATCGCATGTCTATCTAGAGGTTTAACTCAGTTCATCAGGATTTACTCCTAACTGACGCAACTGTTCTGCTAGTTGTTCAGCTTTTCTTTTTGCTTGTTCGGCTTCCTGTTCTGCAATCATAGTCCGTGCATTAGCAGCAGCAACTTCTTCTGTAGGTTCAGGAATCAGTTCTCCTTCTGGGGTAAACCACCTTAACCATAGTTTTTCAATATCCCTAAATGAACCTTGCCATAAACCTAAACTTAAACCTATTTCTGGCATTGGCAAGCGTCCATCAATTAAAATCATTGGTTCATAGTGACCACCTACTAACTGAAATGCTCTCAGTTCGTTAGTGTAGCGGCTAAAAACAATATAGTAAGGAATTCGCAAGATGGTTTGATAAACTTCCCATTTACTTGGAGGTTGATTTATCGTCTTTTGTTTGTTGCCTAAGTCTTCATCTTCTGTCCCAGGTGATAATAATTCCACCACGACAAAAGGATTTGCTGGTTCTTGCCAAGTTACATAACTTAAACGTAAATCTTCACCTTTATAGAGTTTTTGCACACCGACAACGCCAAACCAATCAGGGCGTTTGTACCATAAAGGATGCTGAAGGTCATAGTAAAGATTAAGGTCAGCCGCACTATAAACTAATTCAGGATTCCAGTTGGTTGGCTGGAAAGTTAAATATAACAGTAAGGGTTGTAAAAAATGAAATTCGTCTGGCAAGCCTGGTTCCTCTGGGTTGTCACTGGGTAAATCATACATTGTGGGTAGCGTTTCCCAAGGAGGAAGCGGGGGGTTTGATTGGGGAATATATTGAGGTGAAGAAGTCATAATACAAATATTTTAGATAAAAACCAGTATTGACCAAATATTTATAATAGTAGTGAATAGCAGATTTACTACCCCAAGAAGTTGTTGATGTCACTTTTGGGGAAAAGCACAAGTTATTTTTTAATTTTCCCAATCATGATATTTTCGACTAGATTTCGCCATAACCTATCGGGAAGAATAGCGTGGAGGAGTAAAAAAGCCTCACCATAAGGAGAATAACGTAATCTTCCTGAGCGATCGCTTGCTGCTTTATAAATTATTTTTGCTACACCTTCAGGCTCAGGTAAGGAATCATTTATCTTCTCCATAAAATGTTTCACTTGATTAATCATATCTGTATATTCAGAGTGAATTGTCCAAGATGTATCATTCATAAAATTTGTTTTAATACCACCAGGCTCAATAATTTTCACATCAATATTAAAAGGACGTAGTTCATAGCGTAGTGATTCAGATAGTCCCTCTACAGCCCATTTTGTTGCGTGATAAGCAGACACCAGAGGGAATGCAAGACGACCACCAATTGAAGCTACATTGATGATTTTGCCTCCTCCTTGACTTCGGAGAATGGGAACAACTGTTTGAATGGTTGATACTAGTCCAAAAAAATTAGTTTGGAACTGACGCTCTAACTGTTCCGGTGTTACACCTTCAAGTGGCCCCATGAGTGCATATCCGGCATTATTAACTATGACATCAATCCGGCCAAAATACTCTAATGTCTGCTAGATAGCAGCTTGAATTGTTTCAGGACAAGTAACATCCAGATGCGGGCAGATGACTTTCTTTGCTTTTGCCCAATTTCCAGCTTTACTAGGTGAGCGCATAGTTGCTGCTACATTCCAATTTTTGTCTAAGAAATATTTTGCTGTTGCTTCACCAATTCCACTAGAAGCGCCTGTAATCAAAACTGTTTTACTCATTATTGAGTTTCATGAATCCAAATATTGCCATGCAAAAGCGTAAACTATGGACTATACTCCACAGTCAAGTAGGATTTGCAATATTTGTGTAAATGTCATGTTAATTGGTGAACTATCCCAAAAAACTGGGCTATCAAAAGATACTATTCGTTTTTACGAAAAAATGGGTCTAATTACTGCTAGTAAACGCGAAGCAGGAACAAGGTTATACAAGGAATTTACCCCAGAAACTGTAGAACGCCTACTGTTGATCAATCAAGGTAAAGGATTAGGTTTTACTCTGCGTGAAATTAAACAACTAATTGATGAGTGGGGAAGTGAGCAAATACCCAGAACTGAACAAATATGGATTATTGAGCGCAAACTTGAAGACGTTGCTCAAAAGATGCAACAACTAAATGAAATCAAAACTTACTTAGCTGTAAAACTTACTAGGCTAAAAAATGAGTCTACTACATAAATACTCAACAGCCTAAAAGAGAATTTATCTTCTCTCAATGTTCTTGCATCAGAAAAAGGCAATTTCAGCAAAATGACAGCCTCACCTCGGCTAACGGCTGGTATTCGAGTCAAAACAGTGAATATCTAGATCCCCGACTTTTTAAAAAAGTCGGGGATCTAATTTAGGTTTACTGCATCAAAATTTGACGGGTTAAAATACTCATTACCTCACCTGGATTGGTTGTTGGTAGCAGTTGACTCCAGTCTCCTACACTGGCGTAGCCAATTACCTGTAAATAGTGAATTGTACTAGTAACGGCTTTGGGAGAACCAATCAATAGATGCTTTATTGGTTCTCTTGTGGGAAATGGCTGTGCAGTTGATTCAATGGGAGGTGTATCTAAATCTTCGTTACCCAAAAACTGTTTTAACTTGGATTGGGCGAATTTTGGTAATTGTGCCATCATTGTGATTGATACTCCGTATAGGGGTGGAGATAAGGGCGATCGCATTCATCTTTTGCGGGATTGGGCGATCGCCTTTATCATGCTTTTATATTAAAGTATAAATTTATACACGTCAAGCAAAAATGCAAAAAAAATTATTAATAAATATTCTGTTTTAATGAAAATCAATTAATAGTTTACCTGGAGAAAATTTGGTATTATTTCAACTGTGATTTCCAGCAAAAAAATTGCCAGATTTAGCAAGTTTTTAGCTAATCTAACCTGAGTTCGGGTTAAACATAAGAAGGTAAAAGCCATTCCAATTGAAGGCTAGGTTTCTTAGGTTGATGACAATAAGCGATTAAGCCGCACAGAACATTAACACAAAAATTGACTGGGCTGCGATGCCGAGAGTGTTCAATTTGGGAAATGTTTTTAAGTTGGTCGTTGATGGTTTCAATGATGGAACGTTTACGGGACAACAGCTTGTCGTGAAGACGCATCAACTTGT
>JADEXK010000033.1 GCA_015207155.1 Nostocales cyanobacterium LEGE 11386 | reverse complement strand
CCCGAACTCAGAGGTGAAACGCTGCTGCGGCGACGATAGTTTTCGGGTAGCCGAACGCAAAAATAGCTCGATGCCAGGTTTATTACTTCTAGAAAACCACCCGATGACCATTGGGTGGTTTTCTTTTGTTCATTGCTTTGACTGTTATTTGTCTTTGTTGAGATGGGGAGTTAATCACACCTAAGATTTTTTCTACATTCTCTGAATTATTCACTTTAGTGATTTGGACAGTAGACTTCTTGATGTCCAAATCACTAAATTTTATCCACAGTTTGTCGGCTAGCTTTCGTACTTGCAGATTTTCTGCAAATTTAATGATTATGTCAACACGAATTTCAACTTGCTCAAAATTCTCATAGTTGGTTTGTGTCATTTACCTGTGAGCTTAACTAGGCCAATACCACCAAAGTAAAGTCCTAGCACTGCGCCTGCTAAGAGACTTTGGGTGAGGGGATCGGTAGAAGGCGTGAGGACAGCACCTAGCACTACTGCGCCGATAATCACGTAACGCCAGCCAGAGATCATTTTTTCAGACGAAACAATTCCCAAATTACCGAGTAATAGTTGGATTATGGGAATTTGAAATGCTAATCCAGTGCTAAATAATAGCAGCAACACAAATTCAAAATATTTGTCTATTGACCATAGTTGTTCTACTACATCTGCACCATAGCTAATGAAAAAATTCAAAGCTGCGGGGATGAGAAGCAAGTAGGCAAATACTAAACCAGCTGCAAATAGCACACTCGAACCCAAAACCACTGGACCCAACAAACGGCGTTCACGACGAGTCAGTCCTGGGAGCACGAACTGAATAATTTGGTAAAGAATGAAGGGGCTAGAAAGTACTAAACCACTGTAACCTGCGACTTTGATAGAGACAAAGAAATATTCTCCGGGAGCAAGTTGGAGAAATTTTACTCCTTGTGCTGGAATTTCGAGTAGCTGGACAATAGGCTTGACAGCCAAGAAACAGCCAACAACACCTATTGCTACCGCAATTAGTGAATAGAAAATCCTCTGTCGCAACTCTTCTAGGTGGTCGAAAAGGGACATTTCAACTTCATCTGGCAACTCATTGAGAGGGTCAAGTTCTGAGTTGCCGTATTCCTCCTGGTCAATATCGGGAGTAGTTACAGCGTCTATATCTTGTAAAGGCGTCATGAGTTAGCTAAATACGCAACAATTGTTAACTATTTTATCCGGGGAAGCAGCTATCAAGAGGTGAAGTTTAGGAAACTGGAGATTGGGGGACGGGGAATCTTATCCCCAGTCCCCATTTTGATTGATAAAATCACTGCTGTGGCAATTGTGGGTGTGTAGCTGAGTATTTTGCTACCTTAGCGGAAATTTCCGGGTTGTAAAGTCTCAAATAATTCCAGTAATTTCCAAAAACTTGCCGCACGTAATTTTTGGTTTCATTAAAGGGAATGTTCTCTACAAACTCATCTGGGTCTGTTTTACCAATGGTTCGCAGCCATCTGGAAACGTTGCCGGGGCCTGCATTATAACTGGCGATCGCTAACAGGGAGTTGTTGTTATATTGCTGATGGGTGTAATCCATGTACCATGTCCCCAGCTTAATGTTTTGGTTGGGATCTTCTAGGTTGATGGATTTGGTGTCCAACTTAATTTTGGGGGCAATCCATTCAGCTGTACTAGGCATTACCTGCATTAAGCCAGTAGCACCAGCAACGGATTTGATTTGCGACTCAAACATGGACTCTTGACGCATCAAAGCAGTAACTAACAGGGGATTGAGTTGACGTTCTGAAGACCACTTGGCAATTTCCTGTAGATAGGGAAAAGGATAACGAGCTTGCCAGTAAGTGACCTGTTGGCTCAAAGTTTCATACTGGGCCTGTTCTTCTGGTGTTTCCCGGTCTTCCAATTTAGAAATAATGTTAATTCCTGAGAGATTGTCTCCTTTAGCTAGCCGCATCAACCCTTCTGTAAATTGCTCTGCTACTGTGGGCTGCATTTTATTGAGAAATTCTGTTTCCCATTGCAGCCAAGCATCCCGGTCTTGACCTAGCAAATACAATTCTTTGAGAGTTTCTGAACCTGCGGGTGGTATGGCACGCTGGAGTGGCACTACTTCTGGTTGCAGCTGGCGCACGCTGTTAAAGTTGCCGACATTCAGCCCCAGGATTGTAGCCGATCGCCAGGCATAATAAGAGTAAGGAAACTGGCTCAGTACATACTCATAAGCGGCTTTAGCTTCTTGTTCCTTACCTAAGGTGGTGGCCCATTTGCCTACCCAAAAGCCTGCTCTAGGAGCCAAAATACTCTGAGGATTGTTGGTGGCTATTGGTTGTGCCCATTCCCAAGCAGCTGCGTAATCTTTGGCTTTAGCTTTATCTTTAGCTATATTCCAGCGATATTCTGCGGCTTCATTAGAATTGCCATACTTGGTGATTAGTAATTCCCAAGCTTGTTTAGCTGAGTTTTGGTCGTTGAGTCCTTGGAAAATTCTGGCTTTTTCTACTAGCGCCCTACTCGCTTGTTGGGGAAATCTCGCAATTACTTGGTCAAGATAGGGCAAAGCATCTTTACGGGTTCTGGCCATTTCCGCCAAACGCAATAACGCAGTTCCTGTCTCGTTGGCGTCAGGAAACTTTTGGATTAATTGATTGTAAGTGGCGATCGCCTTTTCCCGTTCTTTGCCTCCTACTTGTAACCCCCGTCCGGTGCGGTAGAGGTTGCGGGGTGTTGGGGGTGCTTTGGCATAAGCAGCCGCCGCTTTAGCAAATTGATTGTTTTCCCAGTAAGCCGTCCCCACAATTTCCCATTCTTCAGCTTTCAGGGTAGGCTGTTTTGTTAGCTGGTCTAACACGCCTACTATTCCTGGTTGATTGTAGGCGTATTTTGCCAAAATTAACCGCAATTGTGGCTGATTGGGATTTTCTTGTAACCGCTTACGAATAATTTCCCAGGTAAGGGGATGAGACGGAAATTGCGCGATCGCTGTATCATGATGCTCTGGTAAGGCGATCATATACAAGGCTTTGACTGTGCCAGCTTCATGGGGATACTCTCTCAGCACTCTTTGCCTGAGATCCGAGGCTTTGCCTTCTTCACCTAAAATGTCTTGAGCTTGCGCCTGTTTGAGTAAAATATAAGGCCCTAGACTGGGATAACTTTTTTCTAGTCCTGCCAGAAGATTTAAAGCCTTTTGTGCGTCTCTAGTTTCAATTAAATCACTGGCTAACAGATAGCGGGCGCGTTCTCGGTCTGGTGAACTGAAACCATTAGCGATCGCTTCTAGTTTGGCCGCCCGTTCCTGTCGAGACTGCGATACCAGTGGAAATACGGCTGATTGGGCTTGATTTTCCTCAGATATTTGTCCAGACTGAGTTTGTGCCAAGTTGAGCCATTGTCCCAAAGATTTGCCAATCTCAGGTGCTGATACCATTGCCCCAGCTGAAAAGGCAAACAGTGCTGCACAAGCAATTAGGGAAATTTGTTTTTTTTGTAGTTTCTTCAGCATGAATACTCGCTGAGAGGTGCCGATGAATTTCTTGAAACTCTAGCATTCCTGTCCATGAGTGTAATCACTTTTTCAGGTTAGATTTTAAATTTTTGGGAGAATCAGGAATTTTGCCAGTACTGACTTTTAAATCACGCCTTTAATCTGGTGACATCCATCTTTAGTATAGAGTGTGAAAATTTTTAGATTATCTCCATGAAATTTGAACACACTCAAGTAGGTAAGAGCAGTTTTTCTATCCTGGTGTTGACAAGTTGTGAGAAAAAGTAAAATTGTTAAATATTTTACCAATTTACTGGCAAAAATGTCATTTTTCAACGAACCACAGAGGCGCAGAGAACGCAGAGAGAAGAGGAGTGCTGAGTTAAAAGTGCATCCTTCCTGAGTTAAAAGATCGCCCACAATTCTCGTGGTATCAACCTTCTCCCGATTATCAGATTCCGCCCACGAGGGGCAGGGCATTTACCGAGTGCGAGAGTGCAGAGTACTCTTTTTCTTACTCAGCACTCAGCACTGAGTAAGGTAAAAGGCATGGGGTATTGGTTTCACTCCCTTACCGTCTAGCTAGTTCTGGGGTACGCCCTTTCAAACCAATCATCAATTTGAGTGCAAATACTTTTAGCATCGGTACTCGTCGCATTATCCATAAGCCCAGGCGACGAATTACTACCAATGGTAAAAAGTTATTAGAAAACATCCGATCTAACAAATCGGTGAATCCTAAAATAGTTAAGTTCTCCCGCTTGCGCCAACGTTCATAACGTTTAAGAATTTTAATATTACCAATGTCTTCACCTGCTGCATGTGCTGTTTGTAGCACTTGGGCTAAAGCAGCTGCATCCCGAATGCCCAAATTTAAACCTTGTCCACCGACGGGATGGCAATTGTGGGCAGCATCACCAATTAACGCTAATCTAGGTAGGACATAGCGATCGCTTTGCATAAGTTGCACTGGAAAAATAAAGCGATCGCCTAACAATTCCAATTTACCCATTTGCTCACCGTAGCGACGGCTGAGTTCTGCTAAAAATTGCTCATCATCCAAGGCACACAAAGCCAAGGCTTCTGCGTGGGGGGCTGTCCAAACAATCCGGCAACGGTTACCCGGTAAAGGTAAAATAGCAAATGGCCCGCTAGTCCAAAATCTTTCATAGGCGGTGTTATTATGGGGTTTTTCTGGTTTGACAAATGCTACAATGCATGATTGCCAATATTTCCAACCTAAAGTTTTAATTCCTGCGGCTTCACGAATACGCGATCGCGAACCATCGGCGGCGACGAGTAATTTGCTGCGGACTGTCTGGATCTGATCAGCAATTTTGATATCTATAGATACTATGTCTTGCTGGTATTGTGTATTAATTACTTCAGCCGGACAAAGATACGTTACATTCGGACAATTTTGCACAAATTCCTGTAAGGGCTGTAACAAAGCTTGGTGTTCTGCCACATAACCCAACTCTGGTGTACCTATATCATCTGTGACAAATTCCACGACATCAGGATGATCGGCATCAGACAGGCGAACTTGGCAATATTTGGCGACTTGCGGCGATATTTGCTCCCAAACTCCAATTCCCTGGTAAATGAGTGCCGAAAGCATATGAACTGCGTAGGCTTGCCCTTTTGCTACTGCTGCTGATGCCACTTTTGCCTCAATCAGCAAGATGCTTAAGCCAGAATTTTTCAAAGCAGAGGCTAAGGTTAATCCAATAATTCCACCGCCGACAATTACCAAATCATATTCATATCCCCTGTGGTCTGGCGGTGTTTGTTGAGGGTGAAGATTTTGATGAAGCTGTGTGAGCGCCATTGTTAAGATAAATTAAGGCATCCTAACTATTATTTTTACGCGAACTAACAAATCAGCGCAAGCGATCGGGGATTAGGGACTAGGTGAATATTTATTTGGGAGCAATTTACTAATGAATTTAATTTCTGAACCATCAATTCGGGTGAAAATCCAAAAGATGAAGGAACGAGTACGGTGGCTTCATCCCCAGATTGTGGCGCGGGGAATCGACCAAACCAGCATGGTAATTGATGATGGCAAGGAAAACAGTCCGGAATTTTCCTTTATGGTCATCGGTGATACTGGCACCAAATCTCATTATGGACATCATCCCCAACGAAAAGTTGCAGAACTGATGCTTCCCCACAAAGACGAGTGCCGTTTTGTGTTGCACACCGGTGATGTTATTTATGTAGTGGGTTCCCGTGAGTATTATCGGACAAATTTTATCGAACCTTATCGCGAGTTTCTTGAGGGTGGCAATTACGCCGAACGCATTGCCTATAACCGCATGGTGTTTAATCTGCCGTTTTTGCCAGTTCCAGGCAATCACGATTACTATGATGTGCCGTTGATGTATCGTTTGTTTACAGGAAGTACACTGCGGTTACGGCGGATGCTGCGCTACAAAGATATTGAGATTGGCTGGCATGGATCAAATCAAGGTGATGCGTATGCACGAGCGTTTCTTGACTATTTAGCTGCAATATCTTCCCCAGAAGAGTTACAACGTCATTTAGATCAGCACTATACTGCTAAAGTTGACGCGGGGCGTTGTTTGCGTTATCAACCCGGAGAATTTACCCGTGTACCCAACCGCTATTATACTTTTCGTTATGGCGGTATCGACTTTTTTGCCCTAGATTCCAATACATTTAATACACCTTCACCTTTACCGGAAACTCAAGAAGGGGAAATTAGCCGCCACGCATTACAAAAGCGCCGTCAAGAGATAGACCAAGAAGAAATGCAGATTTTGGCAGCGTGTGACCAACTCAACCCAAATAAACCCGCCGAAGCTGAACGACTTGATGATCTCAATGCCAAGTTAGACCAAATCAACGAAATAAAAATTGATATCGAAAAGCAATTAGCAGCTAATGCTACAGCCATGATCGATTTTGAACAACTTGACTGGTTGAGAAACAGGCTAGTTGAGTCTTGGAATACTTCCGAGGTGCGTGGACGGATCATTTACTTTCATCATCCGCCCTACGTTACCGAGGCGACAAAATGGGATCAAGCACAAACCTTGGCAGTTCGCCACCGCCTACGCTGGGTTTTGGAACAAGTGGCAAAAACTCTTGGTTCCCTGGTTAAAGATCATCCCATAGTCGATTTGATATTCAACGGACACGCCCATTGTCTAGAACATCTATGCACAGTTGATACAGGATATGCTGACTCTCACATCAACTGTATTGTTTCTGGTGGTAGTGGTCATTTTCCCCGCCGTCAACGTCCAGAGGGAAATGAATTGATGGAAACTTTCACTGATATTCCTGGTAGTCCCACGCGAAAAGTTGCAGATTCCCTGCTGTTTGTAGGTCGCAATGGCCATGATGCCCACAAGCATCTACCTTATTCCTGCGTGCGGATTGATGTTCAAGGTGGTCGCCCACTCAAGTTTATTGTTAAACCTTTAGTAGCTGAACGCATTGGCGAACAGTGGTACAATCATCAGCCTGAACCATTTATGATTTAGGCGTTGCTGATTGAAAGTTCTGAATGAGGCTCACGCAAAGGCGCAGAGAGATTATTTGTGATTAATTTATTTTCTAGCACGAACGGCGTTAGTTGCGATCGCTACCCCCAAAGACCAACAGGCAAAACATAGCATAGGGCAGCAATGCAAAAACTTCTTATTAATGATAGAGATAGCTTTAGAGCGCAAGCCTTATTCCTTGGTAAAGAAATTAACTTACAGGCATTGGAGAATTACGACTGCTTGGCGACTATGCCACTAATGGTTACAGTCGGTAAACACGGCTGTGCGGTGCTGTTGAGCTATGGTGCAGTTGTCCTGTTTAACCTTGAGCCTGTGGAAAAGGTAGCCTTCTTGACCGAACTAGCTTCTCAAGTTAGGGAATCTTTCACCAACCCAGAGACGGAAGAAGTGGAAGTGCAGCTCAACGTGGTACAGAGTGAGCGAGTCAAGGAAGGAAAAATTTTGCTGCATGAATTTAGTACTGAACGCTTACAGATAGTGGCTGATATACTCGCTAAGAGTGCTGTACTGTCTCATTATGAAACTAGCCTAGCTACTGTCTTTGATCAAATTGAACCGTTTGCGGCTAGTCTCCAGCGCGAAAACAGGAGTAGACGTCAAAGTCGGGAATTACTGCGTCAACTGGGTACTACTTTGTTAGTTCAACATAAGATAGTGGGTCGAGTAGAGATCATTGATAAGCCGGAGTTGCTCTGGGAATCCCCGCAGCTAGAAAGCTTATATCTGCGTTTGGAGGATGAATACGAAATCCGTGAGCGTCACAATGCCCTAGAACGCAAACTAGAGCTAATTTCCCAAACCGCACAAACGGTGCTGGAGTTCATGCAGCATAGCAGTAGCCAGCGAGTAGAGTGGTATGTGGTGATTCTGATTGTGGTGGAGATTTTGCTGTCACTTTACGATATTATTTTCAACGGCTAACAAAACACAAAAGCAGCGATTGCATTAGCAGCTGAATTGGCGGGGGTGAGAATGGGAATAGAATTATTAAAGAGTGCAGAGATTAATAGTGGCTACCCGATTTGCGGTGCTGGATTGCGCTGACACCGATAGTTTCTAGGACTTCTCCTTTGTCCACAGTCGCATAAATTAACCAGCGATCGCCACATTCCATGCGATTTTGGACAGTACATTCTAAATAGGCGAGAGCATCGCTGAGAATCAAGCAACCGTTGTGAGTGGTTTTACTCGCTAATTGAGCAAAAGAGTTTACTGTCGTGCTCTGATAGGAGAAATGTCGCCGCAGGTTGCGTCCTTCTTTGAGGATGTTCAGGACGAATTGATCGCCCGGATGCATGAGAAGATCAGCATTTTGTTCTTGGGCAATGGCCATCATCAAACCAGGGGGATTGAAGGTAGCCTGGGATACCCAAGATGTCAAAATACCATTGTGATGATCATTCCGCCGTGTAGTCAGAACGCACAAAGAACCGATGATGCGCCCAACAGCTTGTTCTGTCCGGTTAACTTGCGCTGCTGTCAAAGCTTGGCGAGGAACACGCAGTTTCTTCTTCTTTTTCAAGACTTGGGCGAATTCTACTCCGGCATCTTGGCACTGTTGCAAGGTAATTTCAGTAGGACTGAAGCGAACGCGAATAGGGTTAAAACCCAAACGGAAATTGGCATCTAGCAATTTACCTTCAATGAGATCGACGGCTTCACCACTCCAGCCATAGGAACCAAAAACTCCAGCTAACTTAGTTTTCGCCGCCGTTGATAGGATAATTCCCAAAGCAGTTTGAATTTGGGTAGGTGCATGACCGCCTAAAGTCGGAGAACCAATAATAAAACCATCGCTAGTTTCAATGGCATGGGTAATCTCGGTAGAATCTGCCAGTTCACAGTTAATTGATTCAACGGCAACTCCACTTTGAATTAAACCTTGGGCGATCGCCTGCGCTAATGTTGCTGTATTACCGTAAGCAGAAGCATAAAGCAAGGTAACTCGCAATTGTTGAGTTTTCTGTTCCTGACACCATTGACGGTAATCGTAAGTAAAGCGACTGAGGCTATAGCGGATCATCGGGCCATGACCAGGGGCGTAGAATTTAGTTCTCAAGGGTGCTAATTTATCTAAAGCGACTTCAACTTGTTTTGCCTGGGTGGCGTGGAGACAGTCGAAATAGTAGCGCCGATCCTCATCTAGTTGCTTCCAGTCCTCATCAAAGAGGACATCGCTACAGACATGAACCCCAAAGAACTTATCAGTATAGAGAATACAAGTGGCAGAGTCATAAGTACACAATCCATCTGCCCAACGGGGAGTTGGTACAGTAACGAATTGCAATTGATGCCCTCCTCCCAAGTCAAGAGTGTCTCCAGAATGGACAAGCTGAATTTTCGGCACCCAATTAGGGAAATTCACCCTCAAAGCATTCGCACCAGGTTTAGAACAGACTATTTTGGCTTGGGGTGCTTGTTCCAGGAGAACTTTCAGGGTTGCCATGCGATTGGGATTGACGTGATTAAGAATGATGTAATTTAACTGCGTCAAATCCAGATGTTTTTGTAGTTCTTGTAAAAAAATTTGGGTAAAAGACTCCCCAGGAGGGTCAATTAAAGCAGTGCGATCGCTTTGAATGAGATAGGAATTGGCTGTTGTTCCTTTTTGCTGGGCGTATTCAACTTCAAATTTAAGGCGTTCCCAAGTCCGCGATCGCAAAACTAAGGTATTAGTACTAATTTCAGCAACTTGAACGTCACGAGGGCGTGTGTTTGTCGGGGTAGAAGATGGAAGAGACATAAATTGGTTGATGGTGAATAAAGAACTAGCGATGAAACACTATCTATTAATCAGCATGACTATTGACATCAGCCATTTCTTGGGCAAAACGCTTTTTGTATCGCTTTGAG
The DNA here is from genome assembly GCA_015207155.1 of Nostocales cyanobacterium LEGE 11386. GTDB lineage: Bacteria > Cyanobacteriota > Cyanobacteriia > Cyanobacteriales > Nostocaceae > LEGE-11386. The sequence goes on along the minus strand of JADEXK010000033.1, from coordinate 54,176 downwards.
ACTTGGTGTTCCGGATCGATACCTTCAAAGGTGGGAGGTAGCCAAACTCTCAGAACCATCAACACACCTAAAACCAGTAAAAAAGCACAGGCAGCTAAAACTTGCACAAATGTCGTTTCTAGCACGCCACGCACAATCATTTCTCGCAATACAGAAACAATCGAAACTTCTACAGCAACACCAATCGAGACTCGTTGCTCTTGCAGGTAAATAATCAGCAAGCGGAATAACTCTACTAAAATCAGTAATGACAGGATATCTGCCATGACAGTATGAAACTGAACCGGCGGAATCAGAGAGAGAAACATAGTGCGGATTTGCAGCACCATAAAGCTAAATAGGCCGATGCACAGCGAAATCACAATCAAGTCCTGAATCAGTTCCAGTGCTTGCACAATCCGGCCTAGATTTAACCAACTTTCCCGCTTCACGGGTTTAACTGGCACGTCTTTGAGTAATAGCATTGTTTAAATACCCTGATGAAAGTAAATGGAAAGTGGGGGATAGGGAATTGGGGAGTTATATCCTTCCTGTTCCCTATCCCCTGTACTCTGTCCCCTGTCTTAATAATGATTTCCCACTTTGCGGTGGTGGATGGCGGTGAGAGCATCCAATCTGGCGACTCTGCCAGTTTGTACAGTGCTGTAAATAATCCAGTGATCGCTGCACTCCATGCGGCTGGTGACTTCGCATTCCATGTATGCCAGTGTATCTACCAAAATCGGACAGCCATTGGTAGCAGTATAGGTTTTGATGTCTGCAAACCGATCTGCACCAGGGGAGAAACGCTTGAGGAAGTGTTTCATCAAGCTTTGGTAATTATCTTCTTCTAAGACGTTGAGAACAAAGCGATCGCCTACATGAAGTAATGATTCAATCGCTCGATCCTTGGCAACTGCAATGGCAACTCCTAAAGGGTTGATGCTTGCTTGCGTCACCCAAGAGGCTAACATGGCACTCTTTACGTCTCCTTTGCGAGCGGTCATAATATAAAGCCCACTGCTCAATCGTCCCAATGCCCGTTCTAAATCATGATCTAGGGACTTCATTTGCTTGATCGTGCGATCGCGAGTTAACCACTGTCCGATATCTGTCCCGGCTTCATCGCATATCTGTTCAGTGGTCTGCGTTGGTGGTTCTTTAATCAGGATCGGGGGGAAAGCTTCAGTTAGTCCAATTTCTTGAAACTTGTTCCGTAAAGGATAAATTGGTTCATCTTCTCCGCCGCCAGTTTCAAACAATCCCATCGCTTGCTTGTTGTGTGCAGCTGCGAGAATAGTACCTAAAACCGCATGGGCATTTTGATCGGATTGGGATGGCATTCCCATGACTAAACCTGCGGCTTGGTTGACTAATTCCCGGACTTCATGGGGTTCAGCAGAACTTAAATCTACCAGTTCCACCGCTACGCCATTCCTCTGGATACCGTGGGCGATCGCTCTTGCCAATTGATCGCTCCAACCGTAATCTTCAGAGTAAAATAGGGCAACTAAAGTATCTACTTTTGCCTGTTCCTGGCTCCATTGCTGGTAGTGATTCACCCAGTCTGACAGGTAATATTGCAATAAAGGCCCGTGTCCTGTGGCGATCATCTCCACATCTAATTTTTCTATCCGCTTAATGGCAGACAGAACAGAACGGGCATTTGGAGCCATGAGACAGTTGTAGTAATATTTAAAATCTGCTGCTATTAGTTCTGGATCTTCATCAAATGTGTGATCATCACAGTAATGCATCCCGAATGCATCACAGGTAAACAGGATACGAGTTTTGATATCGTAGGTGAAAATAGTATCCGGCCAGTGCAAATTGGGAGCAGAAACGAATTCCAACTCATGCCCATTACCTAAATTTAGGCGATCGCCATTTTTCACAATCAGGGATGAAAATGGCTGATGCACCATATTTTGCAGAAACTGGATGGCAACTTTAGCCCCAACTACTGTTACTTGGGGAGCTAACTGCAATACTTCCTTAACCAAGCCACTGTGATCTGGTTCGGTATGGCTAATAATCAAATAATCCAAGGTTGAGAAGTCGATTAACCCTGTCAATATATGCAAATACAACTGCTGGAACTTGCGGTGAGAGGTGTCAATCAGGGCTGTCTTTTCACCTTGAATCAGAAACGAGTTATAGGTTGTACCGTTGTGCAACTCGAACTCAATATCAAAGCGATCGCGATCCCAGTCAAGAGAGCGAATAGCTGTGGTTTGAGTGCCAATCTCGACTGTTTGCATGGTCAAGCGACCTTGCTGTTGAGTAGTGAGTGCAACCATACATTGCTGCCTCCAAACATCTTTGAGTATTCTTACTCTTATGTTTATCCGAATACACTAGGTTTGTAAAATGTCAATTCTTTAAGAGACTTATTAGTTATTTAAAACTAAATAATTATCATATTTATCTATTTTTATCATTACATCTGGCATTGATTTTGAATAACGCCCATCAAATCTATGGATTACAATACATACATTGTGCTGGGTCAGCATATTTACTGTCATGGGGAAATGGTTTTTCTTGACTAAAACCACATTTTTGACATTGATAAATCACAGTCAGCGTTAAAGAAGTTGGCATGTAACATATTGCACAAGGTAACCCCGGAATTCTTTGTCTAATTTCAAAACCAGGCGTAGAACATTTTGGACAAAGACTTTTAATTTTTCTGACCAAATCTTGAGTAGCTTTGGCAATATTATTCATGCGTGTAGGATTATACATTGCCCGCATATCTGTTTCCAAATGTGCTTTACCTGTCGGCGAATTTTCCAGCACGAAATTTACAGCTTCTACAAGTTTTTCTGCTGTAATAATCCCTTTAATAACTTGCTGACTACATTGAGGAGATTCACTAAACATGACTACCAAACCATGTGCGGGAAAGCCTATCTTATTGGCAAACTGAAATGCCTGTGCCACACTTTCCACAACTATATGGTTATGATTAGTTTCTAGAGAAAATTCTTCTCCAATAATTTCCAAATTATGTTTTTCATCTACAAGCATGACAATTTCTCTATTACTAGAAATAAAAGGTATGCTAGGGTGAGGTGCAAAACTGCCTTCGCTAGCTAGTGCTAAAGTTTCGCTAGTCAATTCTAATGCTTTTTTTGCTTTCAATCTAGCAGATGCAATTTGATTGCCTGGGCGGTTAATTTCTCTAGTAAATGTACCAAAATCATCAGTATTCAAATCTTGCGGAACGATAATTTTAATTCCCAATTCTGTCTCTAAAATTGGAGCGATAACTTTTTCTTTTTGGTGCATTGTCGCCAGCACGGCTATCCGGTTAGTAAATAATGAATCCTTTGGCATTTTTCCTAAAATTCCCCACTCTTAACGTCCTACTAAATACCGTAGACCAATGAGTAATAAAAAGATGCCATACAACTTTTTCATCATTTCACCGCTAATAAATGGCTGATTAGCAAATAATGCGCCAAATAAATTACCAACAACTAGCCCAATAGCAATGATAACAGCATATTTGATATTAATATTACCGTTACGATAGTATACTGCTGCTCCTAAAATACCAATTGGTAAAATTTGGGCAGCAATAGAAGTACCTGTAGCGAACTTTTGATCCAAACCAGCTAGCAGCACCATTGCTGGTACCATAATTGCACCGCCACCAATACCAAACATACCACCAGCAATGCCGGCAATCAGACCAATAATTAACATTTGGATGAACATATTAGAAATACCAGATTACTTATTTATTGCTAACTATAAGCTTATTTTATGTGAAAGAATGGCTTTGGGCAGCATCCCATGAACACCTTTTTGAGGACTATTGACAACTTGAGTGATGCGAAAATTTACCGCTAAACTACACAATACATAAGCGTCTTCTGCTGACAAATTTGCAAAACGTTCCAAAAAATCTATCATGTTTTTGACAGCTATTTCCAAAGCTGCATCTAAAGTTTGAGCAAACCCCATGGTGATAATATCAGTTGGTGTTTCAGCTATGGGTGTTGTCAGTTGTATGTCTTTGCGAAGTTTGAGCATAATTCTACCGTTCATCGAAGTTTCAATGGCGGTGACATTCACTTCGCCATCTCCTTGTGCAGAATGTCCATCACCAAGAGAAAATAATGCACCTGGGACGAAAACAGGTAAAAATATGCGAGAACCTGCTTGGAGTTCTCGGTTATCGATGTTACCGCCATAACAACCGGGTGGAATCGATGTTCGGGAATCTTCCGAGGTAGCGACACCAAGGATACCAAAAAAGGGTTTGAGGGGAATTATGATGCCACTATTAACAGGAAACTCCGCAATATTGCTGACTAAATCGAGGGGAATAAATCTCAGCGCAGGTTGAGTAAATTGTTGTGGTAACGCGCCCCAGCCTGGACGAATCGCATTAAAACCAACAGGTAAACTAGGTGCGATCGCTTCTAATCTTACTTCTAAAACGTCTCCTGGTTCTGCATCCTGGACGTAAATTGGCCCTGTGAGTAAATGGGGCCCACCAGCAACTTTCCGTTCTAAAGGAAGATTTTGGCAGATCTCAATAAATTCTGGAGTGAGAAACTCTGATGGTGCTTTGTCGTAAACGTAATAACCAGTGTAGGTTTCCACATCAATTGTGTCGCCAGATTCAATAGTGAGTGCTGGTTCTAATAGATGAGAGAATCCACCTAGATGCACATTTTTCTTGGTAGCTTTTAAAATGTGGTGAGTCATTACCCCTATTATATTTACTCAGTATTTTTACTTAAATGAACTGATTTTATAATCTCTGACATCCAAATCTTTTTTCCGCAATAAATCTCCAAATTTATCGGTAATTCGTAGCTTAAAGACATTTCTGACAAAAATCCAAAAACTGTGTCATTTTTTTTACAAAAAACCAAATATTTGTTTAAATTTTTACCTCATTAGATATTTATAAGTTAATTAAGATAAAACTTGCTCACTTTTAGTCTTATCAGAGGATAGAAATGCTTTTACCAACATACGATTGGAACTTAACTTATTTTATCGCTCAGTCCAGCCAAAGTTCTGGTGACGCAGTAGGAGGATTTGTTGGGTTAATTTTTGGAGTTGTTGGCTATTTTTTTGGTTCCTATTGCTTTTACCGAATTTATCAAAAGCTGGGAGAAGCTAACGCTTGGTTTGCCTGGGTTCCTATTCTCAATACTTGGATAATGTTAAAGGCTGGCGATCAGTCACCTTGGTGGATTATTGGATTATTTATCCCGTTCGTTAATATTGTTGCCTTGGTTTTCTTAATTATTGCCTTTGTTAACATTGTCCAGAAACTGGGTAAAAATCCCTGGCTAATTTTGTTAATGATTATTCCTTTGGTTAATTTTGTGGTGTTATACAATTTCGCTTTTGGTTAATTTTAACCAAAAAACATCACAAAATTTTACTAAGTTCCTACAAGTAATAGCCTAATGTAGATAGGCATAATTAAATGTAAGATAAATTTTTGTTCGTAGTAAGTGATTTATTGCTTTCTTAGAGAATGTTTGAAAAGTCCTATTGTCGGTAGTAAACCATTTTTGATCCCCCTAAATCCCCCTTAAAAAAGGGGACTTTAATTCCAATTCTCCCCTTTTTAAGGGATGCTAGGGGGGATCAATAAGTACCTATTTAAAACAACCTCTTACAAGATTTTCAAGGGCTAGAGCCGCTTACTACGAACTTTTATTTTATTAAGTCTTACTACTTAAAAGGAATTAAAACATTATTATGTATTTTACTAATTAACCAATATTTTTAGCAACAAATTCAATCACATCTGTTAGCCCTGCTTGAGTTTTCAAATTGGTAAAAACAAAAGGCTTATCACAGCGCATTTTCTTGGCATCCTGCTTCATTACATCTAAATTTGCACCAACATAGGGTGCAAGGTCAATTTTATTAATTACTAATAAATCAGATTTCGTAATACCAGGGCCGCCTTTACGGGGAATTTTATCACCAGCTGCTACATCGATCACGTAAATCGTTAAATCTACCAATTCTGGACTAAAAGTAGCTGCTAAATTATCACCACCACTTTCCAGAAATACCAAATTTAAATCAAAAAATTGGTGTTCTAATTGTTCAATAGCAGCCAAATTCATGGAAGCATCTTCACGGATAGCCGTGTGGGGACAACCACCAGTCTCTACACCCAAAATGCGATCGCTTGTCAACGCCTGAGAACGCACCAAAAACTGAGCATCCTCCTGAGTATAAATATCATTCGTCACCACAGCAATCTGATACTGCTCACGCAACGCCTTACATAAAGCATCCACCAAAGCAGTTTTTCCTGAACCTACCGGGCCAGCTACCCCAACTCGAAATGCACTCATTTTACTTCCTCTGTGCCTCTGCGGTTAGTTAACTCCTAAACAACCTCGTATACTGAGTTTCATGCTGCATACTAGCCAACGACAACCCCCAACTACAACAATCGAGTTGATCATCCTCCAAAGCCAGTATTTCTAACGCAGCTGCACTAATTAACGGTTGTAACTCTAGCAATAACTCTTGTCCTGCTGTTTGACCAAGGGGGATAAGTTTTACACCAGCAGTCACCAAATTACTTACCCAACTATGCAGATATCCCAGTAAAGCAGCTTTGATATTAATTTGCCAATGGGCAACAGCAATCCCAAAAGCGATCGCATAATTACAATGATCACCCACAGCATTTACCAGTGGCATAATTTGTGGTTGTAGTTTACCAAGTAATTGAATCAGCGATCGCCCCATTTGCCAACTAGAAGCGCGTAATTCTTGAGTTTCCCTAGCAGCCGATAACCACATATTCCAACGGCGTAACGCTTCTACATCACCCATATTCACAGATTGACCAGATCGTACCATCACCGCCGCCTCTAACCGTATTGCTCCATAACGCAGTTCTGCGGCTAACCAATGTTTGAGACTTTCTTGATCTGCGATCGCGCCATTTTCCACTAGAGTTTCCAATCCTTCAGAATAGCTGTATGCTCCCACAGGTAAAGCTGGACTAGCTAGCTGCAAAATAGATAAAAAATGGCTATCAGTGAGCGTGATTATGTCCATAAGCGCCTAATTCGGGCTGAAACGGCAGAATTTCTGCTTTAATTTCTAGTCCCAGTTGTACCAACATTGTCTGTAAAACTGAATCTGGTGATAAGCGTAAATAACTAGAGGTAATTTCCACAGGTACGTGGCGATTTCCCAAATGATACGCCGCCCGCATTAATAAAAGTGGTGTTGCAGCCAAAACCGTTAAAACTGGTTCTGCTTTAGCAGCAACTCTCATTAAACTATCATTGGTTTCGTCTTGGAGAATATCACCATCCCGCAACACCGTACCTCTAGGTAAACGCAAAAATACAACTTTGCCATCTTCCGTTTCCCAACGATGACGACTGCGGGTGCGTTCTTCTGCTGTCAGTGCCAAAGTAAAAGTGACGACTACATCAGGGTTAGGTGGGTGACGTTGGGTGAAAGTCAGCATGATTCAGTAAAAATCAGCAAATTGCCTATGGGAGAGGGGGACAAGGACAAGGGGAATGAAACTTTAGTAACACTTACTTTCTTTACTCAGCACTCAGAAAAGCACTCAGCACTCAAAAAGAGGTAATACTACTACTCTATCAAGATGTGAAGACCGATCTAGTTAGTTGCACCCCTCTTCCTACAATGACCATATAAAAGCAAAATTGACTATTGTTCTATCTGCGCCTTTTATTTGGAGTAGTTTATCTCAAAGCCTATGCAACCAACTAATCCAAACCAATTTACAGAAAAAGCCTGGGAAGCGATCGCCCATACTCCGGATATTGCTAAACAATATCAACAACAGCAAATCGAAAGCGAACACCTGATGAAAGCGCTGCTGGAACAAGAAGGTTTAGCTAGCAGCATTTTGACGAAAGCGGGTGTTGATTTGCAAAAAATCCGCGACCGCACTGATCAATTTTTCCAACGTCAGCCGAAAGTATCTGGTAGTAGCACGTCTGTATACTTGGGACGCAGCTTAGATACACTGTTAGATCGGGCAGAGGTATATCGTAAGGAATTTAAGGACGAATATATCTCAATTGAACATTTATTGCTGGCTTATGCCAAAGATGACCGCTTTGGTAAAAGTTTATTCCAAGAATTTGGTTTAGACGAAGGCAAGCTCAAAAATACCATTAAACAAATTCGTGGGAGCCAAAAAGTGACCGACCAAAATCCAGAAGGCAAATATGAAGCACTGGAAAAATATGGACGTGACCTCACAGAAGCAGCACGTAAAGGTCAACTTGATCCAGTGATTGGCCGGGATGATGAGATTCGTCGCACTGTGCAAATTCTCTCTCGCCGTACCAAAAATAACCCTGTGCTAATTGGTGAACCTGGTGTGGGGAAAACTGCGATCGCGGAAGGATTAGCACAACGGATTGTTGCTGGCGATGTCCCCCAATCCCTCAAAGACCGCAAGCTAATTGCTTTAGATATGGGTGCTTTGATTGCAGGGGCAAAATTCCGGGGTGAATTTGAAGAACGCTTGAAAGCAGTATTAAAAGAAGTTACGGAATCCGGCGGCAATATAGTTTTATTTATTGATGAAATTCATACTGTAGTTGGCGCTGGTGCAACACAAGGGGCAATGGATGCCGGTAACTTGTTAAAACCCATGTTGGCGCGGGGTGAATTGCGTTGTATTGGGGCGACAACTTTAGATGAGTACCGCAAGTATATCGAAAAAGATGCGGCACTAGAAAGACGCTTCCAGCAAGTTTATGTAGACCAACCCACAGTAGAAGATACAATCTCGATTTTGCGCGGATTGAAGGAACGTTATGAAGTTCATCACGGGGTGAAAATTTCTGATAGTTCTCTAGTGGCAGCCGCTACATTATCTAGTAGATATATTAGCGATCGCTTCTTACCAGATAAAGCCATTGACTTGGTAGACGAAGCCGCCGCCAGACTGAAAATGGAGATTACCTCTAAACCAGAAGAACTGGACGAAATTGACCGCAAGATTTTGCAATTGGAAATGGAGAAGCTGTCTTTACAAAAAGAAAGTGACGCAGCTTCAAGAGAGCGTTTGGAAAGAATTGAAAAAGAACTTGCGGATTTGAAAGAAGAACAAAGAACACTCAATGCTCAATGGCAATCTGAAAAAGATATTATCAACAAAATTCAGTCTGTCAAAGAAGAAATTGACAAAGTTAACTTAGAAATTCAGCAAGCAGAAAGAAACTACGACCTCAACCGCGCCGCCGAGTTGAAATATGGCAAGTTAACTGATTTGCATCGCCAATTGGCAGCAGCAGAAAGCGAATTAGCCAACGCCCAAAGAACTGGTAAATCGCTATTGCGTGAAGAAGTCACAGAAGCAGATATCGCGGAAATTATTTCTAAGTGGACAGGAATTCCTATCAGCAAGTTGGTGGAATCAGAGAAAGAAAAACTGTTGCATTTAGAAGATGAACTACATCAAAGGGTAATAGGACAAGGCGAAGCCGTGACAGCTGTCGCCGATGCTATTCAGCGATCGCGTGCGGGACTTGCTGATCCGAATCGTCCCATTGCTAGCTTTATTTTCTTGGGGCCCACAGGTGTAGGTAAAACCGAGTTAGCGAAAGCACTGGCGGCGTATATGTTCGACACCGAAGACGCGCTAGTACGAATTGATATGTCTGAGTACATGGAGAAACACGCAGTTTCGCGGTTAATCGGTGCGCCTCCAGGATATGTAGGTTATGAAGAAGGCGGACAATTAACCGAAGCCATTCGCCGTCGTCCTTACGCAGTAATTCTCTTCGACGAAATTGAAAAAGCACACCCTGACGTATTTAATATCTTCCTGCAAATTCTCGATGATGGTCGCGTCACTGATGCCCAGGGTCATAAGGTGGACTTCAAGAACGCTATTATCATCATGACCAGTAACATCGGTTCACAGTATATTCTTGATGTCGCAGGAGAAGCCGAACAATACGACGAAATGCGCCGCCGAGTCATGGAGGCGATGCGAAATAGCTTCCGTCCAGAGTTTCTCAACCGCATTGACGAAATTATCATCTTCCACGGTTTAGATAAACAAGAATTGCGGCAAATCGTACTGTTACAAGTAGAAAGACTACGGCAAAGATTAGGCGATCGCAAGATGTCTCTCAAACTCTCAGATGCTGCCCTTGACTTTTTGGCAGAAGTAGGGTATGATCCAGTATTTGGAGCGCGTCCGCTAAAACGAGCAATTCAGCGAGAATTAGAAACGCAAATTGCCAAAGCCATCTTGCGCGGTGAATTCAGTGACGGCGACACCATTTTTGTGGATGTGCAAAATGAGCGTCTTTCCTTTAGTCGTTTACCCGTGGAAGTGTTTAGTAGCTAATTCAACGAAATGAAGAGTGCTGAGTTAAAAAACCGCCCACACTTCGACAAGCTCAGTGACCGCAATTCGCGTTGCTTGTACCGAGTGCGAAAGTCCTTCCTTCTTCTTTTGACTCAGCACTCAGCACTGAGTTTCACTTTGCGCCTTTGCACGTTTTTTAGTTGAGAATACGTAATTTTCAATTAGAGGGTTACAATACATCTGTTGACTTGCCAAGCGATCGCCTTTATGTTGGGTCAGTTACTAGACGGACGCTATCGGATTATTCAACCTCTGGGTTCCGGTGGCTTTAGTCAAACCTATATTGCGGAAGACACCAAACTTTACAATACCCGGTGTGTAGTTAAGCAACTCAAGCCACAAGCAACTGACTCCAAGACTTTACGGTTAGCTAGACGTTTATTCGACTCAGAAGCGCAACTATTACACAAACTAGGTACTCACAACCAAATACCCCAACTGCTGGCTCATTTTGAAGAAAATGAGGAATTTTATTTAGTCCAGCAATTTATTGTCGGTCATCCCTTAAGTGATGAACTTGTATCTGGGAAGCATTGGAGTGAAGGTTACGCGATCGCTTTATTACAGAATATCCTCCAACCTTTAGCCTTTGTCCATCAAAATAATGTCATCCACCGGGATATTAAACCCCCTAACTTAATTCGCCGTGAAAGTGATGGCCAAATTGTCCTGATTGATTTTGGAGCAGTTAAACAAATTGGCACTCAGGTAGTAAATCCTCAAGGACACACTAAAATGACTGTGTGCATCGGCACACCTGGCTATATGCCCAGTGAACAGAGTCGAGGTAAACCCAGATTTAGCAGCGATATTTATGCTGTGGGGATGATTGGTATTCAAGCCTTAACTGGGTTAATGCCTGACCAAATCCAAGAAGATGCCCAAAGTGCTGAAATGCTCTGGCGACACCTGGTGCATGTTAGCCCACAGTTGGCAGATGTTTTAGACAAAATGGTACGCTATGACTTTCGGCAACGATACCAGTCAGCAACCGAGGCTTTAGCTGTAGTACAAAAGTTAGCAGATCCTTATGTACTGACACAACAATCATGCACTCAAATACATCAACCGACTGTCCAGTCAAGTAATTTTCCACCGCCTGCGGGTTTTCCACTATCGCCAATTTTACGACAGTGGAATCAAGTAGCTATCGTAATATCACAAATTTTATCTTCTATAAAAATATCTTTGCCCACCCCACGCCCACATGTGCAATGGGGCTTTTATTTTCAGTGGATATTAGCTAATGTTTTTGGATATGCCGGAGGTTTATTTATTGGGTTTGGCCTGTTAGCAAATGCTGGTAATCTAGTTTCTATTTGTTTTTGGGGATTAGCTGTAGGGGTTAAGCAGTGGTTGGTGCTGCGCCAAAAAGTTTTTCGTCCCGCTTGGTGGTGGTTATTAGCAACTACCTTGGCTTTTCTTCTTCCTTTTTACTTTGTAGGATTAAATAACTTTGAGGATTTTGTGCTTTTACACGGATTGCTCGTCGGTATTGGACAATGGTTGGTACTGCGGCGACTAGTTCACAGATCTGGTTGGTGGATATTAGCGAATCTTCTAGGCGGTTGGTTCGGCGGGATTATTTCAGGGATAGTGTTGGCTTGGTTGTTACGCCGGCCAAAAAATCAAATCAGCACAGGCTAATTTCCTGCGACACTCTCAGCATTTTTTTGATGATAGATAACTCCCCAAAGAGCGGATAATAACAGCCAAGAGAGCGTATTCAGTCGGAAATCAAATAAAGTTACGTCTACTGTATTAAATAGCGCCCACACTAAAACAACTACAACATAACTAAAAAATATCAATCTATCTTCTTTAGCTATATAGTTTGATTTTCCCAATAACTGGCAACCTGCAATCCATATCCAACCAAGTAAGCCACAAAATAAAAGTGTGCTAGGTAAACCAGTTTCAGCAGATAGCATCAAAAACAAGTTGTGAGGATGACCCAAATCAATCTGCATCTTGGCTTTGTAGAGTGCCGTAAAACTACGTAAACCCCAGCCTGTCCAGGGTTGCTGCTGAGTCAAAGACCAAGCAAATTCCCACTGGGTTTTTCGCATCAACGCAACTGGTCGATCTGGATACATTTGATCGTTTAACCGCGCCCAAAAGTAAGCAGGAACGAAGCGGCGAAAAGTTTGAGCAACTGGCGAGGGCGCAAAAGCAGCTAAAAGTACGCTAGTAACCACACCGACAACGCTACCTACAAGCATGTACCAACCTTGGTAAAGTGCGTAGGCTAAACAAGCAACCACCGCGATCGCCCAGCCATTGCGTGAGTCAGTTAAAATCAAGGCGATAAAGCTGGTAATTACTGACACAGTTAAGAACAGAAACGGAAGCCGACGACAAAGGGAATAGTTATCAATTTGCCTCCCTGCTTCCCTACGCCATCGCCATTGTTCTAGCCATAAGCCTAAACCTAGGGTAAAAGCGATCGCTAAATAAGCGGCAAAAATGTTGGCGTGCATGAAAATTGCTGCCATGCGCCCTGGTGGATTGCCTCCAGGTGCGATCGCTAAATCTAATAAAATCCACAATACCTGTAACTGAAAAGTCCAACCCCAAAACATTTGCCCAAAGCCCATAAGCACCACTGGCGCGGAACCGATGACAAGAATCCACGCTATGTGCCGCAATTGGGCGGTTGTTTGAATTAAGGTACTGAGTCCAACGAAAATTAAAAAGAAGGGTAATAAATTAAATAAACCCAGAAAAGCGTCTGTTTTTTGAGAGGCAAATCCCGCACTAATCATCAGTAAAACACTCAAAAGAGCAAATCCCCAGTTAAGGGGACGGTGGATTATAGTGCGGTATTGTCGTAACCAAGTTACGAGTACTGCTAAACATATACTGACAAACCCCACAAACGGACTTAACGGAAAAATCAGCAGTCCAATTTGGGCAAAATTCCACGGGGTTTGTAACCCAGGATGGGGATGATAAAAAGCTATCTTCAAGCTATTTCCCAACATTCAGCACGGGTGAGACGAATTTGTGCTAAGGCAAAAATAGTAGGAATAATTCTACCGTAATTAGTTGCGATCGCTCTCCATCCTAAATCCGCAAAAAACCAAGTCCACATGACTGGCCCGATAAAGGTGAAAACACTCCGCACTGCCCCATAACGAGCTGCATTCATCGTCATCCCCCGCCGCGCCATTTGCAAAGCTACATAGCTTTGAAACTGCGTGGTAGCTGCCCCAGAACCTGCCATTGCTGCCTGTTTAGCTACTTGATACTTAGCAAAGTGGATCGCAAATTGACGGGCGATTTGTTGCAGGACAAATGGCTGGAGAATAGAAGTAACAGCCAGGGCACTACCACCTTTAAAAAGTAACCCCAAAGGATCACGCTGCAAGAAAAGTGGTAAAGGTTGTTGTAATTCTGACTTGGCCAACTGACGTTGCACCTGTTCAGTCAATTTTTGTTTTTCCTTTGCCGGCAGTTTTTTCCACACTTGCCCTAATAGATGTAAAAATACCTCTGCTTCTAAATCAACGGTTGCCAATTCAGTAGCATAAGGAATTTTCAGATATTTACATACTTGAATTAATGCTTGGCGGTAAGTTACCTGACTGGTGCGTCCCCGCAATACCGTCATTCCATCTGCTGCCAAAAACCGAAAGCGATTTTCTAATGTATCTAGCCAAGATTTACGGTCTTGGCTTTGTACCTCTATCGGTTCAGGTGTATGAACATAATCTAGGGGATTAAACTTACGACTAAACAAAATTGCGGTTAAGTCCTGCAATTCTTCGTCCGTTGCCAACTCCAGCGCCGCCCTCAGTTCATCCAATTTCCCTTCCTCCCTTCATGCCGCCTTTATGTACTTTATTCTACTATTAGCTTTCAGCAGTCATTGGTCATTACTCAGCACTCCCCTTCGACTTCGCTCAGGGCAAGCGCACTCAACACTCAACACTAATAAAAGATGAATTATGACTGATATTGCAGTAATTGGTGCCGGCATGGCAGGTTTAGTATGCGCCCAGCAGTTAACTCAAGCTGGATACTCAGTGCTGGTTGTAGAAAAGTCTCGTGGGTTAGGGGGACGAATGGCTACGCGCCGCTTGCATGGAACTTGGGCAGATCATGGAACCTGTTACCTGAAGCCTCAGGGTGAATTATTAAAAAATTTGGTAGAATTTTTACGCGATCGCCAAATATTAGCAGTATGGACAGACAACCTTGAGGAATCCCAACTCAAATCAGCACCTCGTTATGTTGCACCTGCGGGAATGAGTGCGATCGCTAAATTTATCGCCCAAGGTTTAGAAGTTTTACTGAATCAACGTGTCATAGCGGTTCACCCAACTCTGGAAAATAGTTGGCGTCTCACCTTGGAATCTAGCGGTGAAGAATTAATAGCTAAAGCCCTAGTCCTCGCTATCCCAGCACCTCAAGCTTTGATGTTGTTAGCACCATTAGGGGAAAATGTACTAGGTAAAGCTTTTCTGGAAAATTTGAGTGCTGTAGAATTTCATCCTTGTATTAGTGCGATCGCTGGATATCCTGCCTTTTCTCAACCACTCCCGCCCTGGAAATCCCTCAAGTTTACAGATCATCCTGTTCTAGGATGGATTGGTTTAGATAGCAGCAAACGTCCTCATCCTCAACAACCCGTATTTGTATTACAAAGTAGCCC
This sequence comes from Nostocales cyanobacterium LEGE 11386, assembly GCA_015207155.1. Classification (GTDB taxonomy): domain Bacteria; phylum Cyanobacteriota; class Cyanobacteriia; order Cyanobacteriales; family Nostocaceae; genus LEGE-11386. The sequence continues at coordinate 39,153 of JADEXK010000033.1, read as the reverse complement.
TAATTTTGCCCAACTTCATCTTGAATCCTCAGATTTACAACCAGCTGGACAAGATATGTGGCAACAAGCAGCCCAGATTTTAGAACTTCCTTGGCTGGAAACACCAGAGTGGATGCAAGTACATCGCTGGCGCTATGCCTTTCCTAGTCGTCCTTGGGAAGATACTGTATTATCTGCCAGTAGTCCCTTGCCTTTAGTGTGCTGCGGTGATTGGTGTGGTGGCCATCTCGCCGAAGACGCAATGATTTCTGGACTAGCAGCAGCCATGGAAATTAATCATTATCTACGCCAGCTACCTCTAGCTACTAATATAAACTTTTTCCAATCATTTACATGATGTTTACATCTATCGCTAGACTGGTTGCTCGGTGTGATAAATTGCATTTTTGTAACTTACTAAATTAAGGTATAAATTAGCAGTTCTTTAGCAGAATAAAAATCCTAAATCATGAGCCTTAGACCCCCGAATTCTTTAAGAATTCGGGGGTCTTTGTGCTTTTTTGTTCGTAATAAATATTGTAAAGAGAACCTGCGAGTTTTACTAGCTCATAATTAACATTTTTTAATTTGGCGTTGAAATTGATCCCTAATAACTTGTGCTGCGATTTGTGTAGTTTTCTAGCTAAAAATGAGGAATTTGAAATCAATCATTAGAATTAGAGATATAAAACATCAGTGTTGTCCTAGCTTCTTTAATTTGGATAAGAGAGGAGTTAAAAATTTATGAAAACAGTAGTTAATTTAACACTGCAATCAGTCGTAGGAGAGATTGAAAGCGTGTTGGATACATATCCATATCATTATCAACAAGCTTTTGCACTTCCTGACTTGCGTCAAGAGCTAATTGTCTTTGTTCTCAACCGCATACCTCGGTTTTATAATCCAGTGTCTGAAGAACAGGTTCATCTGCAAGATTTACAATCAGAAAGCTTGTTAAGCCATAAATTACCCCGTAGTCCTTTAGAACAGCAATTACACCTACAAAACTTGATTCACCAGGGTATTTGCTCCATCATCCAAGAAAAATCAGATTGGATTAGCCATCATCTGTGTGAAACCGTGCAAGCAGGTTGTGAACCGTCTCATTGGTTTGGTTAATCTTGCTAACAGGATGATGATTCTTCACAAGCAATAATATTTTTGATGTTTAAGCTCTGTCCACAATGCAATCAGGTAGAACTTTTGTGGAATGGGCTTAATATTTTTTTATCAATTAAAGGATAAAAATAACACTTTTTTAATATTTAATACTTAGCTAACAGCCACTTTTGGCGTGTAAACTTTGACAATAACTAGCTTCAAAAGAAATTCTCACGCCATGAAAAAAATTACTGTTGTCATACTGACAGGTGCTAGTGTGGCTGTCGGCATAGGAGCGTTAACACCCAAAATTGTTAATGCTCAATTGTTTTACCCACCAGCAAGCGATCGCAATTCCTTGATGGTAATTGGTCAAGGGGTAGTAAAAGTGCCAGCAGATACAGCAAATATTGAATTACTTATTGGTAGTGTAAGTAGTAACAATGAGTTAGAAATGCAACCACTGTCTTTACTATTAAGCCGACCCAGATACTTATCAAACTTACCATTAAATAACATAAAACCAGCAGCACAAGTCTCAGCTAAACCATCTTTAATTAGCCAAAAAACCCTGACTTCAGCCAGCCTTAAGCCTGTAATAGATAGCCTAGTAGCCAAAGGAATTAGTGCTAATAACATTAAGGTGCAAATTAGCAATACTTCGAGTGAAAATAAAGCCAAAATATTGGTGAGACTAGACAAGCCAACGAGTGATAAAGTTCAAGAAATTATTGCCACAGCTAATCAAGCGACAAGCCAACTGGATAATCTGACTATCCAGAATATGGGTGTTGATTATGCAGTAAATGACTGTCAAGCCTTGCAGAGTTCAGTTTATCAATCAGCGATGAAAGATGCTCAAAGCCGCGCTCAAGCTTTAGCCACAGCTATGGGTGTGAAACTTGGTACTGCTTCTGTAGCCGAGCCTTTTTACGCACTGTTATATCCCTCATGCAGTTCTAAAGCAGGAGTTGCTTTACCGTCCTTTGGTGGTTTGTTATCATTCCCATCCTTCAATCCAGAGACTCCCGCAGAAATAGAGATGAAAAAAGATATCTTTGTCACATATACAGTGCAGCACCCACAATAGCATTTGTGAGGAAACGATTCCCTTGGGGATAGCGCTGCTTCATGCACAAACCAATAAATTCTTCCTCAAGGACACTACATAAACATCCTGAGGAAGATGTAGCCGATCAACAAATCAGTATCAAATATAGCAGAAGGGAAGCAACTTCCTACTATAAGGAGACTGATTGGATGAAGTTACAGGCGATTTGGACGCTATTCCAAGAGACATTTAAAGAATGGAGCGAGGATAAAGCCTCACGGTTAGCAGCAGCATTAGCTTATTACACGATTTTTTCTATTGCACCATTGCTCATTATTGTAATTGCGATCGCGGGAGCAGCATTTGGAGAAGAAGCAGCACGAGGTGAAATTGTCCGGCAAATTCAAGGTTTAGTCGGCAGAGATGGCGCACAATTTATCGAAATAGCTATCAAGAATGCTAGCAGACCACAAGCAGGAACTATCGCTTCAATTATTAGCGTTATCGTCCTACTAATAGGTGCTACTGGAGTATTTGCCGAGTTACAAGATTCCCTCAACACAATTTGGGGTGTAAAACCCAAACCTGGACGCGGCATCATTAAAATTATTCGCCAACGCTTTCTCTCGTTCGCGATGATTTTAGGTATTGGTTTTTTACTTTTAGTGTCTTTGGTAATGAGTGCGGTTTTATCAGCACTGATAACTTATTTTAGTAATGCCTTACCAGGTATCGATTTCGTTTGGCAAATACTCAATTTTCTGCTTTCTTTTGCCATCATTACTGTAGTATTTGGGCTAATTTTTAAAGTTTTACCAGATGTCAAAGTTACTTGGAATGATGTTTTAATTGGAGCAGTTCTTACCTCACTTTTGTTCTCCATTGGTAAGTTTTTATTAGGACAATATCTCGGTAACAGTACTTTTGGTTCAGCCTATGGCGCGGCCGGTTCACTGGTGATTATCATCGCTTGGGTTTACTATGCTGCCCAGATTCTCTTTTTCGGTGCTGAGTTTACCCAGGTTTACGCTAGAAGATATGGCACTGACATCACACCAACTAAAAATGCCATACCACTCACTAATAATGCTCCTGTTGAACAAGGGATCAAAAGCCATAATACTGCTCAACCGAGGCAAAATACTCAACGAAAAAAGCCATCTTCTCGCTTAATTAATCGCATAATTCGCTATTTTCAGCATCCCAAGCGCTTAAAACGTAGAAGAAAAAATCGGCGGTTTTAATCCCTGTTCCCTGTCCCCTGTCCCCTGTTCCCTAATTAAATGTAGAATATGACAGTTGTATTCTGCCGCGAACGTTGATTGAGCGTTATACTTTGCCCGAAATGGGCAACCTGTGGACTGAATCTTACAAATTAAAAACCTGGCTCCAGGTAGAGATTGCAGTTTGTGAAGCCCAAGCTGAACTGGGTTATATTCCATCTCAGGCAGTTGAGGAAATTAAAGCTAAGGCCAATTTTGACCCCAAACGGGTGCTGGAAATTGAGGCTGAAGTCCGTCATGATGTCATCGCCTTTTTGACTAATGTGAATGAATATGTAGGTGATGCTGGACGCTATATTCACCTGGGGCTAACTAGTTCAGATGTACTAGATACGGCTTTAGGGCTGCAATTGGTTGCTAGTTTGGATGTGTTGGCGCAACGCCTGGAAGATTTGATTCAGGCAATTCGCCAAAAAGCACGGGAACACCGTTACACAGTGATGATTGGCCGATCGCATGGGATTCATGCAGAACCGATCACCTTCGGTTTTAAGTTGGCTGGGTGGTTAGCTGAAGTGTTGCGTCATCAAGAACGGCTAAAAATTCTCCACGAAACCATTGCTGTAGGTAAAATTTCTGGTGCCGTGGGAACCTATGCCAACATTGAACCACGAGTAGAAGCGATCGCTTGTCAAAAACTCGGACTCAAGCCGGATACAGCCTCGACGCAAGTGATTTCCCGCGATCGCCACGCCGACTATGTGCAACAATTAGCCTTAGTCGCGGCATCCATTGAACGCTTTGCTGTGGAAATTCGCAACTTACAAAAAACAGACGTTCTCGAAGTTGAAGAATTCTTTGCTAAAGGTCAAAAAGGCTCTTCAGCAATGCCACACAAGCGCAATCCCATCCGTTCCGAACGCCTAACGGGAATGGCGCGACTCGTGAGAAGCCATGCTGGTGCAGCTTTAGAAAACGTGGCTTTGTGGCACGAGCGGGATATTTCCCACAGTTCTGTAGAACGAGTAATTTTGCCGGATGCTTGCATTTTGACCCATTTCATGCTAAAAGAAATCACCGAACTGGTGAAAAATCTCCTGGTTTACCCCGAGAACATGGAACGGAATCTCAACTGCTATGGCGGGGTAGTATTTAGTCAAAAAGTGCTACTTGCTTTGGTAGACAAGGGCGTTAGCCGTGAAGAAGCTTATGCGATCGTCCAAGAAAGCGCTCATGCTGCTTGGAATCAGCCAGAAGGAAACTTTTACAACTTGATTAGTCAAGACCCGCGTGTTACTCAAAAGTTATCACCAGCAGACATTGAAACGTGTTTTGACCCACAGCAACATCTCCGGCATTTAGATCAGGTTTACCAACGCCTGGGTATTTAGCCTTGATTGGGCATGGGGCATGGGGCATTGGTGAAACACCTACCTCATCTCCCCTTTTCTACGTCAACTGCCCCACCCACAAGGGGATGGAGTTTTACGCGCGATCAATATATAGGAAATATTTAGTACTACATTCTCAATAAGTTTATTGATTGCTGGAATTTTCACAGGTAGTGGGTAGTATAAATAACAAATATTTAGTTATTTATTATTGCTTTCATTGCCTGAATGATTGAAATTCTAGCTACACTTTCTGCTTCTGCGGCAGCAGGAATGAGAATAGGCATACCTCTATTAATCATTGGCCTGTTGCAAGGCATTAACTTGTGGTCGCATGTGCCGCTTTTATCTCGTATTTCCCCATCAGTCTTATTAGGCTGCCTGACTATTTGGTCATTAGTAGAGCTATTGGCCTCAAAAAAGCTATGGGGGCAAAGATTATTACAAATTGTTCAGTTATTATTGTCTCCTCTCGTAGGGGGCATTATGGGTTTAGCAGTGGCTTCAGCAACAGCAACTCCAAACTGGCTGATTGTTTTAATTGGGGGTTTATTAGCTTTGGTACTCCAGCTAGTTCAAGTTGGTTGGTTCTATCGTTTGCGTGGCTTGCCATTGTGGGCAGTATTTCTTCAAGACATCTTGTGCATTGCTCTAGTGCTGTTTGCTTTTGATGCTCCTTGGCAAGGAGGATTAATTGCTTTAATCCTTCTTTGGTTTGCAGTGCGAAGTGCTAAACAGTGGTATGGCTGGTATCGCCAAGCAAGAGATTAATAATACGTGAATTCGATGAACCTCACCCCAACCTCTCTCCGACGCGGAGAGGGGCTGAAAATACAACGAAAAATTAGGCTTTTAAAGCCTCTCTCCTGGCAGGGGAGAGGTTTGGAGAGGGGTTTTTGATATTTGTCGAACTCACGTTAATAATCAACAAAAAATTTGCCCCAGAAGCATTACACTTCTAAGGCAAGTTAAGTTCTTGGCAACAGCACAAGACGGCGTTGCTTCACCTTTGCGGTTGGTTAAAGTTGCTTCACTTCCGAAACCAACTTGGAAACCATATCCTTAGCGCTACCAAAAAGCATCGTCGTTTTCTCCTTGTAGAACAACTCATTATCTACACCGGCAAAACCCGTACTCATTCCCCGCTTAATGACAATTGTCTGCTTGGCTCGATCAACTTCCAAAATCGGCATTCCATAAATCGGACTATTGGCATCGCTACGCGCTGCTGGATTCACCACATCATTAGCCCCAATCACTAAAGCCACATCCGCAGCTTCCAATTGAGGATTGATATCATCCATGTCATACAACTGGGTATAAGGTACATTTGCCTCCGCCAGCAATACATTCATGTGTCCTGGCATTCTCCCAGCCACGGGGTGAATAGCATACTTGACATCAACACCCATGCGTTCTAGCTGATCTGCTAATTCCCGCACACTATGCTGCGCTTGGGCAACTGCCATCCCGTAACCAGGAACAATTACTACGTTACGGGCATAACCCAACATCATCGCGCCTTCTTCAGGATCAATGCTACGGACGGTTTGATCGCCTGTAGCGCCTGTAGCACCGCCACCACTACCAGCAACTGCCCCACCAAATGCACCAAACAGCACGCTGAACAGAGAACGGTTCATCGCCTTACACATAATTTCGGTGAGGATTAAACCCGATGCTCCCACCAGTGCGCCAGCAATAATCAACATATTGTTCATCACCACGAACCCGGCGGCGGCGGCGGCTACACCTGATAGGGAGTTCAACAGCGAAATTACCACAGGCATATCACCCCCACCAATGGGGATGACGAACATTACACCTAATACTAAAGAAACTCCTACGACTCCCAAAAAGATGGGTAGACTATCGGGTGTGATGATTAAATAGGCACTACCTACTAAGTAAGCACCCAGAAGCAACAGGTTAAATGGTTGTTGCAAGGGAAATTTAATCGGGGAACCACTGATTAAACCTTGTAATTTGGCAAAGGCAATAAAACTACCTGTTAAAGTGACACCACCAATTAACACATCCAGCAGAATGGAAATGTTGACATCCAGAGGTATGGGTTGAGAAGTTGCCAATAACCGCCAGAATTCGGCAACAGCGATGAGGGCGGAAGCTGCACCACCCAAGCCATTGAGTAAACCCACCATTTGGGGCATTTCCGTCATTTGGACTTTGTAAGCTGCGATCGCACCAATTCCTGCTCCCATCGCCAAGCCTAACAAAATCATCTCATAGTTCAAAACTTGCTGATCCAGCAGTGTTGCCACAACTGCCAGCAGCATTCCTACGGCGGCTATCACATTACCATTCCGCGCGGTGGCTGGGGAACCCAGTTTTTTCAATCCCAGAATGAATAAGGATGCAGCGACTAAGTACGTCAGCTGAATCCCAGTTGGTAGAAAATCGCTCACGCCTTAATCTCCTTTTTCTTGAACATTTGCAACATCCGATCTGTGACTAGAAAACCACCGACGACGTTAACTGTCGCTAATACTACAGCAATCAAACCGAGAGTCACTGAGACACTTGTTTCTTTAGCACCAGCCGCTACTATTGCCCCTAGTACCGCAATGCCAGAGATCGCATTTGAGCCTGACATCAAGGGTGTGTGTAAGGTTGGTGGTATTTTATTGATGACTTCAAAGCCAATAAAAGATGCCAGAACAAAAACAAACAAAGCAGCAAGTAATGCCTCTGTCATGAAATAAAAACTCCTTGTGTAAATGGGGCATAGGTCATGAATTTTTTCTCTGCCCCTCTGTTCTCTAATCCCTAATTAACCGCCGGTTGTTGATTACTCAAAGCTTGTAGTGCATCCTGCACTCGTTGATTCCGAATTTCACCTGCATGAGTAATGCAAGCCGCATCAACGATGTCGTCGGCAAAATCCACCTGTAAAGCTTTGTCTTTAATTAATAGTTGAATCAACGAAGTCACATTTTTGGAATACAACTGGCTGGCGTGGACTGGCATGGATGATGGCAGATTGATGGGGCCAATAATTGTCACGCCATTCCAAACTATATCTTTACCGGGTTCTGTGCAGGCGCAGTTACCACCCTGTTCGGCAGCTAAATCCACAATCACTGAGCCTGGTTTCATTTGTGCCACCATATCCTCGGTGACGAGGCGTGGTGCTTTTCTCCCCGGAACTTGGGCGGTAGTAATGACTACATCAGCATTTTTCACATGTTCGGCAACAACTTCTTGGGTGCGTTGTTTGCTAGCTTCGGAAATTTCTTTGGCGTAACCACCGGCGGCGGTGGTTTCTTCTTCGAGTTTGACTTCGACGAATTTCGCTCCCAAACTTTGCACTTCTTCTTTGACGGCAGGACGGATATCAAAAGCTTCTACCACCGCACCCAAGCGTCTGGCGGTAGCGATCGCTTGCAATCCGGCCACACCAGCCCCCATGATAAATACTTTCGCTGGGGCAATTGTACCTGCGGCTGTTGTCAGCATGGGGAAATATTTCGGTAATGCAGCTGCGGCAATTAACACTGCCTTGTAACCTGCTAGTGAAGCTTGCGAAGACAACGCATCCATGCTTTGCGCCCTGGTGGTACGGGGGATCATTTCCATACTCAAGGCTGTGACTTGACGATTTGCCAGTTGTTGAGCCACTACGGGATTTCCCAAAGGATTGAGGAAGCTGATTAAAACAGACCCTTCCTTGAGTAATTCAATTTCTGAGCCGCCATCTTCCCGCTCTTGTGGTGGGCTGACTTTCAACAGGATATCTGCTTCACTCCATAATTTAGCAGTATCACTAATAATTGTGGCTCCTACTGCTTCATAGGTAGCATCACTAAAAAAAGATCGTTCTCCCGCACCTGTTTCTACCCATACTTCCAAACCTTGTTTGACCAATCGGGCAACGGTATCAGGATTTAATGCCACACGACGCTCACAAACTTCTATTTCTTTAGCAACTGCAATTCTCATGAAATCTCCTGGAGATAAATACTTCTATGTTCTGGCAAATATGCAATTTTCCCATGGGGATGTCCCGTACTCATCATTGAGGGCAGTAACTGTCTGTGAAGGCTTTTCCTAGTAGATTGAACCTTGAACTTTTTCTTTACCACTCTTGGTTCTCCAGGTGATGCCTCACTTTGCCGCTTGCAGATGGCACACTTGCTGATAGTTACAAATAGGTTTACATATTGCAAATCCTAAGTTAATTCCCAAATTTACATCTTTGTCTTTAGCTTGTTTTAGGGATTGCAAAATTTTAGTATTCCTTGCTTACATATTTTTAAAGCTTGATAATTTCCCTGTTATTTTTTAATGATTGCGGCTTTTGATTCAAGCTCATTTTAATCAATTTATCCCAAGTTCATCGGCGATCGCTGACTGGCTAGCTCAATTTTTATAACAAAAATCTTAAATTAAGATACACTTATACATATTTAGAAACACAATCAACTCTTAACTGTGTTTCTATCTAGTTTAAATTAGACCAGGCTAGTGACAACAATGTCTATATTGCTCAAGCTAAATAATGTTAAATAAATAACACCGTATTTTTCCTCAGACCTGACATTCCAGGGGACATGGCACTTGTTGTTTCCATTTAACGTCAATTGTCAGGAAGTCAGTAGTAAAGTTTATTTACGAAGACCAAATTTCGATGATTTAAATAACACTCATATTTCCTGGTGGAGGAGCTGAACTATGCGAAGTTTACTTTTTCGAGGTTCTGAGGGCAAACTGCCTCTGAGATTTCTCTCTGCTTTAGCTGTGACTGGCTTTTTAGTAACTGGATTACCAGCTATCACCTGGGCCCAGGGTCAAGGATTAACGCTGTTTAGCGGTATCAAAAGCGAAAATCAACTGCCCTTCCGGTTTGATTTTGGTGGACAAGCTAATAACTGGGATCGTTATAGATTAAGGATTCCCAGCGAAAAAATGAAATTAGCAGTTGCCCAGTTTGCTGTTACTTACCCAGATTATTACAAAGGAACTTTCGACCCCAACAAAATTGAAGTTAGGGTTCAAGGTAAAAAAGTACCTCTCCTTGAGGTGAAGTGGAACAAAGAAAGTCGCCTCATCGAAATCTTTCCGGAAGAGCCAGTGCCCGCCGGTAGACAGGTTGAGTTAGTCTTATCTAATGTACGAAATCCGACTTTTGGGGGAATGTACCATTTCAACTGCCAAGTTCTTTCCCCTGGAGATGTGCCACTGCTACGTTACGTGGGCACCTGGCTTTTGAGCATCTCTTAAGCAATTCTTAGTGGTCAGTTGTTAGTTGCTATTCGTCTAAACGCATTGACTTTTGACCACTTTTTAATAACAATCTCTGTCGTTTTGCTGGTAGAGTGATAAAATCATAGATTGTGACTTTTTATAAAAATCGCCTTAGAGGAGAACGATATGCAAAGAACCCTGGGCGGCACTTGCCGTAAAAGAAAAAGAACCTCAGGTTTTCGTGCCAGGATGCAGACACCAAACGGCAGAAACGTAATCAGGGCCAGAAGAAAAAGGGGACGGCATCGTCTAAGCGTGTAGAGAATTTCCAGCCAAAAGAGCAGATGTGGCTTTGCCCAAAGCAAATCGGTTAAAATCCCGCAAAGATTTCCAGGCAGTTTTCCGTGAAGGAATTCGGCGACACAGTTCTCATTTCACATTGAGAGCTTTAAGACCGTCATCTTCAAAAAAAAATTATGGTGATACTGCCGCCAACACCAACTCTCCAACTGACCCAAAACAGCTTGCCAGCAGTCAATTTGGCATTTCGATTAGTACCAAAGTCAGCAAAAGAGCAGTAGTGCGTAACCGAATTAAACGCCAAATTACTGCTGCGTTGCATCAGTTGCTACCGAAATTGTCCCCAGGCTGGCGGCTAGTCATTGTTGTCAAACCAACAGCAGCAGAATCTAAGTGCGTAAGCCAACAATTTCTGCAAGAATTAGAGCAGTTGTTGGTAAAAGCAGAGGTATTCGATGGGTATTCGTGAAGAAGTGTATTATGAAGGTGGCCCCCACATTGGGGACTTAATTCTCAACATGTTGATTGGACTAACTGTCGTGGGTTTACCATTGGCAGTTGGAGCAATCGTCAGGGCATTGTGGCTGCGCTTCCGCATCACCGATCGCCGGATTTCCGTGATGGGAGGTTGGAGAGGACGCGATCGCACTGACGTGATTTATTCAGAAGTAGTCAAAATTGTCAAAGTTCCCCGAGGCATTGGCTTTTGGGGAGATATGGTATTAACCCTGAGAAATGGTAGTCGTCTAGAAATGCGGGCTGTTCCAAATTTCCGCGAGACGTACGACTACATCAATGAAAGAGTCACGGCTAAAAATCCTCTATATAGCGGTGCTGCTAACAAGTAATGGAGAGTAGGGAGTAGGATGTAGGGAGTAGTAAAAGCAAAACTTGCTGACAAAATAAAATAAAAAATTCACAACTTCCCATCTATCAAACCCTATATACTTCTTCCTACTCAGGACTCAACACTTTCAAAGTGCGGCTATCCGTAGCGTAGGATAGTCATAGAAGAATCAAGATTAGATAAATTAGATTCAGTTCAGTTTACAGTACCTCAGGTTGAATTCAGAATAATGGATTTTGGTATCGGGTTTCTCTCGAACAACGTGATGCTGCCAATCATAGATTTTTTCTATGGAATTGTGCCCAGCTATGGATTGGCGATCGTTGCCTTGACATTGATAATCCGCTTTGCGCTCTATCCCCTGAGTGCTGGTTCAATTCGCAATATGCGGAAAATGCGAATTGTACAACCTCTAATGCAGAAGCGGATGGCAGAAATCAAAGAGCGGTATAAGGACGATCCGCAAAAGCAGCAAGAGGAAATGGTCAATGTCCAAAAAGAATTTGGCAATCCATTGGCAGGATGCTTACCTCTTTTACTGCAAATGCCCGTACTCCTAGCGCTATTTGCCACTTTGCGGGGTTCGCCCTTTGCTGGCGTTAACTACAGCGTTAACCTGCAAATCTTTCCCTCTGAACAAATAGAACGAATTCAACCCCAAGCCTTTGCTACACCTCCCCAAAACATTTATATTGCTGATGGGGAACGCGCTCGTGTTACGGCAATTCTCCCCGCAGGTAATAAATTAGCAGTGGGAGAAAAAACTAAGATCCAGTATCAGACCCTTGAAGGCAAACCATTTCAGGTACTTTTAGCAGAACATCCAGAAAATAACTTGGTTCCTGAATGGAAAGTTATTAAAGGAGAAGAGAGGGTCAAAATCGACGCTGAAGGCAATATAGAAGCCTTAGAGCCAGGAGATGTGACGATTCAAGGCTCCATTCCTGGACTAGCAGCAGATAAAGGATTTTTGTTTATTGATGCCTTAGGTAGAGTAGGTGCGATCGATCCTGATGGTAAAGTCCACTGGGACATCGTTTCCATGATCGTCTTCTTTGGGATCAGTCTTTATGTCAGCCAATTGCTGTCTGGGCAAAATTCCAGTGGTGGTAACCCGCAGCAAGACACAGTTAACAAAATCACTCCGGTTATCTTTTCTGGGATGTTTTTGTTCTTCCCTCTACCGGCTGGCGTGCTGATGTATATGGTGATTGGTAATATTTTCCAGACACTGCAAACCTATATTCTCTCTCGTGAGCCTCTGCCAGAGGAGCTGCAAAAAATCGTAGCTACCCAAGAGAAAGAAGCAGCAGTAGAACAAAAAACATTACCGTTTGAGCCAAAGAGTTCTAAGAAAAAGACTACAGGTTGATGATGGTTGACAGTTCCATGCAACGAGGGCAGCAGTGGTTAAAAACACTGCTGCAATTAACAGGAATATCTACTGAGATTCAAGGTAATTTAGAAATTGCCCAACCTCAAGATAGTGATTCCCCAGAACCAGATAACTACTGGTTAACAATCGATGAAACCAACCTGACGCCAGAACAAATCCAAGTTTTAATTGGCACTGATGGTTCGGTTTTGGATGCGATTCAATATTTAGCTAATTCGGTGCTAAACCTCAACCAACCCGAAGAGGGACAAGCTTCTTATACTATTGAGTTGAATGGCTACCGCGTCAAAAGACAAGCAGAAATTCGGGCAATGGCAGAAGCAGCAGCTGATGAAGTACGCTCTTCTGGTCAAGAAGTGGAAATTAAATCCCTCAGTTCAGCTGAACGGCGGCAAATCCACACATTCTTAAAGGAATTTCCGGATTTAGAAACCTTTAGTCGTGGTAAGGAACCGCATCGTCATTTGGTTGTTCGTCCAGCAGCGACGGTTGAATTATGATTAGCTAGCCCAGTACAAAATACTTATTGTTTGCTAAGAGCTAAACTAAAAATGTATTATCAGCAATGCTGTTGATAATTAACAAAAATTTTTGTGATTATGTCGAAATCCTATGGACGCAATTTTTATTCCGCAGCTAACCAAAGCCCCGGAGCGGACAGAGGAACTTGAAGTTAAAGAGTTTCTGCCTGGTCTGGAAACCTTAACACCAGTGCGTGGTAACGTCCGGGTGCAGCATCATGGTAACTACTTAGAAGTATCCGGTCAGGCAGAAACAATTGTTACCTGTACCTGCAACCGTTGCTTGCAGCAATATAATCATCGTTTGATGGTGAATACCAAAGAAGTTATTTGGTTAGACGAAGCGGCTAATCAAATACAAGACTTGCCCTTAGAAAGGGAAGTAGTGATGGAAGATTTGGTGGAAACCTTATCACCCGATGGTTATTTTTATCCTAGTGAATGGTTGTATGAGCAGATGTGTTTAGCATTTCCGCAGCGCCAGCTTTGTGACCTCAATTGTCCAGGTATTTTGAGCAGTGATGCTGATAGTTCAGACAAGCCGATTGATAGTCGTTGGGCTTCATTGGAAGCGTTGAAAAAGCAACTTCCGGGATAGAGACTGCGTTTTATTCGCCCACAGACTAAAGCCTGGGGCTACACAAACTCAGAATGATGATTAAAAACTGGCAGAGGAGATGAGTATTGCTCATCTCCTCTGCCCATTTACGATTATTATTGTTATTGAAAATATTTTGAGTATTTTAGCTGAATGACAACAAGCGTTTTACTTTATCCTCTCACAGATGATCTAAGTTTAAGTTTCTGCTGATTCTGCCTTGCAATCATTCAACTTAGCTACAAAAGCTACTTGATATATTTTTTACGCTATCTTTCAGCAAAATTAGCACAAACCGAAAGCGAAAACTGACGTGTCTGGTCACTTAGTGAACAATGCTCTTCTACCGGAAACTTTTTAGATTGCAAAAGCCAATTGATAGACCTCTAAATTCTTGTGGTCTTGAATAACTTTTGTACCCATCTTCCCCGTCTTCCCTATCTCCCTGATCTCCCCACCTCAAGACCCTGTTGGTACTGCTTGTGGTTGTAAATAGCAAATCAAATCCTGAATACCTTTTTGCAAATACCGCGTTACTGTCATGGGACTAGTACCAATATTTTTAGCAGCATCTTTGCGAGAAAGTTCCTTTAAAAACACCATCTCAACTGCCATGCGGGGCTTGTCTTCTAACATACTAATTGCCCCTTGGAGTTGTTGTCGTTCTTCATCTTGTTGCTGAAGGGCTGTAGAACGAGGACAAGGAAGTGCTTCACCCAAAGTTATTTGGCAATCAACATAATGAACTGCGGTAGCATCTAAACTCAAAGGCATTCGATTTTGAGCTGCTAACTTAGTTTCTTGCCATTCTTGTACAGAAACTTTTAGTTGTTCAGCAATTTCTGAATCTTTGGGAGAGCGACCCAAAGAAATTGCTAATTCTTTACGAATTCTTTGCCCTTCATTGTATAGTTCTTGCCAACGACGGGGAATTTTTAATAGAGTACTGCGATCGCGTAAAAAGTGCAGCATCTCACCCCGAATGTAGGGCACAGCAAAGGAACTAAAAGCATATCCTTGACTAGGATCGAAGCGTTCAATGGCTCTAATTAAACCAAAATAACCGATTTGTTCTAAATCTTCATAAGGTTCATTACACTGATGGCTAAACTTATGCGCCATCTTTCGGACTAAGCCAGTATGTAACTGTACGAGCTGATTACGAAGTTTAATAGAGGGATTTTGGTGATATGAGTGCAATAACTCCATACCATCAATTCGCATAGAGGACTCACCTGTTGTCATATAGAAATTCCTTTTTAGTAACTCCTTTTCCTAAAAAAATGGAGTTGCGTATATTGCCTTCAAAGCTGTCATTATTTTCCTTAGTCAACGCTGAATAAACCATAGTCGTTTCACTGAACTTATAAAAGTACCTACTTAGCTATTAAGTATTTACACGCATGATTTTGTACTTGTATCTGTTGTCAGTTATTTTTGTTTTGCAAATAGTAATTGAACACTAAAAAATATTTAGTTTTGGCAAAAAAGCCTAGCTATTTATGCTGAAAAATGCATGACTTATCCAATAACTATCTTTCCTGCTGAAAGAAATACAAATTGACCAAATATTTGCTAATTCGTAATGAGGAGGGTACAAACCCCCGCCAAAATCCTAGATTTAATGGTCTACCCTTCGGGAATGGCTATCGTCGAACAATCACTCTTTCTGAGTGCTGAGTAGAAAATACTAGTCCCTATTTTTATTTGTTCAGGTATATGCAATGCATAACAGCTACTTACCATCAGTATTTCCGGTAAAATCAAGACCTAGAGATTTTGGATAGGGGGATACAGGAGTGCCTACACTTGGTGTTAACATTGACCATATCGCTACCATCCGGCAAGCGCGGCGGACGGTAGAACCAGACCCCGTAGCGGCGGCGGTTCTGGCAGAATTAGCAGGTGCAGATGGAATTACGGTGCATCTGCGAGAAGACCGACGGCATATCCAAGACCGGGATGTGCGACTATTGCGGCAAACAGTGCGATCGCATCTAAACTTAGAAATGGCCGCTACAGATGAAATGTTGGCAATAGCCCTCGACATCAAACCCGATTACGTTACTTTAGTCCCCGAAAAACGGGAAGAAGTCACAACAGAAGGCGGATTAGATATCGTCGGGCAAATTGCTAGAATAGGTAAAATAGTTGATAAGTTGCAAAGCGCTGGTATTCCAGTGAGTTTGTTTATTGATGCTGAACCTGCACAAATAGAAGCATCTGTCAAGGTGCAGGCGCACTTTATAGAACTGCACACCGGGCAATATGCTGAGGCTAAAGACGAAAAAAATCGCCAGCAAGAATTAGCCATATTAGCTAAAGGATGTGAGCAAGCGATTAAAGCTGGATTACGCGTCAATGCCGGTCATGGACTTACCTACTGGAACGTATATCCAGTAGCTGCTCTTCTAGGCATGGAAGAATTGAACATTGGTCACACCATTATCAGTCGAGCAGCATTAGTAGGAATAGAACGAGCAGTCCGCGAAATGAAACAAGCAATACAAATTCAGTAGTATTGAGTGCTAAGTCAAGATATGTTTCCGCCACTACTGACTCTGACTTCTCTTACCACTCAGCACTCAGCACGGGCTATAAGCGCAGCCATGCCCGCAGGGCTTTACGCCCCGCTACCGCTCTACGCGCAGCCATGCCCGCAGGGCTTTACAGCACTCAGCACTTTTAGAGAGGGATTGTAACTGCGAAATCCAAAAATTTGGAGTTATATTTTTGAGCAAAAACCTCTATGACCTCAACACAGTCTAACAGCCTGCCTCTTTGGGTACAGCACAGAGACAAAGTTCTTGAACAAAGTACCGATATCGAATGGCGCTATGGCAAGTTTCCCGACTATACCCGCTCAAACGAAAATCTCGCCAAAGAAAGTACGCGCAATCACCCAGAGAATTCACTAGAAGCGATCGTGCAAAACTTGGTGAGAACTTTTGATGTAGAAGCTAACTTCAAAACTAATCCCCAGCAGTGGGTGTCTGTTGTCAATGAAAAATTCCGTATGAGTACCAATGGCGGCCCTAGCTACACAGTAGCAGATGTGGTAGAGTCAGGGACTTACAAACTCTTAATCGGCAATACAGAACATTACAAGGCTGCTGAGGAAAATTTTGAAACATCTACAAATCTCTTTCATACAGCATTTCCTGAGGGATTTTTGTGGGAAGTACTGGAGGTATTCTCAGGGCCACCAACCATTGCGTTTAAGTGGCGGCATTGGGGACATTTTAATGGTGCATACAAAAACCATGCACCAACAGGAGAGACAGTGGAAGTTATCGGTATGAGCATTGCTCGTGTCACCGATGACTTAAAAATTCTTTCCTTAGAACACTATTACGACAACACCAAGTTCTTAGACAAGCTAACAGCAGGACAAAAACCAGAAACTGGAAAATCACAGAAACAAACAACATTGTGGAGTTTTTTCCAGCAGTTTTGGCACTGGGAAGCGAAACCAAGAACTGGCGCACCTAAAGCCAGTGCTTGTCCCTTTAGTGCTTTGATCAGGTAATTCCGCTTTAATTATTTTTTAGGGGTACAGGATGCAGCCCTGTGCCCTTAAATTATTCAATAGCAACCCAAGGATGAAAATGCAAACATATTATTACGTTTTGGCAAGTCAAAATTTCCTGACTCAAGAAGAACCAATAGACGAAGTGCTAAAAGAACGCACTCGTTACTACCATGAACAAGAAAAAGAAATTGATTTTTGGTTAGTGAAGCAGCCAGCTTTCCTCGAAGCACCTGAGATGGCAGAAGTAAAAGCAAAGTGTCCCAAACCAGCAGCCGCAATTATTGCCACCAATCCCCAATTTATTACCTGGCTAAAACTGCGATTAGAATACGTGATTACAGGGGAATTTCAGGCTCCTTCTAAGACAATTCCTAATCCTTTGGCATCTCTGACTTCAGTGTCTTAATATACTCTTGTACTCTTGACAGTTGCCCTCCTAGGGAAATGGGAAACTTCGCCAGTGAGGACAATT
The DNA here is from genome assembly GCA_015207155.1 of Nostocales cyanobacterium LEGE 11386. GTDB lineage: Bacteria > Cyanobacteriota > Cyanobacteriia > Cyanobacteriales > Nostocaceae > LEGE-11386. The sequence goes on along the minus strand of JADEXK010000033.1, from coordinate 21,537 downwards.
CAGGGCAGGTCTTGTACCTGCCTTAAAATTAGGGGAACAAAAAGTGTTTCTGGGAAATCTTTGAAGAAAATTCAGTTTATGCGTCCCAATTCTGTGCCGAAATTCGATACCTTATCCAGTGTATTAGCACTAGCAGCAACAGGCTTGATAGGTAGCATGACTTCTGTCACCGCCCAACAAAATGTTCCCGTTTGTCAACCACCCAGACCTGGGGAATATCTTTTGCTGGTAGTCAGTCCCACCGCCAATAGTCAAAAGCAGCTGCGTAGTGCCTTACCGAATGAAATTGCCACTATAACTTGTCAATATCTGACTGATACAGTGACACGGATAGGGGGCTTTAACAACATTGATGATGCCAACCGTTGGGCGAGATATGTGAACAATATTGTCGGGTTGTCTGCCATTATCACTACACGACCGACAACACCAGGCGTAGCACAAACTCAATCTCAACCTCAACCTCAATCTCAAACTCAGACAATTAGCTATAATCCCAGATTGCTAGGGGATGGTTATGCTGTACTAGTCGATTATTTTAACCGTCCGGAACTTGCTAATAGCTTGCAACAAGTAGTTGGCGGTAATGTAGGCTTTGCTTCCTACGGACAACGCCCTTTCTTGCTGGCAGTTCACACTGGTAACCAGCAAGAAGCGTACAGCACATTGCAAAAGCTCAACGATCGCGGTTTTTTTGCCGTCCTAGTAGATAGTAGTAAGGTGATGTTACTGCGATCAGCCGTGCGTTTATAAACTAGTAAGCAGACCGAGCTAACCAATAGATGGTTATGCCCAAAGCCGAACCAGCTATTACCTGGACTGGTGTATGTCCCAGTAATTCCTTGAGACGGTCTTGGCTAAAGTCTGGTTTTTCGTGGAATAATTCATCAATCATTTGATTAAGAATCCGAGCTTGCTTACCAGCAGCTTGGCGCACTCCGGCGGCATCATACATGACGATGATGGCAAAAACCGTAGCCAAAGCAAACTCAGGTGAAGCCCAACCAAGACTTTGCCCGATACCAGCTGCTAGAGCCGTTACCAAAGCTGAGTGGGCACTGGGCATACCTCCAGTTGTGACTAAAACCCGCACATTCAATTTACGATTTTTGACCAGCTCGACTACGAGCTTCAATCCTTGAGCAATTAAACAAGCTACCAGAGCAACCAGCAGCACCCGGTTGTCTAAAATGTCGCCTATGTCCTGCATGGTATTTTGGTTCGGTTAGTAAATATTAGCAGCAGTTCTTTTCTGAGGAAACATTTCGATGCAACCCAAAATCCCCAATCCAAAAATTAACCTAATGATTGCGACTGGTGATATAGTGAGCGATCGCCTGGAGTGGCTTGGCCAATTCCCCAAATGTTGCCAATTCCTGACAGGCTGCTGCAATTAGTTGTTGGGCTTTAGAACGTGATTCTTCAATGCCCCAAAGGCTGGGATAGGTGACTTTCTTTGCTTTTAGGTCTTTACCAGCAGTCTTACCCAATTGTTCTTGGGTAGCAGTGATGTCCAAAATATCATCAATGATCTGAAATGCCAGTCCAATATTTTGTGAATAGCGAGAAAGTCTTTGCACATCTTCAGATGAGGCTCCTGCTACAATCCCTCCACAAACAACACAAGCTTCTAAAAGGGCAGCTGTTTTGTGGTTATGAATAAAATTCAGCGTTTCTAGAGAAGTATCGGACTTACCTTCCGAGTCTAAATCAACCACTTGACCACCGACTAAACCAGCAGCCCCTAATGCTTTTCCGAGACGGGCAATCACCTGCAAAACTCTATCTCTAGATACGTTTTCCGGGGTTTGAGTGGCAACAAACTCAAAAGCATAAGCCAACAAGCCATCACCAGCCAAAATCGCGATATTTTCACCATAAACCTTGTGATTTGTCAACTTACCCCGACGATAATCATCATTGTCCATTGCTGGTAGGTCGTCGTGAATTAGTGACATTGTATGGATCATCTCCATGGCACAAGCTGTTGGCATAGCCATTTCTATTGTGCCACCCATCATTTCACAAGTAGCCAGGCAGAGAATGGGACGCAGACGCTTCCCTCCAGCTAATAGCGAGTAACGCATTGATTCGTAAATCTTCTCTGGATAAACGATAGGAATAGCCTGATCCAGGGCAGTTTCACAAAGCTTTTGTCGCTGTTTGAGATAAGCTGCCAGGTTAAAAGTGGCGTCTTCTGGCATCTTCTGAAGGTTATCAGCTGCTACCATGCTTCAATTCCTTAAATTTTCGGCTTTTGGCGGTTTGTCATATACGTCACAATTTTAAAGGGCTTTGGTACTCAAAAAGTTATGAGTGAGGAGTTAGGAGTTAAAAATTAAAAATTAATAACTCACAACTGATAACTTCTAACTACCTATGGCCTTTAAATAGCTGGTTAATGTATTTTGCAGCAAAATGGCCACTGTCATGGGGCCAACACCACCAGGAACCGGGGTGATAAATTCCGCCACACCAGCAGTTGATTCCCAGTGGACATCGCCGACTAAGCGACTATTGCCACTGGCATCTGTGACACGGTTCATCCCCACATCTACCACAACAGCGCCTGGTTTTACCATTTGGGCAGTAATTAAGCCTGGACGACCAACGGCGGCAATAATAATATCAGCATTCTTAGTGATAGTACTCAGGTCTAGCGATCGCGAGTGAGCAATGGTTACAGTAGCATCAGCTTCTAGTAACATCAACGCCATGGGTTTACCCACCAAAATACTGCGTCCCACCACCACAGCTTGTTTTCCTCGCAAGGGAATTTCATACTCCTGCAATAGCCGCATTACACCAGCTGGCGTGCAACTGCGTAAACCTGCTTCTCCCCGTACTAGCCGCCCCAAGTTAACTGGATGCAGTCCGTCGGCATCTTTATCTGGATCTATTTTATTGAGTAGGGACACAGCATCCAAGTGATGAGGTAGGGGTAACTGCACGAGAATGCCATCTACTCGCTCATCTTGATTGAGTGCCGCAATTACTTCCTCTAGTTCCTCTTGGGTGGTTTCCGTGGGAAAATGCCTGCCAAAAGAGGTAATACCGACTTTAGCGCAGGCTCGTTCTTTATTGCGTACATAAGCAGCCGAAGCTGGGTTATCGCCCACCATCAGTACAGCTAAACCAGGCGATCGTCCAATTTTTGCTTGTGATTTTGTAGTAAGAGCAGAAAGTTCTTGATGAATTTTTTCAGCTAAAGCTTTACCATCGAGAAGTTTGGCTGTTTTTGTTTCCATGAGAATCCCCAGAAGACTCGCCTTGAGTCTAAATTTCAGTTATTTGTAGCCAAGTCAACAGTTACAAATAACTTTTGCCTATTGACTATTATGGTGTTGCTGTTTAGTGCCGTAGCGTTTCTCCAACCACAAGACCATACTCATACTGTTTATCTTCTCAGATCAACTACCTCATTTGAGGGAATGGGTATGGGTAAGAATCTCCCTACTCCCCTTGTCCCCTTCCTTGTCCCTACTCCTCTTTCTTATTAAAAAATATGAAAACGAAAAATTTTTACCTGTACACCATTATTCCTTACCGCCTGGGAATTACATTGTTACTTGTCGTGGGACTTTGTAGTTGTGGTTTCTTAACAACGCCTAGCTTAAAAGCTAGTAACTTAAGCATCGGTAGCAATGTCACCCCGATTCGGGAAATTAAACCAGAAACAGACAAGCAGGCTACAGTTTATATCCAAGGTAAGGTAGAAAAGCAAGTTCCTCTAGTACAGCAGTGGGCTTATCAAATTAACGACTCAACTGGCAAAATTTGGGTTGTTACCAATCAACCTAATCTCAAAGAGGGGGAACAAGTGGTAATTAAAGGCCAAGTTCGCTTCCAGAGTATTCCTTTAGCTGGCCAAGAATTTGGGGAAGTTTACATAGAAGAAAAATAGTATTTCTCAATATATAACTAAGTAAAAATTTATGAATAATCAACCAGTGCATGTAGCGATCGCAATTCTTTACCAAGAAAATAAGTTTCTCATGCAACTGCGAGACAATATCCCCGGTATTATCTACCCTGGTTACTGGGGCTTATTTGGTGGTCATATTGAACCTGGTGAAACACCAGATGTAGCAGTGGAGCGAGAAGTATTAGAAGAAATCGGCTATACTTTACCACCATTTTTGGAATTCGGCTGTTATCCCGATGATGCTGCTGTTCGTCATGTCTTTCATGCACCACTCTTAGTCGAATTAAATCAACTAACTTTAAATGAAGGCTGGGATATGGGATTGTTAACACCAGAAGATATTCATCAGGGTCACTGTTACTCACCCATCGCCGATGAAGATCAGACCTTTAGGCCCCATCCATCAGCGCATCATGTTGGATTTCATCAATTAGTCATGAGTCATTGGTCATTAGTCCCACTTATCCCCCTCATTTCCCCACTCCCCATTCCTTCAGTCAAGTGTTGAAATTCCGGTAAAAAACCGTACTTAAACCGAAACTTATTTTCTAGATGAGTCCCCTAGACTAGAATGAAAGTAGAGGCAAAAATATAAGCTGCTGAGTGTCAGTACTCAGTTGAATATAAGTAAGATGGGATTCTTTGACTCTGAGATAGTTCAGCAAGAAGCAAAACAGCTGTTTGAAGATTATCAAGCACTGATTAACCTTGGCAACAATTACGGCAAGTTTGATCGTGAAGGCAAAAAGCTGTTTATTGAGCAAATGGAAGCCATGATGGATCGTTATCGCGTATTTATGAAGCGATTTGAACTTTCAGAAGATTTCATGGCGCAGATGACTGTACAGCAACTCAAAACTCAGTTAGGCCAATTTGGTGTTACACCGCAACAGATGTTTGAGCAAATGCATCTTACCCTACAGCGAATGAAAACCGAGTTGGAAAAACAGCAGTAGTGAATTTTCAATTTTTTGTTGGAGGATTTTGGATAGACAATTAATCCAAAATCCTTAATTGTTTATGATTTGGGGCGCTGAAATTGAGAAGGTGGCTTAAAGTTTTCTGAAGGCACACCTTTGAGAGCTTGCTGCATGAAATCTCGCCAGATAGGAGCCACCATCCCACCACCTGTTGCCCGGCTAGCTAATTGTCTGTTATCGTCTCTACCCACCCAGACAGCAGTTGTTAACTGTGGTACAGTACCCACATACCAAATATCTCTTTCTGAAGAGGTTGTTCCTGTTTTACCGGCACTGGGGCGACCGATGTCAGCACCTTTACCAGTTCCCTCTGTAACTACTGAACGCATCACATCGATAATTGCGGCTGATGCCCATTGATCCAAAACTAGCTGGGGTTTGGGCGTATTATCTAGTAATATATTACCGCTACTATCAGTGACCCGGGCCATGATCGTCGGTGGTGACTGCCAGCCATAATTGGCAAAGGTAGCATAAGCACTAGCCATTTCCAAAGGCGTAACACCGATCGCACCCAAAGGTAAAGAAGTCACGGGTTCCATCGGACTCATAATTCCTAAGGTACGACAGGCTTCGATCACTTTATTCATCCCTATAGTTTTACCCAGCTTGATCACGGGAATATTGCGAGACTGGGCTAAAGCCGTGCGAATAGGCATCGGACCCTTAAAGCTACTATCGTAGTTCTTGGGTGTATACCAATTATTACCATCTCGATAGCGGACAGGCGTATCCTGTACTACTGTATCTGGTGCAAATTTACCTGTAGCAAAAGCAGCATAATATACAAATGGTTTAAAAGCAGAGCCTGGTTGACGCTGAGACTGTGTTGCCCGGTTGAATTCGCTACTTTTAGCATCAACACCGCCCACCAGTGCCTTCACAAAATGTGTGCGGGGGTCAATTGCCACTAAAGCAATTTGATTATTACGCAACCCTTGACTACTCAGTGTTTTATGCCACTTGCTGACAGTTTGTTCTGCCATCTGTTGGAATTCGGCATCAACTGTGGTTTGTACCCGCATTCCGCCTTTTAGCAGTGCCTCACGCCCAAATTTTTGAGCCAATTCTTGCGCCACACTATTAGTGACGTAGGGTAAGGCACTACCTTGAAATGACCTGATTCTACCAAGTTTGATTTCTTGCTTGAGAGCATTATCGTATTCTTGCTGGCTAATCCAGTTCAAATCCAGCATCCGCCCCAAAACTTCCTTTTGTTTTCGTTTTGCCAGTTCCATACTCGCAAAGGGGCTGAATTCTTCTGGCGCTTGGATTAAACCAGCCATCATTGCTGATTCAGCTAAGGTTAAGATTTCTGCTGACTTGTCAAAATAGCTGCGTGCTGCCGTTTGCACACCATAGTTATTATGACCCCAATAAACTTGATTGAGGTACATTTCCAAAATTTGGTCTTTGCTGAGAATTTGCTCTAACCGAATTGCCAGTACTCCTTCAGCTAACTTCCGGGTAAAAGCACGTCTTTGAGATAAAAACAAATTTTTCACCAGCTGCATGGTGATGGTAGAGCCTCCCTCCCGCACACCACCTGCTGCCAAGTTAACTATCACAGCACGACCGACACCACTGGGGTTGATCCCGTGGTGATCATAAAAATGACTGTCTTCACTAGCTAGTACCGCCCGTTTGAGATGCGGGGAAATTCTATCTAGCGGCATGACTTCTCGGTTAGCTTCACCGTGAATACTCGTTAACAGTTTGCCTTTAATGTCATAAATGTAAGTCGTTTCCGATGGCAAAAAGTTACGTAGCTGTCTCACATCTGGCAAGTTACGGAAACTAATGGCTAAGCCAACCAGTCCTCCGGCTACAATAGAGCTTGCAAGCATCGTTATTGAAAGCAAAGTACCGCCAGTTATCTGACCTACTCCTTTCAAAAACTCAAAACCTGATGAAGCCTGACGTTGTGGCTGCTTATTTGTAAAAGTCCTAGAAGACGACACGGCGATCTCACTTCCTCACTTGTAAATATAACTGTAATTCATTGAATGAAACAAGGCGGTTAATTTTTTGCAATTATATTAATTTGGCAGATTAAAGAACGGACAAATTGCCAGTGAATATAACTAACCTAACCTATAGAGTAAAAAGCGTAGTTAATGGCGAATCTCAGAGTATGACGCAAAATTTTTCTTGGCTGCATCGTGGGATAGTGGAAATTTTCCCACAACCAATTGATGCGGATGGTGAAAGTGAAAGTTTAGAGAAGCGTTTGGTAACTACGAACCGACCTTTAAGGGTCAAATTGGGAATTGACCCTACGGGATCTGATATTCATCTTGGTCATAGCATACCAGTACGCAAACTGCGAGCTTTTCAAGATGCTGGTCATACAGCAGTTTTGATTATTGGTGATTTTACGGCTCGCATTGGTGATCCGACTGGTAAATCTGAGGTGCGTCGCCAGCTGAGTGAAGCAGATGTAGCACAAAATGCTCAGACTTATCTTGACCAAGTGCGTCCTATTTTGGATTTTGACACACCGGGTAGATTGGAGGTGCATTATAACTCACAATGGCTTTCCCAGCTTAATTTAGGGAAAATTCTGGAGTTACTCTCCACCATGACGGTGGGGCAGATGTTAGCGAAAGAGGGATTCGCGGAACGCTATAAAAAAGAGAATCCAATTTTTATCCATGAGTTCCTATATCCATTAATGCAAGGCTATGATTCTGTGGCTGTGGAGGCAGATGTGGAGTTGGGGGGAACTGATCAAAAGTTTAACATTGCCGTAGGCAGAGATTTGCAACGCCATTTTGGGCAAAAGCCGCAATTTGGGTTACTATTACCCATTTTAATTGGTACAGATGGTGTGCAAAAAATGTCTAAGTCTTTAGGTAATTATGTTGGCTTGTCGGAACACCCAGCACAAAAATATCAGAAGTTACAAGGTGTTCCAGATAATTTATTGTCACAGTATTTTGAACTGCTGACGGATTTACCTTTGGATAAACTGCCAGAAAATCCCCGCGATCGCCAGATGCTTTTAGCATGGGAAGTTGTCAAACAGTACAACGGCGAAATAGCAGCTAATGAGGCTAAAGAAGCGGCAAAAAGCGGTGGAAAAGAAGGTGCTGTACCAGAATTTTCTCTCTTCGGGGTGTCACCGTTTCCGGTGAAGTTAGCGTATCTACTCAATGTCAGTGGTTTGTGCAAAAGTACTGGAGAAGGTAAACGGAAAATTCAAGAAGGTGGAGTACGCCTAGATGGCGATCGCATTACTGATGTTGATACCATTTTTGAGCAGCCTAGTGAATTACACGGACGAGTGCTGCAAGTAGGTAAAAATAAATTTGTGCGCCTTGTCAATAACTAATAACTAATGACTAATGATTTATCCTGAGCGTAGCCGAAGGGCTAATGACCAAATAATTGTGCCTTTGGATGTGCCCGATCTGCCAAGTGCGATCGCGCTCGTAGAGCGGCTAGCGCCAGTCAATTTCTGGAAGGTGGGTTTAGAATTATTTACTAATTCTGGCCCGCAAATCCTAGAAGTTTTAAAATCTCGGCAAAAGCGGATTTTTCTGGATTTGAAGTTTCACGATATCCCCAATACTGTGGCTGGGGCTTGTCGGGGTGCGGCTAGTTACGGGGTAGATTTATTAACCATTCACGCGACTGCTGGCAGAGATGCCCTAAAAGCAGCCACAGAAGCAGTACAAGTAGGGGCTGCTCAAGCAGGTGTCAAACCACCTCAATTAATTGCCATTACCTTGTTAACGAGTATTTCTTCTAGGCAATTAGCTTTTGATTTAAAAGTTCCCTTAGAATTGCCAGAATATGCCTTAGAAATGGCGTTGATGGCACAAGAAACAGGGTTAAATGGGGCAGTTTGTTCACCCCAGGAGGTAGCGCAACTGCGGCAAACTTGTGGCAGTGATTTTTTGCTCGTTTGTCCGGGGGTACGACCTACTTGGGCAGATAAAACAGATCAAAAGCGATCGCTCACTCCAGCACAAGCTATCCAAGCTGGTGCCGATTACTTAGTGATTGGGCGTCCAATTACTGCTGCGGCTGAACCTGAGTTAGCCTGGGAAAAGATTTCTGAGGAGTTAAGTAAGTCGGCATGAAGGCAGTCCCGATGAAACGAGTTTCACAGCCAAGTATGAAAGAGGGACTAGGGACTGGGGAACTCGGTGCCCCCTCTGGGGATAAGGGGCAATGGGGACTGGGATTTTTACTCAGCACTCAGCACTTAGCACTCAGCACTTTCAAGTCAGAAGTCAGGCAAAAAAATTATGGCTTGTGGCTTGTAGCTTGCAGCTTTTGGTTTGTGGTAGCAAATAGCATCAATAACTCAGCACTGGCGCATACTCCCTCTTTGCTCACCCAAAGAGGGAATGTTAACAGCACCGTGAGGGATGTTTGCTCAAACCAAAATTTAGAATTATTAACTACTTGGTTATTGCAAGATTTACCTAGTTATGCTAATCGTGCCAGTCAACGCGCCCGCCGTCGCAGTAGAACTAGTGATATTTACAGTTACATGTTATTAGCAGGAAAACCTGAGTTTCAGCCTTTGGCTCTGAACCCTAGTGAACATAACGCAGATGGGCAAAATAGTACGGCAACAGGAGTTGAGCAAGTTTTCTTTACTACCTTAGAACGTCAGTACGTTGCTGGGCAAGCCGTTGAATTGCAGCAATTTCACTGGCTGTTATTGACGAAAACTAAAAGTGGTTGGCGTTTGGTCATGATGTTTACTCAGACTAGTACTGACCCCAAACAACCAGTATCGCCCCCACGAGATAGTAGTAATGGTATTGTTGCCCAAGCAGTTAAAGCTTGGTTGCGAGATTGTCAGGCGGGAAGTGTGCGTATGCGTACCGGGAATTGATAAATCCCACAGGCGGCGCGCCACCGACGACGAATGAAAGAATTCAACAATGGACAGTTGACCTTACTCAGTGCTGAGTGCTGAGTGCGCTGGCCCTGAGCGAAGTCGAAGGGGAGTGCTGAGTCAAAAGAAGAAGAAGGAAGGACTTTCGCACTCGGTACAAGCCCCGTCCCTTGTGGTCACTGAGCTTTGCCGAAGTGTGGGCGGAATCTTATTACTGTCAGAAGGTTGATACCCCGCCCTTGTGGGCGGTTTTTTAACTCAGCACTCAGCACTTTTAACTCAGCACTCTTCATTACACTGCACAATTTAACTCGCCAGCTTTTTGGCTAAAGCGGTGATTTTCTCGATAATCTACAGGACAATCTATCACAGCAGGCACATCTTGAGCGAGGGCCTCTTTAAGTACGGGGATTAAATCAGTTGCAGATTCAACTCGATAGCCTTTTAAACCCATGCTTTCGGCTAATTTGACAAAATCAGGATTACCAAAATGGACAAAAGATGAATTGCCTTTGCCAAATTGACTTTCTTGCTTCCACTCAATTAACCCATAGCCACCATCGTTAAAGATTAAGGTGACAAAGGGAGTACCAACACGCAAAGCTGTTTCTAATTCCTGGCAATTCATCATAAAGCCACCATCACCAGTTGCAGCGACAATTTTACGGTTAGGGGAAACGAGTTTTGCGGCTAAAGCACCAGGAATAGCAATACCCATAGCTGCGAAGCCATTAGAAATTATACAAGTATTAGGACTATGGCAATGATAGTGTCGGGCAATCCACATTTTATGAGCGCCTACATCAGAGATGACAATATCATCTGGGCCCATCACTTGTCGCAAATCATAGATTAATTTTTGTGGTTTAATCGGAAACCCATCATCATTAGCATATTGTTCATAATCGGCACGAATATTGCCCCGTAAACTGATGGCATAGGGGTTGGGTTTGCCTTGTCGGTCTGCTAATTTTAAAATTTCACTGAGGGAATCAGAAATATCTCCTATGACTTCTACATTGGGAATATAACTACTATCAATTTCTGCTGAAGTGGCCGCAATATGAACAATAGGAATATTGCCATCGGGATTCCATTTTTTTGGGGAAAATTCGATTAAATCATAACCAATGGCAATTACTAAATCTGTATTATCAAAGCCGCAAGTAATGAAATCTCTCTGCTGTAATCCCACAGACCACAAAGCCAGAGGATGTGTATAGGGAATTACACCTTTACCCATAAAGGTATTAACAACAGGCATATTCATCTGGGTGGCAAATTGCGTGACTGCATCACTGGCTTTAGCACGAATTGCGCCATTTCCCACTAAAATAATTGGGTTAACTGCCTGGCAAATAGCGGCGGCGGCTGCCCGAATACTGGCAAAAGATGCATAGGTTTTTTCAATACTATCCTTTTGCAAAGGTTTACCTTCTACAGGCATGGCTGCAATATTTTCTGGCAAATCAATATGAACTGCACCTGGTTTTTCAGTTTGCGATCGCTTGAATGCTTTGCGGACAACTTCTGGTGTAATACTAGGTCGCACAATCTGTTTATTCCACTTGGTTACAGGTGCAAACATGGCTACCAAATCCAGATATTGATGGGATTCAATGTGCATTCTATCTGTTCCTACCTGACCAGTAATCGCCACCAAAGGCGCACCATCGAGGTTAGCATCTGCTACCCCAGTCATTAAGTTTGTTGCCCCAGGGCCAAGAGTAGAAAGACACACTCCGGCTTTACCAGTCAAGCGTCCATAGACATCCGCCATGAATGCTGCACCCTGTTCATGACGAGTAGTAATAAATTGAATGGAAGAATGTTTAAGGGCTTCTAAAACATGTAAATTCTCTTCACCAGGAAGACCAAAAACATATTGCACTCCTTCATTTTCTAGGCATTGCACCAACAATTCAGCTGTATTCATTTTATTTCCTCACTGGTTATAAGTAAGACTGAGTGGGGATTGGGCATTGGGCATTGGGCATTGGGGAATATTTTCGTTATTATCCCTGTGTCCCCGTGTCCCCACTCCCTGATTAATTCACCCACACGGTCTTCACATTGACGAACTCATGTATGCCTTGAATACTCAATTCTCTGCCGTATCCAGAACGCTTAATGCCACCGAAGGGTAAGCGGGGATCGGATTTCACCATGCTGTTGATAAATACGGCACCGGCATCGATTTCTGTGATCAGGCGATCGCGTTCTTGGTCATTTGTCGTCCAGGCGCTTGCACCTAAGCCAAAAGGTGTAGCATTAGCAAGTTTTATCGCTGCATCTATATCCGGTACACGGAATAATAATGCTACCGGGCCAAAGAATTCTTCTTGGGCAATGGCACTATTTGGGGGAATATCTGTGATAATCGTCGGCGGATAAAAGTTGCCAGGACGATCTGATAACGGATGTCCACCCGTCAGGACTTTACCTCCACTGTTAACAGCAGTTTGCACTTGTTGGTTTAAATCTTGCAGAATATCAGGGGTTGCCAAGGGCCCTAAATCAGTGTCTGGTTGCATGGGATCGCCAACTTTCAGTGCCAGAAATTTATTTAGAAGCAATTTTTCAAATTTGTCAGCGATCGCCTCCGCTACAATAAAACGTTTCGCTGCTATACAAGATTGCCCGCTATTTAACATCCGTGCTGTAGTAGCGGTGACAACTGCAACCTCTAAATCAGCACTTGGTAACACAATAAACGGGTCACTTCCTCCCAATTCCAAAACAGTTTTTTTGATTTGTTGGCCGGCTGCGGCGGCTAGAGAAGCACCAGCTGGTTCACTTCCGGTTAATGTGGCAGCTTTCACCCGCTCATCAGCCATTAAATCGGCAACTTTGGCAGCACCAATTAGTAAAGTCTGAAATGCACCTTGAGGAAAACCAGCCCGGTGGATAATATCTTCAATTGCTAAGGCGCACTGTGGCACATTAGAAGCATGTTTGAGTAAACCCACATTTCCTGCCATCAGTGCAGGTGCAGCAAAGCGAAAAACTTGCCAGAAGGGGAAATTCCACGGCATCACGGCGAGAATTACACCCAAAGGCTGGTAACGCACAAAACTATGGCTGGCATCGGTTTTGACATCGACATCAGCCAAGAAACTAGGTGCGTATTCAGCATAGTAGTTACAAACTAAGGCGCATTTTTCTACTTCGGCGATCGCAGCTTTCAAAGGCTTGCCCATTTCTAGGGTCATTATCTTAGCAAAGTCTGCTTTTTCTTGCTGTAAAATAGTCGCAGCTTGTTGTAGCCATTGCGATCGCTCAGAAAAACTAGTCCGGCGATACTGTACAAAAGCTTGACCAGCCAAATCTAGTTTAGAAGCAATTTCTGAATCATTAAGTGGCTCAAAGGTTTTGAGCATCTCCCCAGTGGCAGGATTAATGGTGGCGATAGCCATTGCCTGACCTCCCGTTAAAAAATAGCTTGAGGTAGCTTCCTAGTGTTACACAGATCAATTGCGGACGCTACCATCCAAATTTTAGTCTTTTACTCAAAATTTGGTTTTTCAATCTTTAATTTTCATGAATTTGATTGAAGTTAAATATACTAGTATATTAAGTGTATACACTTAATATAAAAACAATAAAATACTAATCACTCAATTCCCCTAACCTTTCTTGAAAAAGGGCGAAAATGAAGAGTTATCGTATTAGGGACAGAGTTTTTTCATTTTTTGATAGAGGTGCAAGACTTTGCACCCCTATTGCATCATCGACACCAACGAAAACGCGAGATTAAATCAGCTTGACAGCACGCAGACCGAACAGCAGACCTACAGCTACACCCATAAATAAAGCCAAAAAGCCAATATAAGCTATCACTCCAAACATTTATTTTTCTCCACAATACTTCACTAAATCTATTGAATCATGGAGAATGGGGAATGGGGCATGGGGCATGGGGAAATGAGGTAAAATTTACTCTCTACTCCCTAATCATCATATTGCGATAGAATACGACCCACAGGCGCTTGTTTGGGGTTGGGCAATGACTTCTGTAATTAACGTAAATCTACCGCAGCAGTCTTATGAGATTGCGATCGCACCTGCAAATTTAGATCAACTGGGTCAACGGATGGCCAGTTTGCAGCTAGGTAAAAAGGTATTGGTGGTTTCTAATCCCACTATTTTTAAACATTATGGGGAAAGAGCGATAACTTCCCTTACATCTGCGGGATTTGCAGTGGCTAGCTACAACCTACCGCCTGGTGAACGCTACAAAACTCTCAACTCCATCCAAAAACTCTACGATGTTGCTCTAGAAAATCGCCTAGAACGTTCCTCTACAATGGTGGCTTTGGGGGGAGGTGTAATTGGTGATATGACTGGCTTTGCTGCGGCTACTTGGCTACGGGGAATTAATGTAGTGCAAGTGCCTACCACCCTCTTAGCAATGGTAGATTCGGCAATTGGTGGCAAAACTGGCGTAAATCATCCCCACGGCAAAAATTTAATTGGCGCATTCCATCAACCGCGTTTGGTTCTAATTGACCCAGAAGTGCTGAAAACTCTGCCTATGCGAGAGTTTCGGTCAGGAATGGCAGAGGTAATTAAATATGGTGTAATTTGGGATGCCAAATTATTTGCCCAGATGGAAGCGAGTAAAAATTTAAATCAACTGCGCTACATCAAACCTGAACTTATCGATTTCATATTAACGCGCTCTTGTCAAGCTAAAGCCGATGTTGTCAGCAAAGATGAGAAAGAAGCAGGATTGCGGGCAATTCTCAACTATGGTCATACCATCGGCCATGCAGTGGAAAGCTTGACAGGTTATCGTTTACTGACACATGGTGAAGCCGTTGCCATTGGCATGGTAGCAGCTGGACAGATTGCAGTCGAAATGGGGATGTGGACAAAGGAAGACACAGAACGTCAAAATGCCCTAATTCACAAAGCAGGTTTACCGACTCGGCTACCAGAGAATGTAGATATTGAAGCAATTATCGACGCGCTGCAATTAGATAAAAAAGTCAAAGCAGGTAAAGTCAGATTTGTTTTGCCAACTCAAATTGGTGTAGTCACAGTTACCGACGAAGTGCCATCAGATATTATCCGGCAAGTGTTACGGGGAATGTAATTTATGAGCCAATTACAATTAAAATTAGCCTCAGCTAGTTTGCGCCATGATAATCCAAGCTAATAATCAATTGACCTTAGAAGAGTTTTTGCATCTTCCGCCAGGTGAGGGAGATGTCACCTACGAACTCGTGGATGGTCAAGCAATTCCTAAGATGTCACCAAAATTTTTTCATGCTAAACTTACCCGCGAACTCATAAAATTGCTTGAGCAATGCTGTCAGGATAAAGGAGAGGTTTGTCCAGAATGGGCAGTTAAATTAACCCGTCTGGGTCGAGATTGGATGCCAATACCAGATATCTTGTACGTTTCGTATGAACGTTTACCTATTAATTGGGATGAAGACGAAGCTTGTCCAGTTCCTCCAGATTTGGTGATTGAGATTATTTCGCCAGGACAAACTTTTGGGCAAATGATAGCGAAAGCGAAAGATTATTTAGATGCTAAAGTGCTGCGGGTTTGGGTAGTAGATAGTCAAGCTAGAAGTATTACTGTTTTTTACCCAGACGCAGCACCACAAACTTATATGGGAGATGAACTACTTACAGATTCTTTATTTGAGGGATGGGAATTTACTGTTGAACAAGTGTTTCAAAAGGCAAAAATACCTTTAAATTAATCATTACGTAGCAAAACATACAAATTTTGCTGATTACCACGCATCAGACGGAAATTTTCATCCAAATATGTAATATCTGACCAGCCACTAAATGAGAGGGTTGATTTCAGAGGTGAATCGTTATCGACTCCTAAAGCCTCACGAAAATCAGACTCACTCAAATCTTTGCTGGCGCTGTTGACGGATGTTTCCCAAAAATCAATATTGAGACGCTGAGAATTTTCCACTGTGTAGCGTCCTGAAACTAGAGTAATACCTTGGACATCAGAAGCAGCAGTAAATTCAATCAGATTATTATATTTTTTATCAACAGTATTAACTTCTTGAAAAATGCCAGTAACGTTAACTTTCACATTTGGTAATTTGCCAAAAGAAAGACGTTGCAGTGTAGTTTCTCGTTCTAATCCGAATGTACTGTATAACAGTTGCCAGCGACCTTGAACTAAATCTATTTTGTTTGTGGGTTCAGGTGTAGGATTTAAAGCTTCAACAGATGCTGCTAATGTTTCGATTTGCTCTTTAGCTTTTGGTATGTAGTTAAATCCAATATCGCTGGCTTGGGAAATAGAAATTAGTTCTTGTTTGAGGTTGGTTAATTCACTCATCATCGTGTCTTTCCAAAACAACTTGCCTTGAGCATACTAAAAGATTGAATTATTTACTGAGGAACCCTTGTGAAATCTGGCTTTCTTAATTTTGAATTTTGAATTACTCATAGTCAAGCTAAAATGAGCCAAGTGTGCCTGCTTCTGCAAAGAAAATGGGTAGAACTTCCTGGAAATTAATCATTAATACTGAACGGCTGATCCTTCGTCCCCAGCAACCAAGCGATTATGAGCTTTGGTATGCTGGTTTTTCTGGGCGATTACCAAAGCAACGTCAATATGATGATGGATTTGTTAGTTTAGAGCATTGCGATCGCCAGTGGTTTGCAGATTTGTGTCAGCGCCACCAGCAAGAAGCGTTAACCGATCAGTTTTTCGTGTTTGGCATTTTTTCCCGTCAAACTGATCAGCATCTTGGCAATATCGACATTTCAACGATCCGTCGCGGAGAATATCAGTGGGCGATTTTAGGATACGAGATTCATAACCAACACTGGCAGCAAGGCTTCGGCAAAGAAGCAGTTCGAGCTGCTCTAATTGCTGGGTTTGAGATACTGGGTTATCATCGCATCGAAGCCGCTATTAATCTGGATAATCAAGCATCAATTGCACTTGCTCAAAGTGTAGGTATGCACGAAGAATGTATTCGTCGCGGCTTTTTCTACGAGGACAAGCAATGGGTAGATCATTTCATTTATGTTGCTCTACCCTCTGATCTGGGATTAGTCGAAAAGCTGCCTGCGATCGCACCCCAACAACCCTAGTACACCCAACCGGATCAAATACTGTCCTCACCTATGTGACTACGGCTATATCAGCAAATAAATCATTCCATCTGGACGGATGAGCGATCGCTTGACTCTAACTCTATACTCTTCATCTAGAAGCTTCTAGGGCTGCTTCTGCTTGGGAATGTAATAACAAACCATATTCCAATCCCTCTACTACTGCTTGATAGGAGGCTGCCAAAATGTTGGGCGAAACCCCTACAGTCGTCCAGCGTTGATAACCAGTACCTGATTCCACTAGCACGCGGGTTTTAGCTGCTGTCCCCGTATGTCCGTCAAGAATCCGCACTTTGTAATCTGTCAACTCAAATGTGGCAAGTTGAGGATAAAAGTTAACCAAAGCTTTGCGTAAGGCTGCATCTAAAGCAGCGACTGGGCCATTTCCTTCTGCTACTTCTAAAATATTTTTGCCATTAACACCGACTTTCACAGTTGCTAAGGCATTATTCGTTTCTTTGTCAACTAAATCACAATGAACTTGGAAGCCTTTAACTTCAAAAAACTGCTGGCGACCTCCCAAAGCTTCGTACATTAATAATGCAAAACTCGCTTCTGCTGCTTCAAATTGATATCCTTCACTTTCCAATTCTTTGAGGCGTTGGAGAATCTGTCGGGCTGCTGGTGTTTGCTTATCTAGTTCAATGCCAAAAGTACGGGCTTTGGCTAACACATTACTCATTCCTGATTGTTCGGATATGACAATGCGGCGACGGTTACCGACTTGTTCTGGTTGAATATGTTCGTAAGTCAGGGGATTGCGTTCTACTGCTGAGACATGAATACCGCCTTTGTGTGCAAAAGCCGAACGTCCGACAAAGGGCGCATGTTCATCAGGGGCAAGGTTTACCACCTCGCTCACAAATCGACTAGCTTCTGTAAGCTGATTTAGCTGGTGTTCTGTGATACAGCTATAACCAAGCTTCAGTTGTAAATTGGGAATTAATGAGCAGAGGTTAGCATTCCCACAACGTTCACCGTAGCCATTAATTGTACCTTGTACCATTTTTGCCCCTGCCATTACAGCAGCTAAGGCATTAGCCACAGCTGTATCCGAATCGTTATGAGTGTGAATACCAATTTGGGGGAATGGTTGTTGACAAATAACTAATGACACATGACTAATGACTGATTCTACAATTTGGCTAACTTCGTGGGGTAATGTTCCGCCATTTGTATCACAGAGGACTAGCCATTCAGCACCAGCTGCGATCGCCGCTTCTAATGTCAGCAAAGCATAATCTCGATTTTGCTTGTAACCATCAAACCAATGTTCAGCATCATAAATCACGCGTCGTCCTTGAGAACGAAAGTACTCGACAGTATCGCGGATCATGGCCAAATTTTCTTCTAAAGTCGTTTTGATACCTGCTGTAACGTGTAAATCCCAAGATTTACCAAAAATTGTCACCCAGCGAGTGCCCGCAGTGAGGATGGCTTGTAGCATCGGCTCATCTGCGGCATTGGTGTTAGGGCGACGAGTTGAACAAAATGCCACAATTTCTGCTTGTTTGAGCGGATCTTCTTGTAGTTGCCAGAAGAACTGAACATCCTTAGGATTGGCACCAGGCCAACCACCTTCTATGAAGGGAACTCCCAGTTGGTCGAGTCTACGGGCAATCCGTAACTTATCTTCTATGGAAACTGATAGCCCCTCGCGCTGAGTGCCATCCCGTAACGTAGTGTCATAGAGCCAAATATGAGGTGAGGGATGTATGGTCATAGAACTGAGACTTGCGAGACAACTTTGAAGGCGATGTGCCAATATACAACAAAAAGCCAGTTTGGTAATTAAAATATGCCTAAGGTACTAGCTCAAGGTAAGAAAATTAAGTGCATTCGCGGAGCTAAATTAAGTCTAATTTTGCAGCAAAATGGTATTGACCTCTACAATGGCAGTGCTAGGGTAATCAATTGCCGAGGCATTGGCAGCTGTGGTACCTGTGCGGTCAAGGTAGAAGGTGAGGTATCTGCTGCAAATTGGCGTGACAAAGCGAGACGTTCGCTTCCTCCCCATTCTCCTACAACAGACCTGCGTTTAGCCTGTCAAACTGAGGTGCTAGGTGATGTAAAAGTGACAAAATTCGATGGATTTTGGGGACAAGGTTCTCAAATAGTGTGGACACCAGAAGGTTAGGTTAAAAAAGGAGAAAAACAACATGGGTAGATGGACACCACTAATTCTCATGGCTGGAGGCTTGGCAATTTTACTGGGTACATTGTTAGGCATCAACTTTCCGATGGGTGGACAACAAAGTGCCAGTAATAATGCTCCCGGCGGCCGAACATCAAAAGTCCTTCCGGCTAATATTAATGTTAATAGCTCTGCCCCCAGCCGGACTACGAATAATGGTACAACTCCTGAAGGTAGGGGTGGCGTGGCCCAGGATAGTTTTACTGCGCCTAACACGCCTAATAATAGAAGCAGCGTTGCCCAAAGTAATACTTCTGATGATTCGTTTTCATCTCCTGAGGCTACATCAGGTACCAGAAGTACAGGGATGCAGTCAGGCACTTCATCAAGCAGTGCCGCAAATCGTGATAACCAACCTATCCGGGCTTTATGGTAAAGCAGGATAGTCGTTAGTTATGAGTTATGCGTTATTAGTTATGTACTAATGATAAATAGCTAATGATAAATGACTAATGACTAGTGAAGTTTTAATTATTGGGGGCGGCGTTATTGGCTTGGCGATCGCCGTTGAGCTTAAACTGCGCGGGGCTAAGGTCACCGTGTTTTGCCATGATTATCAGGCTGCTGCTACCCATGCTGCCGCCGGGATGTTAGCGCCAGATGCAGAAAACATCCCCAATGAGGCCATGCGTTCTTTGTGTAGGCGATCGCGTGCCTTATATCCAGACTGGACACGCAAACTCGCAGATTTAACTGGCTTAAATACTGGTTACTGGCCATGTGGGATATTAGCACCAGTTTATGAAGGACAAGGAGACAAGGTAAATGCTTCACCACTCCCAAGTCCCGACTCCCCATACTGGTTAAATCAAGTAGCAATTCATCAATATCAGCCAGGACTGGGTGCAGAAGTTGTTGGCGGCTGGTGGTATCCTGAAGACGGACAAGTGGATAATCGCGCCTTAGCACGCGTACTTTGGACAGCTGCTGAATCCCTTGGCGTAGAACTCAAAGACGGCATCAAAGTAGAAGCATTTTTACAACAGCAGGGAGAAGTAATTGGTGTACAGACCAACATCGGCACAATTCACGCTGACCATTATGTTTTAGCCACAGGTGCTTGGTCAAATACCTTAATTCCATTACCTGTGCGTCCTCGTAAAGGACAAATGCTGAGTGTGCGAGTACCAGATTTTATCCCCGAATTGCCCCTGACACGGGTTTTGTTTGGCGAAAATATTTACATTGTACCGAGACGAGATCGCACTATCATCATTGGGGCAACTAGCGAAGATGTTGGCTTTACCCCCCACAACACTCCCGCAGGTATTCAAACCTTACTTCAACAAGCTATTAACTTATATCCGCAATTACAGGATTATCCCATCCAGCAATTTTGGTGGGGATTTCGCCCAGCCACCCCCGATGAGTTACCCATCCTAGGCACTAGCCACTGTCAAAATTTAACTTTGGCTACAGGTCATTACCGCAATGGCATATTACTTGCCCCCATCACCGCCGCCTTAATTGCCGATTTGATTTGGCAACAGAAATCTGACCCCATATTGTCTAATTTTTATTACACACGCTTCCACACCCAGTCATCTACCCCTAGCCGCATGGTTACCCACTTTTCAATTCCCCAAACTCCCCACTCAGCACTCCCCACTCAGCACTCCCCACTTACCATAGCTGGTAGAACCTTCCAATCCCGCTTGATGACGGGAACAGGCAAATATCGCAGCATTGAAGAAATGCAGCAAAGTATTATTGCCAGTGGTTGCGAGATTGTCACTGTAGCAGTGCGTCGGGTACAAACCAAAGCCCCTGGACATCAAGGTTTAGCCGAAGCCCTAGATTGGACAAAAATTTGGATGTTGCCTAATACTGCCGGCTGTGCAACCGCAGAAGAAGCGATTCGCGTTGCCCGTTTGGGGCGAGAAATGGCGAAATTATTGGGACAGGAAGATAACAATTTTATCAAGTTAGAAGTAATACCTGATCCTAAATATTTACTTCCTGACCCCATTGGTACACTACAAGCTGCTGAACAGTTAGTGAAAGAAGGTTTTGCTGTATTGCCCTACATTAACGCCGATCCCATGCTAGCCAAGCGTTTAGAAGAAATCGGCTGTGCTACAGTCATGCCTTTAGCATCGCCTATTGGTTCGGGACAGGGGCTAAAGACAACTGCCAATATTCAAATCATCATTGAAAATGCCAGCATACCAGTGGTAGTAGATGCGGGAATTGGTTCACCCTCAGAAGCCGCCCAAGCAATGGAATTGGGTGCAGATGCCTTATTAATAAATAGCGCGATCGCTCTAGCCAAAAACCCCCCAGCAATGGCTCAAGCCATGAATTTAGCAGCAGTAGCCGGTCGTCTCGCATACCTCGCCGGCAGAATGCCCCTGAAAACTTATGCTAGTGCCAGTTCACCTTTGACTGGAACTATTAATTAGGGAATGGGGCATTGGGCATTGGGCATTGGGCATTGGGCATTGGGCATTGGGCATTGGGCATTGGGCATGGG
>JADEXK010000032.1 GCA_015207155.1 Nostocales cyanobacterium LEGE 11386 | reverse complement strand
GGGAATGGGGCATTGGGAGATGGGAAAAATTATGTATGATTTTTGATGAGTTATTAGTTTTATGACTAATGACTAATGACTAATGACTAATGACCAAATGAATAATCAAACTATTTTTATACCTATATTTGTTGCGAGCTTGGGCTTGTTGGGTGGCTGTGTTGGCTATCCTCGCTTGCTTAATTATCCCTTTGATCCGGGGGGACGAAGTATCAACAGTCCATCTGCGGAACTAAATCCCCAAATTGCTGGGAGATATATTGTTTTTACTAGCGATCGCCGGGGTAGTCAAGATGTTTATGTGTTTGATACCCTAACTCGCAGCTTGGTTGATTTACCAGGTTTAAATTCCTTAGATACGATCGCCTCTCATCCTAGCGTTTCTGAAAATGGTCGTTATGTTGTTTTTGCTGCTAGTCGTCAGGGGCGATCTACTATTTTTCTCTACGACCGAGAAACACGCCAATCACGAAATTTAACTGCTAACCTGCAATCGGAAGTCCGCAACCCTACTATTAGCGCTGATGGTAGTAGGATTGCTTTTGAGTCCAGTAATAATGGGCAGTGGGACATTTTAGTCTATGAACGTTCTGGACAGCCGTTGAATATACCTCAAAATCCGCGTTGAGAATGGGCAATGGGGAATGGTAAAAAATCTGCTTTGTCCCCTACTCCCTACTCAGCACTCAGCACTTTCCTTGACAGATTCAATGAGCGATCGCACTTGTTGAGTTCCTGGGGAAGGTTCAAAGGTTAAAGGAAATTTTCCTCGACATAACATCCGCAAACCAAGGGGTGCAAGACTAAGTAATCCCTTAAGGTCTTTGAAGTAATTACCAACGACTTGTACACCAAATTGACGTTCATCAATCCAACCACCTGCTTTGACCAAATCCACTAATACTTTTCGATGGCGAATTGAGCGACTGTCGTTGGCTTGTTTGCGTGCGAGAATTTCTTGTTTAATTTTAGTAATTTGTTCTAATGGAGCTACATCCATTGGACAAACTGAATCACAGTAAAAACAACGGGTACAACCCCACACTCCTTTAGTACCTTCGTTGTAATTTTCTAAGCGATTTTCCGTTTCACTATCACGAGAGTCGGCGACCATGCGATAAGCTTTCGCCAGTGCATGGGGGCCAACAAAATCTGAATTAACTTCACGGGCATTACATTCTGAGTAGCAAGCACCACACATGATACAATTGCCTGTCTGATCGAGACGCGATCGCTCTAGTGGTGTTTGTAAAAACTCCCTTTCTGGAACTTGTCGTGCTGCCGTACTTACATAAGGAGCTACAGCCTCTAAGTTATGCCAAAAACTACTCATATCTACGACTAAATCTTTAACCACTGGCATATTGCCTAGAGGAGCTATGGTAATTTCTGAAATCATGGTTGCTTTATTTTCTGGCGAAGGTATATGTTGTAATCTGGCAAGTTCACTGCCAACATTTTCCTTACAAGCTAAAGCCGAACGCCCATTAATTCGCATAGCACAGCTACCACAAATTGTATTGCGACAATTTTTGCGAAATGCTAGGGTTCCATCTTGCTCCCACTTAATTTGATTGAGGCAGTCTAAGATTGTATTGCCAGGTTCTGCCTGCAAAAGGTAAGTTTGTAGAACAGGGGAGGAATTTTGTTGTTGCCGAACGATCTTAAAAATAACTTCCATTACTACCAACCAAAGTCGTAAAATTGCCTCACCAGCCTCAGAAATCGTGAGTAAAGGCAGGTGGTTGCACAAATTGGGCTTATACTCTGGTTGCCCTTAATTCCAAGCCAGGTATTAATAGGCTGATGATCAAAGAGCAGCTGATTCTAGTTTAAGGATAACCATTAAAATTTCATTTGCAGAAGCGCTACAGGTAAGATTAGTGTCAAGCTCTAAAACCAAACGCCAAACAGGTAATCGTGGCTTCACATTTCATTTACCTGTTTGGGAGTATGAAGACAAGTAGGTTGATTAGAAGCAAGACTGACGTTTATCTCTTGCATAGTGAAAATATCCAAATTAAATGCACTAATAGTTTTGATTACATCTTGATGTCAATAGCAGTCTGAGCCATTGGTGGGAAAAATCTCTGATATCGTCGCTCAGGAGAGATTTTTGTTTATATAGAAGTGTGACAACTGTTGATCAACATCTAGTGGTGGCAACAAAGCATTGGGAAAATGTAGGAAAATTTATTCTTCCCACAGACAGACGTATAGAATATTTGACCACTTTTTGTCTTGTGACAATCAACCAAGAGGAAAATCCTCACTGCTTTTTGTCTGTACTCAATCAAGAAAATCTTGGCTTTAACTCACTTGTCAAAACTGCTTGTCTAAATTTAGATTAATTTTTATAAAAGACATGCTGCAATACTCACTAGGGCAAAAAGCGGGAGGAAAATCCTCACCGCTTTTTGTCTTCTCAAGGTCAGAGATTTAGATAAAAGTTTAGCAGCAAGTTAAATTAAAAATTCAACAACAATTTTGCTATTATTAGTCCATGCTAGTATTTAATATAAAATTACGAAGTAACAAATCCAGTATCAATAGCCGCATAAGCGCAGCTAATGCTGATTTGTTTATTCGTAGTGTAGAGACAAGAAAATTCACGTCTCTACAGGCAGGACAAAAGGGTGTATGTCCGTCAGTCCCTATTCAAATACTATGCTGTCCTAAGCTTGAGAGTCAGAGTAGGGAAAACCTAACAACTCTGGAGTAATAAAGGCAAGCACTGAAAGTTGAAAGCCTGCAATTTATTGGGTCTACAACTTATTTGTAGTAGAACTCAAACAACTTGTGAAGGTGACTTAAAGTTACACCGCTACAGTAGCGCCAAAAGAGAAAAAAAATAATTTCCGATGGCGAATAATGGTTAAAAGTGCCGTAAAATCACCGAAATTAATGTCTGTGATCACCATGACCTTTAGTCTGTTGTGGGCATCCATAATATAGGCGCTTGTAGCTCACCCTATAAGCAGGAATTCACCCCTCACCCTAGGGTTGTAATTAGCTCTGTACAGATGCTAAAAAGTCAAATACTGGCATGAAACGACATCGTTTATCAGTTTGGAGAGAGTAAGGAAAATTTGAGCGTAATGACTGAAACTGCAACCGCACCATTAACTGGAAAAGCATTGCTTGCTAAGGTAAAAGAACTTTCTAATTTACCACGCCGAGAAAGAGCCAAGCAGTGTGGCTATTACACCGTTACTAAGAATAATCAGGTTCGCGTCAATCTCACAGATTTTTATGATGCCTTGCTATCGGCTAGAGGAATTCCTCTCAGTCCAGAAGCACCTAAAGATGGTCGTGGTCGTGAACCGACATATCGAGTTAGCGTTCATCAAAACGGTCAAATTGTGATTGGTGCTACCTACACCAAGGCAATGAACTTAAAGCCTGGAGATGAGTTTGAAATTAGACTGGGATATAAGCATATTCACTTGATTCAACTCGGTGAAACTGATAAAAAATTAACCCAGGAAGATGTAGATTCTGACGAATCAGACGAAGATTTGGAAGACGAAGAATAAGTTTACTGATGGTAGGGATAAGTTTAAGGTGAATGCTTCATAACTTATTCCTACCGCTACAGTAAATCAGGAATTCTGTTTAAAGAATTTTGTTACAGTAAATACGATTAGACCGCTTGCAGAAGTCACAGCCTTTGGTAGAGTCTTGATGAATAAGCAAAAAGTCTATCGTGTTTTTTTATGTCTATTTTGATTAATTACCTTCAGCCAGTAGTCAATGCCCTACGAGCATTTATGGAAGATGCATCAGTACTGGTTGTAGTGATGGCATTTTTCATTGGCTGGATAGGATGCTGGTTACCAATAGCAGCCATATCAGCGATGTCTACGACGGGCTACGCCAACGCACTTAATTGGCAACCGAATAAACCTTTACAACCAGAGCAAAAATTACCTTTATTAGTACCACTCTACCTCTTAGCTCCCCTAGTTCTTTGGGGAGTGATTTGGCTGAGTAATAAATCTTTTGCAGATTACGGCTTTATGGGAAATCTGGCGATGCTGGGTTCCTTATCGCTGGGTTTTGGTTTGGGAGTAATCAGCCTAGCTATGATGTTTACCTGTCAATTCTGGCTAGGCTGGTGCTATTTAGAAAAGTCAAATATCAAGTTAATACCATCTATCTTGCCGTCTATTTTCTTAATAGCGTTATTAGTTGGAGGGATAGAAGAGTTAGTTTTTCGGGGTTTCTTATTAACTGAATTAGAGCGTGATTATCCTATTTGGGCAGCAGGGGCAATTTCTAGCTTAATTTTTGCTGTTCTGCATCTGGTTTGGGAACAACGTGAAACCATACCCCAACTGCCTGGATTATGGCTAATGGGAATGATGCTGGTATTAGCCAGGATTGCCGACCGCGGCAGCTTGGGGATAGCTTGGGGACTACACGCAGCATTGGTATGGGCGATCGCCACTGTAGACACAGCAGAACTAATTACCTACACTGGTAAAACTTCGGAGTGGTTAACTGGAAAAAACAAAAAACCCCTGGCTGGGGCGGCGGGAATTATATGTGTATTAGGAACTGGATTAATTCTTTGGTTGTTATCTAAATATTAGGAAACTCCAAATGTTAAGTGCGATCGCGCCATCATAGCCAACGCGATCGCTAGCTAATCAATTTAGCTCATAAAATGTAGCTGGCTGACTACCGCACTAATCAGACTATGGGTAATGGGGAGGCTATCTACCACCATACCCAGACACAACAGCATCATGTAGGAAATGGAATAGAGAAATAATTCTCTGGCGACAGCGCGATCCTCTGGATTTTGCAACAAACGCCAAGATTTATGGATAAATAATCCACCCAAACTTACGGCGATCGCTGCATAGACAAATCCACTGGCGTGCAAAGGATAAACCAGTAACAGAGTGGCACCAACTGTAACCAGTGTGTAGTACCAAATTTGGCGTACTGTTGCTGTATCACCCGCAACCACAGGTAACATGGGTATGCCAACTTTAGCGTAGTCATCCCGAATCATCAGCGCTAGCGCCCAGAAATGCGGCGGTGTCCATAAAAAGACAATGGCAAAAATTAACCATGCCGCCCAGTTTAAAGTATCTGTCACAGCAGCCCAACCTACTAAAGCGGGAATTGCACCAGCTGCCCCACCAATGACAATATTTTGGGTGCTATGGCGTTTCAGCCAGTGGGTGTAGACCAAAATATAAAAGATGATGCCAGAAAATGCTAAACACGCCGCCAGTATATTTGCGAATACTGCTAGTAGCGTAAAAGACATCAAAGCTAAGGCGATCGCAAAAATTAGCGCATCACGCGGCTGCACCTTGCCGGAAGGTAGAGGACGATGGCGCGTCCGCTCCATATCATAATCAATATCCCGGTCATAGATACAGTTAATAGTTTGGGCGCTAGCAGCAGCCAAAGTGCCACCAGTAAGAGTTACTAGCAACAACAATGGGTCTACTTGTCCCTGAGCAGCAATCCACATACTCCCAGCCGTGGTAATCAACAGCAACGGAATAATCCGGGGCTTTGTGAGCTGATAGTAGCTGTGGATCACTTGTAGAAATGTTTGGTGGTGGCGAGAGACATTAGTCTCAATCATGTTGACTCTAGTTCCTTATTTTTCAACAACTTCTATGCAGCCCCCATTGAAGAGAAAAGGAGGCAGGGAGCAGGGGAGAGAACTCATCGGAGTTTCTTGGGGGTGCAGGCAAAGGTGAGGGTTTGTATGTTTCCACCACTTCTAGTTGCTAGGGGTTGTTGCTAGATGTGATGTCAAGTTGCTTTCAACACTACATGGCTAACGGCTAATTACCATTAGTCATCAGTAATCATGATGATTACAGCAAAGGAAAAACGAAGCTGAGTTAGCTTACAAATTCGTTCCATTTGCTTGTCTACTTGTAATAGTCGCTGTTAAACCAACAGGGTAAGCGTTGATTTCCCGAGCCGAGCTACAGTCACGTAGTGCTAGCACCGTAAAAGCCACTAACGTACCCAGCAAAGTAGCTCCTATAGCTTGGTGAGAAACTGTTAGAGGCTCGACTTGGAGATGTAATCGGAAAGTAGCAACTCCTAACAAAATTTGTAACAGCAACAACATACCAGACATATTTGCCAGTCTTCGTAAGGCTGGGTGTAGTGCTGGTGTCCGCCAGGAGATCATTACCACTGCCAAGGTCGCCACAGTTGGCGGTACCAAGCCAAAAATATGGCTATACATCACACTGCAAAGTTGAGAACCGCCAAAGCATTGGTGTAATGCCCAGCGAGACCCGACTAAAGCACCTAATAAACTTTGTAGGTAAACCAATATAGCCGCAGTCAAACCCACCCAAGGTAACTTGCCCACGGTGCCAGTTCCTTGATATGGGGTCAGGGCTACACCGACAATCAGTAGGGTAGTGAAAAACAACAGTGCCGTTCCCAAATGAGCGGTCACGATATCAAACCGCAAAAGTTCAGTAACGGTTAGTCCTCCCAAAATACCTTGGAAGACAATTAAAAACAGGGCGAATGTGGATGCCCAAGGTAGCCAGGTGGGTAAGGAACGACGGTGCCACCAGGATAAACCGGAAAGGGCGATCGCGCTCAAGCCAATCAACCCTGCATCCAATCTGTGAAACCACTCCAAAAACACTTGGAGATTCATTTGTTTAGCTGGCACTAGTTCTCCATAGCACAATGGCCAGTCTGGGCAAGCAAGTCCAGCATTCATCACACGGGTGGCACTGCCTATGGCCATCAAAATCAAGGTGGCTATGCACATTTTCCACACCAAGCGACGAATCACTTCCTTGGGCTGTCGCTGCTCAGTTGCCGCTTCATTTTGTTGTTCTAGGACAAATTCGTTCATGAACAGTACCTTCTGCCCGCTCTTGGTGGTAGCTCTCTTATTTTCAATTTTTTGTACCGACCCATCTCCACCCTAGCGTATGGGCCAGAGTTTAAAAGATTGGCTTGCACTTATACTTTGGATCACTCTAGCCACTTTTAGCCGGAGCTTTAGGTATTTTTTAAGTTGTTAGCAATTGATAAATGACAATTTATGGGAATATTCTAAATTTTTCCTTAAATTTCTCCACTGAATTTACGTCTAATTTTGGCAGTATCTAATAAATCTCTTGTACTCAAAATTAGTAAATTAGCTGAAAAAATTAATAAAAATTTCAGACCATGAGACTTTATCTTTCATCACCTGCACTACCTTAGTAAGTGAGTAGCATAGAGATAACGTAGTAAATTCATTTAAGTAAACCGTGAAGATTCCAAGTTCCATCTGGACATTACTAATTGGCATCGTGCTAACGCTAGTCAGCCTTTGGTACGGTCAAAATCACGGTCTGTTGCCAACAGCCGCCACCGATGAAGCCGTTTTGGTGGATGGTCTGTTTAACACAATGATGATCGTTTCCACAGGTATATTTCTACTTGTTGAAGGTATTTTGATTTACTCTGCAATTAAATACCGTAGACGTGCAGGTGATAATGAAGACGGGCCACCAATTGAGGGCAATGTACCTTTAGAAATCCTCTGGACGGCGATCCCAGCAATAATCGTTATTGGTATTTCTGTCTATAGTTTTGAGGTTTACAATGACATCGGTGGATTTGATCCCCACGCTGTCCATGAAGCTCCGATGACTGAGGATTTTTCGATGACAATGCCAGGAGCAGCTATCGCCGCAACTTTAAGCGATACGCCTCCCAGTACAGGAGCCAACCTCAATCAAGAAAAATCTGATGAGGCAATGCAAGACCCGGCCACAGCAGCAGTCCGCAATGCTGACCAAATTCCCCAAAAGCGCAATGCTCCTGGGGTGGGTAGTGTCGCTCCCACCATTGGAGGTAGTCCTGAAAAAGCCGGCCAACCACCAGAATTACGGGTCAACGTCACTGGTTTACAATACGCGTGGTTATTTACCTATCCTGAAACTGGCGTAACTACAGGTGAGCTACATGTTCCTGTTGGACGCGAAGTCCAAATCAACATGACAGCCAATGATGTAATTCACGCCTTCTGGGTACCAGAGTTCCGCTTGAAACAGGATGCGATCCCCGGTAGGCAAAGCGAGATTCGGTTCACGCCCAGAGTAGCGGGTAGTTATGACCTGATTTGTGCTGAACTTTGTGGCCCCTACCACGGTGCAATGAAAACCCAAGTAGTGGTAGAGACTCAAGCAGCTTATGACCAATGGATGCAAGAGCAATTAGTTGCCAGCAGCGAAACTTTCAATCAAGCCGTTGCTGTTAACTCTGCGGATTTGTCCCCAGATGAATTTCTCAATCCTTACACCAAGGACATGGGAATACAACCAGAGATAATCAATCAAGTTCACACTGCTCATCACCACTAGTCAGTGGTCAATGAAAAGTAATCAGTGAACAGACTGATAACTGCTAATTGATAACTGATAACTGACAACTAATTCCTATGACACAAGCTCAGTTGCAAGAAACAGCCAATATCCCTACTCATGTTGAAGAACCAGAGGAAAGACATTGGCGAGACTACTTTGGCTTCAACACCGACCATAAGGTAATTGGAATTCAATACCTAGTTACTTCGTTTATTTTCTATTGCATTGGCGGTGTGATGGCTGATTTGGTGCGTACAGAACTACGAACCCCAGATGTAGATTTTGTGACCCCAGAAGTTTACAACAGTCTATTCACGCTGCACGCCACAATTATGATTTTCTTGTGGATTGTGCCAGCCGGAGCCGGATTTGCTAACTATCTGATTCCCCTAATGATTGGGGCGAAAGATATGGCATTCCCCAAGCTGAACGCCGTTGCCTTTTGGATGATTCCCCCTGCGGGTTTGTTGCTGATTGCCAGTTTAGCGGTGGGTGATGCACCAGATGCCGGGTGGACTTCCTACCCTCCCTTAAGCTTGGTCACAGGTCAAGTGGGTGAAGGTATTTGGATCATGAGTATTCTGCTGCTGGGTACGTCATCGATTTTGGGATCGATCAATTTCTTGGTCACCATGCTGAAGATGCGTATCCCTGGTATGAGTTTCCATCAAATGCCTTTGTTTTGTTGGGCAATGTTGGCAACCTCAGCGCTGGTGTTAGTATCAACCCCAGTACTAGCAGCAGGTTTAATTCTGCTTTCCTTCGATTTATTGGCAGGAACAACATTTTTTAATCCCACAGGTGGTGGGGACCCGGTGGTATACCAGCATATGTTTTGGTTTTACTCCCACCCGGCGGTATATATCATGATTCTGCCTTTCTTTGGGGCAATTTCGGAAATAATCCCGATTCATTCCCGCAAGCCGATTTTTGGCTATAAAGCGATCGCCTATTCATCTTTGGCTATCAGTTTTTTAGGATTAATTGTCTGGGCACACCATATGTTTACCAGTGGTGTCCCCGGTTGGTTGCGGATGTTTTTTATGATCACGACGATGATTATCGCCGTACCTACAGGGATTAAAATTTTCAGCTGGTTGGCAACCATGTGGGGCGGTAAAATTCAACTCAATAGCCCGATGCTATTCGCCATCGGCTTTGTGGGCACTTTTGTGATTGGCGGGATCAGTGGTGTGATGTTGGCAGCAGTGCCCTTTGATATTCACGTCCACGACACTTATTTTGTGGTAGCACACCTGCACTACGTCCTATTTGGCGGTAGCGTGTTGGGTATTTTTGCCGCTATATACCACTGGTTCCCGAAAATGACGGGACGAATGATGAACGAATTTTGGGGTAAGGTTCACTTTGCCTTGACAATCGTTGGTCTGAATATGACCTTCTTACCCATGCACAAACTGGGGTTAATGGGCATGAACCGTCGTATTGCTCAATATGATCCCAAATTTGCCTTGTTGAATGAAATTTGCACTTATGGTTCTTACATACTGGCAGTTTCGACATTCCCCTTTATCATCAATGCAATTTGGAGCTGGTTGTATGGTGAGAAAGCTGGTAATAATCCCTGGAGGGCATTGACCTTAGAGTGGATGACGACCTCACCGCCAGCGATCGAGAATTTTGATAAAACCCCAGTCTTGGCTACAGGCCCCTACGACTACGGCTTAGAAAAGGCTAACGATGATGTACCTTTATCTGACCCCAATCCAGTTTTATCTGCTGGCCCAAACTCGGTATTAAGAGCGGAACCTGACTCCATGGTTGCTGCCAATCCCGAAGACCGTAAATAAAGTGATGAGTGAGGAGTTCAAGCCTTTTATAGCAAAGTGCTGAGTGCTGAGTGCTGAGTATAAATCCAGTTGCTTCAGAGCTTTGAGCAATTAACACTGTCCTAACTTATGTGACTACGGCTATAACTCCCCATTCCCCACTCCAGAGTCATCACTTGTCCTCTAGATATTAAAGATACATGCAAAGTCAAACTATTGACCCAGCTAAAACCGAACTAAATCATCACCATACTGCCGAAGCAGGAGTTAGTCATCACGAAGCACATCCAGACCATCGTCTGTTTGGGTTATTTATCTTCTTGATTGCTGAAGGGATGATTTTTATGGGGTTGTTCGGAGCTTACCTAGCTTTCCGTGCTACCTTACCTGCGTGGCCCCCGGAAGGTACACCAGAATTAGAACTATTGTTACCGGGAGTCAACACCGTCAATCTGATTGCTAGCAGTTTTGTCATGCATAATGCTGACACTGCCATCAAAAAGAATGATGCAAAAGGTATGCGAACTTGGTTGGCAATTACTGCCGCAATGGGTGCCATTTTCTTGGTGGGACAGGTATACGAATACACTCATTTAGAATTTGGTTTAACTACTAATTTGTTTGCCAGTGCATTTTACGTTTTAACTGGCTTTCACGGACTACACGTTACCATTGGTGTTTTGGCAATAGTTGCCGTATTGTGGCGATCGCGTGTTCAGGGTCACTACAGTAGCGAAAAGCACTTTGGTATTGAAGCTGCGGAAATCTACTGGCACTTTGTTGACGTGATTTGGATTATTCTGTTCGGATTACTTTATCTACTGTGAGTATTAATTATTAGTTATTCACTCCACGCGAATAGCTAAATAAGCCCCCTTCTGGGGGTTTTTTTCATGGCTAAATTTCTAAAGCTGTTTTAATGTTTTGCACTATTAGTTGCGGTGGCTCAGAAATATCTACACAAATAGCATCATCAGGCTCCTCAAGCATATCTAATTGGCTGTTGAGGAGTTTTTCTGACATGAAATGATTTTGCCGTCCTAGGAGTCGTTGTTGGAGTAAATCTAAACTGCCTTGGAGGTAAACTAGCTTGATGTTTTCGTGGTCTAGTCGCAGGTATTGGCGATAATTAGCTTTGAGGGCAGAACAGGCTAAGACTACATTGGCATTTTCTTGTAACCAAAGGGCGATCGCCGTTTGCAAATCTTTCAACCAGGGCTTTCTGTCAGTGTCATTGAGGGGAATACCCAGCCGCATTTTCTCAATGTTATCTGTTGAGTGAAATTCATCAGCGTCTTTAAATTCCCAGTTTAATGAATCGGCTAACAGTTTCCCGATGGTTGTTTTGCCGGAACCGGAGACACCCATGATGAGAATTATCATTAGTTTTTAACGCAGAGGGACGCAAAGGTACGCTGAGATTAAAGTTTTAGTTTTGCTAAACCTATGTAGCGTATGCCTTCTGGAGTGACATGAAAACGGCAGGGTAAGATTTCTAAGCCGAGGGCGATCGCGTTTCGTAATAGTTTACCATATACGGGGTCTGTAATATCACCAGGGGCAAACTCAGTACAATCACTGCGGTTGATGAAGTACAGCATCACTGCACGAGTTTGGGGTAATAGTGCTGTTAGTTCCCGTAAGTGCTTTTGTCCTCTTGTGGTTTCTGTGTCGGGGAATAGTGCTAAAGTACCTTGCGCCCAAGTTGTATTTTTTACTTCTAAATAAATGGGACGTTCCACATCATCCCCTGTTAAAAAAAAATCTACCCGACTTTTTTTATCTTGCCCATAAACTACCTCACCTTTAATTTGGCTGTAGCTACCCAATTCTGGGAAAAGGTGTTTTTCTAAAGCTAGTTTCACTACTCGATTGGGTAAAACTGTATTTACTCCTACCCAAGTTGGCTCGTTGTCATGTACTTGAATTAATTCTAAAGTGTAGGCTAATTTGCGCTGGGGATTATCGCTTTGGGAAAGTTGGACTGCACTTCCAGGGGTGGAAACTCCTGTCATGGGGCCTGTATTGGGACAGTGTGCTGTGACTATTTCGCCAGAATCAAGTTGAATATCAGCAAAAAAGCGCTTGTAGCGCTTGAGTAAAATTCCTGAATACAAGGGTGGATAACGGTAAAGCCAGTCAATCATTATGAAAAGTGCTGAGTGCTTTCTAAGTGCTGAGTGCTGAGTGCTGAGTGCTGAGTGCGCTTGCCCTGAGCAAAGTCGAAGGGGAGTGCTGTAGACACTGCTGCGGCTTCCCGCAGGGTGGAGCATGTGGCGTTGCTGAGTAAAAATATTAGTCCTCAGTCTCTAGCCACTTTGTAAATATACGTTAATTTTTTACCTATTTTAAATGTTTTACTTATTTGCTCCTATCTGCAAATGTCTTTCCAACAGTGAATGAGTTCTGTATCACAATTTGTCAATTTCTGTAGTCAATTTGACGACATTTTAATAAAAAGTCGCATATACTCAGTGATATAAGCCTCTCATCCAGAAATACAGGAGAGGATTGCAATGTGTAAGCAGGTAAGTCCTATGCAACAAGTATGGGAATCAACGGAATTAGAATATGCCTTTTTGTTTACCCTCAGAAAGGTTAATTCCATAAATCCAGAAGGTTTCAAGCCATTTTTTCATCATCTACCTGTTGATCCCTACATCAAAGGTAATTATCGTTTGAGACGATTATCTCGGTTCATCGCTGCTGGGGATAAGTTAATTAAGTTACCTCATGGCTACCTCTTTCAAGGTAAAGATTACAATCCATTATTGGGAGACATTAAACGAGAGTTTGCAGAATTAGAAGGTGCACTGATAGAACTCGATATTTTTAAGAATCTTGTTTTAGCATTTAGTGATTCTTGTAAACTGCATCCTGAAGCTGAAATCGGAGTTCATCAAATTAGAACTATTTGTTCTCCTGAGAATTTGGGTAATCCAGCACCTGAAGGTATTCATCAGGATGGTACTGATTTTATTGGTATCTTCTCGGTAAATCGCGATAATATTCAAGGTGGAGAAACTCATTTATATACTGCAAAAAAAGAGAAGCCTGTGTTTAGTAAGGTTTTAAATCCCGGTGAACTTTTATTAGTCAATGATCATGAATTTTTCCACTTTACTACGCCGATAAAACCACAGACTGACGGACAGGGAATTAGGGATGTTTTTGTATTGACTTCGCCTAGTTTGTTGATTGATTATTAAGTTAATTCACAGCAAAAATTTGACAATCTACAAGATACGGGGAATTGAATGCAGTCAATTCCCCAGCTTTTTTATGGGGTATGGGAAATAATCTAGCTGATAGTGGCTTATTGAGTTTAATTGCTAATGTTGCCAAATCTATTAATATTGCGGCAATTTTATCAATGGTGATATCACCGGGGATTGGTACTGTATCAAGTCCACAGCCACAAACTGCTGAATACAATAATAAATTAGTAATATCATAAGTTTGCTCGTTAGCTCTAGTAGCTAATCCGATATCTTCACATACTGGTAGCATTAAACCGGAGTAGCCACAGATTTTGACGGAAACACTTTTTAGAACACGAGTTAACATGCCAGAAATTGCTAAGGTTCCTGGATGGCCAAATTTACCATTGATTAATTTTTCATAGGTGAAGGCAATACTATTCTGTTTATCTAAAGATGGTGCGAGAGATGTATCAATGCCGTTGTATATCACAGCGAATTTTGTTGATATTTCTGCGGCAATCTTGGCGATTTTTGTGAGTTCTATTTCTAAAAGTGATTGCAGGTTTTTCTCGGCTGTTTGTATATCATTAGCTTGAGAAAAAGCTTGGTTGACTAATTCAGCTAGTTCTAATCCAATAGCAAAAGATGTATCGCCTACATGGTAAGAAGTTGGAAAAAATGGAATTCCTGGCTGACAGTTTGCCCATGCACAATAGCGAAAGTTACCATAGCCATTTTCAGTTTCTTGGGAAATGCGTTTAATAGCTTTGGCTGATTCGTAAATATTTTCTAGATTGATGCCTGATTGTTGGTCACCAAGTTGACTGGAACAGTAAATAATTGACGTATGTTTGTTAATATCGGGGATTAAAGCTATGGTTTCTGGTTGGTTGGCATGACCGATATTGAAAAAGCTAATATCTAGATTGATACAGGTTTTTTCTAAATCTTGGATTTCTTTGAGAATATCAGTTTTTGATAAATCTGATAGATATTCTTGCCAAGAGTTAGTGGTAATTCTGGTTGTTTGAACTGCGTATCCTTGTTGTTCAAAGATTATTTTTGCTTGCTGATTAAATGCATGAGATTGTTTGATTTTATCGGCGTCTTTGGGAGATTGTAGTGATATTCCTGTGGTGATGGTTCTAATTTTCATTTTTATCAAACCGCCAAGGGAGGAAGTAGATTGAGATTTGGAAATTAGCTAAAGTGAAGGTGAATATTTAACATATAAAGTAGTAGAGCTATAAAGTCGGCTACTAAGCTAGAGTTTTGGGAGTCAATTATGAGTGACGAATTTTATCATCGAGGACTAGCAAAGGCTAAACAACAAGACTATACTGGCGCTATTGAGGATTTTAACTATTGTTTACAGCAAACACCTTATTTTGCTGAGGCTTTTTTACAACGGGGTTTGGCTTATTATGACTCAGGTGCTATTCACCAAGCTGTCTCAGATTATACTGAAGCTTTGAGGTTGAATCCCCAGAGTGTGGAGGCGTATTATTGTCGGGGATTGGCAAGGGTGGCGCTGAAAAATTTACCGGGGGCGTTGGAGGATGTGGAAAGTGCAATTCGCCTCAATTACTATTATGCAGCTGCGTATAGTCTGCGGGGGATGGTGCGGCGCAAACAGGGGTTTATTCAAGATGCGATCGCTAATTTTAAAAAGGCGGCAGAATTATATTTAGAGCAAAAGGATACAGAAAATTGTCGTCTGTGTCTGGAAAAAATTAAACAGCTACAACCACCAGCAAAACCAGTTATCCAGTCACCTAGTTCTACTAGTGTGCCGATATTATCTACCAATGCATATTTTACTCAGTTATTAGAAAAAACCGAAAAAGGAGATACGCGGGAGGCGATCGCAGATTTAAACTGGATATTACAAGCTGATCCGCAAGATGCCCAAGCTTATTGCTGTCGGGGAGTGGTACGCTGCAAAATGGGAAAATATCGCGAGGCGATCGCGGATTTTAATCAAGCATTACAATTAAACTTTCAAGATGCCATAGTCTATCGTAACCGAGGTAAAGCCCGTTCTCTGTTGGGGGATTATCAAGGGGCGATCGCCGATTTTCATCAAGCTGTGAAAATTCAACCCCAGGACGCTTTAATATATGTTGCTAGGGGTAATGTTTATCGGGTATCTGGCAATTATCTCGATGCTATTCAAGATTACAGTCAAGCATTACAAATTAATCCAGATTATGCCCCAGCTTACTATCATCGTGGTATTGCCTATGCTTGCTTAGAGGAAATGCAAAATGCTGTCCAAGATTATCAGCAAGCAGCGAGTATTTTCTGTGAAAATGAAGATTGGGAAAATTACCATCAAGTATTAGAAAGCTTGCAAAAAATTCAGACATTTAGCCCTGAGTCAAAACAGCAGAATTACAACTTGCTACGTCAGCGACTATTACGGCTGGTGGGGGGATATTGGGAAATTGCCCAAAGATTAATTGATCAAAAGGAAGATTATTATCCAGGGATGACAGATGAATGGTATTTACAAAAAGTAATTGAAGATGTAGAACGAGATCGCGGTCGCTAAAACCCGCCAGTAGCCTCACGTGGAGAGGAATGGCAGGTTATCGATGAGTTTAATGCGGCGGTATGCTACAAAGCAAAATTCTAGATACTGGCTGGCTGCTTCTTTTCTGGAGTCTGGTAATGACTGCTATCGTTAACAATTTTATCTTCTAGAAAAGCTTCTCGACCTGTAATCAATCTAGAGCGACGATTACGAGTAATATAATTCCACGCCCACTGAATTACTACTACTAATTTAGTGTCAAACTCGATTAAAAAGTAGATGTGAATTAATAGCCAAAATACCCAAGCAATGAACCCTTGGAGTTTGATTAAGCCTAAATCTACAACAGCTAAATTTTGCCCAATCATTGCCAAACTACCCACATCATTGTAACTAAATTGTGGTAAAGTACGACCTTGCAGCCTTAGTCGAATGAGTCGGGCTACATACTCTCCTTCTTGTTTAGCTACAGGTGCAACACCAGGTAAAGGTTGACCATTTTGATAAGAGAAGTTGGCTAAATCTCCAACTACAAAAATGTTTTCATAACCCTTGATAGTCAAGTCTGGTTCTACCATGACACGCCCGGCGCGATCGCATTCTACACCTGTACTGTCTGCTAAAACTTTACCCATTGCGGAAGCTTTTACACCTGCTGCCCACAATATAGTTTTTGCAGGAATTTCTTGGACTTCATCACCTTGCTTAAAAGTAACGATGTCATTTTCAATATTTGTCACCCTGGTGTTAGTTTGGATCACCACACCCAACTTTTGTAAAGCAGCTGTTGCTGCTTGAGATAACTCTGGCGCAATGTATGGGAGGATGCGATTGCCTCCTTGCAATAGTAAAATTTTTGCTTCTGAGGTGTCGATGTTGCGGAAATCTTCTCGGAGAGTTTTGTGTGCCAACTCTGCGATCGCACCTGCTAATTCTACACCGGTGGGACCACCACCCACAATCACAAAAGTCAACAAAGCACGGCGTTTTTCCGGATCAGTTTCTCTTTCTGCTGCTTCAAATGCCGAAAATATCCGACGACGTATTTCAATGGCATCTTCAACAGTTTTCAAGCCAGGAGCAAAATCTTTCCAGTTATCTTTACCAAGATAGGAATGATTAGCACCTGTGGCAACAATTAATGTATCATAAGGGACTAATCTATCACCCACAGAAACTTGTTGCGCTTTTGGATCAATATTATTTACTTCTCCCAACAACACCTGTGTATTCTTACTTTTTCTGAGTACAAATCGCAATGGTGAGGAAATATCAGCTGGTGATAGTGTACCTGTAGCAACTTGATATAAAAGCGGCTGAAATAGGTGAAAGTTACGTTTATCAATGAGAGTAACATTTACATTCGCTTTAGCAAGAGTCTTTGCTGCATACAGTCCACCAAAGCCACCACCAACGATTACAACCTGATGTGGTGCATTCTTTTCGAGTGAGGCTGCCATAATAATATTTCCTGTGTTAAGAGAGTTGTAACTATTCTTAACAAGAATGTAACAAAAACATGCGAAATGTTACCGTTTATTTAGAACATTTGCAAAAATACTAAAAGTAGTCAAAGTTATTATTAAAGAAATATTAAGTATGTGGTTGAAAAAACTAGGTTACTCATCTATATTTTGCAGCCCCATCGCAATCTTACTATGCTTCTCAATCTGACTCATAACTTGTTTTGCCCGTTGAATCACCACATCTGGTAAACCCGCCAAACGTCCCGCTTCAATACCGTAGGATTTATCAGCACCCCCCGGCTGGACTTGATGCAAAAAGATAATTTGGTCGGGTAATTCTTTCACAGTCACCTGATAATTAGCCACATTCGGCAGAATGCTAGCCAGTTCATTTAACTCATGATAATGAGTGGCAAAAATCGTCCGCGCCCGAATCTCTACAGCTATATATTCTGCTACCGCCCAAGCAATCGAAAGACCATCAAACGTCGCTGTTCCTCTACCAATTTCATCTAACAATACCAATGACCTAGAAGTAGCATGATTGAGAATATTCGCCGTTTCATTCATCTCCACCATAAAAGTAGATTGACCAGTTGCCAAATCATCTACAGCACCTACACGAGTGAAAATGCGATCGCATACTCCCAACTTAGCAAACCTTGCCGGCACAAAACTACCAATTTGCGCCATCAACTGAATCAATCCCACCTGACGCAAATAACAACTCTTTCCACTTGCATTCGGGCCAGTCAGAATCACTAAATCTGGTTTCTCCTGTGCGCCCTCTGCGCCTCTGTGGTATGCGCTGCGCGCACGCTGCGCGAACGTTTCCCCACTCCCCAACTGCGTCGAATTCGGCACAAAAAACCCCGACGGTAAAGACTGTTCCACCACCGGATGACGACCATCCACAATCATAATTTCCCGTCCTGCAACCATCTCAGGACGACAGTAACCTTGCTGTACAGCCAACTCCGCCAAGCCACACAACACATCCGCCGCCGCCACAGCACGAGAAAGGTTACGAATGACCTCAGCCTGTTCCCCTACCTCTTCCCGCAACTCCACAAAAATTTCATATTCCAACTGATTTAAATCATCCCGCGCTGTGAGAATCCGCGCTTCTCGTTCCTTCAACTCTGGGGTGATATAACGTTCCTCATTCGTCAGGGTTTGCTTGCGGATGTAATTCGTAGGTACTTGGTCAGATTTAGCACGAGAAATACTAATGTAGTAACCAAAGGTTTTATTAAATCCCACCTTCAATGTAGGAATTCCCGTTCTGGCGCGTTCGTCAACTTCTAAATTGGCAATCCATTGCTGGTCTGATTCTACCGTGGCTTTGCGCTCATCCAACATGGGATTGATCCCCGAACGAATTAACCCCCCTTCTTTAATATGTATTGGTGGTGATTCTACTAAATGGGCGTGTAATTTTTGTGCCAACTCTGATAATACAGATGGAACTTTTTGCAAGGCTTTCAAAAAAGGCGATCGCGCCTCCGCCACTAAGAGCGATAATTCTGGTAAGCGTGACAGGGAATCCGCCAAAGCCACTAAATCTTTAGCATTAGCCGTCCCCGAACCAGCCCTACCCGTCAATCGTTCCAAGTCGTAAATTTGCCGTAATAATTGCCGCAAATCTTGACGCAGGGGTGTATTTTCCATCAATTCTTGGATGGTATCTTGCCGCGACCGAATACCTTTAATATCTAGTAGCGGTTGTAACAACCACCGCCGCAACGCCCGCCCGCCCATGGCTGTGCTAGTTCTGTTTAATGCCCACAACAGGGAACCATGAAATGTCCCATCCCTGACTGTTTGCGTAATTTCTAGGTTACGGCGGGTTTGACTATCAACAATCAAATAATCAGTAATGGTATAGGTGCGTAACCTTTGCAACGAAACGGTGTTTTCTTTTTGCGTATCTTCCACATATTCCAACAAACCCCCAGCCGCCCGTACAGCCAGAGGAAGATGATCACAACCGAGTCCTTCGAGCGATCGCACTTTAAATTTCTGCAATAATGTGGATCTAGCTTCGGCTTGGGAAAACGGCAGTTGCGATCGTAAACTATAACAAAATGATGGTGGTAAACACTGAGGGAGATGAGGCGAAGTTTCACCAGGACGCAGCAAGCTACCCAAATCAGGGGCGTTCGTAGGAACCAACACCTCGGCAGGTTGCAACCGCATTAATTCCTGAGTCAGGTGTTCTAAATCACTACCTTGAGTAGTTAGGAATTCTCCGGTAGAGATATCTGCATAAGCTAAACCCCAGTGATTACCAGCAATTACCACAGCCGCCAAGTAATTATTGCGACTAGATTTTAGCATTCCCTCTTCCAGCAAAGTACCAGGTGTGAGGATACGCGTCACCTCGCGCCTGACCAAACCCACAGCTTCAGATGAGTCTTCCACTTGGTCGCAAATTACCACTGCGTAGCCTTTTTCTACCAATTGGGTAGTGTAGCGTTCCCAGGCGTGGTGAGGTACACCAGTCATAGCCACGCGACCAACCTCGCCGCCGTGTTTGCTGGTAAGTACAAGTTCTAGTTCTCTAGATACAGTTACAGCATCTTGGAAAAAAGTTTCAAAAAAATCTCCCACCCGATACAGCAGTAAAGCATGAGGATACTTATCCTTGACTTCCACATAATGCTGGTACATCTTACTCAGCTTACTGCGGTCTACCAATTTAGTATCGGCGTGAGGCGTATCAGGTTTATTGGGTTCCGTTGGTTGAGATTCAGAATGAGAAGCGGTCATAAGTAGATGCTAGGAGTTACGCACGGAAAAGCCACAATATTCGATGATAACGTGATGTGAAAGTTGAGGTGCGATCGCTCAAAGTTTTGTTATCTTCTCGGTTAGAGTTGTAAATAGGCGAACTGACAAGTCAGCGCTGGCGCTATCGCAATATCAGGAAGTGTTGAGATGAGTATCCCACTTTTAGAGCAGCCGACAACAGAAAAATTGGTTACTTTGCGCGGTATTTCTTGGGAACAGTTCAAAATTATCTCAGCACAGTTAGAGAATAATCGAGAAGTCCGCTTAACTTATTTAGCAGGAGTGATGGAAATTATGTCTCCTGTAGGAGATAAGCATGAGTATGTAAAAACAACTCTCGGTTATTTGTTAGAAGCTTACATGAGAGAATTGGGTATCCGCTTCTACGGTCGCGGTGGTTTTACTCTGGAAGAACCGGGGTATGCTTCTGGGACACCTGATGAATCTTACTGTATTGGCAGCAATAAAGAAACGCCAGATATTGTGATTGAAGTTATTGTCACAAGTGGGACAATTAACAGAAAAGAATTATACAAGCCTTCTCAAGTGCCTGAAGTTTGGTTCTGGAAGTCTAACCGGATACAAATATTTCGTTTGAATCAAGCTTGTGAGTATGAACAAGTAGACCGAAGTGAGTTTTTCCCTGATTTAGACCCAACGTTGCTGTTGCGTTACCTCACTATGCCTGACCAGTATGATGCTGTGCAAGAATTTGTGCAGGTTATCCGCAATCAACAACAAAGTCGGGAATAATCCCTCAAAGTTTTGTTATGCTTTCCTGCGACTGCTGCGGCGTGTAGGTGGTGGAGTAATTGGTTCATAAGCTTTCAAGCCTTGATCACCCGTGAAAATTTCTACTTTCAATGTGCTACTGGTTTTAGCATAATACTCGGCTACCGTCTTAATTGTTGCATCTCCAATAGAAATCTTTCTAGATGCTAGAATAGGCCATTCAGTAGCTAACTGTTTCAATTGTTCTGAACTCCACAGCTCATCTACTTCAGTTGTAAAAACTTTCCAAGGTATAACTCCATCTGCTACTTTCACTAAAATATCAGCAAAAGCTTGAGCAATTTCATATCGTCTAGAATTAGCTTGTGCTATGTGATTACCAGTCTCTATAATTGTCGCTAATGGCAGTATAAACTGCGTATCTTGTTCCTTTTCTAATTGAAAACATGATTCAACCCTGTTTTTATCCCATTTGTCATTATCAGTACCACAAGTTTCTTTACCAGGAACATTTAAATAAACGCAAAGTATTGATGTATCAATAATCAGAACCTTGTTCATATTTTCTGGTTCTTCTTATCAGAAAGGCTTCTTTCAATTGCTCCTTTGGTTGCTAGTCTACCCAAAGTACCTGATGCTAGTAAAAGAGGAAGATTATCAATTTCTTCTAAAATAGAGAGTTTACTTTCTCCTGTTTCCGAATCTCGATGTGCGACAACTATAAACGGGACTATTTCCGGGCCTAAAGCATCCAGTAAAGCGGGATTATGAGTGGTAAGTAAAATATCAATTTTTCTTTTGCTGCCAATTTCTCGGAGTATTTTTACCAGCAACTTTGCACGGGAAGGATGCAAACCATTATCTATTTTTTCAATGACAATTTGACTACCTTCTGGTCGCGTGAGTAATGCTGTAAGAATTGCCAGAAATCGTAGAGTTCCATCTGACATACTTCTAGCATCAATTTCTGTGATTTCTCCAGGTTTCCATTCTTCTTGACAGTAAAGCATAGCATCTTTGCCAAATCTGCCTACTTTTTCCGCCCAGACTTTTTTAATATCTCCTTCTGGTAAATCTTTAATGTATGTAGATAGAGTTGATTCTACTTCTAATTTTTGCTCTTGAGGTAATGTTGCTAGTACACCAGCTATATTTGAAGCATCACTTTCAAGTTTTTTAGAAAGTCGTGAATAATTACGCATTTTAGAAGGTATTGGATTTAAAATCAAGAGTTGTTCTAAAGTAGAAATTACCAAATTAGTTACTTTATCTCTTAGAGGTAAATAATCCTCATTTAATATGTCTACAATGTCTTTGTCTGGCAGTAAATTTATTTTGATAGATTCATTTAATTGCATAAATTCTCTAGGAGAGATACGAGAACTAATAAATTTTAAACCACTCTTATTAGAAAAATTGGAACTATTTACATAAAATACCTGCGCCTGCTCAATTTTACTATTTTCTTTCAAAGTGTGAAATTCAATGTATTCTTCTATCACTCTCACTTCAGGTATTGTTTGTATTTGAATAACATATAAATAATCTGTTGTTTCCTCCTCACCCTGAACTAGGACTTTTAATGTAAACTGAGACTCTGGTTTACGAGCAGCCCACTCTACACCACCGCGAATAGAAGAAAGTTTTTTATCTCCTGCTAAAGCAGCTTCAATATTTTCGCCTTGCGCTATTCTCTGTAAAAATTCCAAAGCTTCAACTACATTAGATTTACCACTGGCATTTGTCCCAATTAAAACAGTTAATGGGTCAAGTGGAAGTTCTGCATAACGGAAACTTTTCCAATTTTCCAGGATGAGTTGCTTCAGCATAACCCACTCCAAAACTCTCAAATTTTAGTTTTCTTATTTAGTTAATATAAACCGAAAAACAAAAAGCCAGCAGACAGAATAAATCTATCTTACTGGCTACATTAAGCTAAATTGTGGAAAATTTACGCTTCTGGTGGTAAATCTTGGCTATAGATAATTTGCCCAGCTAAATTACGCAGTGTTACCGTCATCACTTTGGTATAAGCATCAATCTTGACTCCACCAAAGAATTGTAAACCTTCACTGGGGGGTCGATTTGGTCTCATCCCTGGAGGATTACTTTGAAATATTAATTGTGGGCCAAAGGTATTCTCTAATTGTCC
Organism: Nostocales cyanobacterium LEGE 11386; assembly: GCA_015207155.1. Lineage (GTDB taxonomy): Bacteria > Cyanobacteriota > Cyanobacteriia > Cyanobacteriales > Nostocaceae > LEGE-11386. The sequence continues at coordinate 44,118 of JADEXK010000032.1, read as the reverse complement.
TGGGCCAAATGTCCCAGCGTTGAGAGGCCCAGCGACAAATTCCCAGAACGGCTTGAAGTCCTGAAATTGTGCTTTATTGGGGTCGTAATAGTGTGCTGCTGCATAATGTACATCAGCAGTTAACCAAACAACGTTTTTAATATTCCTGTTTTTGATAAACTGCAGCAAATCTGCTAACTCTAATTCTCTTCCCAAGGGGCGACCATTATCTGCATTAGCCCAAGCTTCAAAATCCGTGGGGCCATCTCTAACTATTAACCCCAAAGGCATATCACTAGCAATTACTTTCCATGTTGCTTTTGATTTCAGCAACTGCACTTTTATCCATTGCACTTGTGACTTACCCAGCATATCTGTTTCTGCACTTTGCACCGGCTGACGATTCTCACTGTTTGGCCCCCGGTGAGTGCGTTCATCCAGCATGAAAATATCAAGTAATGGGCCATGTTGGAAAGAGCGATAAATTCTCGATCTGTCGGCATCAAATCTTGTTTTATAGCGAATGGGCATATACTCAAAAAATGCTTGTCTTGCTCTTTGTGCTAGCAAGTTAACATCCTTGACTGTATAGCGGTCATCATTGAAGAGAAATTCGCCAGGATACCAATTGTTTGTGGTTTCATGATCATCCCACTGCGCTAACATCGGCACTTCAGCGTTAAACCGCTTCACATTTTCATCCAGCAAATTATATTTATAATTACCACGAAATTCTGTGAGCGTTTCTGCTACTTTTGATTTTTCTTCAATAGTGATGTTTCGCCAAATTGTGCCATCATCTAATGTTCTTTCTGCTTCGATGGGATTATCAGCGTAGATAGTATCACCAGAATGGATGAAAAAATCAGGATTAAGTTGACGCATGGTTTCGTAAATTTTCATTCCACCAAAATCAGGATTAATCCCCCATCCTTGACCGGCTGTGTCTCCACCCCAAACAAAGAAAATATCTCGTCCAGTTATGGGAGGTGTGCGGAAAGTACCGCTTACAGGTTCGCTGTAGATATTTTGATAGTCTAAATCTTGAAAACTTACCCGATAAAATACTTGTTGGTCTGGAGGTAAGTTCTGGAGAGTAAATCGAGCTGTAAAGTCGTTATCTTCTAAAGCCCTAGGTCCGAAAACACGGCGCACATTGTTGAAAGATTCGCTGGTGGAATATTCAATTAACATTCTGGCAGGGCGATCGCTGCGACTCCAAATAATGATACTATTTTCACTAATATCTCCACTGGCAATACCATAAGGTATGGTAGGACGCATTTTGTCAGAGGTAATAATTCCAGGTGCTTGTCCAAAAACTGGCGCTTTTGATACGAGATTGGTAGTAATGATTCCACCTGCTGTCACAGCCGAATTTAGTAAAAACTGGCGACGGTTAAACTTCAATGGGTTATTAGATTTCATACTCATTATTAGCAAAGTCATACAAAATAGGTAATTACCACATTCTGTAATGCCAATGAGTAAAGCTTGAGTTATCCAAAGGTTATAAAAAGGTTTTTATTTTTTTGTTAAACTATGAAATAATTAATTAAAATTAAATTAATTATATTTATCTTTTGCTTAAATCTGCTTTAATTTTCTGATTTACACACTCAAAATTCCCATCATTACTAGCAACATCTTTACCAGTAAAATGCTGTCAGAATGAGTTGCTTCAGCATCACCAACCCCACAAACTTGAACAACATACTATTCCTCTTTCCACCCACTTCATCTGAAAACTCTGCGCTCCTTCGCGTTTCCCTCCGCGCGCCTTTGCGTTTAAACTCTATCTTCAACCTCCCCACAAACCAGCCATCTGTCATATCCTTAAATAAAACTAGCAGTTAAGAAATCAACACCAACACCTGGTGTTTTGCTACGATCGCTATCTTATTGTAGGAACTATGCTAGTAGTAGATTGATTGGGAATATGTTGACCAAACGCAAAAGTCGCAGCATCGCCGCAATTTTAGCTTTATCCGGGACGTTAACCATTTCCGGATTACATAAATTTTATCTAGGACAGCCGTTGTGGGGTATCTTGTACGTCTTACTCTCCTGGACACCCATTCCCAAAGTAGCAAGCGCTATTGAGGGAGTTTGGTACTTAGCGCAAGATGAAGAAGCATTTGATCGTCATTTTAATCTAGGTAAGTCAGCAGTCAGGAACGCACCGCAAACGGGTAATCAAGTAAGCGCGATCGCTGAGGCTTTGCGTGAGTTAGATACTCTCCGCCAAGATGGACTGATTTCTGAGTACGAATTTGAGCAAAAGCGCCGCCAGCTGCTAGACCAAATCTCTTGATGCAAGCAAAGAAAGATGAACTGGCTACCTTTGAACCCCAAGTTGCAAAAACTCCGCGCTAAACTCCTCAATGACCCCTACTATCGACTACAGTCTGGGGAAGAAATTCAGCTAGCTGCAAAACTGGGTATCCGCATTGATGCTAATCAAGCGACTGTAGACGATTGGTTACGCCTTCCTGGGTTGTCAATTCACCAAGCGCGATCGCTTGTAGAACTTTCACGCTCTGGTGTTAAATTTTACTGTATTGAAGATATCGCTGCGGCTTTAGCTATGCCAGCACAGCGACTAGAACCATTAAAGGCTTTGCTAAGTTTTATTTACTATGACAACGAATCTCTAGACCAACCTACACAGTTAGTTAACCCGAACACAGCCACAGTGGAACAGTTAGCCAAAATTCCCTTTATAGATTTGCCTTTAGCCGAAGCAGTAGTGCAAAATCGACTATCAACTGGGTCTTATCGTAACTTAGCCGATTTCCAGCGCAGATTGGATATATCTGGTGAAGCGATCGCCCAGCTGATGTATTTTCTTCGATTTTAGCCTCTAGCTTTTAATAAACCCAATCCTGTCGGGAGGCCAAAAGCGAAATGTTGCCCGACCAATGATATTTTGTCTAGGTAAAAATCCCCAGTAGCGAGAATCATTACTATCGTTGCGGTTGTCTCCCATGACAAAGAACTCACCTTCGGGAACTTGTACGGCTGGGAATGGCTGACTTGGGGGTTCAGCGATGTAGTCTTCCGCTAATGGTTGACCGTCTAGGTAAACTGTACCGTTAGTCACTTTGAGTATTTTTCCAGGGACACCAATCACCCGCTTAATAAAAGCTTGGTCTTGGGGATATCCTCGACGTTGTAATTCTTCAGGTGGCTGAAAAACGATAATATCTCCGGTTGCGGGAGGGTGAAAACGGTAAGAGACTTTTTCTACCACCAAGCGATCGCCTGTGTGTAAGGTAGGTAGCATGGAATCTGATGGAATGTAGCGGGGTTCAGCAATAAAAGTCCTGATTAGGAGTGCCAAACATAAGGCGATCGCAATGAGTGTAAGATTTTCTTGCCAACTACTCCATCCTTTAGATGACGTAGCAGCTTGTTTGGCATCACTTTCGTGAGGATTCATAAAAATTTTCAGCCAGTTCAAAAAGTGGAACGCATACCTTGATTATTTTGACGCTAAAGGTATGCTTTTGGCACTCTCACCCTTTGAGTGGGTGAATATTCTTAAGGTTTCCTACTTTTGAGAATACCAGAAATCATCTGTTTTGATAAATTTTTATTTTTCTTATGTGAAAGTGTCTGTTAATTATTAACTTTAGTAGTTACCGGGGAAATATGAAAAGGAAAAAGATAGCCGTATAAATGAATTAAAATAAAAATCAAATAAATTCAGATAACCTCTCATGACATTACAAGAATTGCAAAAACAAGTGCTGCAATTACCAACAAGTCAACGCTGGCAATTAGTACATACTCTGTTAGAATCACTACAACAGGAAATTCAACCAGTATCAAAAAAAAGGAACTTGTCTCGACTGCGTGGTATTGCTAAAGATGCCAATATATCCAATGATGAAAATATGACGGCAGATTATGTTACTTATTTGACAGAAAAATACCAGTAATACAAGTTTTAATTGATACAAATGTCGTTCTTGATTTTTTACTTGAACGAGAGCCTTTTGTAGAAGATGCAGTCAAAATCTTTACAAAAATTGATGCAGGTGTGATTGAAGGGTTTATTACTGCCACTACAATTACTAATATTTATTACATCATTCGTAAAGCCGCAGGTGCATTAGTGGCTCAAGATGCAATATCACAAATTCTCACAGATTTACATATCTGTGCAGTTGACAGGAATGTTTTAGAACTAGCGATATCTTTAAATTTACGGGATTTTGAGGATGCGGTGCAGTGTGCTTGTGCGATGGTATCTATGCTAGATGCCATTATCACTCGTGATATATCTGGATTTGTAGGCGTAGAAATTCCGGGAATGTTACCTGGAGAGTTAATCTCTAGGGAAGGAATATAAAGTTAATTTTGACAGATATAATCGCATTAATAAGTATTAAAAATTTTGTATAAAAAATATTTATTGTTGATGATATTACTTTTTCGACTACTTTACCTAAGTTCCCTATCAATTATTAGTTATATTAACAGTCAGTCACAAAGAAATATACTTCAATACAGATTAGGTGAGAATTTTCAAGCTTTTTCAGATAAAGATCAGCCTCCTAATGAACTTAACACCTTTTTTGAGCAGAAAGACTATCAACAAATAAAACAAACATTGAATTGGTTTATTCACGAAATAGGTAACTATTTGTCATAAAATTCAGTCTGTCATTCCATAAATTATCAGTTATTCTTCACTTTTATATAAGTTTTTACCATTACTAAAACGCTGCACAAAGTCAGGATAATTCATCAAGTCATCAACAGACTCTGATGGAGGCATTTCCACCCAATTTCCTTCAGCATTCAATTTATCTACATAGGTATAAAATGCCTCTTTATCATCCCGATGAGACAAAACATAAGCACGTAATTCTTTCGCACTCATAGCTTGGAAATTAGGCTTTTTCATAACAAATACCGCCACTTACCATTGGGATATACTTCTATCATATTCTCTTCACCCGCAAGGATAAACACATTACCTGTGCGTTCATCCACTCGAACTAGGTTTATGGGTAAATATAGTTTAGTTAACCAACAACACAGAATAAATAACTGTGTTTTTTGCTCCGATGTGGGAATGACCTGTACTCCTCAATACATTTATGGTCACAAATATATCACTACTTTTTCCTCTCTGCGCTTCTGCGCCTCTGCGTGAAATAAAAAAACGGTAGAGAACCGAAATCCTCCACCGCTTATTTAATTTAAAAAATTCTAATTAAGATTCAGCACCTTGGGGCATTAATTCCCGACGCTGTTGAGAACTAACTTGGACAACGCCATTTTCATCGACATCAACTAAGGCTGTATCACCGTCTTTGATGCGACCAGACAGAATTTCTTCTGCTAGGCTATCTTCTAACAAGCGCATAATCGCTCGACGTAACGGTCTAGCACCGTAGCTAGGACTGTAACCTTCCTCAATCAAACGATCCTTGAAGCGATCGCTCACTTCCAAAGTAATACCTTTTTCTGTTAAGCGACCAAATACTTCCTTGAGCATGATGTCGGCAATTTGTGTCACTTCTGCCTTACTCAACTGACGGAAGACGATAATCTCATCTAGTCGGTTGAGGAACTCTGGACGGAAGTATTGCTTCAGTTCTTCGTTCACCAAGGAGCGAATGCGGTTGTACTGTGACTCGCTAGCATCATCGGCAAATTCAAAGCCGATACCGCCGCCGCCTTTTTCAATTACCTTGGAACCAATGTTGGATGTCAAAATCAGCAAGGTGTTCTTGAAGTCTACTGTGCGTCCTTTGGCATCGGTTAAGCGACCGTCTTCCAAAATTTGCAGCAGCATGTTGAAGACATCGGGGTGAGCTTTTTCGATTTCGTCGAATAGCACCACAGTGTAAGGTCGCCGTCTGACAGCTTCAGTCAATTGACCGCCTTCGTTATAACCAACATAACCAGGAGGTGAACCAATCAACTTGCTGACGGTGTGGCGTTCCATGTATTCGGACATATCCAAACGGATCATTGCTTCTTCGGAACCGAAGAAGTATGAAGCTAAGGATTTCGCCAATTCTGTTTTACCTACGCCGGTCGGCCCGGAAAAGACAAAACTAGCAATAGGTCGGTTGGGATTTTTCAACCCGACACGAGCGCGACGAATTGCTCGTGAAACTGCTTTGACTGCATCTTCTTGACCAATTAAGCGCTGATGCAAGGTGTCTTCCATGTGCAGCAACTTCTCGGATTCTGATTCGGTGAGCTTGTTCACCGGTACACCAGTCCAGGAAGCGACGATGTGAGCAATGTCCTCTTCGTCTACTACAGGTTCTTCACCTTCATTACCAGAAGCATTGGTTTTGCTTTGAGCGATCGCGCGGATTTCGGCTTTGATTTCCATCTCGCGATCGCGCAGTTCGCCTGCTCTATCGAAGTCTTGGGAGCGTACAGCGTCGTCTTTTTCTTTTAAGATTTGCCGTAGTTCTTTGTCTAACTCTTTGGCTGCGGGTGGCAGTTGGGAGTTAATCAAACGTACCCGAGAACCAGCTTCATCGATTAAGTCGATGGCTTTGTCTGGGAGGTAGCGATCGCTTATGTAACGGTCAGATAATTTTGCCGCCGCCACCAAGGCTTCGTCAGAAATTTTCAGCTTGTGGTGCTGCTCGTAGCGTTCGCGCAACCCGTGCAAGATTTCAATGGTTTCGTCAACTGATGGTTCACCCACCATTACTGGCTGGAAGCGGCGCTCTAAGGCTGCATCTCGCTCGATGTGCTTGCGGTATTCATCCAGGGTTGTGGCGCCAATACACTGCAATTCGCCTCTAGCCAAAGCTGGTTTGAGGATATTTGCTGCGTCAATGGCTCCTTCAGCCGCACCTGCACCAATCAGGGTGTGTACCTCGTCAATTACCAGAATGACGTTACCCGCAGAGCGGATTTCATCCATGATTTTTTTGAGGCGTTCTTCAAATTCACCCCGGTACTTGGTTCCTGCTACCAGCAAACCAATATCTAGTGTGACTACGCGTTTATCTTCCAGGATGTCGGGGACATCTTTGTTGGCAATCCGCGATGCTAGACCTTCAGCGATCGCTGTTTTACCAACCCCTGGTTCACCAATCAGCACTGGGTTATTTTTAGTCCGGCGACCCAAAATTTGGATCACCCGCTCAATTTCTTTGGCGCGTCCGACAACTGGGTCTAGCTTGTTGTCTGTTGCCATTTGGGTCAGGTTCGAGCCAAATTCATCCAAGGTTGGAGTTTTGGTGCGTCCCGATTGTCCAGTGGCTGAAACCTCTGCTGTTTCGCCCAGCATACGGATGACTTGGGTTCTGACTTTAGATAAATCCACCCCGAGGTTTTCTAGCACCCTGGCTGCTACACCTTCCCCTTCCCGGATCAGGCCCAACAGCAGATGCTCGGTGCCAATGTAGTTATGCCCTAATTGGCGCGCTTCTTCCAAGGATAGTTCTAAAACTCGCTTTGCCCGTGGCGTAAACGGAATTTCCACGGCTACAAAGCCCGAACCCCGGCCTATGATTTTTTCTACCTCAATGCGGGCATCTTTAAGATTGACACCCATTGATTTCAACACTTTGGCCGCGACTCCCGTGCCTTCTCCAATCAGACCCAGGAGGATCTGTTCGGTTCCGACGAAGTTGTGACCTAAGCGGCGGGCCTCTTCTTGGGCCAGCATGATTACCTTAATGGCTTTTTCTGTGAAGCGTTCAAACATGGCATTTTTCCCATCACCTGCGTCGTGCCGGTATGCTGATTTTAGCACAGGCTCAGAGTTTGGATGCCTGTATAAAGATTATAGACATCCAATAATCACCGCCGAAGATGATGGCGTAATTATTAACTTTTTATTACTTTTTGTGTGGCTGCTATACTGAGGGGCTTGAGTTTACCAGTGTTTCTGGGCTTGACTACATGCAACAGGCCACTATAGTTAAAAACTTTTTAACCAGTCACAAATATTAATTATTAGCATAGTCATAGTACTCTAGTCAAGACTAGAGTCAATTTATATCTTTTTTAAAAGCTAAAAGTTTTACTTATTAATTATTTTAATCAAATCAGTCGCTTTTCTGAGTGCTGAGTGCTGAGTAGAAGCCGAAAATATAAACTTGACTAACAACCAATGACTAATGACTAACCATTTGTAAATCTGGCAGCCAAAGTACAAGGGCATCTTCCCCGTTATCTTGGTAATAACGCCGACGTCGCCCTGCTGTTTTAAAGCCAAATTTTTGATATAAAGATATAGCTGCTAAATTAGAAGCGCGGACTTCGAGAGTGGCTCGCTCCAAGCCGCGATCGCTAGCTGTCTTCAGCAAAAAATGTAGTAAAGCCTGTCCCAATCCTTGACGGTGATATTGAGGATGAACCGCCAAAATTGTAATGTGTGCTTCTTCTAAAATTGACCAAAAGCACCCCATTGCCAACAGTTTTGGACTAGCAACGGGGGAAAATATACCTAATAATTCACTGTTAGGACTATCTAACTCTCGTTGGTAACCCTCTAGAGTCCACAGACCACCAAAACAGGCTTGATCCAGTTCCAGTATTGCACTGAGATCCGCAAAAGTCAGTGATTTAAATTTTAAGTCGGATGAAATCACATTTATTTTGGATAAGATAACAAGGTCTTTGTACACTGGGAATCAGGAGACTTACTCACACCCGTAATTTGAGCAAGGATAATTCATAATAGCTATGGTATCGACTCACCCCACTGGGGTTCAACATGCTGGTAGCCAGTATTTACCTCAAAAGCGCAACACAAACGCCCAACAAGATTGGAACTTTTCGCCTAACCAGGAACTTTTACCTTTGACCGCCAAAGTTAATGATCAAGACATCCTGGAAATTGGTGGGTGTGATGTCACAACCCTAGTTCAGCAGTTTGGTTCACCTTTGTATATTTTAGATGAAGAAACCCTGCGCACAGCTTGTCAGCAATACCGGGATACATTTAAGCAATATTACCAAGGTGAATCTCAGATATTATATGCCTCCAAAGCCTGGAATTGTTTAGCTGTTTGCGCGATCGCGGCATCTGAAGGGTTAGGAATAGATGTCGTATCGGGAGGCGAACTTTTCACCGCTCTGAGCGCTGGTGTTAGTCCTGATAAAATCTACCTCCACGGTAATAATAAATCTCGTGAAGAGCTAGTTTTCGCAATTGAATCCGGTGTCACCATTGTGGTAGATAACTGGCAAGAATTGCGTATTTTGGTGAACATAGCCGAGGAGCAAAGCAGCAGAGGGACACAGGACAAAGAAGAAATAGATTTTATTGCACCACTCTCTACTCCCCCCTCACTACTCCCCATCCGCATCATGTTGCGGCTAACACCGGGGATTGAATGCCATACCCACGAATACATTCGCACGGGACATTTAGATAGTAAGTTTGGCTTTGATCCCAATGATTTAGATGAGGTTTTTACCTTTGTTAGTCAGCAACCTTGTTTCAACTGTGTGGGATTACACGCTCATATTGGTTCCCAAATCTTTGAGCGCCAACCCCATCAGGATTTGGCTGCTGTCATGGTGCAGTGGTTGCAGAAGTCGGCAAATTACGGTTTAACTGTCACAGAATTGAATGTTGGTGGTGGTTTAGGAATTAGGTACACCGAATCGGATGATCCCCCCAGCATTGAAGAGTGGGTCAAGGCAATTTGTCAAGTTGTTCAAGAAGCCTGTGCTGCTGAAAATCTCCCTTTGCCAAAATTACTGTGTGAACCAGGGCGATCGCTCATTGCCACAGCGTGCATCACCGCCTATACTATTGGATCATCGAAAGTTGTACCAGGAATTCGTACCTACTTGTCAGTTGATGGCGGTATGTCCGATAATCCCCGTCCGATTACTTATCAGTCAGTTTATCGGGCAATAGTTGCCAACAGGGTATCTGCTCCTTTTACAGAAACAGTAACAATTGCTGGTAAGCATTGTGAATCCGGGGATATTCTCATCAAAAATGCCCAAATGCCAAAAACTGAACCGGGGGATATTCTCGTGATTATAGGAACTGGTGCGTACAATTACAGTATGGCATCTAACTATAACCGCTTACCCCGGCCAGCAGCCGTTGTAGTGGCAAATGGTGAAGCAAATTTGATTTTGCGCCGTGAAACTTATCAGGACTTGATTCGGCAAGATTGTCTACCAGACAGACTCAACGCGCAAAAATGAAGAGTGCTGAGTGCTGTAAAGCCCTGCGGGCATGGCTGCGCTTAGAGCGGTAGCGGGGCGTTTAGCCCGTGCTGAGTGCTGAGTTAAGCGTTAACCTTTGATGCATAAACATGCCAGATTAATGACAGACTATTGAGGCGGAACAGAGAGTAATCCAGATGTCATGAGAGATTCGTGGAAGCAATGGCTGACAAACCTGGGATGGTCACAGTCCTTGCTGCTTGGGACTCTGGATATCGTGTTAGTACTGGCGCTGACGTACATGATACTAGTTATCATTAGTGAGCGCCGGACATTATGGATGGTGCGGGGATTTATTATTTTGATGCTAGCTTCAGCGCTCAGTGGCAGAATGGGTTTACCACTGCTAAATTTTGTTTTGGAAAAGCTGGTGATTGGCTGCGCTGTAGCGATGGCAGTTGCACTACAGTCAGAGTTTCGCCGATTTTTGGAGCAAGTAGGACGTGGTGAATTCCAACAGTTGTTTAAACCATCTAATCTCACAATTCCCAAGTCTGATAGTGTGATTGATGAAATTGTAGATGCGGTTAAAGAACTCTCGAAAAACCGAATAGGAGCTTTGCTGATTTTGGAAACAACTGGCCCGATTGACGAGCGGGATTTTTCTGTACCTGGAGTTAAGCTGAATGCTGACGTTTCTAAGGAACTAATACAAACAATTTTCCAACCGAAAACTTTATTACACGATGGGGCGACGTTGATTCGTGGCTCGCGGATTGTTTCATCAGGTATAATCTTACCACTTTCGGAACGCACAGCCTCGCGCCAGTTGGGAACACGCCATCGGGCAGCAATGGGAATTACTGAGCGGGTCAAAAATTGCATCTGTGTCGTTGTATCAGAAGAAACGGGTTCTATTTCCTTAGCGGAAAGGGGAACCCTAAATAGACCACTGACGATTAGGACGCTGAAAGAGTCATTAGAGGCTCGATTATCGCCAACAGTAGATCGGGAAGCTGTTGCTCCAGGTTTATTTATTTTGGGTCGTCAGATGGGTGGTAAGGCACTAGTATTTGTTTCACGTTTACTCGGTTTACCATCGACCGCTTCTCGAAATAAAAAATGACAGCACAACCAACTGAACTGCAATATTTGCCCCCTGACTTGAAACGAGAACTACTGCCAAAGCACGTTGCAGTGATTATGGATGGCAATGGTCGATGGGCTAAACGTCAAGGTCTACCCAGAATTATGGGACATAAGCGAGGAGTTGATGCCCTGAAGGATTTGCTGCGCTGTTGTAGAGATTGGGGCATTCAGGCACTAACTGCTTATGCTTTTTCCACTGAGAATTGGAAAAGACCGCAGGAAGAAGTAGATTTTTTAATGACTTTATTTCAACGAGTTTTGCGCCAAGAACTGCGGGAAATGGTTGAGGAAAATGTGCAAATTCAGTTTGTGGGAAATTTGCCAGCTTTGCCATTATCCCTCCAACAGGAAATTTCCCGTTCTATGGCAGAAACTCAGCATAATCGTGGTATTCGGTTTTCTGTGGCCACCAATTATGGTGGACGCCAAGAAATTTTACAAGCTTGCCGGGCGATCGCCGAAAAAGTGCAGCAAGGTGTCCTCAAACCTGATGAAATTGATGAAGAGTTATTTGAGCGTCACTTGTACACAGCCGGAATTACTGACCCAGATTTATTGATCCGTACCAGTGGCGAAATGCGTCTTTCTAATTTTCTTCTCTGGCAAATGGCTTATGGGGAAATTTATATAACTGATACTCTTTGGCCAGATTTTGACCGCAATGAATTTCACCGCGCTTTGTATGCCTATCAGCAAAGGGAGCGGAGATTTGGGAAAATCTAGGATGAGGGGATGGGGGGCACAGGGGCACAGGGGCGGAGGAGAAAAAAACTTATATATATTTAGGTAACTCCAAAAATTAAATTACTGCTCCCCCGCTCCCCCGCTCTCCAATTCACGGGCCAGAAAACACGGCTTGTTCTATATCTTCCCGGCTGAGAGAATACTTAAATGAGCGTTGAATATCTTGCCCATTTTCCCCAGATTGGACATATCGGACTACGATTTGCTCAATATCGAGCCAAATTTCAGCTTCCCAAGTAGGTCGCTGCACACGCCAGCAATGCAGCTGTGTTTCATCTTGTTGACATCCTTGGTCTTTTAACCATTGCTCTATTTGCGGTAGTGGATGACTATATAAGGGGGTATCTGAGGAAAGAATAGACATAGGAATTATGGATTAAATAATTTTTGATGGAAAATTTTTAATTTCCCAAAAAGTTGTTGATGTTGACAGGTGGCTAATCTGTCTGTTTACTGTGGAAGTTGGTTGTAGCAATTGCGTTTGGAAAGCAGCTTCACCACGAGTTAAGCCTATGGCGATCGCTAGCAGCAGACAACCGACAAAGGTTAATACCAAAATAAATACAGCAAAAATTTCACCAGATGAGAGCGGGCGATCGCTTGCGTCTAGATAAGCCGATTTCGACCATTTGGGTGAACGGGAAACAGGACGGTTCAAGTCAGATGGTGGTTGAATTACCGTAAACCGGGAATAGCGAATTTTTTGGTCATAGCTTTGTCGCCGTTCTGGGCTGCTAAGGGTGGCGTAGGCTTCGTTAATTTGCTGAAATTTAGTAGTGGCGACGGCAGTAGGCAAATCTGTAGTATCAGGATGATAGCGTTTACTTAGTTCCCGATAAGCGCGACGAATTTCTATTACTGATGCTGAGGGATGTAGTCCTAGCAGGGAGTAATAAGTGGGTTCACTGCGTTTTGGCATTGCCCCATTGTGATTCACGGCTGTTTGAGTCACCTTGCAATCGAGTTTTTTTTATATTGTAAACCCCCAGAACCTACGTCAGGTGAACTGCCTGTATCTTACTGAAACTGATAATCTTTGTAGAAAACTCTCAAGCTGCTGACGCAATCAATGAGGTAAGAAATATCGTTTAATCGTGAGTATAGATTATCAAAAGCAATTGATTTACATCAAACATATTCTATGTTGCTTTTTTTGATGGAGCAAAAGAATTTACAACAGTCCGATTTAGTAGATATTTTTGGTTCTAATAATATTGTCTTGGAAGTTATGAATGGTCAGCGAGAAATTAGCAGATCCCAAGCTTAAAGTTTAAGTGATTTTTTTCATGTTGACCCTGGTGTATTTATTTAAAAATTTATTTTTCGATAAAGAAGAAAAACGCAGAGAAGGTCAAAATTTTGCTGCCATTTGTGAATTCGTGATGAGCTTATGCAAGTTGTTAGTTAGATTTCATTACCAAAATCTAATCTACGTTCAATGTCCAAAATCAGGATGATTTTCGCTCCATCTTGAATCTCGTAAATCACACGATAATCATCAACATATATACGCCATCCTTCAGTACCCGATACTCTTAGAGCATTTGCAGGTATGGGCGTTGCTGCAAGAGCATCAATCCGTTTCCCGACCTCTTTTTGAGTAGGCTCAAATAAATTTAGGAACTGGTGATTAGCTTTGGGAAGAATCCAAATAGTGTACATCAACGCTCCTATTTAATTTGAGAATAGAAGCGAATAGGCTCCTCTTTTGCAGCTTTAGCAGCTTTATAGGCATGAATGGAAGCCAATTCTTCCAAAACTGCTTGCTCAACTTGAATAGCCTTACCTCCAGAAGCCTTGGCAGCTTTATGGACATGATGGGATTTGAGTTTTTCCTGAAAACTTGGCTCGAATGGAAATGGAATAGCATCATGTCTAGAAGTTTTAGCTTCATGAAACACATGAATAGCTCTCCATTCTTCCAAAATTATTTTCGGATTTTTTGTCAGATGTGGGGTTTGGTAGTTGGGAATAGGTGAAAACTGAAGTGCATTCCGAGCCATGCTGAAAGCGAACTCAATGGGTGAACCTGCACAAAATTCTGGGTGATATCCTGCGAGACCATCATAGAAACCAACAGCAAAAGCGATCGCAGCGTCGTCCGCAATCGAATCATCCATACCAACTACATAATCTACATTTTGGGCAATTGCCTCTGCTTGAAAACTCGAATAACAAGCATTGAGAATCACACATTCTCTGGGCTGAGAAAACAGACCAAATAATCCAGCTAATGCATCTCCTGAAACTAGCTGTTCTTTTCCTGTTTCATCTTCCAGAATTAATCCGTGCTTTCCTGCTCCATGTCCAGAAAAGTGAACTATATCTGGTTGACAGTCTAACAAGGCGCGACGAATATCTCTCGGACGAACTGCCCACCTCTGCTCCAAGATAAAATTATCCCGATACTTAGATCGCCTCAAGGCATCTTCAATTTCTCGCACTTCCCGATCTAACCCTAGCCGTGCTGTTTGGCTGGGATTTGCAGCCAAAAACAAGATTTTTTTCATCTAATTAAGTTTGTGCAGGGTGAATATCAGCTGCTTCACCCCCCCCTTCTATCATTCTTTTTAAATTGAAATTGTAATCCTAGTGTCAAAGAATTTTTACCTATTAAAAAAGCCTTCGACAAATAGTTAGAAAAAATTATCTATAAGTAGCTAAAAAACTTCTTACATCTAAAAATGAAGCAGTCATCAAAAACAACCTTGCTCAAGCCAATGAAGTTTTCATTTAACGCAACAAATCAGCACGGGGTTTGAAGGTTTCAATTTGTCGGATCTTTTCGTAAAGCTCCTGTTCTTCAGGGCTAATATTTTTAGGGGTAAGTATCTGGATTTCTACTAATTGGTCGCCACGTTGACCATTATCGTTGGGGTAGCCTTTATTGGCGAGGCGGAATCGTTGACCAGACCTAACTCCTGGTGGGATTGTCATTTTTACTGGGCCATCCAAAGTTGGTGCTTCTACCTGTCCCCCCAAAACTGCTTCACTGGGAGTCACTGGTACTTGGCAGAATATATTGGCACCTTCTAGCTTAAATAAGGAATGAGGCTCGACGGTAATTTTTAGGTATAAGTCGCCGCCACCAATACCTTGGTTTCGCAGACGGATAGTTTGACCTGTTACCATACCTGGGGGCATAGTCACTTCTAGCGATCGCCCGTCTTCGAGGCGGATGCGTTCGTTGCCACCTTGATAAGCTTTTTCTAGTGGGAGGGTTAATCTGGCTTCAATATCTCGACGAACCGGGCGTGGGGGATTTTTGGGAACGGTATATTCAACTCTGCTTTTCGGGGAACGAAATGGATCTTTACTTGTGCTGCTACTACCACCATTTCTGCTATCTTTACGCGCACCACCTACACCAATAACTTGATTAATAAAGCTTTCAAAATCGGAAAATTGGCTGGGATCTACTTCCTGAGTGCTACTGCGACCATTTGCGGCACCTGACCAGCTTTTAGGCTTGGGTGCCTTGTTACTGACAAAGCCTTTTTGTTTCCAGTAGCGACTAAACTGATCGTACTGCGATCGCCTGGCTGTGTCGGAAAGGACTTCGTAAGCCTCACCGATATCTTTAAATTTTTCTTCTGCTGACTTATTTCCGGGATTGAGGTCGGGGTGATACTGCCTTGCTAACCGCCGATAAACCTTTTTTATTTCCTCACCGGAGGCATCCTTAGGTACTCCTAAAATTTCGTAGTAATCGCGAAAATTCTGCAAATTTTGCATAGTTCAGTTTATTTAACTTTAAATTTAGATTTTGGGAATAGGGACAAGGGGATAGAGGAATCAGGGAGCAACTAATGACTAATGATTACAACCAATCATCTTCATCATCCCAGTTATCCTGGTAGCTGGGACGAGACGATTTACGAGCAGAACGGTTGTCGTAGGATGGGTAACGGCTATCTCTGCCATAGTCCCTGTCGTAGTTTTTGCCATAGTCTTTGCCATAGGAATCACGTTCTTGATATGGATCTCGGGAAAAATCGCGTTCCCGTTCCCGTTCCCGTTCTTTGTCGCCACCGGTAAAAATGTCCCGAATAGTACCAAACAAGTCTTCGTCTTCATCCTCAGCGTAATACTCGCGGACTTCGCGGTTTAGTTCATATAAAGCATCTTGTAAGTCGGCATAGGCTTGATCAATGCCGCGATCGTCGTTTTCCTGTAAACTTTCTTTCAGTTCTCGGCAAATACTATCAATTCGCTGGCGGCGGCTGCGGGCAAACTGCATACCAAATTCTAGTGCTATTTCTCGCAGTTGTCGTTCTGCTTGTAAAATCAAAGCTTCTGAACGAGTGCGCTTTTCTACTCTTTCTTTGCGTTCGCGATCGACATCGGCGTATTTTTGGGCGTCTTGAATCATGCGATTCACTTCTGACTCGCTTAAGGTGGAAGCGCCTTGAATGGTAATACTTTGTTCTCGTCCGGTAGTTCTATCGAGGGCTGTTACCTGCAAAATCCCGTTAGCATCGATATCAAAGGATACTTGAACCTGGGGAATGCCTCGTGGTGCTGGGGGGATGCCATAAAGCTTAAATCTTCCTAGGGACTTATTATTGGATGCCATGTCCCTTTCACCTTGGACTACATGAATTTCCACGGTGTTTTGGTTATTTTCCGAGGTGGAAAAAATGTCAGAACGGCGGACGGGGATGGTAGTGTTGCGGGGAATCAATTTTTTCATCACACCGCCGATGGTTTCTAATCCCAACGATAAAGGTGTGACATCCAAAAGCAGCACATCTTTAAGTTCACCTGCGAGAATGCCTGCTTGAATGGCTGCACCCACGGCTACCACTTCATCAGGATTGACATTTTCGTTAGGTTCTATCCCAATTAAGTCACGTACTAGCTGCTTCACCATTGGCATCCGTGTAGAACCGCCCACTAATACCACTTCTTCGATGTCTACGGGTGACAATCCAGCATCTTTTAATGCCCGTTTGACTGGTGTGCGTATCCGTCCTACTAAGTCAACGCACAGACCCTCAAATTGGGAACGAGTCAGGCGGGTTTCTAGATGCTTGGGGCCATCTTCCGTAGCAGTGATAAAAGGTAAATTAATATCGGTAACACTGACAGCCGAAAGTTCAATTTTGGCTTTTTCGGCGGCTTCCATCAATCGTTGCAGTGCTTGGCGATCGCGTCTTAAGTCTACACCTTCAGCTTCCAGAAATTGCTGTGCCAACCAATCGACAATTTGTTTGTCAAAGTCATTACCACCTAGTTGCGTATCTCCACTGGTAGCTTTGACTTCAAATATGCCATCACCCACTTCTAAAATTGACACATCAAATGTGCCACCACCCAAGTCAAATACCAGGATAGTTTCAGTTGTACCCCGATCTAATCCATAAGCCAAAGACGCAGCAGTTGGTTCATTGAGAATCCGCAACACTTCTAAACCGGCAATTCTGCCAGCATCACGGGTTGCCTGTCTTTGAGAATCATTAAAATAAGCGGGAACTGTAATTACTGCCCCTGTGACTGGTTCACCCAAATAGCGGCTGGCATCCTCTGCCAATTTTTTCATCACCATTGCCGAAATTTCTTCTGGGGCGAAATCCCGCTTGAGGCGAGGACAGGGAATTTTAATATTACCTAATTCGTCTTTGCGGATGGTGTAGGGTACACGCTTAGATTCCTGGCTCAGTTCACTATACTTGCGCCCAATAAAGCGTTTAACGGCAAAAAAGGTATTTTGTGGGTTGAGGACGGTTTGTCGCCGTGCCATTTGCCCAACTACCCTTTCACCTTCTTTACTGAAGCCGACTACGGAGGGGGTTGTTCGCATTCCTTCCGCATTGGCAATCACCACCGGCTTGCCACCCTCCATCACGGCGACTACTGAGTTGGTTGTACCCAAGTCGATGCCGACTACCTTGCCCATGCGTTACTCTTCTCCTAGCGTGTCTTGTACATTTATAATTAAACGGGACTACCTCTAGCTGTTTGCTATCGGATGAAAACACCTCAATATGATGATAGTCATCATGAAGATAAGAAGTAGAGGAGCTTAAGCTTGAGGAGCTAGTTGCAAGACTAGGATAACATTGACAATGCTTCGTATGTCCAAGCAGCCTCAAATCTTATAGTCTAAATATTAAACCTCATTCTCTCTTCAAGTTGGGAAATCCACCCTCGTAAAAGTTGCTTTTCCCTTCTTCTTGACACAAGAATGTTAATATTGCAACTGATTTAAACATTTGAATTTAAAAGAACGATTACAAACTCATTTGAGGGAGATAGCGCGAGAACGCGATCCTTACATGGCGACAGCCGGGCATTTTTTTGTCCAAGAATATATCCGTCAACAATTGGCCCAATGGGGAGGTGTGGAAATCCACACCTTTCCTGTCAGCAGCAAAACCTATAGTAATTTCATCCTCGATTTATCCTCTCAAACTGCAACAAAAAAAGGGAATCTACCACCAATTTTAATTGCTGCCCATTATGATGCTGTACCTGGAACACCAGGGGCAGATGATAATGCTACAGGTGTAGCAGTTTTGTTGGAATTAGCCAGAAAATTTGCTGCGGAACCAGCTAGATATCCTTTAAGGTTAGTGGCTTTCGATATGGAAGAGTATGGCTTGTTGGGTAGTACTGCATATGCAGCCTTGCTACATCAACAACAGCAACCACTACGCTTAATGATGTCTCTGGAAATGTTGGGGTATCGTAATTTTGCCCCTGGTTCTCAAAGTTATCCATCTCCTCTAGAACGCTTTTATCCCAATCGTGGCGACTTTATTGCTTTAATTGGTAATTTACGCATAATTCGCGACTTAATCGGGATGAGTCGGAGTATGCGCCAAGTTGGTGTATCAAGTCAATGGTTACCAGTGCCAAATCGAGGTGTAATTGTGCCGCAAACTAGACAAAGTGATCATGCACCTTTTTGGGATTTGGGTTATCCAGCAATGATGGTGACAGATACGGCATTTTTAAGGAATCCCCATTATCACAAATCTAGTGATGCGATCGCTACTTTAGATTTGGATTTTCTCACAGGTGTTTGCAAAGGTTTAGAACTTGCCATTCGGAAGTTGTAGGAATTTAGGAACCAGATCACTTGAGATTTTAGATGATGTTCGCGCAGCATCTAGTAAAACCCTTTGGGTAGTTCTAGAATCCCCCGAATCCGCTTGCGCTAAATTCGAGGGATGAGTCAAAATCACTAGATATTTCTGCCAAAGTGAGATACTCCCAAAACCATCTCGCCGAGTATCCGTTTTACAAAATAGAGTTCATTCCTAGACTTGCACGAATTTCACTAATTTGTACATCCCAATATTGATCCCATTTTTGAGCAATAAACTTACCTGAAGTCTGGGAACCTAGTCTGTAACCACGAGAAATTTCAGACATTAAATATTTGAAGTTAGTTGGTTGATAAAGACTAATCATCACCATGCCAAAACTCACAATCATCACACTGATGGGAATTGGTGTTTGACCAATTACAAAAGCTTGCAGTCCAATTTCCCCAATTTCATCAGTATCAAATCCCGCAACTACATGATAAATATCATGGGTACTTCTCCAAAGCATTTTGAGATAGGAGATATCATCAACGACAGGAACTTTCTTGTAAAAGTAGGGATTGTAGCCTCTGGACTGAATTTTATGAGCATAAACATGACCTAAAGTTCCCTCTGGAAGCTGACTTAACTCATCTAGATTAAAAGGAGCAGGAAGCCAGCGTTCTTTAAACAGGATGTTTACCTCAGGAATTTTTTTCAGCTCATCAACAGCTAGTTGCGCCATTTCTGTTTGATCAAGTGCGTCTTCAAAATCAAACACTGGATCAGTGCTACCATCTTCACTTTTTAGGGTACTAGATGCGAGAAATTGAATAATGTAGGTCAGGAGTCCTTTATCGGTGTTGCAGGTAATTACATTGACCATAGTGATTTTCTGTGTGGAAATATAGCTTTGCCAATTCAAATCCGAGGTGCATTAGTTAGAATTTATGCTTTGCCAATAAAAAAAGAATAAGCCCTATTTAGTTGTGATAAAAATAATTCTAATTTTCATGGATCTTCAGAGGGATTCATGAATACATAAATTGTTGTTTATTGAAGGATTGAAGTTAAATTCTCAATTTGACTTAATGTGTAAATTCAAAGTCAAAGATTCAGTAAATTATCAAATATTTGTAACTTAAGTATGTTTGCCAAAATGGCAATGAAGTAAAAGTTATTTCCGGTAATTGAAATTATTTTCAGCTAATATACACACTATCAAAAGTATAAAATAATCAAAGCTTAACCGGGAATTAATCTTTTATTAATAATTAAATTCCAACTAAATCCTAAACTTTCTTTATACTTCAAGAGAGAAAGTTATGTTAGACCCCGTACAAACTATTACCATATTTCAAAAACAACCCGATCCTCAGATATTTGTAGCCAATCAAGTTATTTTTGATGAAGGACAACCGGGTGATTATATGTACGGTGTGCTAGAAGGAGAAGTTGATTTATCGGTGAATGGCAAGGTTGTCGAGATAATTCAACCAGGCGATGTATTTGGTACTGGAGTACTAGTAGGAATAAAAAATAGGACTTACACAGCCACAGCGAAAACCGCCTGTAAACTGGCTTTCCTGGATGAACATCGGTTTTTGTTCGCTGTCCAGGAAACACCAATGTTTGCACTTTTAGTTATCAGAAGTTACTCCGAACGCCTGAGTCGTTTAAACCACCAATTATAAATTTTATAGAGCGCCAGGCAAACTGACAAGTCAGAGCAAGCGATCGCTTTGCACCATGAACGGTCAAAACCGTATTGAGTTATACAGAATATTGATGTTTTTCCATTAGCCAAGTATACCAATTATCTAAACCCACACCAGTCGTTGCAGAAACTTGAAAAATCTGCATTTGTGGATTGACTTGTCGTGCATATTCTATGCATTTTTGTACATCAAATTGCACATAAGGTAGCAAATCAATTTTAGAGAGAATCATCATCTCACTAGCACGGAACATGTGAGGGTATTTAATTGGTTTATCTTCTCCTTCTGTCACAGACAGAATGACTACTTTTGCTTTTTCTCCCAAGTCAAATAAAGCCGGACAAACCAAATTACCTACATTTTCAATCATCACTACCGAGTCTAGCGGCGGGTTTAATTTTTGTAACCCCCTATCAATCATAGATGCATCTAAATGGCAACCTGTACCTGTATTGATTTGAACAACTTTACAACCAGTTTCTTTGATTTTTTGGGCATCATTTACCGTTTCTTGGTCGCCTTCAATCACATTAATAAATAACTGATTTTTTAAATCATTGATAGTACGAGTTAAAAGAGTTGTTTTTCCCGCGCCAGGAGAACTCATTAAATTTAATGCTAAGATGTTTCGACCTTTAAACCAACCGCGATTTTGGGCTGCTATCAAGTTATTTTTCGCTAAAATATCCTGTTCTAAAGATATAGTTGTATTATGTATTTTGGCATGAAATTGAGATGCTTCATGGTGAGTGTCATGATGCTGGAAATGAGTGATGACAGTACCATCAGGTAAAGTGTGAGTATGATGATGGTGATTGTGTTCCACAGCACCAGTTTCTAGATTAGTAATTTTGCCTTCAGCATCATCAGAACAACCGCAGGTTATACACATAATTCTTCTATTTCTATTTCCTTAATTTTTAGTTCTTCCCCAGTTATTAAATCTAATTGCCAGCTACCACAATTACAAATGCCAAAAGGTTTATCTAAAGTTACTTTTGCACCACATTGACGACATTGTGCTAAACCAGGGATTTCTTTAATTTCTAATATTGCCCCTGCTAAAACTGTACCTTGAGTACAAATATCAAAACAAAATTGTATGGCATCTGGCAGAATAGCTGAGAGTAAACCAATTTCTAATACTACACGGCGCACTTTTGAACCTTGAGCATGTTCGCTGACAATTGCTACAATATTTTGTGTGATTCCTAATTCGTGCATAGAATTCTCTCAAATTTAAAATGAGTTCAGATCCCCGACTTCTACCAGAAGTCGGGGATATTTTTTTCATTTAACAAATCCTTGGTAATTGTTCTCCTACCAACATATCTACAATTCGTGCAGTACCAAAAGCTGTTGTTAACAAAACAACTCCCGGAGGTGAAGCAATAACTTCGCCAATTATACAAGCATTTTCCCCGGCTGAATGTAACTTCATAGCTGATAAAACAGTTTCTGAATGTTCACGTTTTACCACTACAACTAATTTCCCTTCATTTGCTAAATATAAAGGATCTAAACCGAGAATTTCGCAAAAACCTTTGACTTCTTCCTTCACTGGTATAGATGCTTCATCAAGTCGAATTCCCACATGAGAACTTAACGCAAACTCATTTAATACAGTAGCTAAACCACCACGTGTAGCATCCCGCATAGCGTGAACTTCAGGACAAACATTCAAAATAGTTGCGACTAAACTATGTAACGGCTGACAGTCACTTTCTATATTAGTTTCTAATGCCAATTCCCCACGGGCAATTAAAATTGCTGCCCCATGATTACCCAACTCGCCATTAATAATTACTACATCTCCAGCTTGGATATTGTGAGCAGAAATGTTAACTCCTACTGGAATTACACCAATCCCACTAGTATTAATAAATATTTTATCAGCAGCACCACGATGAACAACTTTTGTGTCACCAGTCACAATTTGTACACCAGCATTTTGTGCGGTTAGTTTCATGCTAGCAGCGACACGCCGCAAGGTATCTACTGGCAATCCTTCTTCTAAAATGACGCTACAAGTTAGATATAAAGGTTTAGCACCACTGACTGCTAAATCATTAACTGTGCCATTAACAGCTAATTCACCAATATCACTTCCAGGAAAAAATAGCGGGTCTACAACATAAGAATCAGTAGTAAAAGCTAATCTATCTCCATGTTGTAAAAGACTAGTTAAATTGAAACTGGCTTGGTCTTCTAATTGTGAGAGGATGGGATTATCAAAAGTACTAACAAAGATATCGTCAATTAAATCGCGCATGGCTTTACCACCGCTACCATGAGCGAGGGTGATATGACTATCTCGCACTTTTACTTGGCGTTGACGGGCTTTTTCTATTTTTTGAAATATGGGGTTTTGGGTTTGGTTGTGGGAGGGAAAATTCATTTTTAATAACGAACCGCAAAGTACGCAAAGTACACGAAGAAAGATGAGAAAGGTGAAATAATTTTAAACACCAAGTAAACTGACCATACACTAACGCGCAATCTCTTTCAAACTCTTAATTCTTTGTGCCCTTTGTGGTTCGTTTTGCCATTCTCTATAGGTATAGCAAATCGCCCATATTTGTAATAAGCTGCACAAGCGCCTTCAGAAGACACCATACAAGTTCCTATAGGTGTTGCTGGTGTGCAAGCTGTACCGAATACTTGGCATTGCCAAGGTTTTAAAACTCCTTTGAGAATTTCACCACATTGACAGGCTTTATGGTCGGCTACTTTAATATTAGGAATAATAAATTTCAGTTCGGCATCAAATTGGGCATATTCAGGACGAATTTTTAAACCTGATTCTGGTATTTCACCTAAGCCACGCCATTCAAAGTTTTCTCGCACTGCAAAAACTTGATTGATAGCTTGCAATGCTACTAAATTGCCAGATGGTTCTACTAATCTGTTATATTGATTTTCTACTTCACAGCGATTTTCTATAATTTGCTGTAATAGCATCCAAATTGATTGGAGAATATCTAAAGGTTCAAAGCCGGAAACAACGATTGGTTTATGATATTTTTGGGAAATAAATTTATAAGGATCTGTACCAATTACCATACTGACATGACCAGGCCCAACAAATCCATCTAGTTGCAGGTCGGGATTTTCTAGTAATGCTTGAAGGGCGGGAATCACGAGGACGTGATTGCAAAACATACTAAAGTTAGTAATGTTTTCAGTGGCTGCTTGGAGGATGGTGAGGGCGGTACTGGGGGCTGTGGTTTCAAAGCCTAAAGCAAAGAATACTACTTCTTTAAGGGGGTTATCTCTGGCTATGTGTAGGCTATCGAGGGGGGAATACACCATACGAATATCTGCACCTTGGGCTTTGGCTTGCAGCAGGTTGGTGTGGGAACCGGGAACGCGCATGGTATCGCCAAATGTGGCGAGAATGACGTTATGATTTTGGGATATAGCGA
The DNA here is from genome assembly GCA_015207155.1 of Nostocales cyanobacterium LEGE 11386. GTDB lineage: Bacteria > Cyanobacteriota > Cyanobacteriia > Cyanobacteriales > Nostocaceae > LEGE-11386. Next base: position 19,941 of record JADEXK010000032.1, on the reverse strand, counting down.
TCGCATCGTCTAATCTCCCTTTTGGCATGACACAGACTGGACAGCCAGGCCCGTGAATGAGTTCTAGGTTGTGGGGTAAGATTTCTTCGATGCCGTATTTAAATATGGAGTGGGTATGTCCGCCGCATACTTCCATGATTTTGATGGGTTTTTTGAGTTGTTGGCAAAGTTGGGCGATTTGCTTTTGTAGGGCTGCGGCTTTTTCGGGTTCTCGGAATTCGTCTATGTATTTCATGGGGAGATTTTGGCTGGTGGTTGAGGTTTTTTTAAACGAACCGCAAAAGGCGCGAAGGACACAAAGGAAGAAGTTTTAGTTAGTTATTGTTGCTTGGGCGATGGCTAGTTCTTGTAGTAGTTGTAATGTTTCTGCTGCTTGTTGTTCGTTGATGCGATTCATGGCGAAGCCGACGTGAACTAATACCCAATTTCCTATGCAGGTTTCGGGGGGATGTTGTTCGTCTACTATGCAGGCTATGTTGACTTGGCGTTTGACGCCAGCTATGTTGACGATGGCTAGTTTATTGTTAATGTCGCTAATTTCGATGATTTGTCCGGGAATTCCTAAACACATTTGTTTCTGAGGATAAACGAACCACAAAGACGCGGAGAATGCAGAGAGAATTTTAAGAGTCAGTTATTAATTGTGCAGCTGTAATAATGGCTTGACCTAGGGATATATTGCCATCGTTAGGAGGGACTAAGTTGTGAGTTAGTACGTTTATGCCTAAGTTTTGTAAGTGTTTGGTGACTTGTGTTAATAAAATACAGTTTTGAAATACTCCTCCTGTTAAAATTACTTGTTTAATGAGGTTTTCTTGACAAAGACGTTTGATTAAATCGACAATAGTTTGAGCTAAACTTAGATGAAATTTTGTGGCTATTACTGATGGAGAAATCTGCTGTTGCAGGTCATGAAGTAAGGCTTGCCACATTGGTTTGGGGTCTATACAATAAATGCTATCTAAGAAGCTAAAGTTAAAAGGATAAATTGGCGTTTCTTTATGATAATTTAAACTGTGAATATCAACTAAGGCTTCCATTGCGATCGCAGCTTGTCCTTCATAGCTACATTCTTCTGGATAAATGCCGATAGTTGCCGCTACTGCATCGAACAATCGTCCTACGGAGGAGGCTGGAGGTGAGTTAATTCCCTGTTCAATTAGTTGATTGAGTAGTTTTAGGGGCTGTTTCTGCAAAAATTTGACAATTTCTAAATCAGTACATTTTTGTTGGCAATCATCCCAAAGGTTGGCAGTTACTAAGTGGGCATAGGTGTTACGCCAAGGTTGATAAATTGCTTTTTTGCCGCCAATCATAGGTACAGATTTAAATGTGGCGAGTCGTTGAAATTGGCGATAGTCTGCTAATAAAAATTCTCCCCCCCAAAGGTTACCATCTGCACCGTAACCCAAGCCATCTAAAGCAATACCTAAAACTGGGGGCGCATCTAATGGAATATTATTTTCTGCCATGCAAGCGGCAATATGAGCATGATGATGTTGGATAGAATAAAGTTTAATTTGATTGGCACTTGCTAATTCTTTACCTAGTTTACTGGCAAGATACTCTGGGTGTTTATCTATTGCTATGACTTCTGGTTGATGTGCAAATAAATTTAAGTATAACTTTAGTGTATCTTGATAAGCATTAAACGCCGTAGAATTTTCTAAATCACCCAGATGTTGAGAGAGAATTACTTCACTTTCTCGCAACAGGCAAAAGGTATTTTTTAACTCACTACCCATTGCTAAAATTGGCGGCACATGATGAAATCCTGGTGGTAACTTAATTGGTGCTGGTGCGTATCCTCTAGCACGACGAATTATTTGCACTTTATCATTAACTACCCGTACAACTGAATCATCTACTCGGTTGACAATCTCTCGATTGTGAACAAGAAAATAATCAGCAATTTTGCCTAATTTTTCCTTAGCTTCTTCGTTATCAACACATTGTGGTTCATCAGCAACATTACCGCTAGTTAACACAATCGGTCGATTCATTCGTCTCAGAATTAAATGATGTAAGGGCGTATAAGGTAACATAAAACCGAGAGTATTTTGACCCAACGCCACCGCAGGTGCAATAGAGAAGTGGGGAGTGGAGAGTTTTTTGTTTGTCTCCAGTTCTTTTTTCTTTAATAAAACAATTGGTGCAGCTGGACTTGTCAATAATGCTTGTTCTTGAGAGTTTACTAAACAATATTCGTCAATTAATGCCAAATCTCGCGCCATCAAAGCAAAAGGCTTGTGATATCTTCTTTTACGCTGACGCAGTTTTTGTACAGCTGCTTCCTGAGTTGCATCACAAGCTAAATGAATACCACCCAAACCTTTAATTGCGACAATCTCACCTTTTTGCAACAGAGTACAGACAGCATCCACATCATCCATCATCGAAAACATAGAAGCCGTCACAGGCTTACCATCAGCACGTTCTAACCAAGCTGTCGGGCCGCAAATATGACAAGCTACAGGCTGGGCATGAAAACGCCGATTTTCCACATCGTGATATTCCCTCTCACATTCCGCACACATAGCAAACGCAGACATACTGGTATTGCATCTGTCATAAGGAATGGCACGAATAATACTCAAACGGGGGCCGCAATGGGTACAGTTAGTAAAAGGGTAGCGATAAAAGCGACTAAACGGGTCGAAAATTTCTTGTTGACATTGCAGACAAGTAGCTGCATCTGGCGCAATTTCTGTGTTTCTAGAATTACTCACACTACTAGAAATGACAAAATCACTAAAATTCAATTCATCTTTATAAATAGTTCGCGTCAATTCCTGAATTTTCGCCAACGGTGGACATTCCTCATACAACCTCTGCACAAACTCCGTGATAGCCACCTCACTTCCAGACACCCGAATTAAAACACCCTCACCATCATTACAAACATCCCCACACAACCCACAAGCCTTCGCCAAACGATACACTGTAGGACGAAAACCCACACCCTGAACAGTCCCCCGAACCCTAACTTCTTCCGTTACCATATACACCTCACCTTCTCCTCTCTGCGCCTCTGCGCCTCTGCGTGAGATAAAAACTCCTACCTAACACCCCACAACAAAACCCGATTATTACCAGAATCAGCGATCACCGCAGTATCACCACACACCTTCACCCCATAACACCAATTCAAACTATCGCGCTTAGGCAAGCCAAAATTGCGATTTTCACCCTTACTTTGAAAATCCTTTTGTCCCACAACTGCATTTGCCTCTACCCCTGGTTTTCTCCATCCCAATAACCGCGAATTAGCAGTATCAGCAACTATCAACCAATCATCAGCCACCCCCACACCATAAGGCATACTTAAACTACTAGCATTAGGAAAATAAACACCTTGATTCATTTCTACACAATTAAAGTTTTTTTGTCCTAACACTACTGTACAAAGGGCATTATTTTCTGTAGGTATTCCTTGCCAAATCATCACTCGATTATTACCCGCATCAGTGACAACTAAATTACCTCCCCAAACAGTAATATCATGACACCAGCGCATACTCGCAGCCGTGGGAGAACCGCCGCCATTTTCATTACGAGATATCATATCCGGTTGTCCCAAAACCAAATCGGCAGGTTGACCATTTTCTGTTGGTAATTGCTGCCAAATTAATACTCGGCGATTTCCTGTATCTGCTACAAATAATCTTCCTTGGTAATAGAAAAGACCATAAGGCCAATGCATAGTATTTGCAGATGCTACTTGACTAACCCGGTTTGATTCATTATGAATAAAATCAGCTTGTCCTAACACCAAATCAGCCGGAACATTGCTATCTTCTGGTAAAGTTTTCCAAATTAAAACTCGATGATTCCAAGCATCTGCTACAGCTAATCCTGAACCACAAGCACAAATCCCCGTTGGTACATTAAAAGTTGCCTTTCCCGGTGTACCTTTAGCATTTTGTCCTTCATGGTAAAAGTCTGGCTGTCCTATTACCCAATCAGCCGGTTGACTATCTCGGGTGGGTAAATTTTGCCATCCCAATAATCGATGATGTCCCGTATCTGATACCCATAGTGAACCCGTTGTCGATAATAAACAAGCACCACGAGGGCCAAACATAGATACGGGACTAGGTGCTATAGGTATAGCTAATATTTCTGGTTCAATAATGTTACCTAAAATTACCTCTGCACCATGAGGTGATAAAGGGAAATTTGAGAGATTGATTGTTGCTTCTAGCGGCAAATTTGGTGTGGGATTAATGCTGATGGGAATATCCATGAACCGCAGATGAACACTGATAACCATTTAAATTCATCTACGAATATCAGCGTGTATCGGTGGTTGCAATTTTGCTATTAAATTGAATATTTTAGCAATTTCACAAAAACCTTATCACCTTTAATCTGTACTGGATATGAATGCAACGAAATATCAGGAGTAGTTAAACATTCACCTGTTGCTAAATTGTACTGAAATCCATGTCCAGAACAAGTAATGATACCATTATTTAACTTACCCATATCCAGAGGAGATGCTAGGTGTGGGCAAGCATTACGGTAACAGTTAACATTAACACCTTGTCGATATAAAATCAGCAAATTATTACCGATTTCACCTGTCAATATCCCAGATTCGGGAATTTGATCAATAGTTGTCACTTTTACCCAAGTAGCAGTTTCCTGTGGAGAAAATGGACTTATGAAACTAGAATTACTACTAGTAACCTGATGGGTATCATTAACTGCAACTACTTTAGTAATTTCAGGACAATGATTTTTAATTGCCTGTTCCACACCGTGAGATAATGTTAAAGTAGAAGCCGGACAACTACTGCAAGTTCCTATCAATCTAACTTCTACCGTATCTGGCGGTTTAATTGCTACTAATTCCACATCTCCGTTATGGCTTTTTAAACCTGGACGCACTTCTTCAAGGGCTGTTTGAATTCGTTGTATTAATGGCGTTTGTGGTGGCTTGACTAATTCATGATAAAGCAGTACAGCATACACTAATTCATCAGCAACTGCATGACGCAAAGCTGATATTGATTCTTGTTTCAGGCTTTTAATCAAATTGGTTAAAGCTGCTTTATGTAATGCTTCAATTGCTCTTTTTAGTCCTACTGCTACACACCGTTGACTTTCATCCCATTCCGATATAATTGCCTCAAAACGGTTAATTTCTTGAACTAATTCTTCAAGGTTGGTCATTAGTCATTATTCATTGGTCAGTAAACAGTAAATAGTGAAGATTAATCAGACTGATAAATTACTTCATTTTGAAATCTTTTAGGAGAAAAGGCATAATTAATCCTGTGACTAAGCTAGATACTGATATGGGTAGCCATAAGGGAATATTGGCTTGTGCTAGCAATACTAATATTAGCGAACCTATACTACTAGCAATTGTAATTTGCTTGACAAAATACACTGGATCTCTTAGGAGCTTGCCTTTGAGAAACAACTTTGCAGAAAACCACCCTATTTCCAACATAATTACTCCTAATAACTTGCTAGAAAATTCAACACAATTAACCCTAAAAGGATAGTAGGAATTACACCAGCAGGCGCAAACAATGCCCCCAACATTGCTGAAAAACGATAACCTATATCTTTTCCAGCTAGCAGCATTCCACCAATAGCACCACCAACTAAAGATAAGGCGATCGCTAGTATCACCCATACAATATCTGTAGCTATATTTAAGTCACCAGCTACTAAGCTATTGCATAAATCTATGACATGATGTTTCACTAAAATTTCTCTCATGTTTCATATCCTCCCAATTACTGATTGTCTTCGTGTTTTTACTACCAAAAACAATATTTAATGATTTTTATTCCCTATCTCCACAGCTAATTCTTGCAAGGCTTGGGCAACTGTTTTTGCTTGTTCTGTTTGTTGATATTGGTGAAAAATTTCCCAAGCTTCTTGATAGTAATCTCGTGCTTTTAAAAGATTTTGAGGATTACCTGCTTCCGGTTTTTCCGGGTCATCAGGTAAGTTGAATAAGGCATTGGCTTTGTTAGAAATTGTATTAGCATACTCTAAAGGTGTATCTTTGGAGTTACGCACTTTTAAGGCTTCATCGTAAGCTGCGATCGCTCGTAAGTTATTCTCTATAGGATGGGAACTGACTAAATATTGCAAAGCGTTACCCAAGTTGTTTTGCAACATCGCATATTCCCTGGGATGCTCAATTAAGTTAATATGCTTCAATGCCACCTCAAAGGACTGCACAGCCAACCCCTGACGTAAATATTCCCGTTCTGAAGCCATCGGCATGGAAAGGTAAGCGATCGCAATATTGTTGTATAAAATTGCGTATTCTTGTGGGTAATTTTCCCAGGTAAATACTCGCAAGGCTTCGTGATATGCTTGGATGCTATCTGTTATCCGTGCCAAATTGAACGGTACAAGCGACTGCAACGCCAAACCAAAGTTCATCTTTGCCTCTGCCACTTCTTCCGGTGAGGCTAATTGTTGTAAAATCGGCAATGCTTCCTCGTAACCTGCCTTGGCTTGCAGTAGCAAATCAGTTCCCCCATCCGGTATTATCTGTAACGTCCCTGACATCCCCACTTGGGCGCGGGCTTGCAACAGGGGATATTCCTCACCACACATCTGATACGCCCGGTAATACAAGGAAACTGCATTGCGCAAATCTTGGGCAGTTTTGGGCTTTTTTTGAAAGCCTTGCGCCATCTCAATCAGCATCTGGATTTTTTCTGCTGTCGTCGCTGACTCTGATCCGATGGCGGCGATCGCTGCCTTCACTGCTGAATCTGTAATACTGGGATTCATAACTGCCGTATTCTAACCAATTGGGGAATTGAGTCTGTCAACGCCCCCCAAAAATAGAAACACGCTGAATGTGTCTACTCAGGGGCTATACCGATTTACGCAGTTTTGAGTCCCGATTGATAATTCGTAATTACTTTTACCTAAAATGGAGTGAATCAATTTTTTTACTATAAAACAATCTCTTGATAAATTTCTAGGGGGTAATTGCGAATATTCAATGTCAGCAAAAAATACCTGATATTTTCACAATACTTTTGATAGAATGGCCTGACATTATTTAACTATTCTATATTGAATTCTTGACATATAACTTGCAATACTTAATTTTTATTTAACGAAATAAAAATATCTAAAAATTTAGATTATATTGAAAAATAAATATTGATAAACAGGTGAAACTCTCCAAGCTCTATCACCTAAATCATACATGATGAAGAGTGCTGAGTTAAAAAACCGCCCACACTTCGGCAAGGCTAAGTGACCACAATTCGCGTTCCTTGTACCAAGTATGAAAGTTCTTCCTTCTTCTTTTGACTCAGTACTCAGCACTCAGCACTGAGTAAGGTAAACAATAGAAAAATATGTAGCTAATGACTAATGTACTGTGGCTGCAAGGTGGGGCTTGTTCTGGCAACACCATGTCATTTCTCAACGCTGAAGAACCAACAGTCTGTGATTTAATTGCCGATTTTGGGATCAAAGTACTGTGGCATCCCTCCTTGGGATTGGAACTAGGCAACAACTTACAAACACTGCTGTGGGATTGCATTTTAGGCAAAATTTCCCTAGATATTTTGGTGTTTGAAGGCAGTGTAGTTAATGCCCCCAATGGCACCGGTGAATGGAATCGCTTTGCCGATCGCCCGATGAAAGATTGGTTAACAGACCTTGCCCAAGCTGCTAAATTTATCGTCGCCGTGGGAGACTGTGCCACTTGGGGAGGAATACCCGCAATGGCACCCAACCCCAGCGAATCGACAGGCTTGCAGTTTCTCAAGCGTCAAGCCGGCGGTTTTTTAGGACAAGATTTCGTAACTAAAGCCGGATTACCTGTAATTAACATACCTGGATGTCCCGCCCATCCTGATTGGATTACGCAGATATTAGTAGCGATCGCCACCGGACGCATCGCCGACATTGCCCTAGACGAACTACATCGTCCCCAAACCTTCTTCAACACCTATACTCAAACAGGCTGTACTCGTAACGTTCACTTCGCCTACAAAGCCTCAACCGCCGAATTTGGTCAGCGTAAAGGCTGCCTATTTTATGACTTAGGTTGTCGCGGCCCCATGACCCATTCATCCTGCAACCGCATCTTGTGGAACCGCGTTTCCTCCAAAACCCGTGCAGGGATGCCATGTTTAGGTTGTACCGAACCAGAATTCCCCTTCTTTGACCTCCAGCCAGGAACCGTATTTAAAACCCAAACAGTCATGGGTGTTCCCAAAGAATTACCGCCAGGAGTCAAAAAGAAAGACTACGCCTTACTCACAATGGTCGCCAAAGACGCAGCACCACCCTGGGCAGAAGAAGACTTTTTTACAGTTTAGTTCGTAGTAAGCACTTTAGTGCTTATAAAAACAGGAGAAGAGAATGGGAATTCAATCATTAGACATTTCACCTGTTGGTAGAGTTGAAGGCGATTTAGATGTCCGGGTAGACATTGAAAATAGGCGGGTAGTTAACGCCTGGACACACGCCGAACTGTTTCGGGGATTTGAAATCATCCTACGCGGTAAAGACCCCCAAGCTGGCTTAATTGTCACGCCGCGCATTTGCGGTATCTGCGGCGGTTCTCATCTGACTAGTGCATCCTGGGCATTAGATACTGCTTGGGGTACAGAAGTTCCGCGCAATGCGATTCTGGCGAGAAATTTGGGTCAAATTGTGGAAACAATCCAAAGTATACCTCGCTATTTTTATGGTTTGTTTGCCATTGACCTGACCAATAAAAATTACCGTAGTAGTCGCTTTTATGAAGAAGCTTGCCGACGTTTTGCCGCTTTCACTGGCAAATCTTACGAAATTGGTGTGACAATTTCCGCTAAACCAGTAGAAATTTATGCCCTCTTAGGTGGACAGTGGCCTCACTCTAGCTACATGGTTCCTGGTGGTGTGATGTGCGCCCCCACCCTCACAGACATTACCCGTGCTTGGGCGATTCTAGAATACTTCCGCACCAATTGGTTAGAACCAGTGTGGTTGGGTTGTTCATTGGAACGTTATGAACAAATCCAGACTTATGATGATTTCATGGTATGGTTGGATGAAGACCTGAATCATCGTGAGTCAGACTTGGGTTTTTATTGGCGCATGGGTTTAGATATTGGTCTAGATAGATATGGCGCTGGTGTGGGTAAATATGTGACTTGGGGGTATTTAGCCCATGAGGACAAATACCAAAAGCCTACGATCGCCGGACGCAATGCTGCCACGATTATGAAAGGTGGTGTGTATGACAGCTTCACAGATACTCACACCTTGATTGATCCGTCCTTAATCCGTGAGAATACCACTCACTCCTGGTACGATGAAGGGACAGCAGATATTCACCCAAGCGATCGCACTACTAAACCCACAGCAAATAATACCAAGGACTTTGACAATGCCTACTCTTGGGCAAGTGCTGTCCTACACAAAGACTTTGGGCGCTTAGAGGCTGGCCCCTTAGCGCGTCAGTTAGTGGCGGGTGGTAATCACGGCGAATCTTGGCAACACCATGACGGGTTTATTCTGGATGTCTTTAAAAGTATGGGTGGCGCTAGCGTCCATCTGCGTCAGTTAGCACGAGTTCACGAACTTGTCAAGTTATATCGCCAAGCTGAACACTGCCTACGCGAGTTTAAATTAAATGACCCCTGGTATATCAAACCTACAGAAAAAGACGGTCAGGGTTGGGGTGCAACAGAAGCGGCGCGGGGTGCGTTATGTCACTGGGTAGATATAGAAGGCGGTAAGATTAAAAATTACCAAGTGATTGCGCCAGGTACTTGGAATATCGGCCCTCGTGATGGTGAAGGACAACGCGGCCCCATTGAAGAAGCTTTGATAGGGACACCCATTGAAGATTCTAGCGACCCTGTAGAAGTTGGTCACGTGGCGCGATCGTTTGATTCTTGTTTGGTGTGTACTGTTCACGCCCATGATGCGAAGACTGGCGAGGAGTTGGCACGTTTTCGTACTGCTTAGTTGAGGGGGAAGTTTAAACGCAAAGGGGCGCTAAGGTTAGCGCAAAGGTACGCGGAGGTTGGCTAATGGCTAGTTATTGTTTAGGTAGTCATTAGCTGATCAAGCATCTTTATTTAGAAGTGCGTTTGATAAACAGTTTCATATTTTTGATTATTAGCAATTTATTCATAAAAACTTGGTAGAGATGAGCAGCAGAAATTAACCAAATCCACCAAAATCTGAGTAGTAAAATATCATAAGTTAGTCTGGGTGTTCTTAAATTATTATATGTATATTGCAAATTAGTAATCAATAAAATATGGATTGCAAAAATTCCAACAATTGGCAAAATTGATAACATAAGTATTCCAAAATCCCGAATAACCAATAAGCGAAATTCTGGCAATTTCAGCCATTGCGGTGGATTTGACCACATAATTTTAAGTAAAAGTTTATATATTCCCGTTAAAATTAAAAACCAAATAAGAGCTAATAATAATGCAATAATAGAAACAATAAGAAAGAAAATTGAACTATCGATATCTGTAATAGCTAAGAAGCTTCCGACTAAAGAGTAGCGCCAGAATTCAAATCCAAAAACTACCGTTGCACCAAAGTAGGCTGGTATTGCTAACCTTATAGCCATCATCCATGACAGGGGACAAGGTAGCCAACTAGGAAACCAACTTGTTTTATTCATAAACTCAATGGTGGTTATTGATTTTGGATGAGATATTTACACTCACGATTATAAAAAACTCATATTACATTGTCTCTACGAATATACTCTTAGATAAAACTGCAGAAGGATTGGTTAAATTAGCAGAATTTTTATCTTTGCTGCAATTACGATCGCAGTGTGTAATCAAGTATGAATGACAAGCGATCGCACACCAAAACCATCACAAGCTATTTGAGTTACAGTAGAACGATGGGAAGTTTCACGGTAAAATTATTGATTTTTTAGCAGAGATACATGATAAGATAGAATTATTTGACAAAAATGCATAGCCACTTATGAATTACAAAGACTACATCACGATCGAAGCGAATAAACGCGGTGGTAAGCCTTGTGTACGTGGGTTAAGAATTACAGTTTATGAAGTGCTTGAATACCTAGCTTCCGAGATGACCGAAGCGGAAATTCTTGATGATTTCCCCGACCTGACGCGAGAAGATTTAAAAGCTTGTATTGCTTATGCGGCTGACCGTGAACGTCGGCTGATGATTTCTCCATTATCAGCATGAAATTACTGTTTGATGAAAACTTATCCCCTAAATTATCCACCCGTTTGAGCGATCTTTTTCCAGACTCACTTCATGTTCGAGATGTAGGCATGAAAGCAACAATAGACCCGATAGTTTGGAATTATGCAAAAGATAATGATTTGATGATCGTCTCAAAAGATGCTGATATGCACGATCTGAGTTTACTGTTTGGGAATCCCCCAAAAGTTATCTGGCTTAGACTTGGAAACTGTTCTACCTTACAAGTGGAAAATTTATTGCGTCGGGAGTTCAGCACAATCAAATTATTTTATGAAGATGAAACTTCATCATTGCTTGCCTTCTCATAATTACAAAGCAGATGGAAAGCAGAGGGGTTAGTTGAGTTAGCAGAATTTTTATCTTTGCTGCAATTGCGATCGCACTGTGTAATCAAGTATGAATGACAAGCGATCGCACACCAAAACAACTACAGGTGTCAGCGCAAAATAAACTGAGTGTCTATTTATGCAAACATTAATAGTAAAAATATTTAGCAAATAACTCAATCTGCTGTGTAAGCACTGATAAAAATTAGCTGATTTTCCATATCTTGAGCAGTTTTACTAGCCATCAATTTTAAAACTCGTCGCATTTGCTCACCCACTGAATACTCTTGTAAAGAGATAATAATACCTGAATGATTTATTTGTTTGGTTATGTACAAAATATGCAACTGGCAAAAATCGCCCACATTAAATGTATAAAATACTCTTTGTTGTTGTGTAGGAATGGTTAACTGTTCCTCATCACTGCAACCAGTTGTACCTAGTTACCCAACGGTTGTAACATCTACTCCTCTGGCTCTCAATGCTCCCAAAAATCGATGATCCATCGCGTCTTCATCGATTAACAATCGTATTTCACTCATACTATCTAACTTATTTGGGAAGCAAGCTGCTCATAACTGGATTTTTCCGCAGAGATATATGCTTCAATTTCTTCTCGATTAGCATGATAGTAAGTTAAGGCGGCGTATACTTGCACTAAGTTCACATTGCCCATGCGTTCGACAATTTCCTCTGCATTTAAACCCATCTTGTACCAAGCAGCTATTCTTTGTACAGATATTCTGGTTCCTGCAACGCGAGGACGACCACCAAGGGTTTTAGGTGTGCGAACAATCAATGTGCCAATGTCAGTAATAGTTTGCATACGGTCAATTCTTGAATTTTGTTATTCATCATAGCTCGGATATAGTTCGTGAAAAAAAGTTGCCAGCATTTGGGAAATGGGGATAAAAGTTGCGATCGGCAAGTTACCACTGTCAGACCCCCTAGACAGTTATATTTCTAGTCAGATGGGGTTTTTGGTAATGCGATCGCTAGAAATTACAGCTTCTCATGCTTTACGAGCAGCTGCATTGCCTTTGCATCACCGAGATCCTTTTGACAAAATGTTGATTGCACAGGCTCAGATAGAAGACATGACTCTTGTGAGTGCCAATTCAATGTTCAATCAGTACGACGTTTCACTACTTTGGGCAGCCAAATCTTGAGTTTTCACTTGAGAGCATTTAAAGATAATGAAGAATGCAATTCATTTGCTCTGTGACTCGACCTTAATCTATTCTTATCGAATATAAAGAAAGATTAAGATGATTGGTGTGTAGGAAATCATGATCAAGATGTTAGCTCCAAGTAATTGGGTTTTAGTAAACACCTGTTTGCAGTTTGCTGGTTGGGGAGTCTTTTCTCTTTTGCTTGCTGAGGTATTAAGAGATAGCTACCATGTTTTGTGTCACCAAGTCGGATGGCTTTCTCAATGGCACAACAAGCACCACATGGTATATCGGCGAGATTTATCAATAGTGTCTCTAAAAGCTTACCAAGATTCCCAGCTCTATCACGATATCTTCGAGTCGAGTCTACTGGTAATCATATTGACACTGATTGCCTTAGTTGTTCACCAAATGGGGTTATGGCTGGGAGTAGTCTATGGCTTTACCTTTTTGTTTGGTGCTTCGCTGCGATATTTCCTAGGAAAAATCGATACAGACTACAACCATCTACCCGGTCCTTTACAAATCATTCCATCCGTTTGGTGGGTGAATCGGTCTTATCATTGGCGGCATCATTTTGATAATGTCAATGCCTACTACAGTGGTGTCTTTCCTTTAGTGGATAAAATACTTGGTACCGCATTATCTCTCAAGGGTAAAACCGTCGCTTTGACTGGAGCATCAGGCGCTCTTGGGCAAGCTTTGGCGGCTGAACTGCTCAAGCACAATGCTAAAGTGGTGGCACTAACCACTAACCCAGAAAAATTAGCAACGCACACTGAATTAAAGGTGGTTTCCTGGGAGTTGGGTAATGAAGCTCAACTAAAGGATTGTTTAGCAAAAATTGATATTTTAATTATCAACCACGGCGTTAATGTCTACGCTAGCCGCACACCGCAGGCTATCAATTCCTCTTATGAGGTTAATACTTTCTCGGCATTGCGGTTAATGGATATATTCTTGACCACGATAACAGGGCCACAAGCAAAGGCAACAAAAGAAATTTGGGTTAATACTTCTGAGGCTGAGGTTTCCCCGGCGTTAAGTCCGCTTTATGAACTCAGTAAACGCACATTAGGAGACATTGTAACTCTCAAGCGGTTGGATGGCGATTGTATAGTTCGCAAGTTAATCCTCGGGCCGTTTAAGAGTCAACTTAATCCTTATGGAGTGATGTCAGCGCCGCAAGTGGCTCGTGCCATTCTGTTTTTAGCACGACGAGATTACCGAAATATCATTGTGACAATCAATCCTCTCACTTATATACTTTTTCCTTTAAAGGAAACTACTACATGGCTGTATTACCGAATTTTTAGCAAAACAGCCAAGAGTTAGCCAAGTGAATGTTCTACAAAACTCTTAAATATCTGTGTCTTGATGTTGTTTCTTGCATGACATTTAGATAAGTTCATGACCTTTCGAGTACGATGTGAGCCTCCTTGCAGAAAAAGGTAAACATGTATTAGGCTATGCAAGAACCAACGTACAGAAAGCTCTTAATCCATCAGTAAGGGAAAGTATTTGCTGTCACATCTATTGCTGAATACATCTTTGAAGAAGAACCCAAACAGCTTGATTTATTGAACACACTTTCCTTGTTATACGCAGGGTAAGCAGTAATTAAGGAGGAAGACTGTATGTTAAAGCAACTTTTAAAAGGTAGCTCTGTGTTAGTTTTTTTGGTTGCAGGCAACTTTTCTGCTCTAGCAGAAGCACCAGAATCACAATCTCAACCTCAAGCGCCTCAAGTGCAAGGGGTACCTCAGGTTCCAGAATCTCAAGCACAAGATGTTAGCACAGAAGAACTACAGCAATTTGCTAATGTCATCCCCAAGTTGCAGGAAATTGGTCAAACAGCGCAGCAGAAATTTGCACAAGCGATCCAGCAATCAGGTCTAAGTATAGAACGATTTCAAGAGCTGTCCCAAACACAGCAGTCGCCTGAGGCTAACTCATCTACACCAGCAACTCCAGAGGAGCAGAAGTCCTTTAACCAAGCGTCCTCTCAAATACAGTCAATCGAACAGGAAACCCTATCTCAACAAGAGCAAGTAGTCCGAGATGGTGGGTTAGAACCGAGGCGCTTCAGTCAGATATTGGTTGCCATTCAGCAAAGTCCAGCTTTGCAACAGCAGGTGCAACAACTTATTCAGGAAAATTAGTTACTTGATGACTACCTAAATTTAGGTTTCTTAGGACTTACGCACTTACGGAAGAATCTTATCGCTAAAGCGTAAAGCGTAAAGCCCTGATGGGGGCATAGCTGCGCTTACCGCAGAGGCACGGAGAACACGGAGGAATGAGAGTTAGAGTGGTCACTGAGCTTGTCGAAGTGAAGTATTTTGCGTAAGTCCTATTTCTCTTAGGTGGGAATATCTCCCATACTTGCACCAAGATTTCAAAAGTCAAAAGCAAAGATTACTACATAGTCAACGTCAGCAGAAAATGTTGTACTAAATTGACGTGAATTCGATGAACCTCACCCCAACCCCTCTCCGACGCCCAGAGGGGCTGAAAATACCACGAAAAATTAGGCTTTTAAAGCCTCTCTCCTGGCAGGGGAGAGGTTTGGAGAGGGGTTTTTGATATTTGTCGAATTCCTAAGAAATAGTGCTGAGTGCTGAGTGAGGAATAAAAAGTACGGAGGATTATGTTTCTTTCGCTCTTCCCGCAACTTCGCCTCCGTTGGAGACTCACGTTAAATTGCTGTAATTATTTGACATCCCAGCATCAGTAGCAGTATCGTAATAAATAACGAGCGTTCGATATAAATAAAGCCGAATCATGCCTAAGATTGTTGACCATGACCAATACCGCAAAGAACTCCTGAGCAAGAGTTTTGATTTATTTGCCCAAAAAGGTTATGGTTCGGTCACCATGAGGCAAATTGCTCAAGGTTTAAATGTTTCTACTGGTACGCTTTATCATTATTTTCCTAGTAAACAAGCTTTGTTTGAGCAATTAGTTGAGGAGATAAGTCAGCAAGATGTGAGTGCAGCACTGGCGGAGATGGCAGGCGCTAAAACGCTGCAAGAGTCGATGGCAGCGCTGGGGAGATATTTAGTTAAAAATGAGGATTACTTTATTAAGTGGACTTATGTCTGGGTTGATTTTTGTCAGCATCAAGACTCACAAGAAATCCGCAACAATGTTGTATTTAAACGTGCTAATAAAAGATATCAGCAGGCAGTTTGTGATTTTTTGGGTATTCAAGATATAGTATTGGCTGTTTTTGTCTTGAGCTTTATTAATGGTTTAATCCTAGAGAAGTTATGGGGTGATGAAACAATTGATTTTCCTGAACAATGTGCCTTGCTGTGTCAAATGCTGACGTTATATTTACAGCAAGCAAATTATCACAAAGCTGCTAATTTACAGCCATATAGATAATTAGGGTTTTAGTAACAAGGTTAATTTCACGTATCAAATAAGTGTGTTTCTTGTGAGGGGAAAATGGGGCGAAATCTGTTATTTAAACCTGCTTATCAAACACTAATTCCCTTAGTAATAGCTGCGACTGCAATTGCAGGTGGCATTGCTGTTTATAGCATTTCTCAGTTTGGACAAGTTGGTCAAACTGCCTCATCTGAATTAGGACAAACCGCACCAAGAGTGACGGCTTTAGGAAGATTAGAGCCAGAAACAGAAGTAATTAGTTTGTCTGCACCTTTGGTTTTAGATGGCGATCGCATTGCTCAAATCCTAGTCAAAGAAGGTGATATCGTTGCAGCCGGACAAGTGGTAGCAATTTTAGACTCACGCGATCGCTTGCAGAATGGGGTACTCCAAGCGCAAAAACAAGTAAGAGTGGCTCAAGCTAAACTGGCTCAAGTGAAAGCCGGGGCAAAAACCGGAGAAATTCAGGCACAACAGGCAACTGTTGAACGCTTACAAGCGCAGTTACAAGGAGATAAAACCGCGCAACAAGAAGCGATCGCTCGCATCGAAGCGCAGTGGTTAGGAGATAGAATTGCCCAAGAGGCGACAATTAAAAAACTGACAGCAGAACTCAACAATGCCGCAGCTGAATATCAACGTTATCAGCAGCTATCTTCCCAAGGAGCAATTTCTCATTCTTTATTTGATAGTAAGCGTTTGATTTGGGAAACCGCACAACAGCAACTAGATGAAGCTAAAGCAGTTCTCAACCGCATTAACTCTACAGCTAGTAGGCAACTGACTGAAGCTAAAGTTGCACTCACCCGAATTAACGCCACTAGCAACAAACAAATCAGCGAAGCCAAAGCCACACTCAACAGTATTGCCGAAGTTCGTCCGGTAGATGTGCAGGCTGCACAGAGTGAAGTGGAAAATGCGATCGCATCTCTCAAACAAGCCGAAACAGACTTAGCAGCAGCAGAGATTAAAGCCCCAATGGCGGGTCAAATTCTCAAAATTCATACAAAAGTTGGAGAAAAAATTCGTGATGTCGGCATTGCAGACTTAGCGCAAACCGAGCAAATGATGGTAGTAGCAGAAGTTTATCAAACCGACATTGGTAAAATTCAACTGGGACAGCCAGCAGTAATTACTAGTCAAGTATTTGATGGTGAACTACAAGGCACAGTTTCCCAAATTGGTTTACAGGTAAATCGGCAAAACGTTTTTAGCAACCAACCAGGAGAAAACCTTGATCGTCGAGTGATTGAGGTCAAAATTCGTTTAAATCCCGAAGATAGTAAACGAGTCGCTGGGCTGACTAACTTGCAAGTACAAACAGCAATTAATCTTTAGTATCTAGCAAAAAGACGATAATGCTGACACATATACCGCCAGACCAATATATCAAAGTCGGTGACATCAACACACGCTACTGGTCATCAGGAGACCAGGGAAGCGCGGTTATTTTACTTCATGGTGGTGGAGGTTCTGTTGAATTTTGGCTATACAACATTAATGTTTTAGGACAGCATCATCGTGTTTATGCCATTGATATGGTAGGTTCTGGTCGCTCTGATAAACCATCAGTTGCCTATTCACTGACCTACCAAGCGCAATTTATTAAAAATTTTATGGACACAATGGGCATCGAAAATACCACCCTCATTGGTAATTCAATGGGAGGTGGTGCAGCATTGCAATTTGCCTTAATGTTTCCCCGGCAATTGGCAAAATTAGTACTTGTAGATAGTTTTGGGCTAGGTCAAGAAATTGCATTTGGTCTGTGCTTGGCAAGTCTACCTTTGGTTTTGCGTTTTCTCCGTCCTAGTCGCAGAATGCTCGCGCCAATGTTGAAAATGAACTTACATAATTCGACACTAATTCCTGAAGAATGGATGGAAATTCGCTATCCAATTTTTGCCCTTCCTCACAGACAAAGAGCACTTGCCAGATTAGCACAGGCGAATTTGAATTTGTTTGGTGTTCGTCGTTCAGTATTTTCTCCGATTATCGAGCAACTTCCTAGGATTAAAACACCCACATTAATTATTTGGGGGAAACAAGACCGCATCTTGCCTGTTTCTCACGCTTACGTTGCGGCTCAAGCTTTACCGAATCATCATTTACACATTTTTGACCCCTGTGGTCATCATCCTCATCTAGAACGTCCCGATGATTTTAATGCTTTAGTTTTAGAATTTCTGGCTAGTTGATATGAAATATTAACCAACATTTATACCGGAGAAAATTAGGTAATTTTATCATGCTGAAAGTCATATATCTTCTGCTTTGTATTTTCGGAACAGTTTTGCCTTACTCACAGTTATTGCCATTTGTTCTAGAATACGGTTTTGATGTCCAGCTTTTTTTTGAACAGCTATTTGCTAATAGAATTTCTGGTTTTTTTGGCATGGATGTAATTGTTTCATCCCTAGTTCTTTGGGTATTTGTATATTGGGAAGGCACACGTCTGAAAATGCCAAATCTCTGGATTTACATTGCTTCTAATCTTTTAGTTGGGGTTTCTCTTGGTTTACCTTTATTTCTTTTAATGCGACAGTATCAACTGGAACAACAGACTGAAACTGTCAGATTTTAACTAACTTTGATATGGGGACACTTGCAAGATGTTTTCCAAACTATCCCGCAAAACTCCGCTAGCATGGCGGCAGTTAATGAAAGAAAAAACGCGTCTGGCAGTTGCGGTTGCAGGTATTACCTTTGCCGATATGTTGATGTTTATTCAACTAGGGTTTGAAAGTGCGCTTTTTGATGCAGCCGTACAACCTCATCGCAATTTACAAGCAGACTTGGTTTTGATTAATCCCCAATTTCAAACTTTATTTTCAGTCAAAAGCTTTTCTAGAGAACGACTGTATCAAACATTGGGTTATGAAGGTGTAGAGTCAGTAAACTCTGTTTATATTGGCACTGGACAATGGCGAAATCCCGAAACACGTCTTGATCGGGCTATCTTGATTTGGGGTATTGATCCGACCCAATCTGCATTCAAGTTTCCCGAAGTCCAACAAAATCAAGATCATCTCAAACAGTTGCATCAAGTGCTGTTTGATCAAGCTGGTCGTCCAGAATACGGGGCGGTGGGTGATATCTTCCAAAAAACAGGCAATTTTGAAACAGAATTGAATAATAAAGCTGTGCGCGTTCGGGGCGTATTTAGTAACGGTGCTTCCTTCGCCGCCGATGGTAATGTCATCACCAGTGACTCCACCTTTTTACAACTATTTCCAGACCGTCAGAGCGATCGCATCGAAGTCGGGTTAATTACTCTCAAGCCGGGTGCTGATCCAGAAAAAGTGCGATCACAACTCGCTGCTGGACTCCCTAATGATGTCAGCGTTCTGACTCCAGAAGGATTTGCCCAAACCGAAAAAGATTACTGGGCCAACGGCACCGGTATTGGGTTTATCTTCGGTTTAGGTGTGGGAGTCGGCTTCATTGTCGGCATT
Source organism: Nostocales cyanobacterium LEGE 11386 (assembly GCA_015207155.1). Lineage (GTDB taxonomy): Bacteria > Cyanobacteriota > Cyanobacteriia > Cyanobacteriales > Nostocaceae > LEGE-11386. Next base: position 381 of record JADEXK010000032.1, on the reverse strand, counting down.
GTGATTGTTTATCAGATTCTTTACTCCGACGTTTCGGAACACCTGCCAGAATACGCCACCCTCAAAGCCATGGGTTACAGCGATCGCTATCTATTGGGAGTCTTGCTCCAAGAGGCATTATTTTTAGCCGTCTTGGGTTATATCCCGGCATTCTTCCTGTCTTTTGGATTGTATCAGCTTACCTATGCTGCCACACTGCTGCCCATCGCGATGAAAGTAGACCGGGCAATAACAGTATTTATTCTCACTGTCATCATGTGTAGTTTTTCTGGGGCGATCGCTATGCGGAAATTACGATCAGCTGACCCCGCCGATGTTTTTTAATTTTTGGGCATTGGGCATTGGTTATTTACCTTGTCCCCCCATCCCCCCATCCCCTTG
>JADEXK010000192.1 GCA_015207155.1 Nostocales cyanobacterium LEGE 11386 | reverse complement strand
GTAAGGATTCAGGTGCTGGGGTATTGACAAGTGTGGTAGGGGAAGCAGAATATAGCAATTATGGAAAAAGACCTGCCACCAAAACTAGACATTGAAACCCTAAAGCAGTTGGAGAAAGAGCAACTGGTAGAGATGCTAATGGAGCAGGCAAAAGCTATAGAACAGCTAAAATCCAGAGTAATAGAACTAGAATCTATAATAGAGAAACTCAAAGTCAGTAGAGATTGAGACAGTACAACATCATCAAAACCACCGTCGGCAGACATCCTCAAAAAAACCGAGAAAAAACTTGAAGATGAATCAGGGGAGAGTCAAACACCAAAACGGAAACCAGGAGGACAGCCAGGACATCCGGGAAAAACGAGAAAGGGTTTTGGGAGAGTAGATAGGTTTGAGAGATTAAGACCGGAAGTGTGTTTTTGTTGTGGTCAAAAGGAATTCAGTAACGAACCAATAAAAATAGAAACCCAGCAAGTAGCACAGTTGGTATCTAGACCCATCGAAATCGTAGAATATCAAAGATATACCTGTATTTGCAGCGAGTGTGGGTCAACACAAACAGCAGACTGGTCGCCAGAAATAGTACCAGGGCAAGATATAGGAATTAGACTGCAAGCTTTCTTGGGATGGATAAATAATTACGGGCATTTACCATACGAAAAACAACAAGAATTGTTGTGGGAACTGGGACAAATAGAAATTGGCGTAGGAACATTAGTAGCCACGAATGAAAGAATAGATGGTGCAGTGGCTCAAAGTATTGATAGTCTCAAAGAATGGATCAAGCAAACTCAGCCCAATATTCATGCGGATGAAACACCTTGGGTAGTCAAAGGGGTAAAAGAATGGTTATGGATTTTTGCCAATACCGACTTCGCTTTATTTCATGCGGCTGATACTCGTTCTCGCGCTGAATTAGAATCTATTCTAGGTTCAAGCTATGAGGGTGTACTCAGTTCTGATGACTTTAGTGCCTACAATGGTTATAAGGTCATTGCTCAACAGAAATGTCTTGCACATTTACGCCGTCACTTCAAGAAACTAATCAAGATTCCTGGCTTAAATAACCAAGAAATTGGGACAAAATTCATCGCTCTGATAGATGAAGGTTTTAAAAACTACGCTTTATTCCAACAAACCCAAAACGAAGATGAATTTTTGAGTTGGGCATCCAAGTTTAAACCAAAAGTTGAATCTGCTATTCATTCATGGTTTGATAAAGCGGGAGGGGAAGCAGGTAAACTGTTACGCTCCTTGCGGGACAAAGCTCATCAGTGGTGGTATTTTTTAGACCACCCCGACATACCGCCTGATAATAATTTAGCTGAACGAACGTTACGTTTAGCAGTCACAAAACGAAAAGTCAGTGGCGGTTCCCGTTCAATGAAGCGGTTCCAAGATACTGCCAATTTATTGACGGTTATACAAACTTGTCGTCGTCAAGGAAGTTCTGTTATTGACTTTTTTGACCAAGCTATCAAAGCAATGGTTCACCCTAATGTGCAGACTCCTTCTTTAATTCCTCAAATCTAGAATTCCTCAAATCTAGACCTGAATCCTTAC